>NZ_SSOJ01000145.1:0-15855 GCF_029871205.1 Pseudomonas sp. BN417 | reverse complement strand
GGCATGGATGCCGCGAGAGGCGTGCGGGGCCATGGATGGCCCCTCACGCCGTGCCCCCGGAGCAATGATGGAGCGAGGGGAGTTCGGCGCAGCCGAACCCGGATGCAGGGGCAAGCGTTTTTGGTTTCTTTTTTGTGGGCGGCATTCCGACGACTGAAAAAAGAGACTCGCCGGGAGGCGAAACAGAAACTCGCAGCCCACTCGATAAGCAACTCGGCTCTGGACGTTCTAGCAACACTTAATGCAGGCATAGCCAATGAATTCGCCCCACAAGACAAACCAGTCGGAGCTTCGGCTTGATTTGGATCGTGGTCTCGCCGTCGTTGTACCTGAATGATCCTAATAATTAATTATCAGATAACTTATTGATTTATAACGTTATTTATTGTTTTCCATTTTTGCCTCTTGGGCACGGGAAGATGGCTGCCGACAAGGCGTTTCACGCTACGCGGAAGCTCGCTAACGACACGAAGCTGCCAGTGGGAACCGGCAGATTTCGGCCAAAATCAGGACATTTGCTCCATTGCGGGTAGAGATGCGCTCACAGGTAGCCATCCGAAGGCTTGGTCGATTGATGACAGGGGGACTGTCTTCGGTCACAAGCGGCCATGCGTCTGGTGATTACTGAGAGTCGTCACCAGCGTCTCGGCGACCACCGATAAATGGATTCGCCTCTGTGCGACGGGCTCGGTGACTCGCGGCCCCAAATCACACCATCAAGCTCCTTAGGACAAGGGCTGCTCCATGGGCAGCTCGGCAACTACGCCCATGCCTTTTATCTGCTGGCCCGCCCAGCCTTCCAATCTGATCCGCTCTAGTCCGGCCCTCTACCGGCTGCGATACCTCCCCTCTGCCTAAGGCGGTTGCCGACACGCAGATTTTTCCTTGCATCAGTGGCAAAACGGATGCTAATTTTTTTTCATTGAGTGACCAATGAAAAAAAGAGACCACGCCATGCCTAAGGTAGGAATGCAGGAAATACGCAAGAAGCAGTTGGTGGAGGCCACGCTCTCGCTAATCGGCGAGCAGGGCCTTGCCGGCACGAGCATGGCGCAAGTGAGCGCGAGATCGGGGATGTCCAACGGGATAGTGCATCACTATTTCTCGGACAAGAACGCGCTGCTTGAAGCGACCCTGCGGGAGCTGAACAAGCGGATCAACGCCGAGATCTTCAATCATCTTCGTCAATCCAGAACGCCTTCCGAACGGGTCCAGGCCTTCGTCGAAGGCAACGTCAGTGCATTGAACCTGACACGCGAGAACGTCGCCGCCTGGCTGGCCTTCTGGGCCCAGGTCCCGCAATCGCAACAGTTCCAGCGAATTCAGAACATTGTGGCTCGCCGCAGCCACTCGCTGCTTTTCCATGCCCTGGCGAAAAGCATGGACAAGACCACGGCTCGATATAAGGCACAGATGATTGCGGTTTTCATCGACGGCCTGTGGCTGCGGGCAGCGGTGGACCCAACTCCGGAAACAATCGGTGACTCCCGACGCCTGGCTTATGAGTTCCTCAACAACATCCTTGGTTATGACCTGACGGTGTAGACATGAATAGCGATGAATATAAGAGCTTCGATGCGGTAAGCCTTGTTCAGCTGGTAGAGGCGGGAGAAGTCACCGCCCTGGAACTGGTCGACCTGGCGATCAACGAAATCGAAGCCCAGGACCACGAGCTGGGGGCAGTCGTGTCCATCAATGCCGAAGGCGCCCGCCAGGCAGCCAGAAGCCATAGGCAAGGCGCACTGGCGGGACTGCCTGTATTGATAAAGGACACCAATATCGATGTCCGTGGATTCGCCACCAGACACGGTTCTCGCTTGTACAAGGATGCTCCTGCGGCGGAGGCTGATAGCGAACTCGTCGGGCGTATGCGCAATGCCGGCGCAATCATCCTTGGAAAGGCCAAGACGCCGGAATTTGCAGGGGATTTTGTCACCGAGCCCGAATACTTCGGTCCCTGTCGAAACCCCAGGAACCCCAAGTACGCTTCCGGCGGTTCTAGTGGCGGCTCGGCCTGCGCAGTAGGAGCCGGCATGGTGCCCGTGGCTCACGGTACCGACTGTGGCGGTTCGATCCGCGTTCCAGCATCAGTCTGCGGTGTGGTGGGACTGAAACCCAGTCGTGGACGCAACCCGGTCGGTCCCCACGTGGGGGAGTTCGTCGGTGGTCTTGATAGCGAACACGTGCTGACCAGGACGGTCCGCGACACTGCCTTGTTGCTGGACGTACTGGCCGGTTACGAGTCTGGCGCGCCTTATGCTGCCCCACCTGCGCCGGCCTCCTGGCTCGAGAGCCTGAACAAGGCGTCTCCCTCGTTGAAAATAGCCTTCAGCTGCACACGTCCCGACGGGACGGAAATAGACGAGTCCATTCGTAACGCAGTTCTCCATGTCGTGGACTTCCTCGGCTCGGAAGGCCACAAGCTGCGGGACTTCGACTGGCCGGACCTTACGGGTGCAGGCGATGCCGCAGCCGTGTTCTGGCAGCTGGAAATCGAAGCCCTGATGACGCATCAGGCGGCAGCTCTGGGCCGCCCCATAGCCGAAGGTGATGTCGAATGGATCACCTACGAAATGTACAAGCAATCGACCTGCCGCTCCGCTCTCGATGTGCATAACGCGAGATCGGTGCAAAACCGCGTCTCACGTCGTATTGCGACCTGGTTCGAAGAAGTCGATGTGCTGATCACGCCTACCGTGGCCCTTGCACCACCCTTGATCGGTGGATTCACAGCATCCGGAGAGAAGAAGCTGAATGTCTGGTACGAGAATGCGTATGCCTTCTCACCCTTCACCGAAATCTTCAACC
Organism: Pseudomonas sp. BN417; assembly: GCF_029871205.1. Lineage (GTDB taxonomy): Bacteria > Pseudomonadota > Gammaproteobacteria > Pseudomonadales > Pseudomonadaceae > Metapseudomonas. Next base: position 13,047 of record NZ_SSOJ01000145.1, on the reverse strand, counting down.
TGACGGGACAACCGGCCATTAGTTTGCCGGTCGGCATTATGGCTGATGGGCTGCCGATCGGACTACAAATAGTCGGCAGATTTGGCGATGAGGAAACGATTCTCAGATTGGCCAATGAAATTGAAAAGAGTTTTTCCTCAAAAATTATCTACCAGTCAAAGAACTGAACTTCAGAAACTGATCTCCCGGCTCGGACGGTTCAGCGAGAGCTAGTCAAAAAACCATACGCAGGACGCAATGAACTAATGGGATGAATGAGCATAAGGCTTATTCACCAATAGCGGTGCGCTGTACCCGCATCAAAGATATTTCAAGATTTAGAGAGAGGTAAATTCGATGAAATGAATGGGCGCTCATGAAACTTAGGATTCGACAGCGGAAGCTTTGCCTGATTTCAACCAGTTACTATGTGGGCGCGTTGGCGTTCCTGTACGAGCTTCCAAATCGGCAAACAAGCTGAAAGTGGGGTCCGATCGCCAGTGGCATGAGGAGTTCACCTTGAAATGGAAATTCAATTTGCCATCGGCAATTTAAAAGCCTGCGGCCTAAACACCACTTAGTTTATTTGCTCTTCTGCCTAACAAATGTACTACGACAAGAAATATAGGTACGACGATCATGTTAGCCAAAGAAACCTCCTCACCGGCAGTACGCTTTAATCTGGAAGTACGCTCCATTGACCACGTTCCTTTATCGGAACGCCATGGCAAGGCCTGGCACCTGTGGCCGATCTGGTTCTGCGGTGGAGCACAGCTGACGACCCTGGCCGTGGGTATCATCGGGATCGGCATGGGCGCCAATCTGTTGTGGTCCGCCATCGCCATCATTCTCGGTTGCGCTTTCGGCACCTTATTCATGGCCGGGCACTCCACTCAGGGTCCGCAGATGGGACTGCCCCAACTCATTCAGTCCCGCCCCCAATTTGGCTATTTCGGTGCCCTGCTCGTCTACCTGGTGGCCATCGTTACTTATGTCGGATACAACGCCTTCAACCAGCTACTCGTAGGGCAAACCTTGCATGAACTGCTCGGCGTCTCCGAAAACGGGTCGGCGATGGTCTTTTCCCTGCTGGCGATCATCATGGCGGTTGCCGGATACAACTCCTTCCACAAGGTACAGCGAGGCCTGGCCTGCCTGATGGTCGCACTGATGCTGGTGCTTACCTTCGGTCTGCTCCTGTCCATGGAGCTTCCGGCCAATCAGCTGTCCTTTGGCGAGTTTAAACTCAATGCCTTTCTGGCCCAGTTCTTCGTTGCAGCCGCCTACCAACTGAGCTGGGCCATCTACGTCTCCGACTATTCCCGCTACTTGCCCGCCAACGTCAGTGTGCGCGCCTCGTTCTGGTGGACATACATGGGCGCCATGATTGGCGGCGTTTGGATGATGCTGATCGGTGCCATAGCCGCGGCGCTCAGCCCCGGCCAGAATCTGGCTGCCGGCCTGGTCATGCTGGGAAACATGGTTTTTCCAGGGTTCGGCGAGACTCTCGTGATCATCTCGGTGCTGATTCTGATTACCAGCGCAGCGCAAAACTTCTATGGTGCTTCAATTACCTTGCTTAGCATCATCGATACGATAAGAACCCAAAAATCCACGCTTCTCAAACGTATCATCGCCATGTTGGTCGTAGGTGGTTCTGCAATGTTTATTGCATTAACTGCGTCCGCTGACTTTGTTAAGGAGTTTGGCGACTTCCTGGCGATTCTGCTTTATTTGTTCACCCCGTGGACTGCAATCAATCTGGTTGATTTCTATGGCGTCCGCCATGGGGAATACTCGATCAAGGAAATATTCAACCCGAACGGCATGTACGGGAAATGGAACTGGCGCGGAATTGGTGCCTACATTGTTGGGTTCGTGGTCATGCTGCCTTTCTCCAATACCGGTCTCTACATGGGGTACGTGTCTGAAAAATTAGATGGCGCTGATATCAGCATGCCAATCGGGCTTGCCGCCTCGGCCCTGGTCTACTGGTGGCTCTGTCGTTCGCAGAACATCCAGAAGGAGTTGAGTGACGTACGGGCCTTTGGTTCTATTCAACATATTTGAGATCACGTGGAGTTTCCAATGATGAAGCTTGCATTTCGTTGTGGTTGTGCGTTGGCAGCAATTATGTCTTTTGCTGTTCAAGCAAAAGAGCCGACGAGTTGTATGTCTCCTCGATTCGCAAAAATTGGATGGGCGGATCTCGAATCAACGACGGCGCTTGCAAAGAACATACTTTCAGGGCTCGGATATAAGCCCACCGATGTCACGCTCTCGATTCCTCTCGCCTGGGCCGGTCTGAGGCGCAAGAATATTGACATTTACCTTGGCTATTGGAAGCCGTCGCAAGATTCGAATGCCAAACCTTATCTTGATTCGAAATCCGTGACACAACTGCCGACACCGAATTTGACAGGTGCCAAATTCACACTGGCCGTGCCAAGTTACGCCTATGAAGGCGGTTTACGCAGCTTCGATGACATTGCAAAGTTCAAGGATAAGCTTGGCGGAAGAATTTACGGAATTGAGCCAGGTGACGATGCAAACGTAGTCATTCAAAAGATGATTAAAGGGAATGAGCACAAACTAGGCGACTTTAAACTAATCGAGTCCAGCGAAGCCGGCATGCTGGTGTCAGTTCAACGTGCAGTTTCCCGCAATGAGTGGATTGTGTTTCTCGGCTGGGAGCCACATCCAATGAACTTGACCTACAAGATCCAGTACCTGTCCGGAGGCGATAAGGAGTTCGGTCCAGATTATGGGTCGGCCGAAGTCTATACTGTCGTTGCAAACGGCTATCAAGAACGTTGCCCGAACGTCGCGAAACTGCTCGACAATCTGAAGTTCGAAGTTTCCATGGAAGATGAGATCATGGCCCGGGTCGTGAAGAAGGAAGATCCAATGGAGGTCACGAAGGCTTGGTTGAAGGATCATCCAGAGGTAGTGGCGAAGTGGGTCGATGGCGTCACTACATTTAATGGCGAGCCTGCCCAGCGGGAAATCATGGCTTATTTGGGGCTCTAAGCCCGACTTCCTTGCCTAGATCTTTCGAGATGGATGCCGGCGTTACGTTGCGGTGTATTCGACAACGGAAGCTCCAGTTTTCAGCGCAACCCTTGGCCCGGATTCTCCGGGCTTTTTTTAGTCTTTGTCATGGCCCGTTTGAAGCCATTTCCCTAGCAGCTCAATTCGCTGGCTCACTCGAGATGCCGAAGTGAGGGGGAGTCCATCCCATTGCTTTTGGCTGCGGATCTAACTCAGCCTGCCATTCGTAACCACTCCAGCAAGTCCATTTCTAGACTGCCTGATTGCGGCGCTTCAGGGAAAAGCAGGCAATAGCGTGAGCCGTCTTCAACGAAACCAAGTGGAGCTGCCAGGATGCCGCTCTGAAAGTCGTCGCATACCAGGTGCCAAGGGCCTATCGCCACACCTAGGCCGGCGACAGCGGCCTGCAAGCTGAAGTAGAAATGTTCGAAGGCTTGTGCTGTTTGTGTCGGCGGTGGCTGGCCAGCAGCATCAGCCCACTCCCGCCAGGCTCGGGGCCTGGTCTTGGTCTCCAGTACGGGGGCCTTGGAGCGAAGGCGTGCGCCGCGGCTAGTGAACCACTCGGAGATTTTATCCGGACGACACACTGGGCCGACTCGCTCTGGAAACAGCGTCTCGACATGGTAGTGCTCGGGCCATGGGGCGTCGTCGCGGCGGATGGCTACATCAATGCCCTGGTCGAAGGAAAACATCCCTCCACCAGCAACCAAGTGGATCTCGTGCCCTGGATGCCGCGCCTGGAACTCCCCCCATCGGGGGATTAGCCAACGCATCAACAGTGTCGGCTCGCACGAGAGCACGCGCTGACGAGAGCGCCGGCTTTTTTCCCGCAGCTCATTGACGGCCTGACCCATCAGGCCGAGGCCGTCACCGACCGCCTTTGCCAGCCGCTCGCCTGCTTGCGTCAAGAACACTCGCCGGCGTCGGCGCTCGAACAGCGCAACGCCCAAGTCATCCTCAAGCAAGCGCACTGAGCGGCTAATGGCGCTCGGAGTTAGGTGCAGCTCTGTAGCAGCGCGACTGAAATTCCCCAGGCGCGCTGCTGCCTCGAAACAGCGCAGGGCTAGCAGCGAGGGCAAACGGGCGTTGCGAGTTAGTGAGTCCAACTCACTATTATTTTCAGAAATCATCGTTAACCGCCTACGCCCAAGCCCAGGATAATTGCCAGGTCATCACTCATCTACAGCAAGGTACGCCCATGAGCGAATGGATAGCTGTAATCAGCATAACGCTACTTGCCTGCATCAGTCCGGGACCGGATTTCGCCATGGTCTCCCGCAATGGTCTGCTCCTGTCACGGCGGGCCGGGGTGCTTACGGCCGTCGGTATTGGCCTGGGAGTGCTGGTCCATGTCAGCTACACGCTACTCGGCTTGGGCTTGCTGCTTCAGCAGTCGCTGTGGTTGTTCAACGCACTGGAGCTGGCTGGGGCCGCCTACCTCGTCTATCTCGGCGTGAAAATGCTTCGTGCCAAACCAGCGACCGACCAATTGGACACTCCGGCGGCAGCTCTCTCGGACATCGCGGCGTTGCGTACGGGCTTTCTCACGAATGCACTCAATCCCAAGACATCTGTGTTCATCGTCAGTCTGTTCATGCAGGTGGTGAGACCGGACACGGCATTAGTCACGCAGGTTGCTTATGGCGGTTTCATTGCCGTGGCTCACATTGGCTGGTTCAGCCTGGTGGCGCTGTGCTTCTCGGCTGGCCCTGTGCGCGAGAAGCTGCTGGCTGCGCGGCACTGGATCGACCGGGTCTTCGGAGGCCTGTTGGTGAGTTTCGGTGTTCTGTTGGCGCTGCGGGCGACTTATCCCTTGAACCCCTTCGCCACCAGATAGACCTCCCTCGACCGCGGCCGCGACGCCTCTGGCTTGCGGATCACCACCTTTTCGAACGAGGTGCGAACGTCCTTCAGGAATTCGTCGGAGCCTTCGCCCTGGAAGACCTTGACCACATAGTTGCCATTGGGCTTGAGCACTTGCCGGACCATATCGAGGGTGAGTTCGACCAGGTACATCGAGGACGCCTGGTCGGCGGCAGCGACGCCGCTGATATTGGGGGCTATGTCGGAGACGATCAGGTCGGGCTGCCTGCCGGCGAGCTTGTCGAGAATCTGCTGGAACACGGCGTCGTCGGTGAAGTCGCCCTGAATGAAGTCGACGTTGTCCAGCCCATCCATCGGCAGGATGTCGGTGGCCAGAACCCGTCCCTTCTCGCCCACGAGACCACCGGCCACCTGCGACCAGCCGCCGGGGGCGGAGCCAAGATCCATGACCAGCATGCCGGGGCGTATCAGCTTGTCCTTCTCGTTCAGCTCGATCAGCTTGTAGCTGGAGCGGGAGCGCAAGCCATCCTTCTGAGCCTGTTTGACGTAGGGATCGTTGACGTGTTCATCCAGCCAGCGGCGGCTGCTTTTGGATCGTTTCATGATAGAGCCAACCACGGAGAATCAATGTGAGGAGCGGGCCAATGTATGCAACAGGGGGGAAGCTGTTGGGCGCAAAGCGGCGGCAATTATAAGCCGATAACACGACGCAGGTTTTATCCGCGGGGCAGGGATGGCACCGCGACGACCAGCACGGCGCCTTCCGGAGAGCCATCAGGCCAGACCTGACAGAGGTGGGCGGCGGCGGGTACAATTCGCGCCTTACCTCTTTCTTCTGTTGCTTCCTTTGCCGGATTCACCGGCCAGGATTACCGCCATGATTCGCATCAACGAACTGTCTCTGCCCCTCGATCACTCCGCCGATGAATTGCGCAAGGCCATCGTCAAACGCCTGGGTATCAGCGACGCCGATCTGCTGAACTTCACTGTGTTCAAGCGCAGCTACGATGCCCGCAAGAAGAACAGCGTCATTCTGTTCATCTACATCATCGATCTGGAGGCCCGCGACGAGGCGGCGATTCTGGCGCGCTTTGCCGATGACCACAATATCCGCCCGGCCCCGGACACCCACTACTACCCAGTCGGGCAAGCGCCGGCCGATCTGAGCGAGCGGCCGCTGGTCGTGGGCTTTGGCCCCTGTGGCTTGTTCGCGGCGCTGCTGCTCGCGCAGATGGGGTTCAAGCCCATCGTGCTGGAGCGCGGCAAGGATGTGCGCGCCCGCACCAAGGACACCTGGGCGCTGTGGCGCAAGAAGGTCCTGACCCCGGAATCCAACGTGCAGTTCGGCGAGGGTGGTGCCGGCCTGTTCTCCGATGGCAAGCTCTACAGCCAGATCAAGGATCCCAAGTTCTACGCCCGCAAGGTGATGCACGAGTTCGTCCGTGCCGGCGCTCCGGACGAGATCATGTACGTGAGCAAGCCGCATATCGGTACCTTCCGCCTCACCGGCGTGGTATCCACCATGCGCGAGGAGATCATCGCCCTCGGCGGCGAGGTGCGATTCGAAAGCAAGGTTACCGATCTGCTGATCAACGATGGCCAGCTCGAGGGTGTGGTGCTGGCCAGCGGCGAAACAATCCGCAGTCGCCATGTCGTGTTGGCGCTGGGCCACAGCTCCCGCGATACCTTCCGCATGCTGCACCGGCAGGGCGTGTTCATCGAGGCCAAACCCTTTGCCGTGGGTTTCCGCATCGAACACCCGCAAGGCCTGATCGACCAGGCCCGCCTGGGCAAATACGCCGGCCATCCGGAGCTCGGCGCCGCCGACTACAAACTGGTGCATCACGCCAAGAATGGCCGCGCCGTCTACAGCTTCTGCATGTGCCCCGGCGGCACTGTGGTGGCGGCCACGTCCGAGCCGGGGCGCGTCGTTACCAACGGCATGAGCCAGTACTCCCGCAACGAACGCAATGCGAATGCCGGCATTGTCGTCGGCATCAACCCGGAGCAGGATTTCCCGGGCGGCCCGCTGGCCGGAGTGGAGTTGCAGGAGCGCCTGGAATCCCGCGCCTATGAGTTGGGCGGCAGCGATTACTGTGCGCCCGCGCAATTGGTGGGCGACTTCATTCGCGGGGTGCCGTCATCCGAATTTGGCGAGGTGGAACCCTCCTACAAACCCGGCGTGCGCCTGGGCGATCTTGCGCCCTCGCTGCCGGAGTATGCGATCGAGGCCATCCGCGAGGCGCTGCCGGCATTTGGCAAGCAGATACGTGGTTTTGATCGCGATGACGCGGTGCTCACTGGTATCGAAACCCGCACCTCCTCCCCGGTCCGTATCACCCGCGACAACGAGACATTGCAAAGCCTCAATCTGCGAGGCCTGTATCCGGCCGGTGAAGGCGCCGGTTATGCGGGTGGCATTTTGTCGGCGGGGGTGGATGGCATCAAGGTCGCCGAAGCGCTGGCCAAGTCGCTTCTGTCTGAAATGAAAAAGACTGAAGTGCAGACCAACTGAGCGCCGCATTGATGAAACTCGATGACATTAAAAAACTTCACCAGAAAAAATACCGGGCCGAGTTCGGTTATTTTCTGGTGGAGGGCGAGCATCTGTTGCTGGAACTACAAAAAGCGGCCTTGCAGAATCCGCTGCTACAGAGCAGTCAGCTGTATGTAACCGGCGCCTACGAGCACTGGCAAAGCCCGTTCGAAACCCATGTGATCAACGACCGCCAGATGGCGCAGATCGCCGACACCAAGACACCGCAGGGCATCATTGCGCTGGTGCCGATGCCGACTGCTGCAGCCCAGGCTGCTGCCCCCGCCAATAACGAGCGCGCCATTTACCTGCATGAAATCCAGGACCCGGGCAATCTCGGCACCATCCTGCGCACGCTGGCGTGGTTCGGTAATTTTCGCTGCCTGCTCAGTCCCGGCAGCGTTGATCCGTACAACCCCAAGGTCGTGCGCTCCAGCATGGGCGCCATTTTCCATACGCCCATGGAGTTGGATGTGGAACTGGATTCCTTGCGCACGCGCTTTGAGCGCATCGCCTGCCTGGATATGAATGGCGACAGCTTGCAATCCCCCAGCTTTAAAACTTTTGATTGTTATCTGTTCGGCAACGAGGCACGCGGCGTACCCCGCGAACAACTGCTCTCACTCAACGCCCAACCTTTTACGATTCCCGGTTGTGGCGCCATTGAATCGCTGAACCTGGCCACGACGGTCAATATGTGCGCGTACGAACTGAACAGATAGCCGATCAGGGAGCCGTTTTCCCGTTCAGGCGAAGCCCGGGTCACGGTGTACTTCCTGCCCTTCAAGGAGGGTCAGCAACACCTGGGTCTGGCCAATTTCGTAGGGCGAGATCTCGAACAGGTTGCGGTCGAGCACGATCAGGTCCGCGTACTTGCCGGCGCTGAGGCTGCCGGTGCAGTCGTCACGCCAGGCGGCGTGGGCGGCATTGAGGGTGTAGCCGCGCAGTGCATCCTCGATGCTGATGCGGTGCTGCGGGTTATGCACGGGACCGTCGGGGCCAGCGTCGGCGTTCTGCCGGGTAACGGCCGACTGCAGGATCTGGAATGGATCGTAGGTGCTGACGCCCCAGTCGCTGCTCATCATGCAGGTCACGCCTGTGCGCACGAAGGCACCGATGGGGAAGATCCACTGGCTGCGCACGGGACCAAGCATGGCTTCGGCGATGGCATCGGCTTCGGGTTGCGGTTGTGCCCACAGGGGTTGGAAGTTGGCCAGGATGTCCAGGGACTTGAAGCGGGGAATATCCGCCGGGTCCACCACCTGCAGGTGGGCCAACTGGTGGCGCGAGTCCCACGTGCCGTTCTGCTGCCGGGCGTATTCGATCCCGTCCACGGCGGCACGCACGGCGCCGTCGCCGATGGTGTGTACGTGCAACTGGAACTTCTCCCGGTCGAACGCCGCGAAGTACCGGTTGATCTGTTCCTGGGTGAACATCAGCTCGGCGTTCCCGCCCGTGTCGCTGCGCGGTTCGAGGAACACCGCGGTACCGCTTTCCAGCACGCCATCGAGGAAGAACTTGGCCGAATGCAGGCAGACCCGGTCGCCACGGTAGGTCTCGCGCAAGTCCTGGAGCTCGCGGAGCTGCTCGTCCAATGGCTTGTGGGCAAAGATCTTCGAGGTGGCGCGGACCCGCAGGGTCAGGTCGCCACGATCAAAGGAGGCCTGGTAGTTCTTCATGTAGTTGCGGCTGACCATGGCATCCAGCACGCCGGTAATGCCACGGCGGTTGAACGCTTTGCTGTAGTGCTTCATCGCCTCCAGGTATTCGTCGTCCGTGTAGCCGGGGGCGATGCGGTTCATCGCCCAGATGGCATCTTCCAGCAGCCAGCCCTTGGGCGTGCCGTCGGCCTTGCGCACATAGCTGCCATTCTCCGGTTCGGGACTGTCGGGTTTGACCCCGGCGATCTCGAAGGCGGCGCTGTTGGCCCAGCCGTTGTGATAGTCGCTGGCCAGCATGAGCGCCGGGCGGCCGCCGGTCACGCTGTCCAGCAGTTCCTTGGTCAGTTCGTCCGGGCTGAACAGGCTGGAGGAGAAGCCGACGCCGCGAATCCAGGCCTTGTTCGGGTGGCGCTCGGCGAACTCGCGAATGGTGGCGAGCAGCTCGTCGCGGTTGGTGGCGGCGTACAGCGATGCATTGTGGTAGAGGTCGGCGCTGCTCAGCTGGAAGTGCACATGGGTGTCCTGCAGCCCGGGCAGCATCAGGCGCCCTTGCGCGTCGATGCGGCGCGTACCGGCACCGGCCATGCGTTCGATGTCGGCGTTATCGCCCAGGGCGACGATGCGGCCTTCATGCACGGCGATGGCTTCGGCCCTGGGCAGGCTCGGGTCCATGGTGTGAATGTCGGCGTGGGTGATGATCAGGTCTGCGGGGCGAGTCATGGCAACTCCGGTCAATCGGATTCCTGTTGCGGGAAGAAGTGGGCGCGGCGGCACTCAGGTGCCGCTCTTCACCTTGCTCCAGACTCGGGTACGCACGCGCTCCAGCTTGAGCGGCAGCGTTTCGAGCGGGAACAGCGTGTCCATGACTTCCCGGGACGGGTACACGCTCGGGTTGTCCCGCAGCTGCGGGTCGATGAAGGCCGAGGCGTCCTTGTTGCCACTGGGGTAGGAAACGTAGTTGGCGCTCTTGGCGATGATCTCCGGGCGCAGCATGTAGTCGATGAAGTCATAACCCTGCTGCGGATGGGGGGCGTCCTTGAGCAGCACCATGTTCTCGAACCATACGGGCGCGCCTTCGCGCGGGATGCTGTAGGCCAGCTTGACGCCATTGTTGGCACGGTCCGCGTTGGTCTTGGCGTTGAGGACCGAACCACCCCAGGCCACCACGACGCAGATGTCTCCATTGGCGAGGTCGGTGGTGAACTTGGAGGAATCGAAATAGCGGATGTAAGGACGGATCTTGCGCAATAGCGCCTCGGCCTTCTTGTAGTCCTCGGCGCTCTTGCTGTTCGACGGCAGGCCCAGGTAGTGCAGCGCGATCGGCACGATCTCCACGGGCGCATCGAGCATGGCCACGCCGCACTGGCTGAGCCTGGAGATGTTCTCTTCCTTGAAGATCAGGTCCCAGGAGTCGACCGGCGCATCAGGCCCCAGCAGCTTCTCGACCTTGACGGTGTCATAACCGATGCCGGTGGTGCCCCACACATAGGGGACGGCGTAACGGTTGCCCGGATCGTTCACCTGCAGCTTTTTCAGGACTTCCGGGTCCAGGTGCGACCAGTTGCCGAGGCGCCCGCGATCCAGCTCCTGGAGGACTCCCGCCTTGGAAAGGTTGGGGATCAGATCGTCCGGCACCATCACCACGTCGTAGCCGCTGCGCCCGGCCATCAGCTTGCTTTCCATCACCTCGGCATTGTCGAAGGCATCCCAGATCAGCGCGGTACCGGTGTCTGCCTGGAATTCCTTGGCGGTTTCCGGTGCAAGGAAGTCGGACCAGTTGTACAGGTGCACGCTGGGTGTTTCCGCCCACGCGGCGTTGAGGCTCATGCCGAACAGAGACGCCAGACCGAACTTCAGTAAACGCGAGAATGTCATGGGATGCTCCTGGCTGATTGCCAATTACGGCGTACGAGCAATCAGCTGTCTGTTGCTGGATTGTTGTTATGGATGGATCGCTATCGCTACCGGCGGCCACGGGCGAAGCCCGGGCACGCTCAGGGAATCAGCAGCTCACGCCGGCCATCGGGATGCTCGATGCGTTCGCCCGGCAGTTGGAAGCGCTGGTCCGCCTGGTAGTCGTATACGGTACGGGCTTCAGCGAGCTGCGCCATGTCCAGGTCGATCACATGGCGGCATTCCTGGCGACCGGCTTCCAGAAGCACATGGCCGCAGGGGTCGACTACTGCGCTGCCACCGGCGAAGACCATGTCGTCATCGCCATCCCCGACACGGTTCACCACCACGGCGAATACCTGGTTCTCCTGCGCACGGGCGCTGACGGAGGTGCGATGCACGTGGCCGTAGGGCTCCATGTTGCCATCGGTGACGAGGATCAGTTCGGCGCCAAGGGCCGCCACGGCTCGCGCGGTCTCCGGGAATTCGGTGTCGTAGCAGATCAGCAGGCCGATGCGCACACCGCGCCATTCCACGGTGGCGTAACGGTCGCCCGGCAGCACCAGACCCGGCTCGGAAACCCAGAGGTGGGTCTTGCGGTAGCTGAGGGCGATGCCTTCGGGGGTTACGAACACCGTGGTGTTGTAGTACTGCCCGCCAGCGTTCTCGATCAGGCCTGCCACCACCGCCACGTCGCGTTCACGCGACGCCCGCAGGATGGCCTGGACGCTCGGGCCGTCGAGGGGCTCGGCCCGTTCCGCGATGTTCCGGTGATTGAGAAAACCGGTGATCTGCGCTTCGGGAAATACCACGATGTCGCTATCGGGCGCGCATTGGGCAATGGCGTCCAGGGTGCGTTGCAGGTTGTAGGCGGTATCTCCGTCGCGCCCCGCCAGCTGTACGAGTTCGAGCTTCATTGTCAGACCTTGTTGTCGAGCTGATTCCTGGCCAGGAAGTGAGTGACTTTTGCAAAAGGTCGATGCAAGTATGCGTTTTCCCCACGAAGTTCCTATCCCGTCGAGTGATTAACCCCAGGGGGTACATGCATGACGCCAACGCTCCAGGACATGGCCTGGCACCGCTCTGCCGGCCAGTTGATCGAGCATCTGGACAAAGCGGATTTCTGGCGGGCGCTGAACCGCTTGATAGGCGAGTACGTGGCGGTCGATACCTGGGCGGTGCTGTTGTTCAGCGACGGACGCCCGTACGCGTTCGCCGAGAGCCCATACGAGGGAGACGGGCCGGACCCGTTGTTCCACGACTACATCAAGGGCTTGTACCTGCTCGACCCCTTCTACATCGCCAATCGGGAACGGCCGGCCACCGGGCTTTTCCGCCTGGCTGACGTGGCGCCGGAACGCTTCAAGGACACGGAGTACTACGAGCTCTACTTCACCCACTACGTGGAGCAGGACGAGGTGCAGTACAACGTGCAGCTCGACGAGGCACGCACGCTGTGCCTCTCGCTGGGGAGCCGCCAGCGCTTCTTGCCGGAGCAGGTTTCGCTGTTGGAGATGATCCGCCCCTGGGTGGTGGGGCTGATGCGTCAGCGCATGTTCTTCGAGGGGGCGATGGCGGAAAGCGCGCCCCGCCAGGCACCCCGCTGGCAGGACAACCTGGAAGAGGCCATGGAGCGCCTCGGTACGCCGCTGACCGCCCGCGAACTGGACGTGATCCGGCTGATTCTCAGCGGCTGCTCCAACAAGGAAGTGGCCGGCAAGTTGGCCATCTCGGCGGAGACGGTGAAGGTCCACCGCAGGCATATCTACGCCAAGCTGAACATCAAGTCGCCGCAGGAGTTGTTTTCGCTGTTCCTCAAGGCGCAGACGGAGGCTTGAACGGATTTCCCTGGCCCATCGTCAACATCAGGAACAAGAATGGATTGGCTTTAGCCTCCCCAGGGGTGTACTGCGCCACAAAAAAGGTTCTTCGCGGCTTTTCGGGGAGGCATTGGATTCGCGCTGGATTGGCAAGATTGTCTGATCGCCATTGATTGGCGCCGTGCAGCCGGATGCTGCCCTCTCCCCCGGCCCCCGCCCGGCGCCCCGGCCTGATCGCTTCGCGCTCAGGCGCTCATCGGCACCGGAAGCGGTGCTTCCGAAC
>NZ_SSOJ01000144.1:38291-108095 GCF_029871205.1 Pseudomonas sp. BN417 | reverse complement strand
ACCCGCGGCGCCACGCGGGCGACCACGCGCGCGGCGGGTGGCGTTTGTCCGCACTGCGCCCATCGTCACCTGCGGATTCGTGGCCCGGTGACCATCCATATCGGGCGTTGAACGGAGCACGGCAAGGAGGCGGCGGTCATGGACATGCGGAAATTCCTGCGCACCAAGGTCTTGGGTTTGTCGGCACGCCTGTCACGGCTGGCGCGCATCGACAATGCCTTCGTCGGCCTGCGTGCCCAGGACCTGCCCTATGCACCGTCGCCTGCCCATGTACAAGTCGCGAACCAGCGCCTGGCCGCTATCGAGGCGAACATCAAGCGACGCTACCGGTACCTGGCCAATACCTGGGAACAGGCGCCGGCCAATCGCGTACTGATCGATATCGCGCTGGTGGAGCGCGAGCTGGACCGGGCACGACGCGCGTTCGGCATGTTCTTCGAAGTGTTCGCCCAGCGCGGTACCAGCTTCGGTCCGGCGCTGGCGGCGCACGATGCCATCGCGGCCGATTGCTACGACGCGATCCGCCAGCATGCGCCACGCATCTTCGACGGCCCGCTGCTCAAACCCGTGTGCTACATGGAGCACGGCTATTCGCCGGCGACCATGCGCCGTGGCGTGCAGCTCTCGCGCCTGTTGGGCGAGGCCAATCCGTTTCCGCTGATCCGTATCCCGTGGGATCGCGATCAGCCCTGGCAGGCCGTGTTCATGCACGAAGTCGCGCACAACCTGCAGGCGGACCTGGGCATCTGGCAGGAGAACCGCCAGGCGGTGATCCGTCGGTTGCTCGGCCAGTTGCGCGACCCGGCCATCACCTCGGTCTATGCCCGCTGGCACAAGGAGATATTCGCCGACCTGGCGGCGATCCTGCTCGGCGGGCCGGCTGCGGCCTGGGGCATGGCGGAGTTTCTCGCACATCCGGCGCCGCGGGTCCTGACCTACAGGCCCGGGGCCCACCCCACCGGCTACCTGCGCATCATGATCCTGGCGGAGATGCTGCGCCGGCTCGGCTTCCAGCGCGACGCCAGCCAACTGACGCAGCTGTGGAACACCTTCTATGACCCGAAGCGCTTCCACCGGCTGCCGCCGCGCCTGCTCGGCAGCGCCGCGCGCACCATTCCGCTGGTGGTCGACGAAATCGCCTTCCAGACCCGGCGCAACCTGGCCCAGCGCGCACTGGTGGACATCCTGCCGTTCGGCCATGCCGACCAGGCGCGCATCACCGAAGGCGCGCAGCTGCTGATGCAGGGCCAGGTGTCGCGGCTGACGCTGCCGCCGCGCCATGTCGTCAGCGCGGCGGCCTATGCGCTGGCGTCGGGCCGTATCACTCCACGCGTCCTCGCCGACCAGGTCACCGCGTACCTGAACGGCGAACCCGTTCCGCGAACCGAGAAGTCACGTCCACGCGTAGCGGCGCGGCGTGAGCCCCTGTCTGTCGCCTAACGCTGCATCAAGGAGATGAGGTAGACCATGGTCACTTATTCGAGCACCGCCGCTTCCCCTGCCGGCAGCGGCACCAACGCCGGGGCACTGGAGAGCCAGCAACGCACCCTGGCACTGGACAACCTGATCCGCCGCGAGCTGAAGGTGGGCGACCCGAGTGACCCGCGGCAGATCGCCACGGCCCTGCTCGACCGCTACAAGGGCGACCCCCGTGCCCATGCGATAGCCACCGAGGCCAAGGGGCTGCCCTACCAGGCCAGTGGCCAAGGGCCCGCCATCGCGATGCCGGCCGCCACCTCCACTGACGCCGAGTGGCAGCAGGCGCTCGACGACATCGAGCTCGACCTGCGCGAGCTGACCAGCAACGTCCTGGTCAAGGACATAGTGCCGGAGCTGCGTGGCTGGGCGCAGGCCATCCGCTCGGCGCTGAAGGAGGGTTACCAGGCCGCCCGCTTCGCCCTCGATGCCCGCCAGCGCGACAAGGTCTTTGGCATCCGTCGGCAGTTGAACGACTATGCGCGGCTGGCGCGGCTCATCGGCGCGCTGACGCCGTCCATTGCGCTGAACTACCGCAAGTTCGCCCAGAGCCTGGATGAAGCGGCAGCCGTGCTGCTGGTGATGATGGGTGAAGTTCTCGCCCATGTCGGCTTCGGCGGCGGCCGCTTCCTGCTCCAGGCGCCTTATTCCGAGCTGCAGGGACGACGCGACGCGGTGATCTACGCACTGCGCAACCTGATCGGCTCGACCCAGGAAGCCTACGGGCAAAGCGAATGGCCGCGCGGCGTGGATGCCTACCGGCGCCTGTTCAAGGCCCTGGAGGACCGTGGCCATGGCGACCTGCGCGCCCTGCTGGTGGAGAACGAACTGGCGCGGGTGATGGACGAACTGCTGCAACGCGCCTCGCAAGGCGAAAGCGAAGGCCTGCGCGCCCTCGGCTCGACCGCGCAGATCGATCTGGCGCGCTTCCGTCATCTGGTGGCGGTCAGCCGCAGCCTGGTTTCGCCGGAGTCGCCGTCGCTGACTGCCTTCCTCGAGGCCCTGCTGCTGTTCGCCGAAGCCTTCGACTCGGCCGGCGGCTTCCGCCTGCTGCGCATCGCCCGGCCGCCGATCCTGCTCTATGGTCTGTATGGCGCCCACGGCGATAACCAGCGCGCCGAAAGCCGCCTGCTGGAGCTCATCCATCAGCGGGCGCTGCTCGCCCATCGCCTGGATTGCCTGGCCGATTGCGCCTGCGACGGGGATGGGGTGAGTCGCCAGATCGTCCTCGACAAGGTGCTTTACGATATCGACCGCGCCATCGACCTGTACGCCCTTGGTCGCCCGGAGGCCGACTTCGGCCTGCATGAGCAACGGGCTTCCGCCTACAGCTACATCATCGATGCGGCGCTGCTGGAGTGCGGCGTGTATGGCGGCGGCGCGCTCAAGCCGCGGGCTGAGTTGGTCGTTTCGAGCAATGAGAAAGGGAATTCCTTTATTGAAGTGCAGTGTGGCAAGCGGGCCGACCGCGACACGGCGGTCACGCCGATAGAGGCCGGATTGGAGCGTCTGCGAGGCCTGCTGCGCCCGACCTTCTACAGCGACGACAGTTGGTCCACGGACCCCAGCGTGCTTGCCGAGACGGGCCCGCGGGCCGCGCGTCTCCAGGAGCTTTCCGTCGCCGGCCACCTGGAGTCGAGATGGAGCGAAATGGTGGCGACGATGGCGCCCGGCTGCATCAGCCACCTGCGTATCTTCAATGGCGATGGCGTGCTGGTGCGCCTGATCAAGCGCGGCATCGTGCTCAGTAACAACGACTGGATGATGCACGTGAAGAAACACGGAAAATCGGCGGTGCGGCTGCACGTCGGCAATAGCCTGAACAGCAAGGCTGCCGAACTGAACCAGGTCATCGAGGCGCTGGATTCCGCCATCGAACAGGCAGCCGACTACGACCTGCTGGACATCGGCATGCCGCCGACCCTGGAAACCACGGCGGAGATGTTCGTCAGGGGTATCGAGCGCAGCG
Organism: Pseudomonas sp. BN417; assembly: GCF_029871205.1. Lineage (GTDB taxonomy): Bacteria > Pseudomonadota > Gammaproteobacteria > Pseudomonadales > Pseudomonadaceae > Metapseudomonas. The sequence goes on along the minus strand of NZ_SSOJ01000144.1, from coordinate 104,650 downwards.
GTCTGAAGCGCGACGAAGTGGCCGAAGGCCCGAACATCATCATTCAGACGGAAGATCTCTCCCCGGATCCGGGCTCCTACCTGTCGACCACGGACCCGGGGGCCGCCGTCGCCCTCGTCCAGCAACTCGGCATGACGCTGATGGAGGGCGCGCGTTCCGGGCAGTTCCTGGCCGGCGCGCAGAAGCTGGAAGAGCAGCGCGAGCTCCTGCTCGCCAGCGTGGGGAGCATCCACGAGGCGGAAGCGCAGCGCATCATCGGCGAACTCGCCGGCTACGCCAGGAACCTGCAGGGCAAGGACGCGGACGCGTACATCAAGCGCAATCGCAACAAGCTGCAGGGCCAGGTCTACCGCCTGTTCGAACTGGCCAGCGGCGACTCCAGGCTGATCGAAGAGGAATCCGCTGATGCCTAGGCGGCGATGAACGCAAGAGCAGCACCAACCAAGTCCAGGTGAACCTGCCGGGAGAGCGGCCATGAGTTTTCAAACGACGGAAGTCATTCAGCGCCTGTGGGAGACCTTTTTGCGCGACCAACTGGCCAATTTGCCACCCGAACAGCGACAGCAGTTCGAGGTGCAGTTCGAGCAGCGCTTCGAACACCTGCTCAAGGGCGCCGCCAACGGCAACGGGCGTGATGGCTTTCTCGACCTGATCGGGTTCGGCAGCGAGGGCCCGGTGGATTTCGAGGACATCAGCTACCCCTATGTGCAGCCGGATTTCGACGATTCAGTGGTGCCGAGCCAGCTGCATGCCGCCGCCGAGCTGTATTTCATCTACCAGCACGAGCGCATGAAGGTGTTCCAGGTGGTGGAAGTGCTGCAGCGGCTGTTCCGCCTCGGCAAGATGCGCATCCAGCGCGGACCTGGTGCCCGCGGCCTGTACCTGCTGGAGAAATGGAAGCCGCTGCGCTACACGGCGCGGGACCGCATGGTGGCCTACCGGCGCGCGTTCAACTACGGCAATGCGCAGGCGCCGGCCGGCGCCATCGTCAACAAGAACTTCCATCGCCAGATGGTCGGCTTCATGGTGGCGGTATCGCATTACTTCCGCGACCTGCTCATCGGCGAAGTGATTCGCGGCGGCCAACTGATCGACCAGCGCCCGTTCGGCTCGGTAGCGACCATCCAGCGCCTGGGCATCGACCTACGCTACGCCCTGGATCGTTCCACCTACGGCAACATCTTCTCGCTGTCCATGGAAGTCGGGCACTACCTGCGCACGGTCCTGCAGCTGCTCGATGCGCCGGACATCAAGAAATCCTTCGATGCCAATACCAAGTGGGATGTCATCGAGATCGTCTCCAACCGCTACCTGGGCGGCATCGCCGAACCCTCGCAGCGCGCGAAGATGGCCGAGTCGGGCCGGCGCCTGTTGCAGTTCATCGCCGACAACGACTTCAAGACGGCGATCGATCCGATCCTCTTCCAGTCGACCATACGGCCGCTCGGGCCGCATGCCGAAGCCTGGATCGCGGCGTATCGGATGACACCGGATGGCCGCAGCTTCGCCGGCGTCACGCCCGCCCTCAAGGAAGCCGTCGGCCAGCGGCCCCAGACATTGCGGGTCGTCGCCTGACGACCCGCAATGTCCCGGATGGCGTTGCGGCACCGGTTGTTCAGACGGCCGATAGCGGCAAGGGGTAAGCACCATGCTACAGCCCGATCTTTCCGTGACCCTGAGCCAGCGCCGCCGTAGCTGCGTCCTGGACCCCGCACTGGCACTGGCCACGCCGTTCGGCCCACAACTGGTCGAGCGGCTGGCGCCCTGGCTGGAGCTGTGGATGGCGCGGGCCTTCTGGCACATCCTCGACAGCAGCGAGTTCTTCCTCAGCCGCCCTGAACAGCTATTTGCTGACCTGCATGCCGACCCGGCACAGCAGGTCAACGCCACGCAGTCGTTGCGGCTGTGGGAGCAGCGGCGCACGCAGACCGATTGCGCCAATCTGCCGTTCCACTGGATCGGCGATTGCACCAGCGAATCCAGCCTGCCCAGCGCCTGGCAGAACGGCGCCGGCAGCGCCCTTATCCAGCGCTATGAAACCCTGCATATCAGCCTGGTCGAGCGGGAATGGCAGCGCGACGGCGGCGGCCGCTCGGAGCTGCGCCTGGCGCGGCTCGACGCGCTCGCCCTGGCGGCGGCGCTGGGGCAGGCATTCGTGCTGACGACCCGCACGGAGCATGGCCCGCAACTCTGCGACGATGTCGCCGCGCTGAAGCTGGCCGAGAGTGCCGAGGCGCTGTCCCGCGGCACATCAGGCGGCGCCCTGGCCGGCACTGAGCGCGAGTGGTTGTGCCAGTTGCTGGCGCAGGCCGGTGTGGCGCCGCTGGTGCTGGCCGGACTGCCGCTGGCGGTGGTGCATGTGCTGGCGCCGGCGGCCAGCCTGCTGGCGGTGCAGCCGGTGGAGGAGCCGCTGCCGGCGCTGGCCGAAGCGGACCCGGAGCTGGACGCCCTGCTGGAGGATGAACTGGCGACGGCTCATGAGGCCGCGCTCGATCCCTGGGGCGATGCGCGGATTTTCTGGTACCCGCTTTAAGTCTCTCCCCCGTGCGGGAGAAGGGAGTCAATGGACATGTCAGAGACCTTGCAGGAGCACCGGGAACCCAGGACCCTCGACCGTACCGTCGATTCGGGGCGCCGCCCGCGGGTGAACGAACGCGCGCTGGTGATGGTCAGCGTGGCGGGCCAGATCGCCCACCCGGTCGGGCGGGCCAACCCCTATCGCATCGGCTACGACGGGGTGCCGCGGGTACTGCCGGCCACCGGCGGCATCGTCATCAATCAGCGCATCGGCGACCCCTGCATCGGCCTGGCCGGCGATCACATCGAGCCGGGCGTGGCGCTGCACAACAATGGCCGCGAAGTGGTCGGCCCACGTGACGGCCCGAACACCGCGCTGATGACCTATGCCTGCATCGGCAATCAGGCGCGGGTGATCAGCGGCCCCTGCACGGGGCAGGCGGGCGTCGTCACCGGTAAGCACGGCGGCATCAACCACGTGCTGGTGGACTTCCCGACCAGGGTGCTCAGCCGCTTGCAGATCGGCGATCGCATCCAGATCGTCAGCCACGGTCTCGGCGCACGACTGCTCGACTATCCCGATATCGAGCTGCTCAACTGCGCGCCACGGCTGCTCTGGCGCTGGGGCATCCAGGAGCGCGACGGCCGGCTGCTGGTGCCGGTCAGCCACCGGGTGCCCTCGGTGCTGATGGGGTCGGGCCTGGGCAAGAACAGCACCTGGCGCGGTGACTATGACATCCAGCTCGCCGATCGCGGCCTGCGCGAGCGCTACCGGCTCGGCAGCCTGCGCTTCGGTGACCTGGTGGCCATAGTCGATGCCGACAACCGGCGCGGTCCCTTGTACCGGCCGGGACGGGTCACCATAGGGGTGATCGTGCATGGCGACAGCACCGTCAGTGGCCACGGCCCCGGCGTGACGCCCCTGCTGACCGGGCCCAGCGCCCGCCTCGTGCCGCACCTCAGCCCAAGGGCCAACCTCGCCGCGGTGCTGGATATTCGCGAGCCGGCGCCCTTGCGCGACTACCGGACCCTGATCGAGGCCAGCGCAACCCGAGGACGGACGAGATGACCGCAAGATGAAATTTCTTCAGCGTCCGGCACGGCGATAGGGGGTCAACTATGCTTGCACTCCCTGTTTTGGAACTACCCGCGCTGTTCGGATGGCACGGCGAGTCGCCGTTGGCGGGAGTGTGGGCGCTCGAAACCCGCCCGATATTCCCGCGGCATGGAACTCATGCGCTCGCCGGGTAAGGCTGCGGGTAGTGGTGTCGGCGCAACTGAGGCCAGGGAATGTCGATATGGAAGACAAACGGGAATGGCGCGCGGCCGATCCGACCGCGCTTGCCGAAAGGTTGAACCTGCCCCACCAACCGACGCGGTCGGGCATGGAACCGGCGATCCTCGCCAGAGGCGTCGACCCGTCGGACCAACTGCTGCATTTGCTCACCGCGCGCGAACTGCAGATCGCCACGCTGGTTTGCTTCGGTCGACTCAACAAGCAGATCGCGGCGCAACTGCGCATCAGCGAGCACACCGTCAATACCCACCTGCGCCGCGTCTACTCCAAGCTGGGCGTGAACAACCGGGCGGCGATGGTCTTTCGTTGTGCGGCCTTTCTCGAGCACGACTGCGAACTGGGATTGCAACGCGCATCCGACCGCGCCGGCTGAGTACGGAGGGTCTGCGCTTGCGCGGGGGCTTCAGCCAATCGCTTCCCGGCGCGCCGCCTTGCGCGCTGCGGCGAGCAGGTCGCAGGCATCCGCCAGCAACAGCTGGGCCGCATCGGCGAAGTGCACCAGGTCGCGCTCATCGGCTTGCCCCGGTGCCATCGTCGCCAGGCTGTGCAGCAGTCCCCTGGCCGCATTCAGGCGCATATCGGCGCACTCCTGCAGGTCGATATAGGCGCAGCTGCCATCGAGCAGTAGCACGGGCGTGGTGCCGGCGTTGCCGGTCAGGGGAATGAGGTTCGAGAAATCCGTATGCATGGTGAAGCTCCTAGAGTTCGATGGAGCTGCCACCCGTCGCGGCCAAGCGAAGTAGGGCGGCAACTGTACGCGGGTTGGCCGACCGGGACTCTAGGCACCCGGCACACCCGAAGGTGTCCCGCGCACAGTTGCCATGACACGGCATCGCAGACGCGATAACGCGTCTGCGATGGTGAGTTGGGCGTCTGTGCGCCTAGAGTTGTTCGACCGGCCAAGGTCGGCCACGAGATTTACCGTGACGGGCCGGACTATAGGCGGGGAGGGCGGGAATGAAAAGGGCTCGGCTGGCGAAGGGGCAGGAGCGCTGATCAGCTTGGCGTTCAGGCCTCCAGCCATGGTTGATCCCAGTTCATCCATAGGCTGACGAACCATCGTTTGTCGGCAACAGGGCGCTGAAATCTAATCCATCAAAACAACATCGCATGGACGCGAGTAGTGATGGAGAAGAACAAAAGATGACCCCCGCTTTTTCGCTTTCAGTTCTCGGCACCGCGATCTTGTTGATCGTGGTCCTGATCAGCAAATTACGCGTACACCCGTTTCTGTCCCTGATGGCCGCGAGCCTGCTTGTGGGTGTAGGCACCGGCATGTCACCCACCGCGATGGTGGGCGCCTTCGAAAAGGGCATGGGCGGCACGCTCGGGTTTCTTGCCGGCGTCATTGGCCTGGGCAGCATCCTGGGAAAGCTGCTGGAGGAATCCGGTGGCGCCAGGCGCATCGCCACGACGCTGCTGGATGTCCTGGGCGAGAGGAATGCATCCTGGGCCATGATGCTGGTGGGCTTTATCGCGGGCATTCCAGTGTTCTTCGAGGTCGGCTTCGTTCTGCTGATTCCGTTGATCTATGTGGTCGCGCGCCAGGCCCGGATCGACATGCTTTATCTCGGTGCTCCGCTGGCGACCTCGTTGATGGTCGTGCATTGCATCCTGCCGCCGCATCCGGCGGCCACCGCCATCACCGGCATGTTGAATGCGGACATCGGCAAGGTGATCCTGTACGGCCTCATCGTGGGGCTGCCCACCGCCGTGATTGCCGGCCCTGTCTGGGTGCGATTCATGTGCAGCCGCCAGGAGCCTGAAGGCCAGCAGCAGTTTCTCGCCGAACGCAGCGAAGCCACCATCGACGAGAAGGCATCGCCCGGCTTTGGCATCACGCTGGCGACGGTGCTGCTGCCGCTCGCGCTCATGGTCGGCAAGACGCTGTCGGTGACCCTGCTCGCCAAGGACTCCGCCGCGTATGAGTGGGTGTCCTTCTTCGGCAACCCGCTGATTGCGCTCGCCCTGTCTGTCTGTTTCGCCTATTGGTCGCTGGGCCTGCGACGCGGCCTCGGTATGGGCGACCTCCTCAACCTCACCCATCGGTGCTTCCCTCCGCTGGCCGGCATCTTGCTGATCATCGGCGCGGGCGGCGCGTTCAACGATATTCTGGTCGGCAGCGGGATCGGCAAGGTGCTGGCGGACTTGCTGAGCCAGTCGCAGCTGAACCCGATCATCCTGGCTTGGCTGATCGCGGGATTGATGCACTTTGCCGTCGGCTCCGCCACGGTCGCCATGATCAGTGCGGCCGGGATGGTGTTGCCGGTCCTGGGCCAGCACCCCGAATACAACCGTGAGATCCTCGTGATAGCCATCGGCGCAGGTGCGATTGGCTGGACGCACATCACCGACTCCGCTTTCTGGGTGGTGAAGGAATACCTGGGTATTTCCCTGTCCGAGGCCATCAAGAAATTCACCGGCGCAACCGTCCTGGCCTCGTTCACGGCACTGGGCTGCACGCTGTTGCTCGCCAACTTCGTCTGATTTGAGTCGCTACCACCTTTTCCACGCACAGACTGTCGATAGGAACATCCATGATTCACGGCAAAACGCTCGATGCCTGGTACGCCAGCCACCCACTGATCGAGGATCTGGTCGCTCTGCAGGAGACCAGCTGGTTCAATCCGGCCATCGCCACTGCCGCCACGGCCCTGGGGGATGTGGGGCTGGGCGCGGAGGATGTCGCACAGGCCAGCGCACGTTTGCAGCGCTTCGCGCCCTACATCGCAAAAGTCTTTCCGGAAACCGCAGCGGCTGGCGGGATCATCGAATCGGGAATCGTGCCCCTGAAGAAACTGCACAGCTTGCTGCTGAACGAGGCAGGGCTACCCGGCAGTGGCTCGCTCTGGCTCAAGACGGACAGCGATCTGCCCATTTCCGGGTCGATCAAGGCGCGCGGTGGCATCCATGAAGTGCTCAAGCATGCGGAGGATCTTGCCCTGCAAGCTGGGCTGATCAGCATCGGCGATAGCTACGAAGCCCTCGCGTCCGATGCGGCTCGCCAGTTCTTCGGCCAGTACAAGATCGCGGTCGGCTCCACAGGCAACCTGGGGCTCTCCATCGGCATCATGAGCGCCAAGCTCGGCTTCCAGGCGACCGTGCACATGTCATCGGATGCGCGGCAATGGAAGAAGGACAAGCTGCGAGCAAATGGGGTGACGGTCGTAGAGTACGAGTCGGACTACAGCGTCGCGGTGGAGCAGGGGCGCCGACAAGCCGCATGCGACCCCACCTGCTACTTTGTGGACGACGAGAACTCGCCCCATCTGTTCCTCGGCTACGCAGTCGCTGCAGAACGACTGGTGCGCCAGTTCGAGCAGGCTGGAGTAGTGGTCGACCTGGATCACCCGCTGTTCGTCTACCTGCCTTGTGGTGTGGGTGGCGGCCCCGGTGGCGTTGCCTTCGGCCTCAAGCTGGCCTTTGGGGATGCCGTGCACTGCATCTTCGCCGAACCCACTCACTCCCCTTGCATGTTGCTGGGCGTGTACACCGGGTTGCACGATGAAGTCAGTGTCCAGGAGTTCGGCATCGACAATGTCACGGCGGCGGACGGCCTGGCGGTTGGCCGGCCATCCGGATTCGTGGGCCGGGCGATGCAGCGGCTGATCGACGGTTATTACACCGTGACGGACGAAGAGCTGTACCGCCTCCTGGCAATCGCCTACCAGGAAGAGCGGGTTCGTCTGGAGCCCTCCGCCCTGGCCGGCGCACCGGGGATGGTGCGCGTCCTGCGAGACCAGGCCTATCTGGAGCGTATCGGTGTCACATCGGAGCGGTTGGCCAACGCCACGCACCTTGTCTGGGGTACGGGAGGCAGCATGGTGCCGGCTGAAGAGTTCGCCGCGTATGTCGAGAAGGGGCGCGGCTAGCAGCGCCAGTTGCGATAAAGGTGACGGAACTCACGCAGGTGCGGGCGGCGGACCAAGAGAGGATTGCAGCGATGTCGAAGGCGGGTTTCACCACAGGACCGAAGCTCAACGGGACACATCTGGCGAACCTGCACACCTTCCTGGTCGCCGCTCGCCATATGAGCTTCTCGCGGGCCGCCGATGAGCTGTGCCTGACGGCCAGCGCGGTAAGCCATCGCATCGCCCGGCTGGAAGAAGACCTGTCGCTCAAGTTGTTCCACAGGCTGCCAAGGAAGGTGAGCCTGACCGACGACGGGGAGCGCATCTTCCAGATCATGCAGAACACCATGGATGCGTTGTCCGAGGCCATGCAGGAGCGTGCTCACGCGCAGATCTCCGGGCAACTGACCTTTTACGTGAGGCCCTCGGTAGCGCAATGCTGGCTGGTGCCCAGACTGGCAGACTTCACCGCCCGTTATCCGGGTGTGCAACTGGATATCAGGGTGGGCAATGAGCGCATCGATTATCGAACGAGGAAAATCGATCTCGTGCTGTGCTACTCCAATGGCGAGCACCCCGGTCTCACGAGTACCCGCCTGATGCCGGAGCGAATTGCGCCCGTCTGCAGTCCCGAGTACGCGCGCAAACACAATCTTCTAGGGCGACCCGAACGGCTTGACCAATGCATTCTGCTGCATGACGTGGAGGCCTGGGACAACGCCGCGTTCGATGCGGAGTGGCGCTTATGGGCGCGTGAAACCGGAGCGACGGCCTACCTGCCGGAGCGCTTCCTGACCTTCGACCGCTCCGACTTGTGCACGATCGCGGCCATGAACCACTCCGGGGTCGCCATAGGCCGCGAACAACTGGTCCGCCAACGCATTGAGAATGGAGAACTGGTGCTGCCATTCAGCGGCTTCATCGAAGCGAGAAACTATGGCTATTACCTGGTTCATCCCCCGCTCGACCCAATGCCCAGACGGCTGCAAGCTCTTATCGACTGGCTCGAGGAATGCGCCAGGGCTCCACTAATGCCAGGGATAGATCGCCCCGAAGATTTCCGAGGCTCTTCGAGTTGAGTCGAGCTGCTCCGGCCGGATTCGAACCCACGACCCCTGCCTTTGAAGGGCAGACTCTATCCAGTTGACCTCTTTAGCTCTGGATGAAGTTTCGAGAATCTCTAGCCCATGAACTGAACGCCGCGAGCCAGAAAGACCTGAATTAGAGCAGGCAAAATAAATCTGTCCCCTTTTTGGCTTGTCCCCTTCTTGGCTCTTTCCTCAGTTACGGATTGAAATGAAAAATAAATCTCTCCCCTTTTCTCTTGAAGGCCGGATAGTTGCGCACCCTGGGGTGGAAACTATTGGACGTTGTTTACCCCGGAAGTCTGGAAAGCTTTGCATGCTGTTTTAGACTCAAGGATTACCACCTGGAGATCTTCGTGCCGCTCGTACTGCGCTGTCGCGGCGCGCAGCTGGTAGCGGATGACACGCTTCGAGCGGTTCGGCTATTCCCCCATCAGCGACGTCCAGGTCCTTTTCGCTCCAAACAGGAGAAAGGACATGACGCATATCTGCAGTCCCTCGCCAACACGACGGAATGGAATCGCGGTCGGGAAGGTGCTGTTTGCAAGCTTGGTTTTGGTCCTGCTGGCAGTTGCAGAAAGGCCGGCGCACGGGCAGGTCTTGCTCACCGAGACGACATGGGGTGGGACTGGAGCCGAAGTCGCAACCGATGTCGCCACGGCCGCCGACGGCAGCGCGTACCTCGTCGGCTCGACGGACAGCTTTGCCTTGGACGAGTTCGGCTCGCCCGCGACGCGGATGTTCATCGTCAAGCTCTTGAATGGAGCGGTCGTCTGGCAGCGGATCTGGAACGGCCCGACCATCGTCGGGGTGACGGATACGTCAGTGGCGGTCGCTGCCGACGGTTCAGTCTACGTGGCCGGCATCACCGCAGACGGTGGCGGAGACGCCGTGTTGCTGAAATTCGATCCGAACGGCAACCTGCTCTGGGTGCGGGCCTGGGGCGGTACCCAGTCCGATGGCGCCCGCGCGGTGGCGACGCACAGCGACGGCTCCGTCTACGTCGCGGGCCGTACAACCAGCTTCGGCCCGAGCTCCGCCGGGGTATTCGTCCTGAAGTTCGATCCGGCGGGCACTCTTGTCTGGCAAAGGTACTGGGACGATGCCGCCGGCTTCGAGGCGATGGCCGTCACGCCGGACGGCAGTGTCTACGCGGCCAGTTCGAGACTGCGGCCCAACAGCAATTTTTCCCAGTTCGACGTGATGGTGCTGAAGCTGACGTCAGCGGGCGAGCTGGCCTGGGCACGGACGTACGGCGCAGGCGAGGTCGTGGATGCGCGCGGCGGAATGGCCGCCGCCGCGGATGGGTCCATATACACGGCTGGCGCCATCCAGGCGGCGAAGGGCGGCATCATCGGCATCAACGCGCTGGTCCTGAAGATCGGGTCCGATGGCAGCTTGTTGTTCGGCAAGGAATGCTGCACCAAGGGCGGCGACACCGGTGACGGCATCGCGGTGGCGCCCGACGGCTCGGTTCTTCTAGCTGGAACGACGACGACGTTGGGCGTCGGCTTCCAGGATGCATTCGTCGCGCGCCTGGAATCGACGGGCAAGAAGGTGACGGCCGCGGCAACCTGGGGTGGCACCGGCTTCGAGACCGGCGGCGGGGTCGCGGCTTCGGCCGACAACACGGTGCGGCTTGCGGCGACGACGAGCCAGGGCCCGCCGTATTCGCTGCTGGACGCGTCGCTGAAACTGTCCGCGCCGAAATTCACCGTCGCGACCCCTGCGGGAGCGCTCGTGGATCCGGGAGGCACGGTTTCTTTTCCGTCACACGGGGCGTCCGTACCGGCCGGCAGCACGACCTACAGCGGAAACTTCGAGTCGGCACTCATATGGCTCACGCTGCCGTAACGGGTCAGCATCGCCAGAACCGTGCGGACCGGAAAAGGGGACCGGAAAAGGGGACAGATTTATATTTCTTACTCTAATTCTCTCGCCGAAGGCACTAGGCTCGACACCGGGCCTGACTCGGAACGCAGTTTAATGGAAATGACCGAGCGATTTTTCGGCATGCGAGTCGAGCGGCGCAAGCAGGGAAGTCTGAAAAGGGAGTAGAGAAAGTAGATCTTCCCCTTTTTTGTCTTTCTGACTCGATTCGCATCATCTCTGCCTGAAAAGCCACCAAGCAGGAGGCCAGACGCTGTATCGAAAGCATCGAGAACTGATTGGGAACGCCTGGGCAAACGGGGCGACGAGGACATCGACACCAGTGGGCGAGGACTTCTTCCGCCGCGCCGAGCTGCGGGTGCTGGTGAAGCAGGCGCTTACCATCCGCCTGGATGCCGACGTACTGGAGTGGTTCAAAGGCCAGGGCGCGGGCTATCAGGCCCGCATCAACCAATTGCTGCGCCAGCACATGCAGGCTCACCGGAATCCGACTGAAGGGGAATGAGCATGGCTCAGCCCTGCCAGCACATGAGCGCCCGCTCCAGAAACGCGAAAGCCCGCACTAGGCGGGCTTTCTGATTTGGCGCATCCGGCGGGATTCGAACCCACGACCCCTGCCTTCGGAGGGCCGGGTGGCCAGGTAAGCTGGAGTTAGAGTGTGTCTTAATAGGCTGAAAATTATGGAAAAATAATAAATGGAAGCATGCCGTTGTTCATGCTAGTTTTCCGTATGGTTTCCGTACGGACTTTTTCCCATGGCCGCAGCAATCAAAACCGTTTCTGATCGAAAGAAGCTCTCTTCCCGAAGGGAGCCTTACTGGGACCGAATCGAGGCGGGTTGCTATGTGGGTTACCGCGTGCTGGGAGATGGGACCGGCACGTGGATCGCTCGATGGCGCTCCGATACGGGTGGGCAGAAGTACCATGCGCTTGGAAGCCTGCCCGACTACGACGGTGCGGTGAAAATTGCCCGTGAATGGTTTGCGCAGTGCCAGGGCGGTTCAACCGAGGTGATCGACGTTGCTGAAGCCTGCAGGCGCTATGTCAAAGATCGCCGGACAGAGAAAGGTGAGTCCACCGCGAAGGATGCCGAAGGCCGGTTCCGCCGACTGGTGTACGAACAGCCGATCGGCCGTATCAAGCTCAGCGCTTTGCGTACTGCCCACATCACTGACTGGCGGAATGCTCAAATTGATGTCGACGACGATGATCCGGATGTTGAACGGCGTGCCAAGGATTCGGCAAACCGCAACCTCGCTACGCTAAAAGCTGCCCTCAACCTTGCGTATAGGCTGGGTCTTGCATCGTCGACCGCCCAGTGGGATCGCGTCGAAGCGTTCAAGGGTGTAGGGCAGCGCCGGGATGTCGCTCTCACGCTGGCGGACAGAAGAAAGCTTCTTGCCGCTGCCGATCACGAACTAAAACCGTTCCTTCGCGCGATGTTACTGACCGGCTGCAGGCCAGGTGAACTTGCAGGTGCAACTGTCGGCGATCTTGACCCAGCAGGTTTGCTGACTGTCGTCGGCAAGACAGGTCGTCGCACAATCCCCATTTCCCCTGACGCCCTTAAGGTTTTGAAAGAGTGTGCCGGCGATCGCCTCACTGACGAGCCGTTGTTGATGCGCTCAGGCATCGCATGGACGAGGTTTGAGTGGCGCGATGCCTTCCAGGTGGCGCGGGCTGCTGCCGGCCTACCCGATACGGTTGTGATGTACAGCCTACGGCACGTCTCTATCTCGGAAATGCTTGTGTCCGGCATTGACCCGATGACGGTCGCCAAGATTGCGGGAACCAGTGTGGAGATGATCTCGCGCCATTATGGCCACCTCATAAAGGACAAAATTGTTGCACAACTGGCGAGGGTGAAAGTGTTATGAGCAGTGAGCTATGGGTAGATGGCGACCTGCTTGAACCAGGCAACCACGAGGCGCTTCGTCAAATGTGCGCTCTCTCTGCAAGGCGTCTGAGCGAGATTCGAAACGCCGCCCGGATCGGTCACGATGATGCGTTCGATTTTGTGGTGGCCGCGCTTGAGGCTATTGCTGGCGGCGATTCACCCAACGATGCGTTTGGATTCTCCCGTACGGGACGTGGTGCGCCAAAAGGCAATTTTGCCTTTCGGGACTGGGAAATTCGCATGGCCGTGCAGCAGCGAATGAACGATGCAAGAGAATCCCTCGAAGCGGCCTGCGGCGCTGTTTCAGACGAGGCTGGCGGGGAGTTTCTGCTGGGCTACGAGTCAATTCGCAAAATCTGCCGCGGCTTGAGGGCAGACGCAGATCTGCCCATGCCGGTCGACATCTATCCGCTGACCTCCATCCCTTACCGCCGTACCAAGTAGGACGAATCCGCTCAGCATCAGGTAACGAATTCCGAATTCGTTGCCTCGTCTAGGTAGGCTTCGTGCAACAGTATTTGGGCTGACCTCAACAAACCAAGGTTAGCTCTACATGAACACTCCCCAACAAGCTGTCGCTCGCGCCGCGTACTCTGTCCGCGATTTTTGCGAGGCCTACGGCATCACAAAAGTCATGTTTTACAAGATGTTGAAGGAGGGCACCGGGCCGAAAATCATGAAGGTCGGCAGCCGCACCCTTATCAGCATTGAGGCCGCTACTGATTGGCGCCGCCAGTGTGAGGAAGGTGCACAACTTATTCCCGCTCGTCGGCGGTCTTAAGGCAGGGAGGTGTCATGAGCATGGAGCACAACCTGCTGCCTGATTCCGCAATACAGAGGGCGAGGTCCGACATCGTCGGTGTCGTCGGCAAGTATGTGAAACTGGAAAAGCACGGCAAAGAGTACAAAGGCCTTTGCCCGTTCCACAAAGAGAAGACCCCCTCCTTCAGCGTCATGCCCCACAAGGGCGCCTACTACTGCTTCGGCTGTGGCGCAGGTGGTGACGCGATCGACTTTGTCGCTGAATTCGAAGATATCCCGTTCCGCGATGCGGTCGCCAAGATCACCGGCAGCCTGGCCCCAGGCGAGTACCGCGCCAGCCAGCGTGAGGCCGCGCGCAAGGAACAGGAAGAGCAGTGGCTACCCATTGCACCGGTGCCGCCGGAGGCGCTAAAGAGTGCGCCTCGCGACACCATCAGCCGCAAGATCGACGGCGTCTGGCAATCCTTCACCGCCAGCGGGCGCTGGGAGTACACAGACCTGGATGGCAACCTGATCGGCTACACGCTGCGCTTCACCCTGCCCGGCGGGCGCAAGGAAGTCATGCCGCTGTCCTACTGCGTCAGTGACAAGACCAGGGAGATGGCCTGGCGCTGGCTGTCGTTCGGCAAGCCGCGCCCGCTGTACGGCCTGGCCAAGCTGAAGCGCCACCCCAACGCCCAGGTGATCCTCGTGGAAGGCGAGAAGACCGCCGACGCCGCCCAGGCCCTGTACGAGGCCGCCGGCATCCCGCGCGACAAGCTGATCATTCTGGCCTGGCCGGGGGGTGGCAAGGCGATTGGCTTCGTCGACTGGACCCCGCTGGAAGGCCGCTCGTTGGCGCTGTGGCCGGATGCTGACCGCCACCCCTACCCGGATAAACACCCGCTGGCCGGCCAGGAGATGCCGCTGCTGCTACAGCCTGGCACACAGGCCATGCTGGATGTCGCCAAGATGCTGCCGAAGCTGGCCAAGCCGGTGAAGATTATTACGCCACCGGCGGACGTAGCGGATGGTTGGGATCTGGCCGACCCACCTCCGGACGGTTTCAGCCTGCTTGCACACTCCAAGGCCGCGGCGCTGGTGCTTGAAGACTTCTTGGCCAAGCACCGGACAGAAGAGTCGACCTCATCGGCTGAACCTGATGGTAGTCCGGTATCGGTGGGCGAGGCTGAGGACGAGAGGCGGAAGGAGACTGTTAGGGGAGTCTCCGCTGAGCGGGCGGCCGTTGCCGAACTGAACAAGGAGCACGCTCTGGTGGTGGTCGGTGATAAGGCCATGGTGCTGCGCGAGGACCGCAACGAGCTTGGAGTTGAGGTTCGCTACCTGTCGGTCGCTGCCTTCAAGCTGTATTACCGTAACCAAAAGGTTGCGGTGACCACTGAGAACAAGGATGGCAGCACTCGCGTGCGGAGTGTTTCAGTTGCGGATCTCTGGCTGGATTCCGTGGAGCGCCGGACCTATAAGGGGCTCACGTTTGCACCAGTTGGTAATGGTGCTAATGGGTACTACAACCTCTGGCACGGGTTTGCCGTCGAACCTCTTCCGGGCAGCCAGTTTCGCAATGCAATGAAGTGCCGGAAGTTACTGAGCCATCTGAAGCTGAATGTGTGTCGCGGCAACAAGGAGCAATTTCGCTACCTGCTGGCTTGGGCGGCTGACATGCTGCAGGACCCGGACAAGAAGAAGGGCGTCGCCTTGGTTTTGCGCGGTGGGAAAGGAGTCGGCAAGTCGATGTTCGCTGAGGCGTTGTCAGCCTTGCTCGGCGGTCACGCGATCAAGGTCAGCCAGATGAAACACCTGATCGGCAACTTCAATCGGCACTTGGCCGATAAGCTTCTGGTGGTAGCTGAGGAGACTTTCTGGGCAGGCAACAAGGCAGACGTTGGCCCGCTGCAGGACATGATCACCTCCAGCACCATGACTGTCGAAGCCAAGGGCGTGGATGCGATTCAGATGCGCTCGCTGAGCCGCATCATCATGATCACCAATGACGATTGGGCGGTGCCGGCATCTAAAGATGAGCGCCGCTACTTCGTCCTGGATGTGAGCGACAAACGCCAGAAGGATTCCGCTTACTTCGGCGCGATGAGTCATCAACTCTACGACAACGATCGGCACGGCTTGCGGGCCCTTCTGTCTGTGCTGCTCAATATCAACCTGAGCAAGGTAGACCTGCGCAAAGTGCCAGAAACTGATGGCCTGCGTGTCCAGCGGACCTTGAGCCTGGATCCGCATGACCAGTTCATTCTGGATGCCTTGATCGACAAGCACATCGCAGGGGTAGATTGGGGCTGGTCGACTACGGTGGAGAAGGAAGCCGTCTACGAGGCCTATGTCGATGCGGGAAAGAAGCGTGGGAAGGCTCATCTGTTGCCAAGAAGCTGTTTCGCGAAGCACTTCATCCGTTGCACTGACGCCAAGCAGACCAGGCCCAAGGTCGGAAGTCGGCGCCCGTATTCGTGGGCGCTCCCCAAATGGGAGGACGCAGTGAAGAGGTTCGAGGCAGAGAACAAGGTCGACGTCATTTCTATGTGTGCTCAGGACGAGTTGGCTCAGTCTGACGACGGATATTCACTCTGATTGAGCCCTGCGAAGGCACGTGCCGCAAGTGGTAGCCTCATCATGACCCGGCCTCGAGCCGGGTTTCTTGTGACAGGCCGCGTGGTTGTGTAATTGCACCGACTTTGCCAATCCAATTGCATTCCATGAGTCAGGTGGTCCATGCCTTTCGCAGTGATATTCAGGGCTAGGCCAAAAGGAATATCGGTGTACGAATTGGAGGCGCGTGATTCACCCGTTGGAGATGGACGAGTTCGAGACGCGCCGTGGTTGCCCAAATCTGGCGATCAAGCTGTACTACCGCACTAGATACCAGTAGTGAGTAATTTTCCCCACCGGCTACCTAAGGGGACCGGAAAGTCCCCCCTGGTGGTTGGCGCTTTTGAGCCCCCGATACGATTGCCTAGGGTCAAAACTCTAGCGGATCAAGCGTAACGAACGCTGGAGCCGCAGTGTCCTTGTCGAGCAGGCTACATGCGACCATCCTGATTCCAGTGCTCCCTTTGCGCCGCCCTTTTCTGCCTGCCACGCTCACCCAGCGAAAAGACCCGGACCAGGGACGAGCTAGATGTCATCCCCCGAAACAGGCTCGCCGATATACCGGCGGGACGAGCTCAGGCCGTCTTTTGTACTCGCTTCATTCGTAGCAGTACCTGAGCACAGCTGGCCGGATCACCGAGGTCTGCAAGCAGCGCATCGTCCAGCGTTTCCGATTGATTGCCGAATGCCCAG
Source organism: Pseudomonas sp. BN417 (assembly GCF_029871205.1). Lineage (GTDB taxonomy): Bacteria > Pseudomonadota > Gammaproteobacteria > Pseudomonadales > Pseudomonadaceae > Metapseudomonas. Next base: position 88,060 of record NZ_SSOJ01000144.1, on the reverse strand, counting down.
GCCACCGCTGGATGGCCTTTGGGTAAAAGCGCCTCTACCGTTTGGGCGCTCGCCTGATCCCGCCCCGCCAAGATCCTTATCATCAGCACTAGGAGCACCCGCCGCTTTTCGTGGGTCGCAAGTGCCCGCGCCGTATTTATTACCGAGGCGAGGTCAGCCTTGATCGTGAACAGCAGAGCCAGGTTTGTGGCTACCGTAGGGGGCTGTGTGGTCAGGATGTCGGGCGTTATCCGCGCAACGACGTCCAGTCCAGTCGCGTCACACGCCTGTAGCAGGGCCGACGCTGCCGCCTCATGCAATTCAGCCCGGCCAGGTGCGACGGCCATCTCAAGCAGCCGCTCTTGCATCGACTGCCTGCCAGTCGTAGCAAGCAACTTGAAGATGCCGATCCGCAACTGCCGATCGCTGGTGTCGATTGCCATTGCGTACAACTGCTCTGCATCGGTTGCCGACAGGGGCGCTAATGTTCCAATCGCCTCTACCGCAGTCCGGGCGATAGGAAAAGCGTCATTCTCGCCGTAGTAACGAGAACTGCTTGACCAGTGGTCCTTGGCTAGCCGCAAGAGCGCTGGCAGATGGTCGGGATGGGGTCGGGACGCCAAAAGCTCGGCAAGCGCCTTGCGGATTGGGCTACCGGCCGCGTCTACCATGGCGAGCAGCCGCTCAGGCAGCGGCAGCGTCGCACTTGCGCCCAACGCCGCCAATGCGAGAGCGCTGACCTTGGCGAACTTATGATCGAGCGCCTCCTCCACGTCGACGTGCATACCCAGCTGGATCGCGCGCTCGACCGCCTCCGCAGCGACCTGGTCATCATCGCTAGTGGCGAGTATCCAGCGGATATCCTCCTGACACGGCAAGTCCACGTACTTGGCGGCCTGGATTCTGAAGCGCCGCACGTCCTCACTGCCATGTTCGGCCCCAGATAGCACCGCATAGGCCTGCGGCGACAGGACCAGCTGCTTACGGCGCTGCAAGGCGCGCGCCGCCGAGCAAAGCTCCCCATAGGGCGGTGGCAGCGTCGTCGCAACGGTGCCTACCGCGGAGCCATGCGCTTCGCCATCTTCGTCGCGACTGTTCTGCAAATGGGCCAGGTCTAGCGCGAGCTCTAAGGCGCGCGCCACTAGATTGTCGCCCAGCAGCTCGCGGACGATCTCGTGCAACTCCGTGGGCATCTGCTTGACGAGACAAGCCAAGGCAGCCTGCCGTACCCGACGTTCAGGATGGCCATCGTGCACACGCGCCCGCAGCACGGCACGATATCGGTCGTCCCACCAGCGCCATAACACAGACCAAAGATCGTCCTCGTCGCGGCCGTCGTAGCCTGCTGCAAATACCGCTGCAAACTCATCGGAATCGGGCTCGCTACGCTTTGCCTGATCTGCCACCTCTCGGATCCAATAGCGGTGAAGTTGCTCCGCATGTCGATGCCCAACAAGACTCTGCCAGCCCCTCACATCACGCACACGTTTGACATAGTGTTCGAGAAATTCGCCAGCACAGTACCCGTCCTCGCTGCCTTGATCGTTCAGGTACTCTGCATAGTCGTGGCTATAGACTCCATTTGTGATCGATAGCTGCACTTCAGCGATCTCCCGCAGCTCGTCTTCAGACGGCGTGCGCACGGCAATCGCCGCGTCGACGATAGGCTCGAAGCCATCGAGATTACGAAGCGCTCCCTCCGCTATTACATCTACCGAGGGTATAACCCCGAAGGTCACTGCTTGCTTCGCCGCCGTCAAGAAGGCCGGGGTAAGGCCCGTCGCTATGCGTTCGATTTCCTCTACGAGCGGAACCGGATAATCGTCATGTGTTGTTGGAAGCACCTCTTGTATAAACGTTTCCAGGAGGGGCTTGATAATCGGGTCCCCACGTAAACGTGCGTACCAGGCCTCGTCCTTTAGAGGCGCCGCCCAGCAATGGAAGAAGCCAAAAGTCTTGTCAGGCCGGTGAAGAAGGTAACGAGCCAGTTCGGATGCGTTGCTGGCAGGCGATCCAGCGGCCGCGGCGAGCCTGAGATTGTCCTCGAAGGCCGTACCACCTTGAGCGAGTTGCGTGGTGAGCCAGTCGTCGATCTTGCCGGTAGAGCCAGGTAATGGTTTGACGACCACCTCCGGCAGCCGCTCATTCACTGCAGCAAGAATCCGGGCGGCCATCCCTGCCCCCCAGGCCTCGCCAGGCCCGGCCGGGTCGAGCAGAAGGTCGATGAGGATGCGCAAGATTCGCCCTACTGGGAGCGGGTCATACTTCAGTGCGCGCTCAATCCCTGCTTCGACACGTGGATGGTAGTAACTCGCGGTGCCCTCGCCGGCACGCAGGTTCCGAGCTGCAATGAGGAAGTTGACGAACGGTGTTACGCCCTTCTCTAGCTTGGGCTCTTTGTCCGCCAGCTCTGGTTCCATCTCACGGACCAAGCCCAGCGACAGTTTGTCCGCTGCTTTCATGAGCGCCCAGATGATCGCCGCCGCGCGTACATCGCCCCGCTGCTGAATCTGGTCGATCACCGTGCGCTCAATAGAGTTCTGGTGGGCTCGGTTGATTGCCTCCTCAATGAAACTGGCCGGATGCTTCAACAGATCCCGATCGAGATCCCGCAATGCGTCGAAGAACTTTTGGATCTCAAGCGGAGTCGCCAGTTTGGACAGGACACGTGCCTCAGCATCGGCCGCTACCAACTGCAGGTCACGTGAGAGCCCCTCGATCCGCGTGCGGTATAGTCGGGAGCGCTCATCCTTGCCGTAGTGCTCGACTTCGAGTGCGAACAACCAGGGCTCTACTGTATCGAGCGCCCCCGTCGCTTGAGCCACGTCACGTCGGGTCGTGGCCACAATCATGCGATCATGACTTGCCTGCGCAAACCACTGGGAAAGCTGATCGTTCCAGGGCCGGCTATCTGGGTCGAAGTCAAAGCGTCCCCATGGATCCTCGATGTCATAGAGCACCGGTGATGGTGTTCGGTCATCCCGAAGTTTGTGGGGGCCTCCGCGGATTGGAACATGTTGCAGCCCGGGAAATTCGGTCCTGAGCACTTCGTATAGTTTGCGAGTGGCCAACGTCTTTCCGGTGCCTGACTGGCCAATGATGAGAGCGGCATGGCGTGTGCGCATCACGGTGAGGAGTTCGGGCCAGTTCGTCGGATGTACGTAGTGCTCTAGCTCCGGCGTGCTCGCCAGATAGCCGTCGTGCTGATGAACGACGCGCTCCAGGTCGTCCCGCTGCCACCGGCCATTCCCACCGCGGCTAACTCTCACTCGTGCGGCTTCTCGGAGTACCTGTAGGCACTCACCCCAGCGGGCGTTGGGAACGCGGAAGCGCTCGATCAACAGGTCCTTGATTTCTCGTACAAGCCGCGCTTCGTCCAGGCCTCCAATGACCGCGACACGGCCGGTAGCGCCTTCAGGTAGTGCCTTTACGATTTCCTTAGGCAGGTCGACGGCCCTTGGCCATGACCCGGCGCGAAGCACTTTCAAAGCGCGGGTCGGGCCATTTAGGGCCGCGCTCGTAACTAACAAATATCGGACGTTGCCGTCCTCCAAGCGCTCGGCTGCCGAGAGGCGGTGGTCGCTCCCATGCTTGAGCAAGTTCTTCAGTCCTGCGACCGTCCAGGCGTCGCCGCCTCGGAGCTTGGCTTGCACAACGAGAGTGTAACCATTGAGCGAGACGCGGGTGGCAACCGGACCGACCTCGGATTCGTCGAGCTTCGCCTCAATGTCCTCTTCGCTCACCGGCTCAAGTACAAGCTCCTGAGTGAGCTTGCTGGCGAGCATCAGGTCGAGCGCGAGCCAGACAGACACGTCGATTTGATAGTCATACCCAGCTAGCGCATCTCCTCCTGAACCACCCGATTCGACATTCAGGTGCGTGCTTTGGCTGGCTCCGTCCACTTTATCGGCCATTGATCTTCATCTCTGTAGCGATATCCGCCGGACTGTAAACAGGAGCACTAGATAACGGAAGAAGGAGCGCACTTGTCCCCGGGTAATCTGCTACATCGCCTGGGTTCGCCCCCCCAATCTGTCTGGGGGCCCTGACGCATCCAGACAGCTGCAACCTTGGATGCTGCTGGGCTTGTCCGCTCTGTCTGAGGTGTCCGGAGATGCGGCCGTGGTCGGTAGAGTGTCTCCAGCATTCGCCCCTGACAGCTGGCCACTATGAGTTAGGACTTTGGTCGACGAGATAGTTCTAATCATTGGTTTACGCAAGACACCCCAGACACCCCAGTCCGAGCCAGCAAACTCAGGGCATTTGATTGTCTTGGGTCAGAAATGCACCCCAGACAGTTCGGGCAGAGCGCCGGATAGGGGACGCCAGCACCTGACGATGACTCGACGAGCTGCTGCGAGGTCCTCTTGTGGCCCGATTGGCCCCCGTCGATGACAAAAAAGGGTGCCACGGTGCCTGGCGTGGAAGGCGTGATGGCACCATCTCGTCATTAGCTCATATTGGTAAGCGAGGCCGACGACTATGACCATTCCAGCATCTCCAACCCAGGTTGAGATCCGGGCAGCGGCCCGGGTCATGTACGAGAGTAGCCTCAGGAGCATGGCGGCCTTGGCGAAAGAGGTGGGCGTCAGTGAGCGCACCTTGAAGCGCTGGAGCGCTGCTGACGGCGGATGGAGGCGCCTGACTGGGCCGGAGATCACTGCCAGCGCCCACCAAGTTGCCAATCAGGTTCGTCGTACCGTTGGCGAACTGGGTCCCGAGGTCTCGACCAATCAGCAGCAGATCGCAATCGACAAGCTAGCCGAGGACGCAGCAATTGATTTGCGCGCAGATGTCCTTGCGCGCCATCGGAAAGAGTGGTCGGCCGCCCGGGCAATTTCGGTCGATGCGGTCCGACTGCGCGACAGCGACCCCGAGAAAGCCTTCGAGCGCGCCAAGCTGGCCAAGATTACTGCTGAGACCCTGGCCATTGTTCAGAATGGTGAGCGCCGTGCATGGGGGCTGGATGTCAACGAGGTGCCGGCCGCTACAGTGGTGGTGATCGAGCGCTACTGACCTTGGCGGCTCAACTGAATTTCATCGGGTATCCGTGTGGCGACTCGATGTCGGCTGACCTTAGCGCGAAAGACAGGTGAGCAGTGATCCGGGCGACGATTTGCCATGCCCCAGACCATCAGCGCTGGTATGTGCCAATGACGACGTGTTGGCGAGGCCAAAGAATACAGCACGGTCAGTTCTACTTGGCTGGTGCGAAATGCTAATTTTAATCGCCGCCAGTGAGACTCCTGCATCGTCGCAGATGAGACTACGAACGAGGTGCGGAGCGCGGGTGTGCTTGCCGGCCCCGGCATTGAGCCTGGGCCGGGCACCAGACAAACCGGAACGGTAATCGGGTTTCAACCGAAACCGGGACGACGTTCTATTCGATGCGTGACTCCGAAACGATATCTAGTGCCCTCAAAGGGTCGCACGTTCCGCGACAGCAACGTAGCGAGGGCGGCGAGCCTATTCTGGTTTCGAAGCAGAGAGGTTCCGGTGACTAGAAAGAATCTGGTTGAGAACCAGCCCTTAAGGCAGACTTTCGCCAAGCCTACAGCGTTCAATTGGAGGAAAGCATAAGCGTACCAAGCGCAAATGAGCGGCCGGATTTGTATGACAGCTATGACGGTCTGCCGGAAGAGCATAAGAGCAGCGTCTCGGTGCCACCAGAGCTTCAGAAGTTGCTTGATCAGCAAAAGGCTGAGCTGGTCGCTGCTCCTAAGCCAGAAAAGGAAGGGCCTATCTAGTGCGAGTCATTGTTTAATCGGCTATGCGTGCTGGTATGCCAGGGACGTGCGTGCTGCACATCTAGTTCTGCTCCAGCGTCATCTATGAAGTGAGTAGTCCTCCCTGAGCCGAGCCGCGACCAGGGCAAGGGCGCCGCTGTTGACCGCTTCCAGGATCGGGCTGCTGTACCCATCTGCCCATCGTTCCGAACGCAGAAGCGTATGGACGAAGTGGCGGATCTCAGGAAATGGGCAATGTCCCAAGGCGGCGACGGGATTGTTGTCTACGGCAGTCAGGTCGAAATCAGGCTTGTGGTCCCGGCAAACAAAACCGCAGGCGTAGCTCCCTACAATCAGAAGTCGATAATCTGGGAGGTCCCAGATCTCCTTGAAGCGTTCCATTGGTATCTGTGCTCGATCGCTCGTCCTGAAGTGTGCGAGGACACTATGCTCGAAGCGCTCGATCAACTCAGCCAGCAAATCAGCCTGGTCTTGGAAGACCGGGGATCGTCTGGAGGGAGCTTTGTCCTGAATGTAATGGTATGGCTTTTTCGTTGCCGGTTGCGTGGCAGCAGCCAAGTGCTTCTCGATTGCGGCCAGCACGGGTTTGTCATTGGCGTTGATCAATTCAGACGCGAGCATCTTCGCTGGGATGAGCATCACCGCTTGTGATTCCCAGCCCATATCGGCAGGGTTCCCTCCGATGCGACGGGCGAGGTAATAACGGGTGTAGGTCATCGAGCGAGGTGTGTCGACCAGGAATGCCTCAATCTGCACTTGCAGCCCAGACTCCTCGAAGGCCTCGCGAATTGCCGTCGCTTGCAGACTCATACCGCTACCGACGCGCCCCTTCGGAAACGTCGTTTCGTAACCGCCATAGGCATTGGTCGGAGCTACGACCCAGATCCTGCCGTCCGCTTCAGCGACAACCACACCTGCAGCCTTCTTGAGCCCGGCGGGTACGTTGAATGGTGGCTCATCGACTTTCACCTGTCCGGTCACTCGCGCCCATGCTTCCTTGTCGCGCGGAACAGCGTCCCAGCTCACTACCGGAATTCCTCGTATTGAGGTGGGCATCTCTCCATCTGGCACCACGATCGATGTGGCGTCGGGTTCGCGCCATGAGTCGAGCGGCGTAGCCGTGTGCGGTCGCTCGATGACGATTGGTTTGTCCTGGTCGTCCAGGCGAGGGTGCAGGTGATAGGTCGGCATGGTTCCCTCCAGTTTTGCTCCTGCTTTCTCGCTTTCTGATTGAGTAGTAATGCGAGCCTACTCCTGACGATAACAGGCCCCGACATTCAGTTCACGGAGTCGAATTAATGGGCGTCACTCTCTAACTAGCCTTCCCGCGTGGCGATTCCTTCCTAGTCGTTCACCGTTAGAATGGCATGCTCAGAGCGCGGACCTCCGATGCGATCGAATTGATCTACCCCCGCCTCGCGATTAAGGTTCGTCACCAGCATTAGAACTGTCTGCCCAGGCAGGTCCAGGATGATGCGCCTCGCATGGATTTCCGCACCCAGGTTTGGCCGGTTTTCTCCAATGCGCAGACATCGTCCGCCATTGATTAGGGGAATACCGCGTGAACCAGCAAAACCTCGCCGACTTCATCTGGAACGTAGCTGATGTGCTGCGTGGCGACTTCAAGCAATCCGAATTCGGCCGCATTATCCTGCCGTTCACTGTGCTGCGTCGCCTGGAGTGCGTGCTGGAGCCTACCCGCGACAAAGTGCGCAGCCAGTACGAGGCGATGAAGGCCAGCGGCGTGGATATGGATCTGATCCTGCCCAGCACCGCCGGTGCCACCTTCTATAACGTCTCGCAGTTCTCTCTGGATAGCGTCGGCTCCACCAGCACGCGGGCCAACCTGGAGGACTACATCGCCAAGTTTTCCGCCAATGCCCGCCAGGTGTTCGAGCATTTCGCCTTCGACGGCTGGCTGGCAAAGCTGGAAACCGCCAACCTGTTGTACCTGGTGACGCAGAAGTTCGCCAGCATCGACCTGCACCCGAATGTCCTCAGCAACCATGAAATGGGCCTGGTGTTCGAGCACTTGATTCGCAAGTTCGCCGAATCCGCCAACGACACCGCCGGGGAGTTCTTCACCCCGCGCGACGTGGTGCGCCTGGCCACCACGCTGGTGTTCGCCCCGGATCATGAAGCTCTTAACGGCGAGGGCGTGGTGCGAACGGTGTACGACTGCGCGGCCGGTACCGGCGGCTTCCTGTCCTCGGCCATTGAGCAGGTGGACGAGTGGAACCCCAATGCGCGCCTGGTACCCTACGCCCAGGAATTGAACCCGGAAACCTACGGCATCTCGGTGGCGGACAAACTCATCCAGGGCTTCGAAACCCGCAACATCAAGCTCGGCAACACCCTGTCCAATGACCTTCTGCCCCACGAGCAGTTCGATTACTGCCTGGCCAATCCGCCGTTCGGCGTGAAGTGGGAGAAGGTGCAGAAACAGGTGCAGGACGAGCATAGCCAGCAGGGTTACGCCGGCCGCTTCGGTCCTGGCCTGCCGCGTGTCGGCGACGGCTCGTTGCTGTTCCTCATGCACCTTCTGTCCAAGCGCAAGCCGGTAGAACTGGGCGGCAGCCGCATCGGCATCGTCCTGTCCGGCTCGCCGCTGTTCAATGGCGGTGCCGGTTCCGGCGAGTCGGAGATCCGCCGCTGGATTCTGGAGAACGACTGGCTGGAGGCGATCATCGCTCTGCCCACTGATCTCTTCTACAACACCGGCATCGGCACCTATATCTGGGTTCTGTCCAACCACAAGGACGCCCTGCGCAAGGGCAAGGTGCAACTGATCGATGCCAGTGCCCTGCATGCGCCCATGCGCAAGAGCCTGGGCAGCAAGCGCAAGTACCTGTCCAATGAGCAGATCACCGAAATCGCCAAGCTCCACGAAGCGATCGAGGACGGCCTCAATTCCAAGATCTTCGCCACCACCGATTTCGGCTACCGCCGCATCACCGTCGAGCGCCCGCTGCGTCTGCGCTTCTCAGTGACCCCAGAAAAGCTCGAGGCCTACCGGGATACCAAGGGCGCGGATCAGGTGGAAGTCTTAGCCGTCGTGCAGGGTGAGTTCGACAACCTGCCGGCCTTCCTCAAGGCCGCGGGTATCAGGAAACTCTCCAAGGGCGCGCAGAAGGCGGTGCTGGCCTGCTTCGGCGAGCGTGATATCAACGCCCAGCCGGTACTGGATGACAAGGGCAATGTGCAGGCCGACAGCGACCTGCGCGAATTCGAGAACGTGCCGCTGAACCAGTCCATTGACACCTATTTTGAGCGCGAAGTACTGCCCCATGTGCCGGATGCCTGGATCGACACTGGCAAGACTGATGCGAAGGACGGCCAGGTCGGCATCGTTGGCTATGAGATCAACTTCAACCGCTACTTCTATGTCTACCAGCCGCCTCGTCCGCTGGCCGAGATTGATGCCGACCTCAGGGCGGTGGAGGCCGAGATTACCGCGCTGCTGGGCGAGGTGACGGCATGAGCCACGACAAGACCTATCAGGCTTACAAGAACTCTGGGGTGGAGTGGCTGGGGAGGGTGCCGGAGCATTGGGTTACTAAGAAGCTTCTTTATTGGATTTCAGGCTACGGCAGTGGTACGACTCCCTCGAAGGAAGATGAGTACTCAGCTGATGGGCTCCCTTGGGTTACAACAGGGGAGCTCAGGGAAAATACCGTATCTTCGACAGAGAAGTGCGTTACCCAGGACGCTCTCAAAAACAACTCTGCGCTGAAGCTCCATCCAGCAGGATCGCTGGTGATCGCCATGTATGGCGCGACGGTCGGTCGGCTTGGCGTGCTCGGGGTTAATGCCACATTAAATCAGGCATGTTTTGCTATTCACCCAAGTGAGAAGGTACGGATTCCCTTCTTGCGTAACTGGTTCGAGGGCTTTCGGAATGAGCTACTAGCTCTCGCTACCGGTGCAGGCCAGCCAAATATAAGCGGCGATAAAATCCGTAATCTGCTACTTCCTTGCCCTGAAGATCTATCAGAGCAATTGGCAATAATTACTCACCTCGACCGCGAAACCGCCCGCATTGACGCGCTGGTGGAAAAGAAAACCCGCTTTATCGAACTGCTGCGCGAAAAGCGCCAGGCGCTGATCACCCATGCTGTCACCAAGGGCCTCGATCCCAGCGCGAAAATGAAAGAATCCGGCGTGGAGTGGCTGGGGGAGGTGCCGGAGCATTGGGACGTCTCACCAGTTAGGTACGCCGTAAAGGCGCAAGCAGGAGCGATTAAAACAGGACCATTTGGAAGTCAGCTGACCGCGAGCGAGATGCTTGGTGGCTACCACAAGGTTTACAACCAGAAAAATGTTATCGAGGGGGATCTCTCTTCGGGTGATAACTACATTTCGGATGAAAAATTCTCTCAATTGTCTTCGTTTCGCGTATTTCCGGGAGATGTCCTGGTGACGACTAGAGGCACCATCGGCCGAGTCTGCGTTGCTCCAGACGATATCGAGCTAGGTATTCTTCATCCATGCCTGATGCGGGTACAGCTCGATGAGGCCAAGATGAAAAATGAATTTTTCGCGACCCTACTAGGGGAAAGCCACATTCTTCAGTCGCAGATTTCCTACCTGAGCAACGCTTCAACAATTGAGGTTATTTACTCGGAAACGATGGCATCCTTGGTTGTACCTATCCCTCCACTTAATGAGCAGAGGAGCATTCTGTACTTTATCCAGACTCACGCTTCAAAACTGGATTCGTTAATTCGAACTAGCGAGCGCAGCATCGTTCTCCTGAAAGAGCGCCGTTCCGCCCTAATCACCGCCGCCGTTACCGGCCAGATCGACCTGCGGGAGGCGGTATGAGCCAGGGCCGTAGCATTCGCCTGTTCCTGGTGGACGGCACGCCCAATGGCTTGCTCACCGCCGAGATCATGAACTGGACCGGCCATGTGCTGACTGGCCCGCGCAGCAAGCTGGCCGAACTGGTGCAGCGTCCCGAGTGCGCACGCACCGGGGTGTATTTTCTGGTGGGCCCTGATCCGGACAACAGCCTGCGCTCGCGGGTGTATATCGGCGAGTCGGACGATGTGGCCAAGCGCCTCAAGCAGCACAACCGCCCCGAAGAGCAGGGCGGCAAGGACTTCTGGGAGCGCGTCTGTCTTGTCACCAGCAAGGACCAGAACCTGACCAAGGCCCATGTGAAGTACCTGGAAAGCCTGCTGATCGGAATCGCTGGTAATCTGGGTCGCTGCAAGTTGGTCAATGGCACCGCGCACGACTATGCCAGCCTGCCGGAGTCCGACCGCGCCGACATGGCCTTCTTCCTGGAGCAGATTCGCACTGTGCTGCCGGTGCTGGGTTTCGACTTCCTGCGTGAGCTGGCCAAGCCCTCCAGCGTGGCCGTCGCCCCGGCAGCACCATCGCTCAGCGAGTCGCCACGCTTCGTGTTGGAAATCCCCAAGAGCAAAGGACGGGCGCTGGCTCAGGAAATCGACGGCGAGTTCTTCGTGCTCAAGGGCTCCAGGGCCCGCGCCGAATGGGTGGGTACCGAAACGAGTTATCAGGCCCTCTATAGGCAGTTGAGCGACGAAGGCATGCTGGTGGCTGATGGTAGCGAGCACCTGCGGTTCAGTGACGACTATGCCTTCAGCAGTCCCAGCGCGGCGGCGGCCGTGGTCTGCGGCCGGCAAGCCAATGGCCGCACCGCCTGGGTTGTGGAAGGCAGTGGGCAGACCTACGCCGCGTGGCAGGAGGCCCAGGTTGCCGGGCTCGAACCCAAAATCGAGAGTGAGTAACCTCGAAATGACGCCAAACAATAGCTTCCTCGGCGCGAAGCTGAGCCTGAGGATCAGAGCATGACCCTTGAACGAAATGCCGACTATCTCGTCAGCCTTGTTCGCGAGTTGTGCAAGCTCCCAGCTGAAACCCCCTGGCTGGAGTTCAAGCGCAATAACGCCGATCCGCAGGAAATCGGCGAGTACCTGGCAGCCTTGTCCAACGCAGCCGCCCTGGACGGGAAGAGTAATGCTTATCTGGTCTGGGGAGTGGACGATAAGACCCACGAAATTGTGGGGACGACCTTCGAGCCGCACGGAGCCAAGAAAGGCAATGAAGAGCTGGAAAGCTGGTTGCTACGCCTGCTCAGCCCACGCCTGCATTTTCGTTTCCATGCCTTCGACGTAGACGGAAAGCCGCTGGTGTTGCTGGAAATTCCCAGCGCGCACAGCAAGCCAACCACATTTGAGGGACGCGAGCTGATCCGCATCGGCTCGAACAAGAAACCACTGAAGGATTTTCCCGAGCAGGAGCGCGCGCTCTGGCGGGTGTTCGACCGGACACCCTTCGAGGAGCTGCCAGCGGCAAGCGATCTGGATGCGGCCGAGGCTCTGTCGCTACTCGATTATCCAGCTTACTTCGATTTACTCGGCCTACCTCTGCCGACCGATCAGGCCGGAATTCTCAGCCGACTGCAGGAAGACGGCATGTTGCGTTGCGATCAGGCCAAGCGCTGGGAGGTCACCAACCTCGGAGCGATTCTCTTTGCGCGTGAGCTGCAGAAGTTCAAGGGGCTGGCGCGCAAGGCTGTTCGCTTGATCGTGTACGAAGGCAAGGGGCGTTTGAAAACCTTGCGCGAGCTGCAAGGGCACAAGGGGTATGCCAGCGGCTTCGAGGGGCTCATCGAATATCTCAGCGCACTGTTGCCGCGCAATGAGGTGATCGGTAAAGCCCTGCGCAAGGAAGTACCTATGTATCCGGACCTGGCAGTGCGCGAGCTGATTGCCAACGCACTCATTCACCAGGATTTCTCTGTCTCTGGTGCAGGGCCGATGGTGGAGATCTTCGACGACCGTCTGGAAATCACCAATCCTGGTGAACCTCTGGTCGAGGTGGATCGCTTTCTCGACAGTCCACCGCGTTCACGTAACGAAGCCCTGGCGTCTTTCATGCGCCGGGTGGGCATCTGCGAAGAGCGTGGCAGCGGTGTCGATAAGGTGGTTTTCGAAACCGAGTTCTACCAGCTGCCGCCGCCACGCTGGGAGCGGCCGGATGGTTCGTTGCGTGTGGTTCTCTTCGCCCATCGTGCGCTCAAGGAGATGGACAAACAGGAGCGTGCCCACGCCTGCTACCTGCATGCTTGCCTGCGCTACGTACTGCGTGACCCGATGACCAATACCTCACTACGCGAGCGTTTTGGTATTGACGCGAAGAACAGTGCAATGGCCTCACGCATCATCAAGGATGCCCGAGAGGCAAAGCTGATCAAGCCATACGAAGAAGGGCAGGCCAACAAGAACTCGCGTTACCTGCCTTACTGGGCCTGATGGTTTATTTGACGGGTATTTGACTGGACGGCTTGCCTTTTGAGCCACGCCATGGCGAACACCTGTGTTATCAAGGGGTTAGCTCAAATTGTGGGCGCCACTTTTGTTTGACGGGTATTTGACTGGGAAAAGCAGGGGACGCATGAGCCACATCCACCACGAGTGCGAACTGGAACGCTATATCGTCGAGCAGCTGGCAGCGGTCGGCTGGCAGGTGGGCAAGTCCGCCGACTATGACGTCGCGCGGGCGCTGTTCCCCGAGGATGTGCTCGGCTGGCTGGAGGACAGTCAGCCGCAGGCCATGGCCAAGTTGCGCGGTATGAATGGATCGGGCGCCGAGGCTGCGGTGCTGGATCGACTGGTCAAACAACTGGAAAACAAGACTGATGGCGGCACAGTGAATGTGCTGCGCTATGGCTTTTCCATGGCCGGTGGCGGCAACCTGGCAATGAGCCAGCCTATGCCCGAGGACGAGCGCAACGAAACGGTGATCCAGCGCTACGCCGCCAACCGCCTGCGCGTGGTGCCGCAGCTGCGCTATTCGCTCGATAAAGCCGATGAGATCGACCTGGCCTTCTTCATCAACGGCATTCCGGTGGCTACGGGGGAGCTGAAAACCGACTTCACCCAGTCGGTGCAGGCGGCCATGCAGCAGTACCGCATGGATCGCCGGCCGGAGCGCAAAAGCGGTGGCAGCGAGCCGCTGCTGACCTTCAGGCGTGGTGCCGTGGTGCACTTCGCCATGAGCGACAGCGACATCCGCATGACCACCAAGTTGGCTGGCGATTCGACCTTCTTCCTGCCGTTCAACCGCGGCAACGATGGCGCGGCCGGAAACCCGCCCGGCGAGAACGGTGGCTACCCGGTGAGCTACTTCTGGGAACGGGTGCTGCAGAAGGACAACTGGTTGCACATCTTCCACCGCTTCGTGCTGCAGGAGCGCAAGGAAGCCCAGGATGTGAACGGCAAGACCTATTTCAAGGAAGGTCTGATTTTCCCGCGCTTCCATCAGTGGGAGGGCGTGACCAAGATGATCAGCGCCGTGCGCGCCGAAGGGCCTGGACAGCCGTACCTGGTCCAGCACAGCGCCGGTTCCGGCAAGACCAATACCATCGCCTGGACGGCGCATTCGCTGATCCGCGTGCGCCGCCCGGATGGCGAGCCATACTTCCATAGCGTGATTGTTGTCACCGACCGCCAGGTGCTGGATCAGCAGCTGCAGGATGCCATCCAGCAGATTGAGCACCAGGCCGGGGTGGTGTGCGCCATCGACCGCCAGCAGTCGAGCCTGCCGAAGAGCCAGCAGCTGGCCAAGGCCATGCTGGACGGCGTGCCGATCATTGTCTGCACCCTGCAGACCTTCCCTTATGCGCAGAAGGCTATTCTTGGCGAGCAGAGCCTACGCGACCGCCGCTTCGCCATCATCATTGACGAGGCACACAGCTCCACTGGCGGCAGCACAGCGGACGACCTGCGCTATGTGCTGACCGGGCAGAGCGAAGAGGAGTGGGAAAAACTCTCCAAGGAAGAGCGCCTGTCCGTCTGGCAGTCGTCCCGCAGCCGGCCGGGCAATGCCAGCTACTTCGCCTTCACCGCCACGCCCAAGCATTCGACTCTGAGCCTGTTCGGCCGCCCGCGCATTCCTTCGCAGCCGGTGAGCGTGGAGAATCCCCCGGCACCGTTCCACCTCTACACTATGCAGCAGGCCATCGAGGAGGGCTTCATTCTCGATGTGCTGAAGAACTACACAAGCTACGACGTGGCCTTCAAAATCGGCAGCGAGTTGGTCGATGACACGCGCGTGGACGAGAAGAGCGCGCGCCGCAAATTGGCCAAATGGCTGTCGCTCAACCCGGTGAACGTCGGCCAGAAGGTCGAGCTGATCGTCGAGCATTTCCGCAAAAATGTGGCGCACCTGCTCGGTGGTCAGGCCAAGGCTATGGTGGTGACCAGCTCCCGCGCAGCGGCGGTGAAGTACCACCTGGCGCTGGAGGATTACTGCAAGCGCAAGGGCTACGACAACGTGCGGGCCATGGCGGCGTTCTCCGGCGAGGTGCCGAACAAGGACGTGGAGGAGCCCAGCCTGCCGGCGGATCACCAATTCAGCGAAACCAATCTGAACCCCGGCCTGAATGGTCGCGATATGCGCAAGGTGTTCGACACCCCGGAATACCGGGTGATGATCGTCGCCAACAAGTATCAGACCGGCTTCGACCAGCCCAAGCTGGTGGCCATGTATCTGGACAAAAAAATATCGGGCGTGGAGGCCGTACAGACCCTCTCGAGGCTGAACCGCACCTTCCCCGGCAAGGACAAAACCTTCGTCATCGATTTCGCCAACGAAGCCGAAGAGATCCTGGCGTCGTTCAAGACCTTCTACCGCGATGCCCAAGTGGCGGACATCCAGGACCCGAACATCGTCTACGACATCAAGCAGCGCCTGGATGGCATGTTCATCTACGAGCAGGCCGAGGTTGAAGCATTCGGCAACGCCATCGTCGACCTGAGCGTCACCCACCAGAAGCTGTACTCGCTGACCCAATCGGCTACCGACCGCTTCAACGGCAAGCTCAAGACGCTGAATGACGCCATCGACCAGTGGGAGAAAGCCTGGGAAAAGGCGCACGACGAGGGCAACGACAAGGACATGGAGTATGCCGACGTTCAGCGCTCGGAATACTGCAAGGCGCGTGATGAGCTGATGATCTTCAGCGAGAGCCTGACCAAGTTCGTGCGCACCTACGAGTACATCGCCCAATTGGTGGAGTTCGGCGACCCGAGCCTGGAAGCCTTCGCCAGCTTCGCCCGCCTACTGCGCAAGCGCCTCAAGGGCATCACTCCCGAACAGGTGGACCTGGGCGACCTCAAGCTCAGTCACTACAAGATCAAGAAGGGTGACAACCTCGGCGGCGTTGCTGTGCAGGCGGAAACGCCAGGCCTTTACGGCATCACCGACAACGGGCTACGCGAGGCCCAAGACCGTGAGAAGAAGTACCTCACGGAGCTGATCGAAAAGCTCAACAACGCTTTCGGCAAGGACATCACCGACACCGACCAGGTGGCCTCCGCCGTGCACGTTTCCGAGAAGCTGCGTGCGGATAGCGTGGTGATGGCCCAGGTGCAGAACAACACCATGGACCAGGCAATGAAGGCCGACCTGCCGATGAAGGCAATTCAAGCGATTGCTGGTGCTATGAGCAGCCACACCAGCATGGCTACCAAGCTGCTCAGCGACGAGTCGACGCGGGATGTGTTCCTGACCGTGGTGTATGAGTTGCTGAAGAAGGACAGCACTGGCGATTTGATCGGTCAGGCAAGAGGCCAGTGACAGGCGATTGTGTTCAACAGACTCTGACGACGGAATATATTCCAGAAGTCATGGCTGGAAATCCGCAGGCAATCCTATTGATCAAGGAGTGACCGATGAGCCCGAATTTTCTCCCCTCAGCCCGAATTGCCGAGGCAGTGGCGCTGGCAATCACCCTGCATGGCGAACAGACCCGCAAGGCTACGGCCATTCCTTACCTGTCCCACTTGCTTGGCGTTGCGGGCCTGGCGATGGAGCACGGTGGCGATGAAGAACAGACCATTGCCGCACTGCTGCATGACGCCATCGAGGACGCTGGTGCGCACGCCGAGGCGCTGATTCGGGAGCAGTTCGGCGAGCGGGTCGTCCGCATCGTCCTGGCTTGTACGGATGGCGTGCCAGATGAACAGGGCGAGAAGGGCGATTGGCAATCCCGCAAGCAGAACTACCTTGCACATCTGGCCGAGGCCCCCGTTGAGGTATTGCTGGTGTCCGGTTGCGACAAACTGCACAACGCCCGGGCGATTGTGAGTGATCTGTACACCCACGGCCCTGCGATGTTCTCCCGTTTCAAGGCGGGCCAGGCCGGCACCTTGTGGTACTACGAACAGCTGGCCAGGGTTTTCCAGGCTCACTTGCCCGGTTCGCTCGCCGACGAGTTGGCGCGAACTGTCGCCGACCTGAAGCGTTTGGCCACCTAGCCATGGGAAGGGCTGAGCCAGGCTCGAACCCTTTACTCAATCGATTGGATGAGTGGCGGCCGGGCTGCTGGTGCGCCGCCGTTATCCAGCTGTGCGCGGCGTTCGAGCTCGAGGGGGAGGGCGTTCGTTCGCGCTATCCAGCCCAGTGGGCCTATTTCCTGTGGGCGCCCACCGATGCTGCTATTCCTCAGGCGCTTCCGGATTGCTGGGGAATCAGCCTGGAACCACCATGGGAGGAGATTGCCGCCGATCTAGCTGGCGCTGCTGTCTTTGTCATGCCCGAGCGCGAAGTGGACTGGCCCACTCTCTTGGATATTCTGCGGGTATGTGGGGATCCCGCTCCGTGGCTGCTCCAGGTAATCAGGCAGGTGCAACGCACCAAGCGACGAATTCGACAGCGACGGTTTCTCGGGCTCTACGGCGAGGGTGATAACTACGCCTTCGAGAAATTCATGCGAAGCACCCTGGCGAAACCGAAGAAGCCTTGAACTATCGGGCCCAATTGCGATAGCCGCGAACCGAAACCGTCAGTGGTCGCGTACCGAAACCGAGACCGTTGATGGCAGTGCACCGAGACTGAGACTGAGACTATCGTGGCTGGGGGCGAGGCATCCGACAGAGGGCGCCCCATGACGCTCCAAGTAAACGTTGCTCGACACTTTCACCGGCTGGTGCAGGTCCCGCGCCACGAGATGTTCGGGGCGGCTTGCGCCAAGTCTGCACCGATCAATCTGTCGGACGATGCATCGATCATGTTCGCTGGCTAAGTCGGCGCTAGGCGTTGTGCACCAGCCGGTCGAGGATGGCGGCGGCCAGGGACGGATCGCCGATAAGCTCGTGCCAGTTCTTCACTAGCACACGCTTTCAAGACACTGGGAGAAGCCCACCACTAGGTCGGCGCGCTTGGCCAAATGCTCAGATCACACGGATGTATGGCCGTATTTTCCAGACAGACCACTCAGGTGCGCTGAATAGCTCAACTAACATTGAACACAGTTAGGAGTTTGATCGGCTACGCTCAAACCCCTCGCAATAGTTAGCTCATTGGCTACCGTTGGATACTTACAACAACGTCTTCTGAGGGGCAGGGATGAACGAGCTGCTACATGCATCGGGAGGGGTGATAGCGCGTTGGTTGGAGGCAAAGCTTCCAGCGCTAGGTCCAAAATGGTGGGTCGACAATGTCGTCAACCGCTTGACCTTTCAACAGCAACGGTTAATCGAGGAGAAACGGATTCAGTCTCTCACAGAGTTGGATCTGGCCGCCGTCCTTCGCGTGCTTGACCAAAACTGGAGCGAACTAGCCGGGGCAGAGCCACTCCCGAGAGAAGCGCGAAACTGGGTCAAGGAGTTGCAGAATGTTCGCAACCGATGGGCTCATGCCCCTGCAGGCGGCTTGAGCGCCGGCGACACCTATAGAGACGCGGATACTCTGGAGCGATTCCTCTACGTCATCAATGCTGGTGACGTGCTCCTGGGCCGAGTCGAAGAGTTCAAGCAGGCCACACTGGCCAGAATGGCGCCCTCAGCTCAAGCGCCGGCAGTCGCGCCCACATCGAAGCCAGCCTCGGTGAACCTGCCCGCAGACATTCTCTTGCCCACTTCTGCGCCGGCGCACAAGTTTTCAGTTGGGCAGCTCCTCTGCTTGCGCTCGAACCCAAGCACCGTGTTCCCAGTTCTAGAGGTGCTTCCCAGCGTAGAGGCAGAAACGCGCTACCGGGTCTTCGAGAGTGGTGCGAGGCAGGTCTACTACGAAAGCCAGCTTCAAGCACTGGATGAGCCGGCCGACAGCCACAGGGTCCTGACTGCGACCGAACTGTCAGCAATGCTCAGTGCAGTGCAACTATCCTCGCCGTCCGCTTCCTCGCTTTACTCACTGAACTCCGGGCGTGTTCGATTTGTCCCGTACCAGTATCGACCAGTGTTCAAGCTCATCCGTGCCGACCGACCTCGTTTACTTGTTGCAGACGAAGTTGGCGTGGGTAAGACCATTGAAGCAGGACTCATCCTCAAGGAGTTGCAGGCCCGTAGCGACATCAAGTCCGTCCTCATCATCTGCCCAAAGGCCTTGGTAGCCGAGCGCAAGTGGGAACTGGAAATGAAGCGCTTTGAAGAGCACTTTGTCCCGCTCAACGGTTCATTGCTTCGTCACTGCATCAAGGAAACACACCTCAGCGGCGAGTGGCCCCCTCAGTACGAGAAGGCCATCCTGCCAACTTCGCTGTTTGACAACGACCTGCTCTTTGGCAAGTCGGGCAAGGGCAAGTCACGAGACCTTGGCTTGCTGGAGTTGGACCCCCCACCAAAGTTCGACTTGGTCATCGTCGACGAGGCGCATCACATCCGCAACACGGACACGTTCCTGCATCAAGCTGTGCGCTACTTTGCCGATAATGCGGAAGCGGTGGTGTTCCTTTCGGCGACCCCGGTGCAGCTTGGTCGTGAGGACCTCTACACGCTACTCAACGTCCTACGACCTGACGTCATCATCGATCCGGCCAGCTTCAGCCAGATTGCCGAACCTAATCAATTTATCAACGCCGGCATTCAGGTTTGCCGCCGGGGAGATTCGGGCTGGGCAGCGGAGGTGTGTGAGCAACTTCGTGGCGTCGCCGGCACTACCTGGGGGCGCGAGGTGCTCGCTGTGAGTCCTGGGTTTCAGCACATCTATGACGGACTGGTCGAAGGGGCCGAGGACGGCGTGGCCCGCATTAAGACGATTCAGGCGTTGGAAGACCTCTACACCTTCAGTTCGCTCATCAATCGTACCAGGCGCCGCGACATCGGCGAGTTTACGACCCGAAAAGCTGAGACGGTTACCACTGAGTTCACCCCAAGCCAAAAGGCTCTTCACGACGATCTACTCTCCGTCATCGGCCGCATCCTCGCTCGTCTGCATGGCAACCAGAACGTCAAGTTCATGATGACCACGGTCAGCCGGCAGGCTGCAAGTAGCCTCTACGGCTTGGCCCCTGCACTGGAGGACATCCTCCAGGGCAAGCTGGCCCGCCTCGAAGCTGAGGACGATGGCGAAGACGTTGAAGAGCGCTCCTTCGACTTCGTGGAACAGATCCGCGGTGACATCGAGTCGCTTGTCGATCGGGCCAAGTACCTGGACCCGAAGGATCCAAAGGCAGAAGCCTTCATGCAGGTAGTCACTGACAAGCTCGCCATGCCCCGAAACAAGGTCCTGGTTTTCAGCACCTTCAGGCACACCCTTCGCTACCTTGCGGGCAAGCTGGAGGCGGTCGACATCCGCTTTGGATTGGTACACGGTGGCATTTCCGATGAGGATCGCGCGACGCTGCGCCGCCGCTTCGCCTTGCCCAAGGACGACGAGGACGCAGTTGATGTGCTCTTGTCCTCGGAGGTTGGCTGTGAAGGTCTGGACTTTCAGTTCTGCGATTGCCTCATCAACTTTGACCTGCCGTGGAATCCGATGCGGATCGAGCAGCGCATCGGCCGTATCGACCGCTACGGGCAGCAAAGCGAAGCAGTGGGGATCTTCAACCTGGTCACGCCTGGGACGATTGACGCAGAGATCTATGACCGTTGCCTGACTCGCATTGGTGTGTTCCAGCATGCCATTGGCGGCAATGAGGAAATCCTGGGCGACATCACGCGGGAGCTTCACAGCATCGCTGAAACCTTCAGCCTAAGCGAAGAGGAGCGGGCCAAGCGGCTTCAGCAGCTGTCGGACAACAAGATTCGACAAATTGAGGAGGAGCAGCGCCTCGAAGAACGCCAGGGTGAGCTATTTGGTCTCAACATTGCCGCGGCGAGTTGGGAACAACGGCTAGCGCAGTCCCGGAACCATTGGCTAGAACCTAACGCGCTCAGCCTTGCAGTGGCCTCCTATCTAAGTCGACGGCTTGGCAAGGAGCAGGACTTTCTGCTTGGCGAAAAGGCTCTAAAGACCTTGCGTCTTAGTCAGGAGGCTCGCGCCACGCTACTGGAGGACTTCCGAAAGCTGCCGCGTTCAACGGACCCGATGTATCGAGGATGGGACAAGTGGCTCAAGGGTACTGTGCCCACACTTCAGATCACGTTTGAGCAAGAGTGCGCTGTCGAGAACTCATCAGCTGTTCTTCTCTCCCTTGGGCACCCATTGCTCCGCCAAGCAGCGGCCTTCCTCGAAGAGGCCGAGGCGGTCATCGTCAAGGTCTCAGCGATGCACGCAACGTTGCCGGTCGGCATGCATCCCTTTGCGCTCTACCGCTGGTATCGGCAGGGCGTGAAGCGAGATGAGGACTTGGTGCCTGTGGTTGCTCAAGCATCCGTTGCAGAAGCACTGCTGGAGCTGCTGCAAGATGCAACAGACGCTCCTGATATTGAGGTGCCTTCGCAAAAAGTTTGGGATGACCTCGACAGCGTCCATCACCAGCTATGGCTGGCCAAGTCGACACAGCACTCCGAGGACAATCGGCAGCTTGTGGGCGTGCGGATTCAGAGCCTAACGGCGAGTTTTACGGCTCGTAAGACCTTACTGGAAGAGCAGATAGGGCGTGCCACAAACGACAAGATTCGTGTGATGAAGCAGGCTGAGCTGGAGCGCGCACAAGTCGATTTTGACATACGCATCGCCGCCTTACGGAGGGCGGCCGAAAGTGGCGACATCCGCGCCACTCCGGCTGTGTTCGGTGTTCTGGAAGTCCGGAGGCCGGTATGAGCGTCATTCATACGATTGCGACGCAACGTCAGAAGCTACTCGATGGCCTAGATGCCAACGAGGGTGACATCAACCTTCGCATCTTCGAGGACTTTTACCCCGACGAAGCCCACTTTATTTACGAGCTCCTACAAAATGCCGAGGATGCCGGGGCCTCGGAGGTTTTGTTTGAGCTGTCACCTGATTCCTGTGTGTTTGAACACAACGGAACTCGGCACTTCAACGAACGAGACATTCGCGGCATCACTGGCATTTTCAATAGCAGCAAGAAGGACAATCCTGACAAGATTGGCAAGTTTGGGGTCGGTTTTAAGTCGGTTTTTGTGTACACCGACACGCCTGTCGTCTACTCGAAGGATTACAGCTTCAAGATTTTGAAGCTGGTTCTCCCTCAGGAAGTTCCTTCCAGGCCGGATCTGGGGGAGCGGACACGTTTCGAGTTTCCGTTCAACAACCTCAAGAAGGACGCCAAGTCCGCATACGCCGAGGTCAGGGCAGGTCTGGAGCAACTCTCTGAGACGACTCTTCTGTTCCTCAATAACCTTCGCTACATCAAGTGGAAGGTCGGAGCTCAAGACGGCGCGGTGCTCCGGGAGGAGCACTCGGAAACGCATGTCGAGGTGATCAAGCTTGTCGATGGCAAGGAAGTTCTCAATTCGCACTGGCTGCGTTTCAGCGCTCCAGTGGAGGATCTGACTCGCTTCTCTGCACCTGCGGAAGGGGTTGAGCGCCAGAAGGTAGCAGTTGCATTCGAACTCGCATTGACCAGCGATACAAAGTCCTTTGATAGGAGCAAGCCACTTGCTGAGCAAGCTAAAGTCATCCCCGCGATCAAGGGCAAGGTATCGGTATTTTTCCCTGCTGAAAAAGAGACATCCGGACTGCGATTTCACTTGCACGGGCCATTTGTCCCCGAACTGAGTCGAGCCAGTATCAAAAACTCTCCGGAGAACCTTCCACTCTTCGATCAACTGGCGGTCGTTGCCGCGAAGGCCCTTCACAAGGTCAAGGAGCTTGGGCTCTTGACGGGCGAGTTCCTCGGGGTGCTCCCAAACAACGATGACGCCCTTCCGGAGCGCTACCAGGTCATACGTAAGGCGGTCATTCAGGAGATGCGCAAGGCGCCATTGGTGCCAACATATGGGGGAAGCTTTGCTCCGGCGGCACGCTTATGTCAGGGGCGTGCGCCGCTGAAGGCGCTCCTGACAGCGGAGGATCTGGCGTTTTTGACCGGGCGTACTGACGAACCAGATTGGGCAATAAATGCTACGCAGAGGAACAGCAATCCGGACAGGTTTCTGACAAGCCTAGGCATACCGAACTGGGACGCGGAAGATCTCAAGAATTTTTTCGAGTCTAGGCTCCGAGAGGGTGACGGTTGGGACGAGTTGAGTGAGAGCGTACTCGACTGGCTCGAAGAAAAGTCGTTTGAATGGCTTCAAGCGCTGTATGCATTGCTCAAGAAGCACTGCGAAGACCAAGACAACTATGGCCATTTGCAAGACGTCTACTTCATCAAGCTCACGACCGGTAAGTGGAGCACTGGCCGGAAGTCCTGTTTCCAGACAGGACCGGTCAGCGAAACAACTCGGTTTCTCCGTGTGGACGACCGTATTTTTACGGCTGGTACCAAGAAGACACAACAGCAAGACGCAAGGCGTTTCTTGGAGCAGCTTGGCGTTCGCGAGCCTAATGAGCACGACGAGATGTGGCTGTTAAGTTCTCGGTATAAGGACAGTGCCTCACCTCCGAGCGATAAAGTTTACCTTGATGACCTCAAGAGGATGATTGCCTACTTGGAGAAATATCCGCTCCAAAAGGCCGTCTTTGCGGAGGCCCGCATCTTCAAGATCGCATCATTGTCCGCGCAGTGGGCGACGGCAAGTCAGGTCTATCTGGATACCCCATTCGTGCAATCAGGGCTCCAGCTGTTGTACGAGTTGACCGTCGACCAGAAGCAACAGCGCTGGCCGCTGGACCGGTGGTACCTGTCTTGTGGGATCCCCGCAGAAAGCATTTCACGCTTTGCCGCGCAAGTTGGCTGCCAGAAGGAGTTTGACAAGCTTTACACGATGGCCAGTTGTGTGAGGAACCCTTATTGGAGTTACCTCTCGCAAGCACCAGGCGCTCGCTTCGGCAACGGCATTGACCGTGACTTCGCCCTGACGCCGGAGGCCTTACTGTTACTGGACTCGGAGAGGCTAGACGCTGCACTCTTGGTGTGGCAGGCATTGTGTCGGAGCGAGAGTGTGCGGCCGTCCATTCTCAAGGCGTGCTATCAGGTCACTGAGAGAGGTGGCCCCCGCTATTCAGACTCGCAGCTTGTATTCATGCTCAAGGTTTTTGCATGGATCCCTCAGACCGACGGTTCATTCGTCACACCAAGTGCCGCAACGGCTGCTCGTTTGCCCAAAGGCTTTGCAGTCGATGCCGGATTCAGATGGCTGGACGCCATTGGGTTCGGGGCCGATGACAGGAGGCGAGCTGCTGACAATGCCAGTCGCTCTACGCACCGAGCTGAGCTCGGGTTCAAGTCCGAGGAGGAACTGCAGCGAGCGCAAGCCTTCGCCAAGCTTCCGACCGAAGAGCAAAAGCGCATTCTGGACTTGGTGGCAAAGGGTAGTCCGGAGCCAGTTGAACTGCCAGAGCGCTCAGTTCGTAATTCTGAATTTCGCCAGAAGCGTGTCGGGGATGAAGCCAGAAAGACTCCAGAGAAAACTTCTGTGCAGCGGCAGCGCTCGGTGCAGTTGGCGGCTCCGGCGGCCAAGGCCGCGGCGAAGGCCTATCTCGCAGACCAGTACACCAACTCTAATGGGCAGATGATTTGCCAAGCCTGCAAGGGTGAGCTGCCCTTCAAGTTGCCCACGGGGGAGTACTACTTCGAGGCGGTAGAACTAGTGGCCGACTCACCCAAGCGCTACCGTGAGGCCTACGTTGCACTTTGCCCAAATCACGCAGCCGCGTACCAATACGCAAACGCACAGCGAAACTCAATGGGTGACATCGTAGGTGCGGCTGTATGCAATGAGATCAAGATAGCCTTGGGCGGTGACGTGACGACTCTTTATTTCACGCAGATGCATCTGGTCGATGCCAAGGCATGTCTGGACGCGGAAGAGCGCGAAGAGTAGCCGCGCTCGGCCACGCCCATGGTAATTGAGCCCACTGATCAACATGCGTCACCCAAGTTCGTACGGTTGCAGGCTTGGCGCTGCGCCGCGGCCGGCGACTCTCAGCGCTCCTGACCGTTCCGCTGGGTAGCCTATATCGGACCGATTCTGCGGGCGGTTAGTGGGGTGTAGCAAACCGGGTGACCAACTATGGTCGAGAACCGGAACGCTCTTCAGCATCGAACCGAGACGGCAAGCAAATGACTGGGTCTGCGAGAGGCGCTCTAGGTTGAGCGGCGGTACAAGGGCTGTTTGTGGGGCTAGTCGTCGTGCTCGAAAGGGGTAACCAAAGGCATGCGATGGTTTCAGAATAAAAAAAGCCGGCCTACTACGTAGGCCGGCTTTTCCAAAGGGTTAGCTCCGATTCTGAAAGCGAGATTCCGTACTGTTTTCGTACGGCGCTATCAGGATTCCGCTAAGTCCTTGTTTCATATGGCGCATCCGGCGGGATTCGAACCCACGACCCCTGCCTTCGGAGGGCAGTACTCTATCCAGCTGAGCTACGGATGCGTATGGGGGCGCCATGATACCCATGTCGGGCCCCTGCGTCCATGCGGCAAACCCTTGTTCGCAATGTTGAACGATAGTGCGGCTTCTGGTCATCTTTGATCAGGATTTCGACAAACTGCACCGACTTTTTGTTGATTTTATCGAACGGCCTATTGCCCTTCACTTCCCCGCGCCCTAGGATTCGTTTGAGATTTCAAACGCCCCCTTGCCCCTCCATGAGCTGGGCCGTTCCAATCGACTCCGTCCCGGCCGATCACCATCGACCGAAGAACCACAACCTGCCCCGGCGCCCCTGTAGTGCCGGTGTGAAGGAGACCGAGATGCAATTGAAAGACGCCAAGCTGTTCCGCCAGCAAGCCTACATCGACGGCACCTGGCTGGACGCCGACAGTGGCCAGACCATCAAGGTCAACAACCCGGCCACTGGCGAAATCATCGGCACCGTGCCGAAGATGGGCACCGCCGAGACCCGCCGCGCCATCGAGGCTGCCGAGCGTGCTCTGCCGGCCTGGCGTGCGCTGACCGCCAAGGAACGCGCCAACAAGATGCGTCGCTGGTTCGAACTGCTGATGGAAAACCAGGACGATCTGGGCCGCCTGATGACCATCGAGCAGGGCAAGCCGCTGGCCGAAGCCAAGGGCGAGATCGCCTACGCTGCCTCCTTCATCGAGTGGTTCGCCGAAGAAGCCAAGCGCGTTTACGGTGACGTGATCCCCGGCCACCAGCCCGACAAGCGCCTGATCGTGATCAAGCAGCCGATCGGCGTGACCGCCGCCATCACCCCGTGGAACTTCCCCGCCGCGATGATCACCCGCAAGGCCGGCCCGGCCCTGGCCGCCGGCTGCACCATGGTGATCAAGCCCGCTTCCCAGACCCCGTACTCCGCCCTGGCCCTGGTCGAGCTGGCCGAGCGCGCCGGCATCCCGAAAGGCGTGCTCAGCGTGGTCACCGGCAGCGCCGGCGAAGTCGGCGGCGAGCTGACCAGCAACCCGGTCGTGCGCAAGCTGTCCTTCACCGGTTCGACCGAGATCGGTCGCCAGCTGATGGCCGAATGCGCCAAGGACATCAAGAAGGTGTCCCTGGAGCTGGGCGGCAACGCACCCTTCATCGTCTTCGATGACGCCGACCTGGACGCCGCCGTCGAAGGCGCGCTGATCTCCAAGTACCGCAACAACGGCCAGACCTGCGTCTGCGCCAACCGCCTGTACGTGCAGGACGGCATCTATGAGGCCTTCGCCGAGAAGCTGAAGGCCGCCGTGGCCAAACTAAACATCGGCAACGGCCTGGAAGACGGTATCACCACCGGCCCGCTGATCGACGAGAAGGCCGTGGCCAAGGTCCAGGAGCACATCGCCGACGCGGTTTCCAAGGGCGCCAAGCTGCTCGCCGGTGGCAAGCCGCACGCCCTGGGTGGCACCTTCTTCGAGCCGACCATCCTGGTCGACGTGCCGAAGAACGCCGCCGTGGCCAAGGAAGAGACCTTCGGTCCGCTGGCCCCGCTGTTCCGCTTCAAGGACGAGGCCGACGTGATCGCAATGGCCAACGACACCGAGTTCGGCCTGGCTTCCTATTTCTACGCCCGTGACCTGGGCCGCGTGTTCCGCGTGGCCGAGGCCCTGGAGTACGGCATGGTGGGCATCAACACCGGCCTGATCTCCAACGAAGTGGCGCCCTTCGGCGGCGTGAAGGCCTCGGGCCTGGGCCGCGAAGGTTCCAAATACGGTATCGAGGACTACCTGGAGATCAAGTATCTCTGCCTCGGCGGTATCTGATCCAAAGACGGGGCAAGGCGCGAAAGAGCGCGCGGCGCCCCAGTTCCACCCTTAACGCAAACGAGCCTCCGGCAAGCCCGCGCAGTCGATCATCGAATGCTGCGCTGGCCCCTACCGGGGGCATTCATCCTTGAAGCTGCGCCGCCCGATGAGCGGCCGTGAGGAACTTATGAGCAAAAACGAATCCCTGCTGAAACGCCGTGCCGCTGCCGTTGCCCGCGGTGTCAGCCAGATCCACCCGATCGTCGCCGAGCGCGCCGAGAACGCCACCGTGTGGGACGTCGACGGCCGCGAGTACATCGACTTCGCCGGCGGCATCGCCGTACTGAACACCGGCCACCTGCACCCGAAAGTGATCGAGGCCGTCCAGGAGCAGCTGACCAAGCTGACCCACACCTGCTTCCAGGTGCTGGCGTACGAGCCTTACATCGAACTCTGCGAAGAGATCGCCAAGCGCGTACCGGGTGACTTCGCCAAGAAGACCCTGCTGGTGACCTCCGGCTCCGAAGCCGTCGAGAACGCTGTGAAGATCGCCCGTGCCGCCACCGGCCGCGCCGGCGTGATCGCCTTCACCGGCGCCTACCACGGCCGCACCATGATGACCCTGTCCCTGACCGGCAAGGTGGTTCCGTACTCCGCCGGCATGGGCCTGATGCCCGGTGGCGTGTTCCGCGCCCTGGCTCCGTGCGAACTGCACGGCATCAGCGAAGACGAGTCCATCGCCAGCATCGAGCGCATCTTCAAGAACGATGCCCAGCCCCAGGACATCGCCGCCATCATCATCGAGCCGGTTCAGGGCGAAGGTGGCTTCTACGTCAACTCGAAGGCTTTCATGCAGCGTCTGCGCGCCCTGTGCGACCAGCACGGCATCCTGCTGATCGCCGACGAAGTACAGACCGGCGCTGGCCGTACTGGCACCTTCTTCGCCACCGAGCAACTGGGCGCGGTGCCTGACCTGACCACCTTCGCCAAGTCCGTTGGCGGCGGTTTCCCGATCTCCGGCGTGGTCGGCAAGGCCGAAGTCATGGACAGCATCGCTCCCGGCGGCCTGGGCGGCACCTATGCCGGCAGCCCGATCGCCTGCGCCGCGGCCCTGGCCGTGCTGAAGGTGTTCGACGAAGAGAAACTGCTGGAGCGCAGCCAGGCCGTAGGCGAGCGCCTGAAGGCCGGCCTGCGTGAAATCCAGGCCAAGCACAAGGTCATCGGCGACGTCCGTGGCCTGGGTTCGATGGTCGCCATCGAGCTGTTCGAAGGCGGTGACGAAAGCAAGCCGGCTGCCGAGCTGGTTGGCAAGATCGTTGCCAAGGCACGCGAGAAGGGCCTGATCCTGCTCTCCTGCGGTACCTACTACAACGTCATCCGCTTCCTGATGCCGGTCACCATTCCCGACGCACAACTGGACAAGGGCATCGCCATTGTCGCCGAGTGCTTCGACGAACTGGCCTGATCCGTCAGGAACTGAAAAAAGACCCGCTTCGGCGGGTCTTTTTTTGCCTGGAGGAAAGCAGCGAAAGCCGGGCCGTGCCGATATCTCCCCTCTCCCACCGAAGCTGGCCGCGGTGACCTAGGCCAGCGCCTCCGCCACGAAATCCAGCCGGTCCTGGCCGAAGAACATCTCGTTGCCGACGAAGAAGGTGGGGGCGCCAAACGCTCCGCGCTTCACCGCTTCCGCCGTGGCCGCCTTGAGGGCGTCCTTCACCTCCTGGTCGCTCGTCAGGGCGAGCGTCGCCTGTGGGTCGAAGCCGGCGGCATCCAGGGTGGCGGCCAGCACGGCCGGGTCGCCGAGGTTGCGCTTGTCCTGCCAGAACGCCTTGAACACGGCCGCCAGGTAGGTCTCGAAGCGTTCCGGTTGGCGCATCTGGATGCCGATGGCGCCACGCATCAGCAGCAAGGTGTTGATCGGGAAGTAGGGATTGAACTCGAGCGGGACGCCATAGCGCCGGGCGAATCGCTGGAAGTCGATCATGGTGTAGCGGCCCTTGGCGGGAATCTCGATGGGCGAGGCGTTGCCAGTGGCCTGGAACACGCCGCCCAGCAGCATGGGGCGGTACTGCAACTGTGCGCCAGCCTTGGCGCAGAGGGCGGGCAACTGGGTCCAGGCCAGGTAGGTGCTGGGGCTGCCGAAATCGAAGAAAAATTCGACGGTCTTGGTCATGTCTTTTGCTCTTCTCTGTCAACGAGGTTTTGCGGCGTCGCGCGGCCGGCCGGGGCACGATTACCAGCGTTCCATCCAGGGACGGAGGTCCAGCTCGAAGGTCCAGGCGTCGCGCGGCTGGCTGTGCAGGTACCAGTAATTCTCGGCGATGTGTTCGGGGGCGAGGATGCCGTCCTGGTCCTTCAGCGCATAGCGCTCCGGGAAGCTTTCGCGGATGAAGTCGGTGTCGATGGCGCCATCCACCACCACGTGGGCGACGTGGATGTTCCGCGGGCCCAGCTCGCGCGCCATGCTCTGCGCCAGGGCGCGGATGCCGTGCTTGGCCCCGGCGAAGGCGGCGAAGCCGGCGGCGCCACGCAGGCCGGCGGTGGCACCGGTGAAGAGAATGGTTCCGCGCTCGCGGGTGACCATGCGCCTGGCCACCGCCTGGCTGGTGAGAAAGCCGGAGAAGCAGGCCATCTCCCAGATCTTGAAGTACTTGCGCGCCGTCTCTTCGAGGATGCTGCAGGGCACGTTGGCGCCGATGTTGAAGACGAAGGCCTCGATGGGGCCGATATCCCGTTCGATGGTTTCCACCAACTCGGCCACATCGTCCTCCTTGCGCGCATCCGAGGCGAACCCATGGGCCTCGAAGCCCTCGGCACGGATGGAGTCCACCAGGGGTTGCAGCTTATCGGCGTGACGCCGGGTCACGCAGGCCACATAACCCTCGCGGGCGAATCGCCGGGCGATGGCGCCGCCCGTGGCGTCGCCGGCACCCACAACCAGCACGACTTTATTGTTCTTCGCTTCGCTTGCCATGTTGTTCACCCTTTACTAAACGGTCGTTAGTTGAACGGACGTTATGCTAAGCTCGCCAACGCGTCAAGCCAGTTCTCGCGGAGGTCGTCGTGCGTTACTCAGCCACTCACAAGGAAGAAACCCGGCAGAAGCTGCTGGAAAGCAGCGGCGCCATCGCCAAGCGCGGCGGCTTTTCCAGCACCGGGGTCGACGGTCTGATGAAGGCCATCGGCCTCACCGGCGGCGCTTTCTACAGCCACTTCCCGTCGAAGAACGACCTCTTCACCGCCATCGTCCAGCGCGAGCTGTCGCAGAGCCTGATCGGCCATGTCGCCCGAGGCGACGGCTTCAGCCGCGAAAAGCTGGAACGCTGCCTGGCGCGTTACCTCAGCATGGCCCACCTGCAGAACCCCGACACGGGCTGCGCCATCCCGGCGCTCGGCGCGGAAATCGCACGTGCCGATCTCTCGGTGCGCGAGGAAGCCGAACACTGGATGCTGCAACTGCATCGGGCCTGGGCAGAGATCCTGGACGACGCTGAACTGGCCTGGGCGCTGCTGTCGCAGTGCGTGGGCGCCCTGGTGGTGGCGCGCATGCTCGCCCGCGAAGAAACCCAAGCCGAGGTACTGGACGCCAGCCGGGGGTTTTTGTCGCAGGTACTGGACCAGCGCCTGTCAGAGAAGTGACTGCTCGGCGCAGACGCTGAGGATCTGCTCGCGTAGCCAGATGTTCGCCGGGTCCTGGTCGAAGGGCTGCGCCCAGAGCATGTCCACGGAGAAGCTCGGCAGGTTGGGCAAGGGGCTGGTGGCGGTGTGCGCATTGCCCAGCAGGTCGTACACCCGCGCCGGCAGCACCAGCAACAGCTCGCTGGCGGGAATCAGCTGCAGGGCCGCCAGGTAGTTGTTGGTGCGCGCGGCGATCTGCCGGGAGCGACCCTGTTGCTGCAGCCAGCCGTCGATCATGTTGCGTTCCGAATCCCAGGGCGTGGGGAACACCTGGCGCCGCGCGCAGAAGGCATCCAGGTCCTCCACCGCCGCACTGCCGGCGGCACGCACGCACAGCAGGTCGTCCTTGAGCAGCGCCAGGCTGACCAGCCCGGGATGGGCGCGGTGCTGGTGCGGGCCGAAGCCCAGCGCCAGGTCGAGGTCGCCGTGTAGCAGTGCCTCGGCAGGAATCTCCCGGCCCAGGCGCTGCACCTCCAGGCTGATCGGATAACCCGCCGCGCTCAGCCGGCGCAGCAGCGGCGGCAGGATCAGCAGCTCGAAATACTCCGGCGCGCAGAGGCGGAACGTACGTGGCGCGTTGCTGGGGTCGAAGCTGCTGGCCTCGCTGAAGCAGGCGTTCATCAGCTCCACCATGGTCCTGGCGTTGGGCCGCATGGCCAGCGCCTTGCGGGTGGGCTGCATGCCGCTGCGGGTGGCGATGAACAACTCGTCGGCGAAGCTGCCGCGCAGTTTCTTCAGGCTGTAGCTGACACTGGAGGCACTGAGGTTCAGCGCCTCCGCCACTTCGCCCAGGTGCTGGCGCTCGCAGATTTCGAGAAAGACCAAGAGGTCCTGGATATCGATCTTGCGCAGTCCGTTGGCGAGCAGCATGGCAGGGTTCCACTGGGCGGGAGCGCCATCAGAACCCGAGCCGGGCGGCATGGCAAGCACTCAGGCGGCGACCGCGCGCGCCGGGCTCAGGCGTGCCAGCCAGGCGATGCCGAGGATGATCAGCATGGCGCCGACCCAGGCCAGCGGCGCCGGCGCGCGGTGCAGCCAAAAGCTCTGCAGCAGCAGCGCGAACAGGCCGCTGAGGTAGCTGTAGGCGATCACAGTCGCCGGCGGCAGCCAGTGGATGGCCCGGTGCAGCAGCCAGAAGGTGGCCAGGGTGGCGGTCAGTGCCAGGTAGAGCAGCCAGCCGAAGTCGCGCGCGGCGATGCCCTGCAGGCCTTCCCAGCGTTGCCCCAGGGTGCAGGCGAGGACCAGCAGCAGGCCACCGGCCAGGAGGTTGCCGCAGGCGAGGGAAGCGGCGCCACGCGCTTCGCCGAGCCAGGGCTTGAGACGCTGGCTGAGTGGGCCGTAGAGCGCCATGGCCAGGCAGCCGATGCCGTAGAGGCCGTAGGCGTAGGCATCGAAGTTGGCGTTGTCGAGGCCGAGCAGGGCGAGGGCGCCGAGGGCGGCGACCAGCGTCGGCCACAGGCGTTGCAGCACCGGCTTGCCCAGCAGCAGGCGCTCGCCCCCCAGGGTCAGCAGCGGCACGCTCACGTAGAGCAGCGCAGTATCCAGTGCCTTGGTGTGCTTCAGCGCCTCGAACAGGCTGCCAAAGTAGAGGGCCAGCAGGCCGCCCAGCAAGGCATGGGCAATCAGCGCCCGACCGCCCAGGCGCTGGGGCCGGCGCAGCAGCAGGAAGGGCAGGAACAGGCTGCCCGAGAGCAGCAGGCGCACGGCGGTCAGCGGCAGCGCGTCCAGGCCTGGGTTGACCTCGGCGGCGGCGAAGAAGGACAGCGCCACCAGCAGGGCCCAGAACAACATCGAGGCGTGGGCCGTGAAGGTGGGCGAGAATGCCGGGGATCGGGTCTGGTGCATGGTGCAGCTCCTTCTGTATGCAGGCGGCCATTGCGCCAGCGCGG
Source organism: Pseudomonas sp. BN417 (assembly GCF_029871205.1). Lineage (GTDB taxonomy): Bacteria > Pseudomonadota > Gammaproteobacteria > Pseudomonadales > Pseudomonadaceae > Metapseudomonas. The sequence goes on along the minus strand of NZ_SSOJ01000144.1, from coordinate 55,373 downwards.
CGCAATCCCGGCAAATCAATAAACCCGGCGTGCATTCGGGAAATTGGATTACCCGGCTTCGGACTAGAGTTATCCACATCCCTGTTGCGAGGTTTCCCCATGGTCCCCGACCTTTCGCTGCGTCTCGCGCTGGCCAGCCTCTGCGGCCTGCTGGCGGCCACCCCGGCCCTGGGCGACTCCCTCGCCGCCGCCAGCCGCGCCACGTTGCTGGAAGACAGCCACTTCCTCCGCGACGCCGCGTCCGAGCGTATCCAGCAGCTGCGCTTCTCCTTCCGTGAGCCGCCCCTGGAGGAAGGCCAGACGCCCGCCTGGCTTCGCGCCTTTGGCAGCCACGGCTCGGTGGACGCCGATCACCGGGCGCCGCGCCGGGAACGGGATGTCGGCGGGCTGCTGCTGGGCAGTGAACGCAAACTGGGCAACTGGCTGGCGGGCGCGCTGGCGGGATACTCGGCGACTGCGGTGGAGGTGCAGGGCGCGGACGCGGATATCGACAGCCTGCACCTGGGCGCCTACGCCGGCACCAAGATCTACAACCAGATAGGTGTGAAGCTGGGCGCGGCCTGGAGCGGCCATGACGCCGACGGCCGTGCCGCCGATGCCGACAGCGGCCAGGTGTTCGGCGAGCTCAGCTATTCCCTGGATTTCCGCGACTTCAGCGTCGAGGGTTTCGGCGAGCTGGCCTACGTGCGGCTGGACAGCGATGCGGCCGGCGCCATCGGCAGCCAGCGCGACGAGATCGGCTACAGCACCTTCGGCCTGCGCGGCACCACGCGTATCGAGCTGGACTCGGGGCGGCGCCTGACCGCGCGCCTCAGCTCAGGTTGGCGTCATGCGTTCAGCGACAGCCGGCTGGAGGACGAGAGCGGTGCCGCCGTGCCGCTGACCGAGGACGCCATCCGCCTGGACATGGGCCTGGACTACCAGCTCACCGAGCAGGTCTACGCCGGGCTCTTCTACAACGGCGCCTATGCCGAGGATGCGCGGGACAATGGCCTGACGGCGCGGATGAGCTTGAGGTTCTGAAGGGGAAGACGAATGTAGGTTGGCGCAGAGCGGAGCGAAGCCCAACAGGCTGCGGCACGGATCGTTGGGCTTCGCTTAGCTCAGCCCAACCTACGGAATGGCGTTCCCACAGGAAGGCGAGGTGCCAGGGGCAGCCTCAGATCTCCTGCATATCGAAGTCGTTCTTGCCGACCCCGCAGTCCGGGCAGATCCAGTCGTCCGGCACATCGGCCCAACGGGTGCCGGCCGGTATGCCTTCGTCGGGCCAGCCCTTGGTTTCGTCGTAGATCAGGCCACAGACCACACAGATCCAGGTTTTCATGCCGCTACCTCTTGCTTGCAGCTTTGCTCGGGGAAGGCGCGCGCCCGGGGGCGCGCGTTGTCGCGATCATAGGGGCGGCCGTGCGCCGTCCGAGCCCTAACCAAGGGTGGGTTGGGTGCGTTGCGCGGTTTCCTGCTCCTTCGGATGCCAGCGGTTGGCGCGGGCGAAGGTGCCGAAGTCGTTGAAGCGCACGCCCATCTCGTGCATCACCCGGTGCGCCACCGGGGCGGTGAGCTGGCGGATGTAGAAGGGCTCCTTGACCACGAAATGGTGGATGGCGTGGGTGCTGCCGAAGTTGAAGCAGAAGGCCTGCAGCGGCCACAGCCACCAGGGGTTGAGCACCTGAGTCTGCTGGATCACGTTGCCCGGCTCGACGTCGCCGTAGTAGTGCATGTTGGAGCTGACGAAGTGCAGGCAGAAAGTGCGCAGCACGTTGGGACCCACCAGCACCACCACCGCGATATCGACGAACTCCATCGCCTCCAGAGTGCTGGCCGACCAGGCGATGGGGGCGCCCAGGGCTCCGCCCAGGAAGTCGATGGCGTGGAAGCCGAGAAAGACGTACCAGGTGCCCCAGTTCAGCAGCGCCAGGGGCGCATAGACCTTCAGGGTGCGCGCCAGGATGCTGCGCTTCTGCGCCCAGTTCTTGGCGCGGCCCATGCGGATCAGCGACGACATCACGTTGTCGCCCACCATCAGGAGGCGCGCCAGACCCCAGGGTTCGCCATTGGTGATGGCGCGCTCTTCCATATCGGCCTCCGAGCCCGACACCTTGTGGTGGTTGAGGTGCAGGTGGCGGCGGATCCAGGGGTTGATGGTGCTCGGCCGCGCCAGCCAGACCAGCGCCATCATCAGGTTGTGCGGCACCCGGCGCTTGCGGAAGTACATGCTGTGGATCAGGTCGTGCTCCAGCTCGTGGGTCAGCGAGGCGAAGAAGCCGTTGAGCAGCAGGCAGGCCCACCAGGCGATCTGCTCGTTCAGGTAAAGCAGGGCGGAGCCCACCATCCCGGCCAGGGCGAAGGCGAGGATGCCGGCGCCCAGGGCGTCCTGGTGGCGGAGCGGGGGGTAGCGCTGGCGCAGCGCGTTGCCATGGGCCATCACCACTTCACGAATATGCGCTGATCGTTGTTGGTCATTCAGGCTCTGGGGACTTGCGGGCGTACGGGACATGCTTCCATCCTCTTGTCGACGATGGTCCTACTTTGCCGCCCTGTGCGGTGGCCGCGCCCGACCGAGCACGCCAACCTGTTGACCGGAAACGCCAACCTGCATGAGCGAACCCACCACCCTCGCCAGCTGGACCCGTGCCCTGCGCAAGCAGCTGGATGCGCTCGGCCTCGACAGCGCCGACCTGTGCCGCCAGGCCCAGTTGGACCCGGCGCTGATGGACGACCCTAACGCGCGCTACCCGCTGTCCGCCACCACCCGCCTCTGGCAGCTGGCGGTGGAAGCCAGCGGCGACCCGGCCCTGGGCCTGAAGATCTCCACCTACGTCAGCCCCACCACCTTCCACGCCCTGGGCTATGCGCTGGTGGCCAGCGCCAGCCTGCGGGAAGTCTTCGAGCGCATCGTGCGTTACCACCAGGTGGTCAGCGATGCGCTGGAGCTGGAACTGAGCCGTCAGGGCGACCGCTACCAGTTCCGCCTGCGCGTGCCCAGCGACGGCCCAGAGCCCGCGCCCGAGGCGCTGGATGCCTTCGCCGCGATCTACGTGCGCACCTGCCGCAACCGCCTGGGGCGCGATTACGCGCCGCTCGCCGTGTACTTGCGCCGCCCGCCACCGGTTGATCCGCAGCCCTGGCACCAGGTGTTCCGTGCGCCGCTCAGCTTTGGCGCTGAGGAGAATCTCCTGGAATTCGCCGTCGAGGATTTCGAGCGGCCGCTGGAGGACGCCAACCCGGAGCTGGCCGAGCACAACGAGACGGTGCTCAAGCGCACCCTGGAACAGCTCCAGCAGCCCACCTGGGCGCGTCGGGTGCGCGCCTGCCTGGAAGCCCAGTTGCCCAATGGCGAGCCTTCCGCCGAGCGCATCGCCCAATCGCTGCACCTCAGTCTGCGCAGCCTGCAACGGCACCTGGCGGACGAAGGCTGCAGCTATGAGCAATTGCTCGGCGACACCCGCCAGGCATTGGCCCTGGTGCATATGCGCGACCCGCGCTGCTCCATCAGCGAAATCGCCTACTTGCTCGGCTTCGCCGACACCAGCAGCTTCAGCCGCGCCTTCAAGCGCTGGACCGGGCAGAGCCCGAGCCAGTATCGGGAAAGCCTTCCCCGGTAGGGTGCGCCGTGTGCGCACCGAGAGTCCTGTGTGGAATCCAGGTGCGCGCGGCGCACCCTACGGTTTGCCTCCGGCGGCGCGCTGCAGCAGTTCGAGATCGAGGATCTCGATTTCCCCGTAGGCCAGGCGCAGCGCGCCCTGGGCTTCGAGGTCCTTGAGGATCTGGTTGGTGGTCTGCCGCGATATCGCCAGCATCATCGCCAACTGCTCCTGGGCCAGCTGGATCACCCGCCGCCGGCCGGCCAGGCCACCATAGCCCTCGGTGATCATCAGGAGCCGCCGCGCCAGGCGCTGGGGCGCCGGCAGCAGGCTCATCTCCTCCAGGGCGATGAAGGCCAGGCGCAGCTTCTGGCTCATCAGCAGGGCGAAGTCGCGCCAGTGCTGCGGCTGCCTTTCCAGCAGCGCCAGCAGCGGTGCCTGGGGCAGGTTGAGCAGGGTCACCGGGCCTTCGGCGAAGGCGTCATGGGTGCGCGGCTGGCCGTCGAAGAGCGAGATCTCGCCGAACCAGTGGGGCGGCTCCACCAGCACCAGCAGCAGCTCCTTGCCGCTTTCGCTGATGCTGCCGACGCGCACCGCGCCTTCCAGCACCGCATAGAGCCCGCAGGGCGGGTCGCCGCGACGGAAAAGCCGTTGCCCGGGTGCCAGCCGGCGCAGCTGGGCCATGGCCAGAAGTTCGTCCCGCAGGGCGGCGGGCAGCTGGCTGAACCATTCGCCGGTGAGCAGGAGGTCGCGGTGGTGCTTCAATTCGATCATGGGCTTTGTCGGCTATCTGACAGAGGTGGGCCGGGGCATGGCGCCATTATCGCCACAATTCCCCCCTGACCTGAGGACCACGACCATGAGAACCCTCGTCGATCAACTTGGCCAGTACGCCGAGTACCATCGTGACCGACGCAACATCGCCACCCACTTCGTCGGCATCCCGCTGATCGTGGTCGCGGTCGCCGTGCTGCTGTCGCGTCCGGGCGTCGAGTCCTTCGGTCTCTGGCTGTCGCCGGCGGCCCTGGTATCGCTGGTTTCGGCGCTCTACTACTTCCGCCTCGACCTGCGCTTCGGCCTGGTGATGGCGGTGCTGCTCTGGCTCAGCCTCTGGGTGGGGGCTGTCCTGGCCGTGCAGGGCACCGCCACCTGGCTCGGCGTGGGCCTAAGCATGTTCCTGGTGGGCTGGGTGATCCAGTTCGTCGGCCACTACTACGAGGGCCGCAAGCCGGCCTTCGTCGATGACCTGACCGGGCTGATCATCGGGCCGCTCTTCGTGGTGGCCGAACTGGCGTTCATGCTGGGGCTGCGCAAGGAGGTGGAGCGCGCGGTGGAAGAGCGCGCGGGGCCGACGTGCATTCGGGAGAAGAAGGCGGCGGTTTGAAGTATCGAGCGGTGCTTGGCCTCCCTCACCCCAACCCTCTCCCAGAGGGAGAGGGGGCAGTCCGAGCGGGATTGGAAAGTTTGCGCTTGGTGTCAGGCGCGAGTCACCCCTCTCCCCTTGGGAGAGGGGACGGGGGTGAGGGAGCTGTCCGCCGCTCGATCTCCCCCGTTACTTGCCCTGCGCCAACAGCTGCCCGCTCATCGACCGCGCATGGCGGTCCACCACCATTGGCGCGTAGGGCCGGCCGGAAGCGCTGACCAGGGCGTTGCTCTGGCTGTTCAGGTCGCTCAGTGCCGACTTCAGGAAGCTCCAGCGGGTCTTCAGCTTGGCCACCGCCGGGTCTGCCTTGTCGTCCAGCGGCGCCAGTTGCTGGTCGATGTCCGGCAGCAGGCCGCGCTCATCCTGGCCAATGTAGGTGTCGCTATTCTCCCGGGCGATTTCGAAGGTGCCGATGTAGGAGCGGCTCAGGTACTGCACGTTGAGGTACTCGACCTTGGCCGGCAGATCCTCGGCGCCGGTCTGGGTGTGGGCGGCGATGAGGAAGTCGCGCAGGGCCTTGGCGAGTTCCTGGGGGTAGCGCCAGGGCACGTCTTCTTCCTTGTGGCCGAAGGAAACACCGCGCTCGAGCTGGGTAACAAGGATCTCGCGAGCCTTGGCCAGGGCCTCGCCGGGCTCTGCGACGCGCCCGAACGCCGCGTTCAGCGCGTTGAGGTCCGCTGCCAGGCGCGCCGAATGGGTTTCCTGGAAACCTTCGCCACGGAACAGCAGCAGGCTGCTGGCGGCGCGGCAGGCATGCACCTGCACCAGTTCCAGGGGCGGGAGTTCGTCGGCGGCCACAGGGGCGAAACTGGCCGCCAGGCTGATCAGCAGGCTCAATAGCTGGAAAAACAGGATCTTGCGAACCATGTCGGGTGCTCCTTTTGTTGTTCTTGTGAGGAGTCGATATTGGCGTCAACGCGCCGTCGAGGGTGCTGGAACAGCCTACTGAGCCGGGGCCGCCAGGCTATAACCCGAAAGAGTGATTTGCTGGGGGCGGGGCGAATTTTTCAGGCGCCGGACACGAGTTTGCGCAGCACCTCGGCGCTGGAGGCGTCGGCAGGGAAGAAGGTTTCCAGGGCCAGTTCGGCCAGGGTTACGTCCACCGGCGTACCGAAGACGGTGGTGGTGCTGATCAGGCTGAGCACGCCGAAGTCGGTGGCAAGTTGCAGTGGCACCAGTACCGCCTCGCCGGGCAGCTCGCCCTCGTCCTCCGGCGCCGGGTACGTGCGCAGTTCCTCCAGCAACGCCTGCAGGCCCTCGTCCGCCGAGAGGTCGACGTCGCGCCGCAGCCTCGAGAGCAGGTGCGCGCGCCATTGCCCGAGGTTGAGGATGCGTGGCGCCAGCCCCCGGGGGTGCAGGCTGAGGCGCAGCACGTTCAAGGGCGGTGCCAGCAACTCCTCGGCGACGCCGATCAGGAAGGGCGCCACCGCGGCATTGGCGGCCAGCAGGTTCCACTGGCGGTCCACCGCCAGGGCCGGGTTCGGTTCATGGGCCTTGAGCAGCTGTTCGATGGCCTGGCGCGCGGCGTCCAGCGCCGGGTCGGCCAGGTCGCGTTGGGAGAACAGCGGCGCATAGCCGGCCGCTGTCAGCAGGCGGTTGCGTTCGCGCAGGGGGATTTCCAGCTGCTCGGCCAAGTGCAGCAGCATCTCGCGGCTGGGGTGGGCGCGGCCGGTCTCGACGAAGCTCAGGTGGCGCGTGGAAATCTCCGCATCACAAGCCAGGTCGAGCTGGCTCAGGCGGCGCCGCTGGCGCCATTGGCGCAACAGGGCGCCGACGGGGTGGGGATGGGTATTCATGGCACCGACGATAGTTCAGGGAGGGAATGTCGGCCATTACCTGGCAGGTAATCGACGCTGCGTGGATTTCGCACAAACCTGTCGCCAAGCGCCACGTCGGCGCCCCATCCGACAGGAGGATTCGCCATGACCCATCTCACCATGTCCCCGTTGCTGCGCCGTGCCCTGCAAGCCGATGCCCTGGCCAGCGGCACCATGGGCCTGTTGCTGGCGCTGGCCGCCGGCCCCCTGGAAGAACTGCTGGGCCTGCCCCGCGCACTGCTGGTGGGCGCCGGCATCGGGCTGCTGCCCTTCGCCCTGGCGCTGGGCTGGCTGGCCAACCGCGAGAGCGTACGCCGCGGCTGGATCTGGGGGGTGCTGGCGATCAATGCGGTCTGGGTGATCGACAGCCTGTCGCTGCTGGTCAGCGGCTGGGTGGAGCCGACCCTGCTGGGCAAGGTCTTCGTGATCGGCCAGGCGGTGGCGGTGGCCCTGCTCGCCGAACTGGAGTTCTTCGGCTTGCGTCGGTCCCAGGTCGAGGCCGCATGAGTGGCTGGTGGCGCCGGTCGCTGCGGCCGGCGCTGTCGCTTCAGAACAGGCCGCGCAAGGCCAGGTCGCTGCCGAGCAGCAGCAGGCCGATGAAGAACCAGCGGCGGAAGCGTTCGGCGCTGATGCGCTTGCGCAGCCAGGTGCCCCCGGCCATGCCCAGCAGTGCTGGCAGCAGGGCGAGCATGGAGGCGCCGAGCACTGCGGGTTGCAACAGTTCGCCGCTGTGCCCGAGGCTGACCGCCAGGGCAAGGGTGGAGGCGCTGAAGGACAGGCCCAGGGCCTGCACCAGTTCATCCTTCTCCAGGCCGATGGCCTGCAGGTAGGGCACCGCGGGGATCACGAAGACCCCGGTCAGCGCCGTCAGGGCGCCCGTAACCGCGCCTATCACCGGGCCGAGCCAGCCTTCGTTGGCCGGGGCCACGCTGAAACGCACCGAAGCCAGCCCGAGCAGGGCGTAGGCCACGAGGGCGATGCCGAGGATGGACGTGGCTTCGGGCAGCTCGGCGGCATTCACCAGCCAGGTCATGGCCCAGGTGCCGGCGCAGATGCCCGCCAGCATCGGCCCGAGCCGGCGCAACATGGCCAGCGGGCTGCTGCCGGCGGCCAGCTGCCAGATGTTGGTGACCATGGACGGCACTATCAGCAGGGCGGCCGCCTGCATCGGCGGCATCACCAGGCCCAGCAGGCCGACGGAAATGGTCGGCAGGCCGAGGCCGACCACGCCCTTCACCGTGCCGGCGAGCAGGAAGGTGGCGGCGATCAGGGGCAGGTAGGCAATCAGTTGTTCGGCCACGGTTTCACTCCTTGTGTCGGTTGCGCGCACTGGCGCGCCGGTGGATTCGTGGCCAGTATCTCCGCCGGACGACCGACATGTTTCGCGATGGGGTGAAGTATGGAATACACACCGGGTATCAGTTCAATGGCTGCGTTGCTCGCCGATGCCGGGCGCATGTCGATGATCTGGGCGCTGATGGATGGCAGTGCGCGGCCGGCCGGGGAGCTGGCGCTGCTGGCGGGGCTATCGCCTTCGTCCACCAGCGCGCACCTGGCCAAGCTGGTGGAGGGCGGCCTGCTGGCGCTGGAAACCCGCGGCCGCAACCGCTACTACCGACTGGCCGGGCCCGAGATCGGCCAGGCCGTGGAAGCCCTGGCCAGCGCTGCACTGGCCGCCCAGCCGCGCAAGTTGCGGCCGGTGCCAGTGTCCCGTGGCACGCCGCTGGCCCTGCGCGAGGCGCGCACCTGCTACGACCATATGGCTGGCGAGCTGGCAGTCGGGGTCTATGCGCGCATGGCCGATGCCGGCTGGCTGGCGCCCCAGGGCAACGACTTGGCCATCACCGAGGCCGGCGCTCGCGGCCTGGCGGCGCTGGGCATCGATGTCGCCAACCTGCGGCGCCGGCGGCGCCAGCTGGTCTGTGCCTGCCCCGACTGGAGCGAGCGCAAGCCGCACCTGGGTGGCGCGCTGGGGGCGGCGGTGCTGGAGCTCTGCGAGCAGGCGGGCTGGTTGCGCCGCTCGAAAGAGTCGCGGGCGCTACATGTGTCGCCGGCGGGGCGCAAGGCGATAGGGGAGATCGCCTTGTAGGTTGGGGTTGAGCGAAGCGAAGCCCAACGAGCGGCCAGAAGGGGAGCCAGCAGGGCATCGGTTCGTAGGGGGCGGCGTTGCCGCCCATGTTGGGCTTCGCTGAGCTCAGCCCAATCTACGGTGCCAAGGTCGAATCATCAGAACCCCGCCGCCTGCTGCCAGGCCTTGGGTTTGAAGTACAGGGTTTCGCCACGCACCAGTCCCACCAGGCTGTCGTGGTCCTTGACCACTTCGGCCTCGATCAGCTCGTCCTGGCCGTCCACCTTGAGGGTCACCCGGGTGATCGCGCCCAGGGGGCGAATGTCGCGGACTTCGGCGGCACGGTGCTCGGCCACTTCCTGGCGCGACAGCGAGACCTCGTGGGGACGGAACAGCAGGTGCTGGTCGTCGCCCAGGTGCAGGCGGTTGGAGTCGCCGAGGAAGTGGTAGACGAAATCGCTCGCCGGGTTCTCGTAGACCTCGCCCGGCGCGCCGATCTGCTCGATCACACCCTTGTTCATCACCACGATGCGGTCGGCCACTTCCATGGCTTCTTCCTGGTCGTGGGTGACGAATACCGAGGTCAGGTTGATCTCCTCGTGCAGGCGCGCCAGCCAGCGCCGCAGCTCCTTGCGCACCTTGGCGTCGAGGGCGCCGAAGGGTTCGTCGAGCAGCAGGATCTTCGGCTCCACCGCCAGGGCGCGGGCCAGGGCGATGCGCTGGCGCTGGCCGCCGGAAAGCTGTTCCGGGTAGCGGTCGGCGAGCCAGTCCAGTTGCACCATGTTCAACAGCTCGTGGACCTTCTCGGCGATCTGCTTCTCGGCCGGGCGCTCGCGCTTGGGCTTCATGCGCAGGCCGAAGGCGACGTTGTCGAACACCGTCATGTGGCGGAACAGGGCGTAGTGCTGGAACACGAAGCCGACGTTGCGATCGCGCACGTCGTGCTGGGAGACGTCTTCGCCGTGGAACACGATGCTGCCCACGTCCGGAGTCTCGAGGCCGGCGATGATCCGCAGCAGGGTGGTCTTGCCGCAGCCGGAGGGGCCAAGCAGGGCGACCAGTTCGCCGCTGTGGATATCCAGGTTGATCGCGTTGAGCGCCTTGAAGGCGTTGAAATTCTTGCTGACGTTACGGATTTCGATGCTCATGACTCATTCCTCATCAGCATTGGATTTCAGGCGGGAAAGACGCGACTCGCTCCACTGCTTGAGCAGCAGGATGCACAGCGCCAGGATCAGCAGCAGGCTGGCGACGCTGAAGGCGGCGACGTGGTTGTACTCGTTGTAGAGGATCTCGACGTGCAGCGGCAGGGTGTTGGTGACGCCGCGGATGTGCCCGGACACCACCGACACCGCACCGAACTCGCCCATCGCCCGCGCCGTGCAGAGCACCACGCCGTAGATCAGGCCCCATTTGATGTTCGGCAGGGTCACGTGCCAGAACATCTGCCAGCCGTTGGCGCCGAGCAGGCGCGCGGCCTCTTCTTCCTGGGTGCCCTGTTCCTGCATCAGCGGGATCAGCTCGCGGGCGACGAAGGGGAAGGTGACGAAGATGGTCGCCAGGACGATGCCGGGAACGGCGAAGACGATCTGGATGTCGCGGTCCTGCAGCCAGGTGCCGAAATAGCCCTGGGCGCCGAACAGCAGCACGTAGACCAGGCCGGCGATCACCGGCGAGACCGAGAACGGCAGGTCGATCATGGTCACCAGCAGGCTCTTGCCACGGAACTCGTACTTGCTCACGCACCAGGCGGCGGCGACGCCGAACACCAGGTTGAGCGGTACCGAGATGAACACGGCGATCAGGGTCAGCTTCAGTGCGGAGAGCGCGTCCGGTTCGAAGATGGCGCTGAAGAAGGTGCCCAGGCCCTGCTTCAGTGCCTCGCTCAGCACCACCAGCAGCGGCAGCAGGAGGAACAGGGCGAAGGCCAGCCAGGCGCCGGCGATCAACAGGCGGCGGCCCCAGGCGCTACCGCGGCGGGCGGCATTGGCGGAGGACGCTGTTGTCAGCGTTGCGGAACTCATGGCGTTCTCCTCAAGGGGTCTCGATGCGACGTTGCAGCAGGTTGATCAGCAGCAGCAGGACGAAGGCCACCACCAGCATCAGCACGCCGATGGCGGTGGCGCCGGTGTAGTCGTACTGGTCCAGCTTGACCATGATCAGCAGCGGCAGGATCTCGGTCTTCATCGGCATGTTGCCGGCGATGAAGATCACCGAGCCGTACTCGCCCACGCCCCGGGCGAAGGCCAGGGCGAAGCCGGTCAGCCAGGCCGGCAGCAGGGCCGGCAGCAGCACATGGCGGAACACCTGGCCCGGCTTGGCGCCGAGGCAGGCGGCGGCTTCCTCCACCTCGCGGGGGATGTCGGCCAGCACCGGCTGCACCGTGCGTACCACGAAGGGCAGGGTGACGAAAGTCAGCGCCAGGGTGATGCCGAGTGGGGTGTAGGCGATCTTGAAGCCGAGGTCGGTGGCGAACTGGCCCACCAGGCCGGCCGGCGCGTAGAGCGCGGTGAGGGCGATGCCTGCGACCGCCGTCGGCAGTGCGAAGGGCAGGTCGACCATGGCGTCGATCACCTTGCGGCCGAAGAAGTCGTAGCGCACCAGCACCCAGGCCAGCAATGTGCCGATGATGCCGTTGAGCACGGCGGCGGCCAGGGCGGTGCCGAAACTGAGCTTGAGGGCGGCGAGTACGCGGGGGGCGCTGATGATGGTCCAGAACTGGTCCCAGGTCAGTTCGGTGGTCTTGAGGAACAGGGCACCGAGGGGAATCAGGACCAGCAGGCTGAGATACACCAGGGTGTATCCCAGGGTCAGCCCGAAGCCGGGTATGACCGGTGAGATGCGTCGCGACATGTTCTGTCCTTACTCTGCGTTGGAACGCTTGGTTTCTCCGGAACCGGCCCCGTCGGGCCGCTTCCAGCAAACAGGCCCGATCCGTGGATCAGGCCTGGTTTCGCTCCCTCCCTGGAGCGCCTCGATGGGTATCGCTCCGCTCCACCCATCCTACGAGGAGCGCCGGAAGCCGTAGGATGGGTGGAGCTTGCGATACCCATCAAAAGCCCGCCGGCATGGGGCGCTTATTGCGCCTGGTAGATCTGGTCGAAGATGCCGCCGTCGTTGAAGAACTTGGGTTGCGCTTCCTTCCAGCCGTTGAAGTCCTTGTCCACGGTCACCAGGTCGAGTTTCGGGAACTGCTTGGCGAACTCGGACGCGACCTTCTCGTTACGCGGACGGTAGAAGTTCTTCGCCGCGATACGCTGGCCTTCCTCGCTGTAAAGGTACTGCAGGTAGGCTTCGGCGACCTTGCGGGTGCCCTTCTTGTCGACGTTCTTGTCCACCACCGAGACCGGCGGCTCGGCCAGGATCGACAGGCTCGGCGCGATGATCTCGAAGTTCTCGCCGCCCTGTTCCTTCAGGGCCAGGAAGGCCTCGTTCTCCCAGGCCAGCAGCACGTCGCCGATCTGGTTGTTGACGAAGGTGATGGTCGAGCCGCGGGCGCCGGTATCCAGCACCGGTACGTGCTTGTACAGCTCCTTCACGTATTCCTGGGCCTTGGCGTCGCTGCCGTACTGCTTCTTGGCCCAGGCCCAGGCGGCCAGGAAGTTCCAGCGGGCGCCGCCGGAGGTTTTCGGGTTCGGGGTGATGACTTCAACGCCGTCCTTGGTCAGGTCGCCCCAGTCCTTGATGCCCTTGGGGTTGCCCTTGCGTACCAGGAACACGATGGTCGAGGTGTAGGGGGTGCTGTTCTGCGGCAGGCGCGCCTGCCAGTCGGCCGGGATCAGCTTGCCGAGCTTCTGCAGCTCGTCGATGTCGCCGGCCAGCGCCAGGGTCACCACATCGGCCTTCAGGCCGTCGATCACGGCGCGGGCCTGCTTGCCGGAGCCGCCGTGGGACTGCTGGATCTTCACGTCGTCGCCACCCTCGGCCTTCCAGTGCTTGGCGAAGGCGGCGTTGTATTCCTGGTAGAGCTCACGAGTCGGGTCGTAGGACACGTTGAGCAGTTCGGTGGCGGCGGCGGCCGGGCCGGCGATCAGGGCGCTGGCAAGGGCGGCGAGGGCGAAACGGCGAATCGACATCATCAAGCTCCTGGAATCTGAATTTTTTGGTGTTGGCTAGGGCTGTAGTTTTGTGTTCGTCGATACGCCCTCCGGCTGTCCGGTCGGGCCTTAAGCCTGCTGCGCGTCGGTCAGGCTGCGTTGAAAAGCGCCTCGGGATGCTCATTTACAGTCGTAAACTCCGCTCCCTCGTCCCTTTTCGCCTTGCCTGCCTCTAGCTCGCGAGGCTTGAACGGAAATCAGTGAATCAGCTGTTGCGGTTGCTCGGCGGCTGCAGGCGGAATTTCTCCTTGCGCTCGATCTGCACCACCTGGCCGTTGTGCACGGTGATCTCCACCGAGCCGAATCGCAGGCCGTGCAGGGCGCTCTGGATCTCACGCAGGATGCTGGCTTCGTCCTGGCCTTCCAGGCTACGGAGGGTTGCGCTCATGGTCGTGCTCCTTGATGAGGGCCCGCGGCAATGGACGGGAAGGGTTTCCGCGTGGCATGGAGCGCATCTTAAGCAGGGTGACAATATTCTTAAAAATACTATTTGAGAATGTTTATATAACCAAAATCAATGTTGAAGGAAGGCAGGCAGCGCGCCGCAGGGAGCGTCCAGCGTCCTGTCGGCCCTGGCTTCCACCGGGTTTCAGGCCAGCGACCAGCGCTGTTCCACTTCTGCTGCTGGCAGTGGACGGCTGAACAGGTAGCCTTGGCCATAGTCGCAGCCCAGCTCACGAAGGAAGCCGGCCTGGGCCTCCGTCTCGATGCCTTCGGCCAGCACGCTGAGGCCGAGGCTGCGGCCCAGGGCGGTGACGGCGCGGGCGATGGCGATGTCGTTCTGGTCGGCCGGCAGGCCACGGATGAAGCTCTGGTCGATCTTCAACTTGTGCACCGGCAGGCGCTTGAGGCGCTGCAGCGACGAGTAGCCAGTGCCGAAGTCGTCGATGGCCAGGCGTACGCCCAGCTCCCGCAGGCGGCCGAGCAGCGCCTCGGCGGTGTCCGGGTCCTCCATCACCGCGCTTTCGGTGATCTCCAGCTCCAGGTACCTGGGCGCCAGTCCGGTGGCGGCCAGGACGCCGGCCACTTCGTCGTACAGCTCGGCGCGGCGGAACAGCCGGCAGGACAGGTTGACCGCCACGAAGGCCAGGCCGCGATCCTCCTCCAGCCAGCGCCGCATTTGCCGACAAGCCTGTTCCAGGACCCAGGCGTCGATATTGCCGATCAGCCCGCTTTCCTCGGCGACCGGCAGGAACTCGCCCGGCGGCACCAGGCCGCGCTCGGGGTGCTCCCAGCGCACCAGGGCTTCGAAGCCGATCAGCTGGCCGTCGGCCAGGCGGTGGATGGGCTGGTAGTGCACGCGTAGCTGGCCCTGCTCCTGGGCCCGGCGCAGGGCGCTGACCAGCTGGACGCGCTGGCGCGCCTGCTCGGTCAGTTCCTGGCTATAGAAGGCGTAGACGTCGCGGCCGCTGTTCTTGGCCTTGGACAGCGCCGAGTCGGCATTGCGCAGCACCTGCTCGACACTCTCGGCGTCCGCGGGGAACAGGGCGATGCCTAGGCTCGCGCTGATGAACAGGTCGTGTCCCTCCAGGCGGAAGGGCTTGGCCAGCTCCACGCGGATGCGTTCGGCCAGGTCCGCTATCTGCTCGGCCTGGGGGCAGTTCTCCCAGAGCAGGCCGAACTCGTCGCCGCCCAGGCGCGCAAGGCTCATGCCGCCTTGCACCAGCCCTTGCAGGCGCGTGCCGACCCTCTTCAGCAGCAGGTCGCCCTGGGAGTGGCCGAGGCTTTCGTTGATGTGCTGGAAGTGGTCCAGGTCCAGCAGCAGCAAGGCGCCGCCCAGCTTCTCGCGGCGCGCGCGCTCCAGCACATGCTCGACGCGTTCGGTGAAGAGCAGGCGGTTGGGCAGGTTGGTCAGCGGGTCGTGGTGGGCGAGGAAGTCCAGCTCGTGCTGGGAGCGCTTGATCGCGCTGATATCGGAGAACACCGCGACATAGTGGGTCAGTTGGCCCGCCTCGTCCTGGATGGCGCGGATGTTCTGCCAGAGCGGATAGATCTCGCCATTCTTGCGCCGGTTCCACACCTCGCCACTCCATTCCCGGCGGCTCTCCAGTGCGTGCCACATGGACTGGTAGAAGGCCGGGGCGTGGCGGCCGGAGCTGAAGATGCGCGGGTTCCGGCCCAGCACCTCGGCCTCCTCGAAGCCGGTGATGCGGGCGAAGGCGCGGTTGACGTGGACGATGTCGCTCCGCGCGTCGGTGACCAGCACGCCTTCCTGAGTGGCGTCGAATACCGCGGCGGCCTGGCGCAGGCTGCTTTCGTGGGCGCGGCGGGCGTCCAGGTACTGCTTCAGGTGGCGCAGGTGCAGGCACAGGAGGGCGTAGAGCAGCAGGCTGGTGATCGCGACGAAGAGCAGGCCCTTGGCGGTCTGCAACTCGGCCAGCAGCTCGGCGTCGCCCACCAGCTTCACGAGCAGGCGGTCGCTGAACGTCACCCAGAGACTGGCGAGGATGAAATAGGGCAGCACCAGCTTCATGGCGCTGAACTTCTGACGCATGGTTTGCCGTCCTGGCTGGGGGAAAGGCGGGGCGCGTAGTATAAATCAACGCGCTTTGGCGGGTTTTCTATCTAAAAGACAGGATGGTTTTCTCCTGAGGCTTTGTGATAATCCGAGCCAGGCTTGTCTCTAAAGCCCCGTTCACTTCACCCGAGGCAACACCATCCATGTGGTACAACGGACTTCTCGACCTGTCGCCGCGGCAACTGGTGGCGGTCACCCTGGTGCTGACCCATGTCACCATCGTCAGCGTCACCGTCTATCTTCACCGTTATTCGGCTCACCGCTCGCTGGAGCTGCATCCGGCGCTCAAGCATTTCTTCCGCTTCTGGCTGTGGATGACCACCGCCATGAACACCCGCGAGTGGACCGCCATCCACCGCAAGCACCACGCCAAGTGCGAAACCGTCGACGATCCCCACAGCCCGGTGGTCAAGGGCCTCTGGACCGTCCTGCGCAAGGGTGCCGAGCTCTACCAGGAAGAGGCGAAGAACGAGGAAACCCTGCGCATCTACGGCAAGAACTGCCCGGATGACTGGATGGAACGCAATGTCTACTCGCGCTTCCCCATTGGCGGCGTGACCCTGATGGCGCTGATCGACCTGGCGCTTTTCGGCGCCGCCGGTCTCACCGTCTGGGCCGTGCAGATGATCTGGATCCCGCTCTGGGCCGCCGGTGTCGTCAATGGCCTGGGCCATGCCATCGGCTATCGCAACTTCGAATGCCGCGACGCTGCCACCAACCTGGTGCCCTGGGGCATCCTGATCGGCGGCGAGGAGTTGCACAACAACCACCACACCTATCCCAACTCCGCCAAGCTTTCGGTGCGCAAGTGGGAGTTCGACATGGGGTGGGCCTGGATCAAGCTGTTCAGCCTGCTGGGCCTGGCCAAGGTGCAGCGCGTG
Source organism: Pseudomonas sp. BN417 (assembly GCF_029871205.1). Taxonomy (GTDB): domain Bacteria; phylum Pseudomonadota; class Gammaproteobacteria; order Pseudomonadales; family Pseudomonadaceae; genus Metapseudomonas. Next base: position 38,988 of record NZ_SSOJ01000144.1, on the reverse strand, counting down.
GCGCCCATCGCCCACCGCGTGGAAGGCAAGGGCAGCCTGGACATGGACACCGCCATGGCTATCCTCAACAACCGTTTCCAGATCATGGCCCAGTACCGCAAGCTGGTGATCGGCCCGCTGGTGAAGCAGGAGCTGGCCAAGGCCGACGAGTCGGTACGCCACCTGTTCCGCCGCGCGAAGCGCCTGCTCTCCCGTGAGACCAGCCTGCTCGACGAGCGCCACCAGGCGCGCATCGCCGCCATGCTGGAACAGAGCCAGGCGCTCAAGGTGATCTACGAGAAACGTCTGGCACTGCAGCAGATCTGGGTCAAGACCAGCGCCAACGGTCACGACATGCTAGCCGCCATCAAGGATTGGGTGCAGGAAGCCGAGTCCAGCGGCATCCAGTCCCTGCGCGACTTCGCCGAACAGCTGAAGACCTACTCCTTGCGTCCGGCAACCGCCTGACTCGGGAGGCACCTTGAAAAAAGGCCGGCAGAGATGCCGGCCTTTTTTGTGGGGGCGAATTCATTGGCTATGTCTGCGTTAGCTGTTGCAGCACCGAATAGAAGCGTCTAGCACGGACCTTTCAGACCTGCGCACCTGCCTGACACATCCCTCTCCCCCGGCCCCTCTCCCTGAAGAGGAGAGGGGTGACTCGCGCCGGACAGGACGCGGTAATCCTGACGCCTGGTCAGTGCCTGAACCTGTGCAGAAG
>NZ_SSOJ01000144.1:0-38241 GCF_029871205.1 Pseudomonas sp. BN417 | reverse complement strand
GCCCCGTCAGGAGGCCGAGCGGAAGCGTTGCGCAGGGGGTTGAGCGGCATGGATGCCGCGAGAGGCGTGCGGGGCCANGGATGGCCCCTCACGCCGGGCCCCCGGCGCAACGATGGAGCGAGGGAAGTTTGGCGAAGCCAAACCCGGATGTAGGGGCAAGCGTTTTTGGTTTCTTTTTTGGCGACTGAAAAAAGAGACTCGCCGGGAGGCGAAACAGAAACTCGCAGCCCACTCGATAAACAACTCGGCTCAGGACGTTCTAGCAACACTTAATGCAGACATAGCCAATTCATTCGCTAACCGGACCGCAGGTTCGGCCTGCAATGCCTCTATGGGGGCAGCTGCGCTGCCCTTCGCGATTGAAATCGCCCCTACAAGTCGAGGCGTGGTGCCACGCGCGGGAAACAAAAAAAGGCCGCTTATCATGAGCGGCCTGAACAAGACGTCGATAGGAGCTGTCACGCATCAACGTCAGGAGGTGGAGAACGCGGGGAAGGACTCAGCTGTCCTGGGCGTTGTCAGTCTGCTGTTGCTGCGCGGCGCGTTGCTCGGCGGCGGCCTGCTTCTGGGCGGCGTCGGCGCGTTGCTCCGCCAGAGCTGCGTTACGTGCAACAAAGGCACCGGATTCGCTGGCCAGGGTCAGTTGCGAGAAAAACAGGGAAAATACGGCGAAAACGGCAGTAAAAATCAGATTACGTTGCATATCTTGAACCTCTCGGATGGTTTCTTGCGAAACATGGCGCCATCTTAGGGAGGTCCAGATAGGGGAAAAATAGCGGTTTCAGTGAATGACTGTTTCTCTCAGCGCAACAATTTGGAATTGATCGCCCAGCGTTTCGGGTCTTCCAGCAGGGCCTCGTCCTGGGTCAGCAGCGGCGGCAGCTCGGCCTTTAGGAAGTCCACCCAGGTCCTGATCTTGGCGTCGAGGAAACGCCGCGAGGGATAGATGGCGTAGATGTTGCGCTCGCGCAGGCGGTACTCCGGCAGCAGCCGCAGCAGCTTGCCCTCGCGCACGGGCGGGCAGGCGACGAAGGAGGGTAGCAGGCAGATGCCCATGCCGGCCTGGGCGGCCTTGGCCAGGGATTCGGCGACGTTCACCTGGAAGCTCTCGGCCGGCAGCACGTTGAATTCGCCCTGTTCGCCGTTGAACACCCAACTGTCTTCGTAGAGCGGGTCCAGCAGGCGCAGGTAGCGATGCTGCTGCAAGTCCGCCGGCCCCTGGGGCACGCCATGCTTCTTCAGGTAGCCGGGGGCGGCGCAGAGCACGCTGAACATCGGGCCCAGCACCTGCGCCACCATCTGCGAGTCCGGCAGCTCGCGGGCGAAGGTGATGATGACGTCGTGGCCGTCCTCCAGCAGGTCCGGCGTGCGCTGGGACAGCGTGAGCTCCACCACCACCTCGGGGTAAAGCTCGGAATAGCGCGCCACCAGCGGGGTGAGGTGTTGCAGGCCGAGGCCGGTCATGGAGTGCACGCGCAGGCGGCCATGGGGCTTGAGGTGGGCGCCGCGGGCCTCGGCAGCGGCCTCGTCGACCTCGCTGAGGATCTGACGGCAGCGCTGCAGGTAACGCTCGCCCACCTCGGTCAATGCCAGGCGGCGGGTGGTGCGGTGCAGCAGGCGGGCCTGGAGCTGCTGCTCCAGTTCCGAGACCAGGCGCGACACCTGGGCGGTGGACAGGTCCATTGCCTGGGCGGCGGCGGTAAAGCTGCCGGTATCAATCACCCGGACGAAAACCCGCATGCTGTGGAGCGTGTCCATTGTTACTCCCCGTGTAAGGCTGATTCTCGAAATCGCCAGATTATCCACGATTCCCCGGTAAATATACTGCTGTCCCATGAGCGGCACTGGCCGAGGGCATGCCGTTCCCGTCTTTCCCGCCCGCGTCACTGCGGGCCCCTTCGAGGTTCGCATGACTCCGGATCAACGATTCGCCCGCCGGGTCCAGGTGGCCATCGTCCTGTTCATCCTGCTGTTCGCCTATTTCCTTGCGGCGGACCTGTGGATGCCCATCACGCCCCAGGCTCAGCTGACCCGCCCGGTGCTGCGCATCGCCCCCCGGGTGGATGGCCAGGTGCTCGACGTGGCCGTGGCCAACAACGCCCATGTCGAGGCGGGCCAACTGCTGTTCCGCCTCGACCCCGAACCCTTCCGCCTTGCCGTGCGCGCCACCGAGCTGGCGCTGGAACAGGCAGCGCAGGACAACCGCCAGCTCGACGCCGCCCTTGCCGCCGCCCGCGCCGAGCAAACCGCCGCCCAGGCCACCGCCAGCGAACTGCAGCGGGAAACCGCACGCCTCGGTCGCCTGGTGCAGAGCCAGCATGTCTCGCGCCAGCTCTACGAGCAGACCGAGGCCCAGCGCCAGGCGGCCCAGGCCAAGCTGGCCGCCGCTACCGCGCGAATCCGCGAACTGGCGGCCCAGCGTGGCGCAACCGGCGACGACAACCTGCGCCTGCGCCAGGCCGGCAACGCCCTGGCCCGGGCCCGGCTCCAGCTCCAGTACAGCGAGGTGCGCGCTGAACGCGCCGGCGTGCTGAGCAACCTGCAACTGTCCCCAGGCGCCTACCTCAACGCCGGCAACCCGGTGGCTGCGCTGGTGGCGGACGAGGCGGACATCAGCGCCGACTTCCGCGAGAAGGCCCTGCGCTACGTGCGCCTGGAAGACGCCGCTTCGGTAGTGTTCGATGCCTTGCCCGGGCACATCTTCGAGGCGAAGGTCAGCGCCATCGACGCCGGCGTGAAAGAAGGCCAGCTGGACGCCAACGGCGACCTGGCCGCCCCGGCGGTGTCCGACCGCTGGGTCCGCGACGCCCAGCGCCAGCGCCTCCACGTCAGCCTCAGCGAAGCCCTGCCCCAGGCCCTGCCCAGCGGCGCCAAGGCCACAGTCCAGCTCTACCCGCGCGACTCGCAGCTGGCGGACCTGTTCGGCCGCCTGCAGATCGCCCTGATCAGCATCCTGCACTACGTGTACTGAGCCCATGGACCGCAAGATCGCCCTCAGCGAAAACGACCTGCGTCAGTGCCTGCGCCTGGCCGGCGGCGGCACCCTGGGGTTGTTCCTCTGCAAGCTGATGGGCTGGGACAACGGCTCCTTCTTCTGTGTCTACCCCATGCTGCTGCTCGGCCTCACCCCCAGCATCAACGCCCATGTGGTGCGCCAGTTCCTGCTCCAGGCGGTGGTGGTGAGCCTCGAGGTGCTGGTGATCTACGGCCTGTTCGGCGACCGTCCGCAGCTGATGGTGCCGCTGGCGTTCCTCGGATTCCTCTGGCGCTTCCGCCTGATGGCCCAGGGTTCGCTGTTCATGTTCGGCGCCCTGGGCTGCGTGTTCCTCTCCATGCAGCTGCATTTCGCCAGCTACCCGGATACCCACCTCTACGACCTGGTCACCAGCAACCTGGTAGCCGCCGGCCTGACGGTGCTGATTGCCTGGCTGATGTTCTGGCTGTTCCCCGATGTCGAGCCGCGCCCGCCGCGGCAGACGCCAGCCAAGGACCTGCCCAGCCAGCGCCACGAGGCGGTGCTCGGCGCGACCATCGCCACCCTGTCCTTCATGCTGTTCCAGAGCTTCGACCTGCGCGACTCGCTCTCCGCCCAGGTGGCCTCGATCCTGGTGCTCTTCCCCATGCACTGGAACGGCATCCGTTTCGCCGGCCGCATCCGCGCCCTCGGCACCCTGCTCGGCTGCGCCATCGGCCTGGTCTTGCAGCTGGTGCTCTACAGCCACTACGACGTGCTGCCGCTGGTGACCCTGATGTACTGGGCCGCCGCCTTTTGCTGCGCCCGCCTGCATGTACTGGAAGGTGCCCAGGGCATCGGCTTCGGCGCGCTGACCACCCTGGCCATCGTCTTCGGCCAGTACCTCACGCCGGAGCACGACGTGGTCTACTCCATCGCCTACCGCCTGAGTTCGGTGTGTGCGGCGGTATTCCTCACCCTGGTCGCAGTGTTCGCCCTGCACCGCCTGCTGAACCGTTTCCCTGCCTTCCGTCATGCCAGTCACGCCTGACCGTCGGCTGGATCGCTAGCCGCACTTTTGCCTGCCTAATCTGTCAAAGGCAGGTCCTCTGAAGGTAGCGGCTGAATGGAAACTTCCCTCGAATCCCCGAGCGAACTGGAAAAACTGACCCTCGCCCTGCTCCACAGCCGCGGCGAAGTGGAACGCCTGCGCGAGCGCGAGGCCATCTTCAGTAGCCTGCTGGGCAGCGTGAACGCCGTGCTCTGGGCCTTCGACTGGGAAGCCCAGCGGGTCATCTACGTCAGCCCGGCCTACGAGCGCCTGTTCGGTCGCTCCGCCGCCCTGCTGCTGGCCGATTACGCCGAGTGGCGCAACTGCATCTACCCGGACGACGTGGAATACGCCGCCCGGAGCTTCGCCGAGGTGCTGGAGAAGGGCGCCATCGAGGCCCGCGAGTACCGCATCCTTCGCGCCGACGGCCAGTTGCGCTGGATCAGCGACAAATGCTTCGTCAGCCAGAAGGGTGACGCGGGACAGCCGACGATAGTGGTCGGCATCGCCGAAGACATCACCGAGAAGAAGCAGCTGGAAGGCGAACTGCACCGCCTGGCCACCACCGACGTGTTGACCAAGAGCAGCAACCGCCGGCACTTCTTCGAATGCGCACAGCGCGAGTTCGAGCACGCCGTGCAGTACGGCAGCCCGCTGGCCTTCATCCTGCTGGATATCGATGACTTCAAGCAGATCAATGACACCCATGGCCACCAGGCCGGCGACCAGGTGCTGCAGCGCATCGCCCAGTGCGGCGCCAACGCCCTGCGCCGCGGCGACCTGTTCGGCCGGATCGGCGGCGAGGAGTTCGCCGCCCTGCTACCCGGCTGCCCGCCGGACCTGGCCTGGCAGATCGCCGAGCGCCTGCAACGGGAAGTGCAACGCCTGGGCTTCACGGTCGAGGGCAAGAGCTTCGGAATCACAGTGAGCCAGGGGCTGGCCAGCCTGCGCGACGACGGCAACCTCGACAGCCTCTACGCCCGTGCCGACGCGGCCATGTACCAGGCCAAGCGCGGTGGCAAGAATCAGATCGTGCCGGCTGATTGAGCAAACCGCCGATTCGGCTCCTGTAGGTTGGGCAGAGCGAAGCAATGCCCGAGATCGGCGTCGGGCTCGTTGAGCTTCTCAGCGCCAACCACTGGCGCTTCAATGCTCGCGCTCAGAGCGCGATGAACCATGCCCGCGTGCGCCACCATCCGCCTGTGTTGCAGGCCGCCCCCATGGCCCACTGCAGCGCGCATCCTGGCTTAGGTCTTTTAGTTACTAAAAAATGAATTTTTAGTATTTTATCGTTATACCCATTCCCGCCTAACTTCGCTCCAACGCTCTCATTGCTGGCGGTGATCACCGTCCGCTGAACCTTTTGGCCGCCTCTCTTCAGGCAGGGGAGAGGCGGCCTTTTTATTCGAATGCGCAGGGCTTTGGTCTCTCGACACTGGACGCCGCCGCGTCCGTCGCCAGCAGATGGAGGCACTGGTAAGCCGCAAGGTCGGCTGCCAGGCCACGGCGGCGGACCTGGTGCAGGACCTGGTCCTGCGCTTCTGGCGGGCCCCACTGCGCCGATGGAGGACCCGGACAGCTATCTGCTGCGTAGCGCTCATAACATGGCTATCGACCACCTGCGCAGCGAAGGCTCGCGCAACCGTGCCGAAAGCGGCCTGCTACCGGAACAGAGGCGGACCAAGCCTTCGCCAGCTGCGAGACGCTGTTGGGGGAGAACCGCCTGCAGGTGCAGCTCAGCGTGAAGAACCTGTTCGACAAGACCTACTACAGCTCCTCGGTGAACACCTTCTTCGTCTCCATCGGCGATCCGCGGCAGGTGCAGGTGTCGACCACGTTGGAGTTCTGATGCGAAGCTTCCCTCTCCCCAACCCTCCCCTAGCCGGTCGCCCCTTAAGGGAGAGGGGGTTGATCGGTACCCCTGGATAACTTCAGGCCCGCCTGCGCGAGTCACCCCTCTCCACTTCAGGGAGAGGGGCCGGGGGAGAGGGTAAACGGGCACCCGACGTGATCATTAATCTGGCCGTAACGATCCGGCCCGCACCTTGATTGATGCCCCACCCCCGGACTCCTAATGTGGCCTCCACGACAGCGGACCTCGTGGAGCCACCATGACAACAAGACCCTCTCCCCCGCCGCAGTGGTCGCGTCGGCGCGCCGAAAAGCAGCGCCGTCTCGACCAGGTGCGCAACCTCGCCGATGGCGTGGTCCTGCCCAGCGAGCGGATCGTCGAAGCCCTGGAAGCGCTGATCGCCCCCGGCGACCGCGTGGTGCTGGAAGGCAACAACCAGAAGCAGGCGGATTTCCTCTCCCGCTCCCTGGCCAAGGCCGATCCCGGCCGCCTGCATGACTTGCACATGATCATGCCCAGCGTCAGCCGCGCCGAGCACCTCGACCTCTACGAGCGCGGCATCGCCCGCAAGCTCGACTTCTCCTTCGCCGGCCCGCAGAGCCTGCGCATCGGCCAACTGCTGGAAGACGGCCTGCTGGAAGTCGGCGCCATCCACACCTATATCGAGCTCTATTCGCGCCTGCTGGTGGACCTGATCCCCAACGTCGCCCTGGTGGCCGGCTTCATGGCCGACCGCGAAGGCAACATCTACACCGGCCCGAGCACCGAAGACACTCCGGCCCTGGTGGAGCCCGCCGCCTTCAGCGACGGCATCGTCATCGTCCAGGTCAACGAGCTGGTGGACGATGTGCGCGACCTGCCGCGGGTAGACATCCCCGCCTCCTGGGTCGACTTCGTGGTCGTCGCCGACAAGCCCTTCTACATCGAGCCCCTGTTCACCCGCGACCCGCGCCACATCAAGCCGGTGCACGTGCTGATGGCGATGATGGCGATCCGCGGCATCTATGAAAAACACCAAGTGCAGTCGCTCAACCACGGCATCGGCTTCAACACCGCCGCCATCGAGCTGATCCTGCCCACCTACGGCGAATCCCTCGGCCTCAAGGGCAAGATCTGCCGCAACTGGACGCTGAACCCGCACCCGACCCTGATCCCTGCCATCGAGACCGGCTGGGTGCAGAGCGTGCACTGCTTCGGCACCGAGCTGGGCATGGAGGACTACATCGCCCAGCGCCCGGACGTGTTCTTCACCGGCCGCGACGGCTCCATGCGCTCCAACCGCATGATGTGTCAGCTGGCCGGGCAGTACGCGGTGGACCTGTTCATCGGCGCCACCCTGCAGGTGGATGGCGATGGCCATTCCTCCACCGTCACCCGTGGCCGCCTGGCCGGCTTCGGCGGCGCGCCGAACATGGGCCATGACCCGCGCGGTCGCCGCCATGCAACGCCCGCGTGGCTCGATATGACCGAGCCGGTAACCATGCTCGAACGCGGCAAGAAGCTGGTGGTGCAGATGGTCGAGACCTTCCAGGAGGGCGGCAAACCCACCTTCGTCGAGACCCTCGACGCCGTCGACGTGGCGAAGAAGGCCGGCATGCCGCTGGCGCCGGTGATGATCTACGGCGACGACGTCACCCACCTGCTTACCGAGGAAGGCATCGCCTACCTCTACAAGGCGCGCAGTCTCGAAGAACGCCGCGCGATGATCGCCGCCGTCGCCGGCGTCACCGCCATCGGCCTGCGCCACGACCCGAAAGACACCCTGCGCATGCGCCGCGAAGGGCTGATCGCATTGCCGGAAGACCTCGGCATCCGCCGTACCCAAGCCACGCGGGAACTGCTGGCGGCGAAAAGTATCGCCGAACTGGTGGAGTGGTCCGGCGGCCTTTACAACCCCCCGGCCCGATTCAGGAGTTGGTGATGAGCGCACTGATTGCACGCAATGCCGACCTGCCGCTGGCCGACTGGCTGGCGGACCTGGCGGTGGACGCCCTGATCGACGAAGCCGACCTCTCGCCCAAGCCGGCGCTGGTGGACCGGCGCGGCAGCGGCGCCCATAGTGACCTGCACCTCGGCCTGATGCACGCCTCGGCGCTGTCCCTCTGGCCCTGCTTCACGCAGATGGCCGAGGCGGCGATGGAACACGGCGAAGTCGGCCAGCCCCTGCGCGAGGCCCTCGGCCGCATCGGCCGTGAAGGCGAAGCGGCGATGCTGGCCACCACCGGCGGGGTGAATACCCATCGCGGCGCTATCTGGGCCCTGGGCCTGCTGGTGGCGTCCGTGGCCCTCGACCCGGAAAGCGACGATGCCCACGCCATCGCCCTGCGCGCGGCACGCATCGCCCTTATCGACGACCGCGCAGCGCCGCACGGCGACAGCCACGGCGCCCAGGTCGCTCGCCGCTATGGCGCCCGGGGCGCTCGGCAAGAAGCCCAGCTGGGTTTCCCCTCGGTGATCCAGCATGGCCTGCCGCAACTGGTCCGCAGTCGGGCGGCCGGGGCTGGTGAGCAGAACGCCCGCCTCGATGCGCTGCTGGCGATCATGACCACCCTGGCCGACACCTGTGTGCTTTGGCGCGCCGGCCTGGAAGGGCTCGCCGCCATGCAGCAGGGCGCCCGCGCCGTGCTCGAATCCGGCGGCAGCGCCAGCCTCGCCGGCCGCCGTCAGCTGCGTGCGCTGGATGCCCGTCTGCTGCAACTCAACGCCTCGCCGGGCGGCGCCGCCGATCTGTTGGCCGCCTGCCTGTTCCTCGATAAAGCCGGGAGCCTGTGACCATGGAAACCCTGTCCTTCCAATTCCCCGCCGGCCAACCGGCCCGTGGCCGCGCCCTGGTGGGCTGCGTCGGCTCCGGCGACCTCGAAGTGCTGCTGGAGCCGGGCAAGGCCGGCACCCTGTCGATCCAGGTGGTGACCTCGGTGAACGGCAGCGGCCCGCGCTGGCAGCGGCTGTTCCAGCGACTGTTCGACGGTCAGACGCCGCCGGCCCTGAACATCGATATCCATGACTTCGGCGCCACCCCCGGCGTGGTGCGCCTGCGCCTGGAACAAGGTTTTGAGGAGCTTGCTCATGACTGATACCGCACGCCTGCTCGCGGCCCGCAGCTTCGTCGAGCTGGGCGCCCGCCAGCGCGCCCGCGAGCTGCTGGATGCCTGCAGCTTCCGTGAACTCATCGGCCCCTTCGACCGGGTCAAATCGCCTTGGCTGCTGCAGCAGGGCATCGTGCCCCAGGCCGACGACGGCGTGGTGGTGGCCAAGGGCAGCATCAACGGCCAGCCGGCGCTGATCGCTGCCATCGAAGGCGCTTTCCAGGGTGGCAGCATGGGCGAAGTCGGTGGCGCCAAGATCGCTGGCGCGCTGGAACTGGCGGCGGAAGACAACCGCCAGGGCATCCCCACCTGCGCCGTGCTGCTGCTGGAAACCGGTGGCGTGCGCCTGCAGGAGGCCAACCTGGGCCTGGCGGCCATCGCCGAGATCCAGGCGGCCATAGTCGAACTGCGGAGGTACCAGCCGGTGATCGGCCTCATCGCAGGTCCCGTGGGTTGCTTCGGCGGCATGTCCATCGCCGCCGGGCTGTGCAGCCACCTGGTCGTCACCCGCGAAGCGCGCCTGGGCCTCAACGGCCCACAGGTGATCGAACAGGAAGCTGGCCTCTCGGAATACGACTCCCGCGACCGCCCCTTCATCTGGAGCCTCACCGGCGGCGAGCAGCGTGCTGCCAGCGGCCTGGTGGACGCCTATGTGGCCGACGATATCGACGCCATCCGTGAAACCCTGCAGGGCTTGCTGGCCCAGCCCGACCAGGGTCTGCCGCGCAGTCGCCGGCACGCCTGGTTCCTCGAACGCCTGGCGCGCCTGGGCACCGACTGCGAACAAGTGGACGCCGCCGCGGTGCGCGCCCTCTACCAGGGAGAACAGCAATGAGCCGTGGACTGAACTGGCTGCGCGGCCTTGCCGGCGGCGATGAACTGGGCGGCTTTCCTGCCTCGGTGAAAGTGGTCGACGGCGAGCTGGGCAACCGCGCCGCGCGCTTCATCGCCGTGGTGCCCGACTCGCGGAATCCCTTCCCCCGAGCCCGCAACGGCGAGGTCGGCCTGCTGGAGGGTTGGGGCCTGGCCAAGGCGGTGGATGAAGTAATCGAGGCCGACCGCGAACTGGCCGCCAAGCGCGTGCTGGTGGCCCTGGTGGACGTACCGAGCCAGGCCTACGGCCGCCGCGAGGAGGCCCTGGGCATCCACCAGGCCCTGGCCGGCGCGGTGGACGCCTATGCCCGCGCCCGCCTCGCCGGGCACCCGGTGATCGGGCTGCTGGTGGGCAAGGCCATGTCCGGCGCTTTCCTCGCCCACGGCTACCAGGCCCAGCGCCTGATCGCCCTGGACGATGCCGGGGTGATGGTCCACGCCATGGGCAAGGCCGCCGCCGCGCGCATCACCCTGCGCAGCGTGGAAGAGGTGGAAGCGCTGGCCGCCAAGGTGCCGCCGATGGCCTACGACCTGGAGAGCTACGCCTCGCTCGGATTGTTGTGGGAGCGGGTTTCCGTGGGCGACGCCGAACAGCCATCCGCAGCCGATATCGGCCGGACGCGCGAGTGCCTGGAGCGGGCGGTGGAAGATATCGGTTCGAGTACCGATCTTGCCGGCCGACTCGGCGCGGAGAATCGGGCGGCGTCATCGCGTGTCAGGGAGATGTTGCGCGCGCAGTGGTAGTCCTTGTTGGGCTTCGCTGCGCTCAGCCACAACCTACGAGGTCTCCGTAGGTTGGGCTGAGCGCAGCGAAGCCCAACACCCCGAGGCACGGAAACACCAAGGAGCTGACCATGAACAAGACTCCAAGACCCCACGACCTGCTCTGGGGCATGACCCCGGACCAACTGCCGGCCGATGCGCCGGGCTGGGCTGTACAGGCCTTGGCCGCCGGGCATCCGGTGGTGGTGCGTCGTGCTCTGTGTGCATCTGGGGATGTGGCGGTGGGCATCCGTGGCGCGAGTCGTGAGCAGCGCCTTGCAGCCATCATGTCCGTCCGTTCCATCCAGCGCCTGTCGAGTCCCGAACAAATTGCCCAGCGGGTTCCCGGCGACTTGCCGTCCCTGCGCGCCCTGGCCGAACTCAAGCCGCTCCTGGACAAGACAGGACTCGCCTGGGGCCCAACCGGCGGCGTCGGCTTCCAGCTGGCCACCGGCATTGCCGTGCTGCACGAGGCCAGCGACCTGGACCTGTTGCTGCGCACCCCAACCTGTTTCAGCCGCCAACAGGCCCACGAACTGCTGGCGACCCTGGCCGATTCCCCGTGCCGCATCGACCTGCAACTGGAAACCCCGAATGGCGCCGTGGCCCTGCGCGAGTGGGCCGGCGACTCCCGCCGGGTGCTGCTGAAATGCGCCGAGGGCGCGCGGCTTGTGGATAACCCCTGGCTGCCCCTGGAGCGCGCGGCGTGAGCAGTCTGTTCGCCTTTCCCGGCCAGGGCGCGCAGCAGGTGGGCATGCTCCACCAGCTGCCGGCCGGAACCAGCGCCAGCCTGGAGGAAGCCAGCGACGCCCTGGGCGAAGAGGTGCTGGCGCTGGACAGCGACGAGGCGCTGCACTCCACCCGCGCGGTGCAGCTCTGCCTGCTGGTGGCGGGCGTCGCCTGCGCGCGGCTGCTGCTGCAACGCAGCCCGGCGCCGGACTATGTGGCCGGGCTTTCCATCGGCGCCTACGCCGCTGCCGTGATCGCCGGCTCGCTGGACTTCGCCGACGCGGTGCGCCTGGTGGCCCTGCGCGGCGAGCTGATGCAGCGGGCTTATCCACAGGGCTACGGCATGACCGCCATCATGGGCCTGGACCAGGCGACGGTGGAGCGCCTGCTGGCCGAAGCGGAAGGTCCGGTGTTCCTGGCCAATATCAACGCCGACAACCAGCTGGTGATCGCCGGCAGCGACGCTGCCATGGCCGCAGTCGCCGAGCGCGCGCGGGCGCTGGGCGCCGGTGCGGCGAAGCGCCTGGCGGTGAGCGTGCCGTCCCATTGCCAATTGCTGGAGGCGCCGGCCCGTGAGTTGGCCGCGGCCTTCGCCGAGGTCGAATTGTGCCGCCCGGCGATCCGCTATCTCAGCGGCAGCTCGGCGCGGCCGATCCTCGACCCCGAGCGCCTGCGCGATGACCTCGCCTTCAACATGTGCCGCGTCGTCGACTGGCACGGCACCCTGCGCACCGCCTATGAGCGCGGTGTGCGCCTGCATCTCGAACTGCCGCCCGGCGCCGTGCTCAGCGGCCTGGCGCGGCGGGTGTTCGAGCAGGGCACGGTGGTCGCCTTCCAGGGCGCCCGTCTGGACACGCTGGACGCCCTGTTGCGTGAGGAGGTAAGCCGGAGCCGATAACCGCCGTGCACTTCGAAGGACAACAACAAGCAACTTCGACCCAACCCGAGGGCAACAACAATGATCGTCTACGGTGTGGCCTTGCTGGCCATCTGCACACTTGCCGGTGTCATCATCGGCGACTTCCTCGGCGTCCTGCTGGGCGTCAAATCCAATGTCGGCGGTGTCGGCATCGCCATGATCCTGCTGATCTTCGCGCGGCTGTACATGCACCGCCACGGCGGCTTGAGCAAGGAATGCGAATTCGGCGTCGGCTTCTGGGGCGCGATGTACATCCCGGTGGTGGTGGCCATGGCCGCGCAACAGAACGTGGTCACGGCGCTGCATGGCGGCCCTGTGGCGCTCATCGCTGCGGTGGGCTCGGTGCTTCTCTGCGGAGCCACCATCGCCTTGATCAGCCGCACCAACAAGGGGGCGCCGCTGGAAAAGGAGCCCCTTGATCCCGGCGTGAGCGCCGCCCCGGCAGGAGGACGCTGACATGTGGCCGATCATTGAAAAAGCCCTCGAACACAACGGCCTGGTCACCGCCTTCGCGGTGGTTGGCGGGATCATGTGGGTGTCGGTGCTGATCTCCAGACACCTGACCTTCGGCCGCGTGCACGGCTCGGCCATCGCCATCGTCATCGGCCTGGTGCTGGCCTGGGTCGGCGGCACCCTCACCGGCGGGCAGAAAGGGCTGGCCGACATGGCACTGTTCTCCGGCATCGGCCTGATGGGCGGGGCCATGCTGCGGGACTTCGCCATCGTCGCCACGGCCTTCGAAGTGCAGGCCAGCGAGGCGCGCAAGGCGGGCATGATCGGTGCGGTGGCGCTGTTGCTTGGCACCATACTGCCGTTCATCGTCGGCGCCTCGGTGGCCTGGGCGTTCGGCTATCGCGATGCGGTGAGCATGACCACCATCGGTGCCGGCGCGGTGACCTACATAGTCGGGCCGGTGACCGGCGCGGCGATCGGCGCCAGCTCCGATGTGATGGCGCTGTCCATCGCCACCGGGCTGATCAAGGCGATCCTCGTGATGGTCTTCACCCCGGTCTCGGCGCGCCTGCTCGGGCTGGACAACCCGCGCTCGGCGATGGTCTTCGGCGGTCTGGCCGGCACGGTGTCCGGTGTCACCGCGGGCCTCGCCGCCACCGACCGCCGGCTGGTGCCCTACGGTGCACTGACCGCCACCTTCCACACCGGCCTCGGCTGCCTGCTCGGGCCGTCCCTGTTGTACTTCTGCGTGCGCGGCCTGGTGGGCTGAGGCGCTCGGTACATGCGGCACTGGGGTCGAGGGGCGCTTTGGTTTAGCATCCGCGGTCGGTTTTTCGCGGGAGCGGGCCTTCCGGGGCCGCCCCTTCTTCCCCATGTCCGGTCCGGTTGCCTCACATGCGTCTTCTGTCTGCCTGCCTCCGCCTGTTCCCCGCTCTCCTGCTGCTGGCCCTGCCCGGCATCGCCAACGCCGCCGAAGTCGACGGCGCCAGCCTGGGGCTGCTCTGGGGCCTGCCCTTCGTCGGCATCCTGCTCAGCATCGCGCTGATGCCGATCATCGCCGGTGACATCTGGCATCACCATTTCGGCAAGATCACCGCCGGCTGGACCCTGCTGTTCCTGGTGCCCTTCGTCCTCACCTTCGGTTGGCACGCGAGCCTGGGGCTGGGCGTCCACGTGCTGTTCGGCGAGTACCTGCCCTTCATCATCCTGCTGCTGGCGCTGTTCACCATCTCCGGCGGCATCCTCGTGGAAGGCAACCTGCATGGCTCGGCGGGGCTCAATACCGCGCTGCTGGCCCTGGGCACCCTGCTGGCCTCGGTGATGGGTACCACGGGCGCGGCCATGCTGCTGATCCGTCCGCTGCTGCGAGCCAACGACAACCGCCGGCACAACGCCCATGTGGTGGTGTTCTTCATCTTCCTGGTGGCCAACGTCGGCGGCGGCCTCACGCCCCTGGGCGATCCGCCGCTGTTCCTCGGCTTCCTCAAGGGCGTGGACTTCTTCTGGACCCTGCAGCACATGGCGCTGCCGGTGGCGGCACTGGCCCTGCCGTTGCTGGCGCTGTTCTATCTGATCGACCGCCACTTCTACAGCCGCGAGAACGAACTGGCGCCGATCGACCCCACCCCTGACACGCCCCTGCGCCTGCGCGGGCAGTTCAATTTCCTGCTGCTGGCCGGCGTGGTCGGCGCGGTGCTGCTGTCCGGGCTGTGGAAGCCGGGCATCGGCTTCGACCTGCTGGGCACCCGCGTGGAGCTGCAGAGCCTGGTGCGCGATGGCGCGCTGGTCATCCTGGCGCTGCTGTCCCTGTGGATGACCCCGCGCGCGGTGCGCGAGGGCAACGAGTTCGGCTGGGGGCCGATCATCGAGGTGGCCAAGCTGTTCGCCGGCATCTTCCTCACCATCGCCCCGGTGATCGCCATCCTGCGCGCGGGCTCCGACGGCCAGCTGGCAGCGGTGGTGGCGAGCGTCACCGACAGCACTGGCCAGCCCCTCGATGCCATGTATTTCTGGATGAGCGGCACCCTGTCGAGCTTCCTCGACAACGCACCGACCTACCTGGTGTTCTTCAACCTGGCTTCTGGCGATGCCCAGGTGATGATGGAGAGACTGCCGCAGACCCTGCTGGCGATTTCCATGGGCTCGGTGTTCATGGGCGCCATGACCTACGTCGGCAACGCGCCGAACTTCATGGTCAAGGCCATCGCCGAGCAGCGCGGGGTGAGAATGCCGAGCTTCTTCGGCTACATGCTCTGGTCCTGCGCGGTGCTGCTGCCGTTGCTGCTGGTGCTGCAGCTGGTCCTGCTCTGAGCCTCAGGCGTTGCGCAGGCTGTACATGCGGCACTCGGCGACCAGCGCCAGCAGGTTCGGGTCGCGTTCCCGGGCCTTGAGGAACACCACGCCTATGTGCTGCTGCAGGCGGTAGCGCGCCTGCAGTCGGATCAGCTTCACGCGGTTCTCGTAGACCGCCGCGATGCGCCCCGGCAGCAGGGCGTAGCCCACTCCCGAACTGACCATGCTGAGCAGGGTGAAGATGTCGTTCACCTGCATCGCCACCTTCGGTTCGAAGCCGGCCTGCTGGAATACCCGCGCGCCGTCGCGGTGGGTGGCGAAGCCCTGGGTCAGGGTGATGAAAGTGGAGTCGGCCAGGTCCGCCAGGTCCACTTCATCCTGGGCGGCGAAGGGCGAGTCGGTGGGCACGGCGAGGAAGATGTCGTCGGAAAACAGCGGCAGTTGCTCGCAGTCCGGGTCGTTCACGCTCTCGTCGAGGGACACGAGGATGGCATCCAGCTCCAGGTTCTTCAGGCGGTAGAGCAGGTCGACGTTGGAGCCCAGGGTGAGGTCGATGTTCAGCTCGCTGCGCCGCAGTTTCAGGCCCATCACCAGCTGCGGCACCGTCTTCACCGTCAGCGAATAGAGCGCGCCGAGCTTGAAGCGCTCGGCGGAGAACCCGGCCGCCTCGCGGGTCACGCGCACCATCTCGACGGCGTCCTGGATCAGCTTCTGCGCCTTCTCTTCCAGCACATAGGCGCTTTCCAGCGGCGTCAGGTTGCGCCCTTCGTGCTTGAACAGCGGGCAGCGCAGCGCGCTCTCCAGGGAGTGGATGGCGCGGTGCACGCTGACGTTGCTGGTGTTCAGCTCCGCCGCCGCGCGCGACAGGTTGCCGCTGCGCATGAAGGCGAGAAAGGTCTCCAGCTTCTTCAGGGTGAGTTCTTCGTCGATCTGCATGGGCAAGACGAGTCCGTAGGGTGGGTCGGGCGGCGTTCCGCGAGCGGAGCGATACCCATCGGCGGATTTGATGGGTATCGCTGAGCTCCACCCATCCTACAGGTCAGCCCTACCTCCGCAGAGAGGACCTTTAGTGAATAAGCTAATAAGGAATAAGTAAATAAATTCTTATTCCTTAACAGATATATAGCGAGCGCCTAGACTGCCCAGCATCGAAATTCAGCAAGGAGGGCTCGCCATGCGCAGCGAGGCCATTCGTTACCTGATCCTGCCGGGATGGCAGGGCTCGCCGGACGAGCATTGGCAAAGCCACTGGCAACGCAGCCTGCCCAATGCCAGCCGAGTCGAGCAGGTCGACTGGGACATCCCTGACATCAAGTCCTGGGTGGCGGCGCTGGAGCGCGCCATCGATGCCGAGCGCACGCCGGTGATCCTGATCGCGCACAGCCTGGGCTGTGTCACCGTGGCCCATTGGGCCGCGCAGTCCGACCCGGATGTGCTGCGCCGTGTGCGTGGCGCGCTGCTGGTGGCGCCGGCGGACGTGCAACGTCCCGGCTGCCCGGAGCCGCTCAAGGGCTTCGCGCCCATCCCCCGCGATCTGTTGCCCTTCCCCAGCCTGCTGGTGGGCTCGGACAACGACCATGCCGCCAGCCCCGCGCGAGCGCTGGAGATGGCCCGCGACTGGGGTGCCGAAGCGGCCATCCTCACTGGCGCCGGGCATATCAACGTGAAGTCCGGGCACCACAGTTGGGAGCAGGGCTTCGCCCACCTCTACCGCCTGCAGAGCCGCGTCGAGCAACTGACCCGCCGCCGCGCCTGAACTGATCTACCGCCAATTCAGCAATACGCCAGGGTCCGCTGCTTCGCAGCCTGGGCCCGGCGGGAGATTTCGCCATGAGCAAGGAAAACCCCGGTCAACCGCTGCTGACCTTCGCCGACGCCGACCGCAGCCCCCTGAGCATTCGCGCCCGCGCGCTGGTCTTTGTCGATGCCCGCTCGCGCCGCCTGCGCGAGGAAGTCGACCAACTGGCCCCAAGCGCCCTGCCGGTGCTGATCCAGGGCGAGACCGGCACCGGCAAGGAGCTGCTGGCGCGGCAGATCCATCGCGCCAGCGACCGCCCCGGCCTCTTCGTCGCGGTGAGCTGCAGCGCCATCAGCAAGAACTACGCGGAAGCTGAGCTGTTCGGCCACGCCGCCGGCGGCTTCAACGGCTCGGCCAGCAGCCGCGCCGGCTGGTTCGGTTCGGCCAATGGCGGGACCCTCTACCTGGATGAGATCGGCGACCTGCCGCTGCCCTTGCAGGCCAAGCTGCTGGCGGCGCTGGAGAGCCGCGAGGTGACCCGAGTCGGTGCCCAGCAGCCGACGCCGGTGGACGTGCGCCTGGTGGCCGCCACCAGCATCGACCTGGCCAAGGCGGTGCATGCCGGCAAGTTCAATGCGCGGCTCTACCAGTACCTGGACGAAGGCCGGGTCGAGCTGCCACCACTGCGCGAGCGGCCGGACGACATCCTGCCGCTGGCCGAGTACTTCCTCGGCATCTACGCCCAGCGCCTGGACCTGCCGCTGCCGCTGATCAGCACGGCGGCCCAGGCGGCGCTGGAGGCCTATCCCTGGCCGGGCAATACCCGCGAGCTGGAGAACAGCATCCACTTCGCCCTGCTGGTCAGCGAGGGCGACGAGGTGCTGCCCCAGCACCTCAACCTGCCGCCGTTGCCGGGCTACGCCCAGCTGGCCCTGCAGCTGCGCAGGCTGGCCGCCAATGACGCGGAGCGCGACCACCTGCGCCAGCTGTTCGCCGAGGTGCTGGCGGGGTAGAGCGATGCGGTGGGCAGATGCCCTGCGAAGACCGAGCTCTTAGTAGGGTGCGCTGCGCGCACCGGAACCCGCGCGTGGAGGCCCTGGTGCGCACGGCGCACCCTACGGAATCATTGCGTGTGCAAGCCTCAGTGAATCTGCCCGGCTTCCTTCAACCGCTCGCGCGTTGCCCGCAGGCGTGGCAATGGCAGGCAGACGAGGATGGTCAGGGCCAGCACGCCCACCCCCATCAGGGGCAGGTTGGAAAGGCCCATGCCGGTGCTCAGCCAGAGGCCGCCGACGAAGGCGCCGCTGGCATTGCCCAGGTTGAAGGCTGCGTGGCTGAGGGTGGCGGCCAGGCTGGCGGATTCGCCGGCCTGCTCCACCAGCAGTAGCTGCAGGGGCGAGGAGATGGCGAAGCTGGCGACACCCCAGAGGAACAGGCAGGCCAGGGCCAGCACGGG
This sequence comes from Pseudomonas sp. BN417, assembly GCF_029871205.1. Classification (GTDB taxonomy): domain Bacteria; phylum Pseudomonadota; class Gammaproteobacteria; order Pseudomonadales; family Pseudomonadaceae; genus Metapseudomonas. Next base: position 20,077 of record NZ_SSOJ01000144.1, on the reverse strand, counting down.
AATCTGCGCGAAGACGAACAATCCCAGCAGGCACAGTACGCTCACCCCGAAGGCCAGCGGCAAGGCATGGCGGAAGCCGCGATCGGCCAGGCGTCCGCCCAGCAGGTTGCCCACCGTCAGGCCGATGCCGAACAGCAGCAGGGCGAAGTTGGCGTGCTCCTTACTGAAGCCGGAAACGTCGCGCAGCAACGGGCTGATGTAGGTGAAGACGCCGAACAGCGCCACCGAGGATAGGCTGCAGACGAACAGCGCATGCAGCACCGGACGCCGCAATATGCCGTCCCAGGCGCCGCTGGCGCTGGGCAGCGGTTTCGCCGTGGCCGGCAGCCAGAGGGTCTGGGCGAGCAGGGTGAGGAAGCCGAGTCCGGCCACCACCATGAAGGTCACCCGCCAGCTGGTGGCCTGGCCGAGCCAGGCGCCGAGGGGCACGCCGAGCACGTTGGCGATGGTCAGGCCGCTGAGCACCAGGGCCATGGCCGAGGCGCGCCGGTGCGGCGGCGCCAGCTCGGCGGCGAGCAGGGTGGCGCAGCCGAAGAAGCCGGCATGGCTGAAGGCGGTGAGCATGCGCATCGCCAGCAGCCACTCGTAGTCCGGCGCCAGGGCGCAGCCCAGGTTGCCCAGGGCGTAGGCGCCCATCAGCCAGAGCAGCGCCTGGCGCCGTGGCAGGCGGCCGAGCAGCGGGCCCAGCAGCGGTGCGCCGATCACCACGCCCATGGCGTAGGCGCTGACCAGCAGGCCCGCGTCGGCGAGGCTGACCTGGAGGTCGGCGGCGACTTCGGGCAAGAGGCCCATGATGATGAATTCGCTGCTGCCGACGACGAAGCCGCCCAGGGCCAGCGCCAGCAAAGGCAGGGAGAGGAGGGTGCTCGGGTTCATGCGGGTTCCGGTGGCGGGGTGTATTGCGAGGGGCGCGGATTCTACGCCGATTTTCTTGCAGGGGGCTTAGTGATGGGGCCGCCGGTGGGGATAGACATTGTGGGGGCGAATTCATTCGCTAAGCAAACCGCAGGTCTGCCCTCGGGAACTCCAAGGGGGCAGCTGCGCCGCCCTTAGCGAATGAATTCGCCCCCACAAAAGAAGCAGGAGCCGTTTGCGCGGAAGGTGTCAGCCCCCCAGGAACTTGCTCAGGAACTGCTTGGTGCGCTCTTCCTTCGGCGCGCTGAACAGGGCCTTGGCGTCGCCCTGCTCGACGATCACACCCTTGTCGATGAAGATCGCGCGGTTGGCCACGTCACGGGCGAAGCTCATCTCGTGGGTGACGATCACCATGGTGCGCCTTTCCTCGGCCAGGCCGCGGATGGTGGCGAGCACTTCGCCCACCAGTTCCGGGTCCAGCGCCGAGGTCGGCTCGTCGAAGAGGATCACGTCGGGCTCCATGGCCAGGGCGCGGGCGATGGCCACGCGTTGTTGCTGGCCGCCGGAGAGGCGCTTGGGGTAGGCGTCTTCCTTCCCCGCCAGGCCGACCTTGGCCAGCAGCTTGCGGGCGCGCTCGACGGCCTGCTCGCGGGGCTGCTTCTTCACCACCACCGGGCCTTCGATGACGTTCTCCAGCGCGGTGCGGTGGGGGAAGAGGTTGAAGTTCTGGAAGACGAAGCCGACGTGCTGGCGCAGCTTGCGGATCAGCCCCTGCTGGTGCTTCAGCGGCTTGCTCGCGTCGATCTCGATCTCGCCCACCTTGATGAGTCCGCCGCTTGGCTCTTCCAGCAGGTTGAGGCAACGCAGCAGGGTGGTCTTGCCGGAGCCGCTGGGGCCGATGATGGCCACCACTTCGCCCGGCGCTATGGTCAGGTCGATGCCCTTGAGCACCTCCTGGCCCTTGAAGGCTTTGGTCAGGTTACGGACGGTGATCATCAGCTGTCCTGCTCATGCTGGTTGACCCGCGCCTCGAGGCGACCCTGGAAGTGCGACAGCACGGTGGCCAGCACCCAGTAGATCAGCGCGGCGGCCAGGTACATGGTGAAAATCTCGAAAGTGCGCGCGGTGATCAGCTGCGCCTGGCGGAAGAGTTCCGGCACCTGGATGGTGGCGGCCAGGGCGGTGTCCTTGACCAGCGAGATGAAGCTGTTGCCGAGCGGCGGCAGCGCGGTGCGCGCGGCTTGCGGCAGGATGGCGCGGACCAGCGTCTGAGTGCGGCTCATGCCGATGCTGGCGGCGGCTTCCCACTGGCCCCGGTCGATGGAGGCGATGGCGGCGCGGAGGATTTCCGAGGTGTAGGCGGCCATGTTCAGCGAGAATCCGATCAGCGCCGCGGGCAGCGGTTCGAGCTGGATGCCCAGCTGCGGCAGGCCGTAATAGATCATGAACAGCTGCACCAGCAGCGGCGTGCCACGGAAGAACGACACGTAGATCCGCGACAGCCACTGCAGGGCGGTGAATCCGTAGAGGCGCATCAGGGCGAGGACGAAGCCCAGCAGCAGGCCGAAGAACATGCCGCCGAGGCTCAGTACCACCGTAAACACCGCGCCCTTCAACAGGAAGGGCGCGGAATCCAGCGCAAGTTGCAGGCTGGTTTCGATCATTGGGTCACGTCAGCCTTGAACCATTTCTCGGAGAGCTTCTTCAGGGTGCCGTCGGCCTTCAGCTTGGCCAGGGCCTTGTCGATGGCGGCGAGCAGCTCGGGGTTGCCCTTGCGCAGGGCGATGCCGGCTTCCTGGCGGGAGAAGGGCTCGCCGGTCACGGCCAGCTTGCCAGCGGTTTTCTCGACCATCTCGAAGGCGGCCAGGCGGTCGACCAGGATGGCGTCGATACGGCCGACGTTGAGGTCCTGGAACTTGGTGGGGTCGTCATCGTAGGTGCGGATGTCGGCCTGCGGGACGTTCTCCTTCAGCCACTGCTCGTAGTTGGTGCCCAGGCCCACGCCGACCTTCTTGCCGGCCAGGTCGGCGGCGGTCTTGATGTCGCCTTCGGTGCCCTTGCGCACCAGCGCCTGGATGCCGGAGACGGTGTAGGGAGTGGAGAAGTCGTACTTCTTCTTGCGCTCGTCGGAGATGGTCACCTGGTTGATCACGACGTCCAGGCGCTTGGACTCCAGCGCGGCGAGGATGCCGTCCCACTTGGTCGGCTGGAACTCGGCTTTCACGCCCAGCTCCTTGGCCAGGGCCTCGGCCAGTTCCACTTCGAAGCCGGTCAGCTTGCCGTTCTCGTCCTGGTAGTTGAAGGGCGGGTAGGTGCCCTCCAGGCCGACCTTGATGGCGCCCTTCTGCTGGATGTCCTGGAGCAGGTCGGCGGCGGAGCTGGTGCCGACGAAACCGGCGCCGAGCACCAGGCTCAGGCTGCCGAGGATGAACTGGCGACGCAGGGTTGCGAATGTCATATGAGCCTCACGGAGCAGTTGGCGAAAAGTGTGGCAACTCTAGGGATTTGGTTATATGCAATAAAATGATTAAAAATTATCTATTGCTGTATTTATGGAATAAGAGTTCTTCACGCGATACCCGCTGGATGATAGGCGAAGAGCGCCGGTGAGCCACCGGTGTGCAGGAAGAGCACCGGGCCGTTGCCGGCGAAGGCACCTGTGGCGATGCCATCGAGCAGGCCGGCGAAGGCCTTGCCGGTGTACACCGGGTCCAGCAGCAGGCCTTCATGGCTGGCCAGCAGGCGCACGGCCTCCAGGGTGCCGGCATTCGGCTCGCCGTAGCGCGGGGCGAAGTACTGGTCCCAGAGCTCCACCTTGAGCCCGGCGGGCAGGGCAACGCCGAGGAGGTCGGCGGTGCGTTGCAGCAGGCCTTCCACCTTGGGCCGCTGGGTGGCGTCCGGGCGCGAGACGGTCACGCCGACCACCCGGGTGCCGGGCAGTGCATGTTCCAGGGCCAGCGCCAGGCCCGCGTGGGTACCTGCGCTGCCGGATGCCAGGACCACGGCGGAGAAGGTCTCGCCGCTGGCCTTGATCTGCTCGGCCAGTTCCAGTCCCGCACGCACATAGCCCAGTGCGCCGAGGGCATTGGAGCCGCCGATGGGCACCAGGTAAGGGCGTTTGCCGGCGGCGCGCAGGCGTTCGCCGGTGGCGGCCAGCAGCTCGTCGGCGTTGTCCAGGTTGGCCACCAGCTCCACCTCGGCGCCGAACAGGTCCAGCAGCAGGCGGTTGCCGTTGCTCAGGTAGTTGCTGTCGGCGGTGCCGATGGGGTTCTCCAGCAGGGCTACGCAAGACAGGCCAAGGCGCGCCGCGAGGGCTGCCGTCTGGCGCACATGGTTGGACTGGATGGCGCCGGCGGTGACCAGGGTATCGGCACCCTGGGCCAGGGCATCGGCGGCGAGGAATTCCAGCTTGCGCACCTTGTTGCCGCCGAGGGCGAAGGGGGTGATGTCGTCGCGTTTCACAAAGACGGCGCGACCGAGCTTCTGCGACAGCCGCTCCAGCTTTTCCAGCGGCGTGGGCGAGGGGACCAGTTCCAGACGGGGAAAACGGGCGAGGGCGGCGTTGAGCATGGTGGCGGCTCGGCGGGCAGTTGCGAAGCCTGCCACTCTAGTGAGCCGGGGCCTTGCAGGCAATTCTCAGAGGCGACATGAAAGTACCGTGCAGTCAGAATGTGAGCGCTATCACGGGCGAGGGCTCAATGCGAGAAATGGAATATAAGAATAATAAAACGGTATTTTGTGGTTATAAAAAATCACCGTAGTGTCGCTCCCAACCCGGCATACCCAGACCGGGGCTCCCGACACCCGCTCGCGGCTGAAGATCCAGCCGGAGCCGCAGAATCGAAAAGGACCATCATGAAGAAGACCCTGCTGTTGACCGCCCTGGCCGCTGCCCTGTCCGCCACCTTCGCCCAGGCCGGCGAGAAGCTCATCGTCGCCGCCACCCCGGTACCCCACGCGGAAATCCTCGAGCTGATCAAACCCCAGCTGGCCAAGGAAGGAGTGGACCTCGAAGTGAAGGTCTTCACCGACTACGTGCAGCCCAACGTGCAGGTGGACCAGAAGCGCCTGGACGCCAACTACTTCCAGACCAAGCCCTACCTGGACAACTTCAACAGCGGCAAGGGCACCCACCTGGTGATAGTCCAGGGCGTGCATGTCGAGCCATTTGGCGGCTATTCCAGCAAGTACAAGTCGCTCAAGGAGCTGCCGGACGGCGCCACCATCGCCATCCCCAACGAAGGCAGCAACAGCGGCCGCGCCCTGATCCTGTTGCAGAAGGCCGGGCTGCTGAAGCTGAAGGATCCGAAGAACGCCCTGGCCACCCCCAAGGACATCGCCGAGAACCCGCACCACTTCAAGTTCAAGGAACTGGAAGCAGCCCTGCTGCCGCGCGTGCTGGACCAGGTCGACCTGGCCCTGATCAACACCAACTACGCGCTGGAAGCCAAGCTGAACCCGTCCAAGGACGCCCTGGTGCTGGAAGACCGCACCTCGCCCTATGTGAACTACCTGGTGGCCCGTCCGGACAACAAGGACAGCGACGCCATCAAGAAACTCTCCGCCGCGCTGACCAGCCAGGAAGTGAAGACCTTCATCGAGCAGAAGTACTCCGGCGCGGTAGTCCCGGCCTTCTGATCATGCAGGCCGCTTAAAGGCGTCGCGAGCGACGGGCAGGCTAGGCGAAATCAGCCGAAAGAGCGGAGTTTACGAGTTGTAAATGAGCATCTTGAGGCTGATTTCAACGACGCATGACCTAGCGCAGTAGCCTTTCAGTGGTCTGCACTGCTAGCCACGGTGGCGGGAGCATGACCCGCCCCTCCTCACGCCGACGAGTCTGTACTATCGTCGGCGTTCTTTTTTTGTGGCACTCGCCGCGTGCGGAACCTTGTAGGGGCGAATTCATTCGCTATGGACCGCGCAGCGGTCCCCCAACCGGGCAAGGCAGCCCTTCGGCCTGCTCAGCGAATGAATTCGCCCCCACAGGTGCAAGTGCCCACCCGCCTTCCCGGAGCCCACCATGCCCGAATCCAGACCCGGCATTTCCACCCGTTCCGTGCACAGCGGCAACGAGGTCGACCGCAACATGGTCACCCGGCCCAAGAGCCTGCCCATCTACGAATCCTCGGTGTTCGTCTACGACTCCCTGGAGCAGGTGGACGACTTCCTCGCCGGCAACCCCGACAACTACATGTACACCCGCATCGGCAACCCCAACCACGCGGCGATGGAGGCCCTGGTGCGCGACCTGGAAGGCGGCGAGGCGGCGTTGTTCTCGGCCTCCGGCATGGCCTCGGTGAGCGCGGCGCTGCTCGGGCGGCTGAATGCCGGCGACCACCTGATCGCCAGCCGCGAGCTGTACGGCACCACCCAGAGCTTGATCGAGAAGGAACTGGCGCGCTTCGGCATCAGCGCCACCCTGGTGGAGATCAATGACCAGGCGGCGGTGGAGGCGGCCATCACCCCGGCCACCAAGATCATCTACACCGAGACCGCCTCCAACCCGCTGGTGCGGGTCAGCGACATCCCCGCCCTGGCGCGGCTCGCCAAGGCGCGCGGCCTCAAGCTGCTGGTGGACAACACCTTCCTCTCGCCGGCGCTCTACAACCCTCTGGCCGATGGCGCCGACCTGGTGCTGCACAGCACCACCAAGTACCTCAACGGCCACAGCGATGCCACCGGCGGCATCCTGGTCGGCGATGCAGAGTGGATCGCCCAGGCGCGGCGCTTCCAGATCAACGCCGGCGGCAGCGCCAGCCCCTTCGAGGCCTGGCTGACCTTCCGCGGCGCCAAGACCCTGGCCCTGCGCATGAAGGCCCACTCGGCCAACGCCCAGGCGCTCGCCGAAGCCTTGGAAGCCCACCCCAAGGTGGCGCGGGTGCACTACCCCGGCCTGCCCTCGCATCCGGACCACGCGCTCGCTAAGCGACTATTCGCCAAGGGCGCCTCGGGCATGCTCAGCTTCACCCTGCACGGCGGCCTGGCCGAGGTGGACAGGCTGATCCGCGCCCTGGGCAACACCGCCTTCGCGCCGTCGCTGGCGGGCGTTGCCAGCAGCATCACCCACCCCGGCAAGACCTCCCACCGCGCCCTCTCCGCCGAGGCCCTGAGCGAACTGGATATCCATGACGGCACCATCCGGGTGTCGGTGGGCATCGAGGAGGCCGAGGACATAGTCGCGGACTTCGTGCAGGCGCTGGATCGGGTTTGAGCACCGGTCTTTCCAGGCCGAAACTTGTGGGGGCGAATTCATTCGCGATGCAGGCCGCAGGCCTGCCGTTTGAAATCCCAGGGGACCGCTGCGCGGTCCTTCGCGAATGAATTCGCCCCCACAGAAAGGCTGTTTCGCGGCAGCCCCCACCCCTTCTAACCTTATTCAATAAAAGTATTTACAGCGCAGTTCTTATATTCGCTAATCTCTAGTCACAACTTGTTATGACAAGTCACGGATCACGAGAAGAACCACATGGTCGAACTGCTTCCCCTCTCCCCAGTGCCGCTCTACAGCCAGCTCAAGGAGCTGCTGCGCGGGCGCATCCTCGACGGCACCTACCCGCCCCACAGCCGCATGCCCTCGGAAAGCGAGCTGGGCAAGGCCTTCGATGTCAGCCGCATCACCGTGCGTCAGGCGCTGGGTGACCTGCAGAAGGAAGGGCTGATCTTCAAGATCCACGGCAAGGGCACCTTCGTCGCCAAGCCCAAGGCATTTCAGAACGTCACCACTCTGCAGGGCCTGGCCGAGTCCATGACGCAGATGGGCTACGAAGTGCTCAACCGTCTGCGCAGTTTCCGCCATGTACCGGCCAGCGCCCTGGTGGCGGCGCGCCTGCAGCTGGAGGAAGGCAGCCCGGTGACCGAAATCCGCCGCGTGCGCCTGATCAACCGCGAGCCGGTGTCCCTGGAAATCACCTGGTTGCCGAAGGCGGTGGGCGAGAAGCTGGAGAAGGCCGACCTCGCCACCCGCGACATCTTCCTCATCCTCGAGAACGACTGCGGCATTCCGCTCGGCCACGCCGACCTCGCCATCGACGCCGTGCTCGCCGACGGCGACCTGACCCAGGCGCTGGAGGTGGAGGAGGGCGCGCCGATCATGCGCATCGAGCGCCTGACCCACGCCGCCGACGGCACGCCACTGGATTTCGAACACCTCTACTACCGCGGCGATGCCTTCCAGTACCGCCTGCGCATCGACCGCCAGAAGGGGCCCCAGGCATGAGCACTCGCGAGCAGGACTACGACATCGTCGTCATCGGCGGCGGCACCGCCGGGCCCATGGCCGCGATCAAGGCCAAGGAGAAGAACCGCGAGCTGCGCGTGCTGGTGCTGGACAAGGCCAACGTCAAGCGTAGCGGCGCCATCAGCATGGGCATGGATGGGCTGAACAACGCCATCATTCCCGGCCACGCCACGCCCGAGCAGTACACCAAGGAAATCACCGTGGCCAACGACGGCATCGTCAACCAGGCCGCCGTGTACGCCTACGCCACCCACAGCTTCGAGACGATCGAGCAGCTGGACCGCTGGGGCGTGAAGTTCGAGAAGGACGAGACCGGCGACTACGCGGTGAAGAAGGTCCACCACATGGGCGCCTACGTGCTCCCCATGCCCGAAGGCCACGACATCAAGAAGGTGCTCTACCGCCAGCTCAAGCGCGCGAGGGTGGAGATCAGCAACCGCATGGTCTGCACCCGCCTGCTGCTGGACAGCGAAGGCGCCGCCTCGGGGGTGATGGGTTTCGACTGCCGCAGCGGCGAGTTCCGGGTTATCCGCGCCAAGGCGGTGATCCTCGCCTGCGGTGCCGCCGGCCGCCTCGGCCTGCCGTCCTCCGGCTATTTGATGGGCACCTACGAGAACCCCACCAACGCCGGCGACGGCTATGCCATGGCCTACCACGCCGGCGCGGAGCTGGCGAATCTGGAGTGCTTCCAGATCAACCCGCTGATCAAGGACTACAACGGCCCGGCCTGCGCCTACGTCACCGGCCCCTTGGGCGGCTACACCGCCAACAGCAAGGGCGAGCGCTTCATCGAGTGCGACTACTGGAGCGGGCAGATGATGTGGGAGTTCCACCAGGAGCTGGAGGGCGGCAACGGCCCGGTATTCCTCAAACTGGATCACCTGGCCGAGGAAACCATTCAGACCATCGAGGAGATCCTGCACAGCAACGAGCGCCCCAGTCGCGGCCAGTTCCACGCCAACCGTGGCACCGATTACCGCACGCAGATGGTGGAGATGCACATCTCCGAGATCGGCTTCTGCTCCGGCCACTCGGCTTCGGGCGTGTGGGTCAACGAGAAGGCGGAAACCAGCGTGAAGGGCCTCTATGCCGCCGGTGACATGGCCGCCGTGCCGCACAACTACATGCTTGGCGCCTTCACCTACGGCTGGTTCGCCGGGATCAATGCGGCAGACTACATCGCCGGTCGTGATTTCGCCGAGATCGACCAGGCCCAGGTGGAACGTGAGCGCGCGCGGGTCTTCGCACCCCTCGAACGCGAGCACGGCCTGCCGCCGGCACAGGTGGAGTACAAGCTGCGGCGCATGGTCAACGACTACCTGCAGCCGCCCAAGGTGACGAAGAAGATGGAGATCGGCCTCGCCCGCTTCGCCGAGATCGAACGGGACCTGGCGCAGATGAAGGCGAGCAATCCCCACGAACTGATGCGCGCCATGGAAGTGGCGGTGATCCGCGACTGCGCCGAGATGGCCGCACGCGCCTCGCTGTTCCGCGCCGAGAGCCGCTGGGGCCTGTACCACCACCGCGTCGATCACCCCGAGCGCAACGACGCCGAGTGGTTTTGCCACTGCCACCTGAAGAAGGGCGAGGACGGCCGCATGACCAGCTTCAAGAAGCCGGTGGAGCCCTACCTGATCCCGCTGGATGCCGGGGAGCAGCAGGCCTACGACCGCTTGCGCGTGAAGACCGAAGTCGCCGCGTGAACGGGGACCCCGTAGGTTGGGTAGAGCGGAGCGAAACCCAACATGGAGCGCAACGCGCTCCTCGCCAGCCCCATAACGAGAGCCCCAGGCTCCAAGGACCCGTGAAATGGCCCATCAACCCCAGGAAATCTTCTTCCGCAGCAGCGCGCCGGTGACCATCGACGAAGACAAGTGCATTGCCCACAAGGGCTGCACCGTATGCGTCGAGGTCTGCCCCATGGACCTGCTGGCCATCAACCCGGCCACCCAGAAGGCCTACATGGCCTTCGACGAATGCTGGTACTGCATGCCCTGCGAGAAGGATTGCCCGACCGGCGCGGTGAAGGTGGAGATCCCCTACCTCCTGCGCTGAACCGCTCCGCGTGGGTATCGCTCCGCTCCACCCACCCTACGGGGGCTTCGTAGGATGGGTCGGGCGGCGTTCCGCGAGCGGAGCGATACCCATCAATTTCCGTGAACGAAAGCCATCCGGCATGCCACCGGACGCTCTACCCGAAAGCCCCTCGTTTCCCACCACCCAGCCCTGTGGCGGAGACGATTCCAACACTCATGATTCGAGGGGAAAAACCCATGCGTCTTCGTGCAACCATCGCCGGCCTCGCGCTGGCCGTTTCTGCCGCGTCCGCTTCGGCCGAGACCATCCGCATCGCCATCGGCACCCAGGACACCACCATCAACTGCGCCACCGGCGGCCTGCTCATCCGCGAGCTGGGCCTGCTGGACAAGTACCTGCCGCACGACGGCAAGTACCAGGACGCCGACTACCAGATCGAATGGAAGAACTTCACCAGCGGCGCGCCGCTGACCAACGAGATGGTCGCCGGCAAGCTGGACTTCGGCGCCATGGCCGACTTCCCCGGCTCCTTCAACGGCGTCGCCCACCTGGATGCCGGCAAGCGCAGCCTGTTCATCAGCGTGCTGTCCGGCAGCACCCGGGGCAGCGGCAACGGCATCGTGGTGCCGGCGTCGTCCAGCGTGCAGTCACTGGCCGAACTCAAGGGCAAGACCATCTCCGTGCCTTTCGCCTCCACCGCCCACGGCATGCTGCTGCGCGCCGTCGCCGCCCAGGGCTGGGACCCCGAGAAGGACGTGCGCATCATCGCCCAACCGCCGGAGATCGCCGGCTCCGCCCTGCGCAGCAACCGCATCGAGGCCCACGCCGACTTCGTACCCTTCGCCGAGCTGTTCCCCAACCGGGGCTTCGCGCGGAAGATCTACGACGGCTCCCAGGCCAACGCGCCGACCTTCCACGGCGCCCTGGTGGATGCGGACTACGCGAAGAAGTACCCGGAGATCGTCACCGCCTACCTGCGCGCCGGCCTGGAGGCCGATCGCCTGTTCGCCGAGTCCCCGGAGAAGTACAGCGAGCTGATCGAGAAGGTCACCGGCATCGAGGCCGAGGTGAACTACCTGTTCCATGGCCCCCTCGGCCTGCAGACCCGCGACCTGACCTGGAAGCCGGAGTACCGCAAGGCGGTGGCCACCTCCATCGACACCCTCAAGCTCTTGAAGAAGACCGATCGAGGCCTGGACACCGACCAGTTCATCGACGACCAGTACATCCGCGCCGCCTTCAAACAGGCCGGGCAGGACTACGACAAGGCCCTGAAAAACTACGCGCAACTGCCGCTGAAAGCCGTTGATGCACTGACCGGCAAACCCATCAGCGACTTCAAGCGCCTGGCGCAGATCTGGGTGCGCGGCGAGGACAAGGTCCGTCATTACGCCTCCCCCGAAGCGGCGCTGACCGCCCTGGCCCAGCTGGAACAGGAGGGCAAGGACATCCGCGCCATCTACGCCCAGGCGGCCGACAGCGGCATCAAGCTGCTGGCCAACCAGGCCTGGTATGTGCGGGGCGACAAGGGCGAGCTTTCCGCCTTCCTGCTCAAGGCCCAGGCCGAGCAATACGCCCAGCAGCATGGCGGCACCGCGCTGGACTTCGTCAGTGCCAACCAGAAGCTGGTGGCCCAGCGCTGACGCTGTCGTAGGGTGCGCTGCGCGCACCGGAACCCCGCTGCGGGCTGCCCGGTGCGCACGGCGCACCCTACGGTCCACCGAGGACCTATGTCATGACCTCTTTCTACCGCTGGCCCCTGCGCCTCGCCTCGCTGGCCGCCTGCCTGCTGTTCTGGCAACTGGCCGCCACCACGCGCCTGGACCTGGGCCTGTTCGCCTTCACCTACGTGCCGACCCCCGGCGCGGTGCTCGACGCCGCCTGGCAACTGGCGCACTCCAGCAAGCTGCTGCCGCACCTGTCCAGCAGCCTGGCGCGGGTGTTCGCCGGCTACCTCGCCGCGGCCCTGGTGGGCGTGCTGCTGGGGCTGGCCATCGGGCGCTCGAAATGGGCCGAGGACAGCCTGCTGCCGCCGCTGGAAGTGCTACGGCCGATCCCGGCGGTGGCCTGGATTCCCCTGGCCATCCTGATGTTTCCCTCGTCGGAACTGTCCATGGTGTTCATCACCTTCACCGGCGCGCTGTTCCCCATCCTGCTCAACACCGTGCACGGCGTCGAAGGCGTCGACCCGCGCCTGATCGCTTCGGCGCGCAGCCTGGGTGCCGGGCGCCTGGCCATCCTGCGCGAGGTGATCCTGCCCGGCGCGGCACCGAGCATCGTCACCGGCCTGGCCATCGGCATGGGCACCTCCTGGTTCTGCCTGGTCACCGCCGAGATGATCTCCGGCCAATTCGGTATCGGCTACTACACCTGGGAGTCCTACGTGGTGCAGAACTACCCCGATATCGTCGTCGGCATGCTGCTGATCGGCTTGCTCGGCATGGCCAGCAGCGGCCTGGTGAAACGCCTGGGTGGCCTGGCCACGCCCTGGTACCGGACGCGGAGGAACGCCTGATGAGCGCCTTCGAGCAATCCGTGGAACCCGGCCGTGTCGAAGGCCGGCACCTGTCCATCCGCCTCGGCCAGGGCCGGGATGCCTTCGAGGCCGTGCAGGGGCTGGACTTCAGCATCGCGCCCGGCGAATTCGTCTGCATCCTCGGCCCCTCCGGCTGCGGCAAGTCCACCCTGCTCGGCGCGCTGGCCGGCCACCTCAAGCCCAGTGGCGGCTCATTGCTGGTCGATGGCCTGCCGGTGGTCGGTCCTTCGCCCGAGCGCGGCATGGTGTTCCAGCATCACACCTTGCTGCCCTGGCGCAGCGTGCTGGACAACGTCGCCTTCGGCCTGAAGATGCAGGGCATCGGCAAGGTCGAGCGCCGCCGCCAAGCCGCCGAGTTCCTGCGCCTGGTGGGCCTGCAGGACTTCGCCGGGCGCTGGCCCAGCCAACTCTCCGGCGGCATGCAGCAGCGTGCCGAGATCGCCCGGGTGTTGATCAACCGACCGCGCCTGCTGCTGATGGACGAACCCTTCGGCGCCCTCGATGCGCAGACCCGCTCGCGCATGCAGGAGCTGCTGCTGGATATCTGGACGCGCATCCGCACCAGCGTGCTGTTCGTCACCCACGACATCGACGAGGCGCTGTTCCTCGCCGACCGCATCCTGGTGATGAGCCCACGTCCCGGCCGTTTCATCGAGGACCTGCGCATCGACTTCCCGCGCCCACGCCGCGCCAGCCTGCTCACCAGTTCCGGCTTCACCCACCTCAAGCGCCACTGCCTGGAGCTGCTGCGCCATGAGGACGGCCGCGAACTGCCGCGCCTGACGCCCCTGGGCCTGCCTGCCGACCATCCGCCACTGCGAGTCGCCCTATGATCGAACCTGAAACCGACAACCCCGATATCCTCGCCCTGCTGCCGCGCCTCGGCGATGACGACGCCGGCGTGCGGCGCATCGCCCTGATCGAACTGGCCGACCTGGAAGACCCCGAGGGCCTGCTCTGGCTCATCGCCGCGCTCGCCTCGGACGATGCCGCCGAGGTGCGCGCGGAGGCCGCACGCCTGCTGGAAGCCTGGGAGGAGCCCGACGTGGTACAGGCGCTCTGCGCGGCCCTGGCCGATGGCGCCGAACCCGTGCGCCTGGCCGCCGCCCAGAGCCTCAGCGAACTGAAGAGCCTGGAAGCTGGCGTGCTGATCCTGCCCTGGGTGGAACATGCCGACGCCTTCGTTCGCGCCAGCGCCCTGCGCGCCCTGCGCGAGTTGCGCCTGGAGGCGGCAGCGGCCCCAGCGCTGTTGGCGCTGCAAGACCCGGAAGCCACGGTGCGCCGCGAGGCGGTGGGCATTCTCGGCTGGCTGAAGCACGACGCCGCGCTACCCGCCCTGGCGCAACTCGCCAGTGACGACCCGGACACCGAGGTGCGCCGGGCCGCCACCGGCGCCCTGGGCCTGGCCAGCGATGCCGGCGTGCTGCCGGCGCTGTACGCGGCCCTGGGGGACAGCGCCTGGCAAGTGCGCGAAGAAGCCGCCACCACCCTGGGCAAGATCGGCCTGGAAGAAGCGGGCGCGGCGCTGGTGCAGGCCCTGGCCGACGACTACTGGCAGGTGCGCCTGCGTGCGGCCCGCGCCCTCGGCCGTCTGCGCTACCGCGAGGCCGGCGCCGAGCTGGCGGCGCTGCTCGGCCATGACATCGCCAACCTGCGCAAGGAGGCCGCCCTGGCCCTGGGCGATCTCGGCGACAGCGCTGCCCTGCCAGCCCTGCACGCGGCGGAAGCCGACGGCGATCCGGAAGTGCGCAAGGCGGTACGCATCGCCCTGGCGCAGTTGCAGGAGGTGGCCTGATGGACGCCCCCAGCAGCCTGCGCAACTCCCTCGGCGAGGGGTGCCTGACCCTGGAGTGGGCGGATGGCGCGAGCCTCTCCCTCAGTCATGTGCGACTGCGCGGCGCCTGCCCCTGTGCGCAATGCAAGGCGGCGCGGTTGCGCGGGGCGATCGCGCTGGTGAATGAGGGTGTGCGGCTGGAGCGTATCGCGCTGCAGGGATATGGCGTGCAGTTGGTGTTCAGCGATGGGCACGAGCGGGGGATCTATCCCTGGGGGTATTTGCGGGAATTGGGCGGCGTAGCATCAGCCCGGTAGGGTGCGCTGCGCGCACCGGAACCTCCGCGCGGGATTCCTGGTGCGCACGGCGCACCCTACGAGGGAGACAGTGCGAATGAACCCGCCACTGCAGATTTCCCAGCTGCAATCCTTCAGAACGGCCGATCCCCCAGGATCGTCGCCCGGTGCATCACCCGCCGCTGCGGCCGGTAGTCGTCCACCGCGAAGTGCTGGGTGATGCGGTTGTCCCAGAAGGCCACGTCGTTGGCCTGCCAGCGCCAGCGAATGGTGAATTCCGGGCGGGTGGAATGGGCGAACAGGAAGCGCAGCAGGGCGTCGCTTTCCGCCGCCGACAGCTCGTTGATGCGGGTGGTGAAGCCTTCGTTGACGAACAGCCCCTTGCGTCCGGTGACCGGATGGGTGCGCACCACCGGGTGGCTGCGCGGCGGGTGTTTGCGCTTGGCCTCTTCCAGGCGCTCGCGCTCCTCTGCAGTGAGGCTGAAGCGTTCCTCGGGGAAGGAGCGGGTCAGGTCATGGGTGGCTGTCAGGCCTTCCAGCAGTTTCTGGATGGGTTTCGACAGCGCGTCGTAGGCGGCGCTGCTGCTGGCCCATAGGGTGTCGCCGCCATGGGGCGGCAGCAGCTTGGCGCTGAGCACCGCGCCGAGGGCCGGGGTTTCCAGGAAGGTCACGTCGGTGTGCCAGAGGGCGTTGTCGCGCACATCGGTGACGGCGGTGTCCAGCACCAGCACCTCGGGCTGTTCCGGGATGTTCGGGTAGATCGGGTGGATATGCAGGTCGCCGAAGTGCGCGGCGAAGGCGGCCTGCTGCTGAGGGTTCAGCGGCTGCTCGCGGAAGAACAGCACCTGGTGGGCGAGCAGTGCGCTTTCCACCGCCCCACGTTCTGTGGCGTCGAGGGGTTTGCTGAGGTCGAGGCCTTCGACCAGGGCGCCGAGGGCGGGGGACAGAGGGGTGATCTGCAGGGGCATGGCGGGAATCTCGGAGGCCGGATGTGTTGGGCTTCGCTTAGCTCAGCCACAACCTACGGAAGCACCGTAGGTTGGGTCGGGCGGCGTTCCGCGAGCGCAGCGAAGCCCAACGAGAAGGTGTCAGTGGCTCTGCCCATGCCAGGGCACGAGCTTGCGTTGCAGGGCGCGCAGGCCGAGTTCGAGGGCGAAGGCGATCAGGGCGATGACGAGGATGCCGAGGATCACCACATCGGTGACCAGGAACTGCGCCGCCGATTGCACCATGAAGCCCAGGCCGCGGGTGGCGGCCACCAGTTCGGCCGCCACCAGGGTCGACCAGCCGACACCGAGGCCGATGCGCACGCCGGTGAGGATGTCCGGCAGCGCGCTGGGCAGGACCACATGGCGGATCAGCTGCGCCTGGGTCGCCCCGAGGGACTGTGCTGCACGCAGCCGCGCCGGGTCGACATTGCGCACGCCGGTGGCGGTGGCGATGGCGATGGGGGCGAAGATCGCCAGGAAGATCAGCAGCACCTTGGACAACTCGCCAATGCCGCACCAGATGACGATCAGCGGCAGGTAGGCCAGCGGTGGTATGGGCCGGTAGAACTCGATCAGTGGATCGAAGATGCCACGGGCGGTGCCGTTGCGGCCGATGGCCAGGCCCAGCGGAATGGCCGTGAGCACGGCCGCCAGCAGGGCCAGCCCGATACGCCCGAGGCTGGCTCCCAGGTGCTGCCAGAGGCTGGCGTCCATGTAGCCCTGGGTCAGCAGTATCCAGCCCTTGTGCGCGATGGCCTGGGGGCTGGGCAGGAACAGCGGTTCGATCAGCCCGGCGGCAGTCACCGCCCACCAGGCGAACAGCAGGGCGGCCAGGGTCAGCAGGCTGATAGAGAGGGTGCTTATCGGCCGGCCAGGGCGCGATGTCACGGTGGCCGGGGCCTTGGTGGCCAGGGGCAGTTCGAGGCTGCTCATGCGCTTCTCCTCTGGCGTTCGGCGAAGACCCGGGCCAGGACATGCTCGCGGGTCTCGATGAAACGCGGGTCGGACTTGATCACCCGCGCGCTTTCGCCGGCGGCGTACCGCTGGCCGAAGTCCAGGCGCAGGCGCTCGCTGATGCGGCCCGGGTTGGGCGACAGCAGGATGAGTTCGGTGGCGAGGAAGACCGCTTCCTCGATGTCGTGGGTGATCAGGAACACCGGCTTGGCCGTGCGCCGCCAGACCTGCAGCAGCAGTTCCTGCATCTGCTCGCGGGTGAAGGCGTCGAGTGCGCCGAAGGGTTCGTCCATCAGCAATACGCGCGGGTCGGCGGCGAGGGCGCGGGCGATGCCGACGCGCTGCTTCTGCCCGCCGGAGAGTTCCCAGATGCGCCTCCTGTCGAAGCCCGCCAGGTCGACCAGCGCGAGCATCTCGCGGGACCGGGCCTCGCGCTTGGCGCGGGGCACGCCTGCCAATTCCAGGCCGAAGGCGACGTTGCCGAGCACGTCCTGCCAGGGCAGCAGGGCGTCGTCCTGGAACACCACGCCGCGCTCTGCACCCGGGCCGCTGACAGGTACGCCGTCGAGGCTGATGCGTCCGGCGCTGGGCGCGACGAAACCGGCGATGAGGTTGAGCAGGGTGGTCTTGCCGCTGCCGGACGGGCCGAGGGCCACCAGCAGTTCGCCGGGGCCGAGGTCGAGGGAGATGTCGGTCAGTACCGGCTCGGCCGTGCCGGGGTACTGTGCGCTGATGCGCTCCAGTTGGAGTAAGGCCATTTTCTGCGGGTCTCGAAAGGGCCTGCCCGAAGCGCCGGGCAGGCGGGGTGAGTCAGTTCTGGACGTACTTCGAGCTGACGTACGGGGCGTAGTCGGGGAGCACGGCCTCGACCTTGCCCTGCTCCTTGAGGAAGCGTGCGGTCTCGCTGATGGCCTGGGTGGTCGGCGCGCCGAGGGCGGTGGCCTGGTCGGCGGCCAGCGGGAAGACGTTGCCCTGCAGCAGCAGCGGGATGTCCTCGGCCTTGGCGCCGGACAGCTTCACCAGCTTGTCGACGTTGGCCTTGTCGGCCAGCCAGGCTTGCGGGTCCTTGCGGTAGTCGGCGTAGGCATCGAGGGTCACCTTGGCGAAGGCGCGGACGATGTCCGGATGCTTGTCGGCGAAGTCCTTGCGCACTATCCAGGCATCGAAGGTGGGGGCGCCCAGCTTGCCCAGTTCGGCGGAGCTGATCAGCACCTTGCCGGAGGACTTGGCCACGCCCAGGGCCGGGTCCCAGACATAGGTGGCATCGATGTCGCCGCGCTGCCAGGCGGCGACTATGGCCGGCGGCGCTAGGTTGAGGATGGTGACCTTGGAGGGATCGATCTGCCAGTGCTGGAGGGCCGCCAGCAGGCTGTAGTGGCCGGTGGAAACGAAGGGTACGGCGATCTTCTTGCCGACCAGGTCCTCGGGCTTGGCGATGCCGGCGCCGTTGCGGGCCACCAGGGCCTCTGCGTCGCCGATCTGGGTGGCGATGAGGAAGGTCTGGATCGGCAGCTGGCGGGTGGCGGCGGCGGCCAGCGGGCTGGAACCCACGTAGCCAATCTGTACGTCCCCGGAGGCGACGGCGGTGATGACTTCGGCACCGCTGTCGAACTTGCGCCAGTCGATCTCGGACTTGCTGGCTTTTTCGTAGGCGCCATCGGCCTGGGCGACCTTGGCCGGATCGACGGTGGTCTGGTAGGCGACGGTGAAGTCCGCGGCCTGGGCGCTCAGGGCCAGGCCGCCGAAGGTCAGGGCCGCCAGCAGGCGACGGGGGAACAGGGACGGGATCATCGGAGGGACTCCTCAACGGGCTTGGGCCGGTCTTGGAGGCCGGGCCACGGGACGGGTGCTGCGTTCTGGGGTGTCCGGTGGTCCGGTGATGCAAATCTAATGATCTAAAAAACTGCGTTCAAATACTTTGTTGGAATTAGCTTAGAGAGGGCATGAAGCAAGCCTTGGGAAAATTCTTATTACATTTTGATCTTTAAATCTGAAAAATAATTCTTTTTACGAATTAACATTCGCCGCCTAGAGTGGCGGCCTGCCGAAAGCGGACCGCCGCATCGCATTCGTACCGGAGCCTGTGAAAACGACAGTGGCTTCGAAGGTCACGCGGCGGCGCATCGCGCCTGCTCCTGCTCCGGTCGCCCAACACCCTTACAAGACCGCATTGGAGCATCGAGCATGAACAAAACAACCCTGACCCTGGCCGTCGCCCTGGGTGTCCTGGCCCAGCAGGCCGCCGCCGGCGGCTTCATCGAGGACAGCAAGGCCAGCCTCGCCCTGCGCAACTTCTACATCAACTCGGACAACCGCGAAGGCACCGCCGCGCCCTCCAAACAGGAGGAGTGGGGCCAGGGCTTCCTGTTCAACTACGCCTCGGGCTTCACCGAGGGCACGGTCGGCGTCGGCGTCGACGCCCTCGGTCTGCTCGGCGTCAAACTGGACTCCGGCAAGGGCCGCCACTACAACCCGACCAGCGCCAACTACGGCGGTACGGTGTTCCCCACCGACAACGACGGCCGCGCCAAGGACGATTTCGGCAGCCTCGGGGTGACCGGCAAGCTGCGCTTCTCCAAGACCGAGGCGCGCCTGGGCACCCTGCTGCCGAAGCTGCCGGTGGTGACCTACAACGATGGCCGCCTGCTGCCGCAGACCTTCGAGGGCGGGCAGATCACCGCCAACGAGATCGCCGGGCTGACCCTGGTCGGCGGCCAGCTGGAACACGCCAAGGGGCGTAACTCCAGCGACGCCCGCGGCCTCTCCATCGCCGGTGCGAACAACGCCCGCAGCGGCCAGTTCGTCAACAAGTTCTACTTCGCCGGCGGCGACTACAAGGTCAGCGACGCCCTGCTCGCGCAGTACTACTACGGCAACCTGGAAGACTTCTATCAGCAGCACTTCCTCGGCCTGACCCACACCTGGGCGCTGCCAGTGGGCGCGTTGAAGTCCGACCTGCGCTACTTCCACAACAGCGCCGACGGCCAGAACGGCAGCGCCGCCGGGCGTCGCGAAGGCTTTGTCAGCAGCGGCAACTGGGCGGCCAACGACCCGCACCGCGGCGAAGTCGACAACCGCACCTGGAGCGCCTTGTTCACCTACAGCCTGGCCGGCCACGCGGCGAGCCTGGGCTACCAGCAGCTCTCCGGCGACAGCGCCTTCCCCTTCCTCAACCAGGGCGACGGCGCCACCGCCTACCTGATCACCGACCGCCAGATCGGCAAGTTCCTCAGCGCGGGCGAGCGCACCTGGGTGGCCGAGTACGGCTACGACTTCGCCAAGCTCGGGGTGCCGGGGCTGAAGGCCCAGGCGACCTACCTCAGGGGCAGCAACATCGAGACCCAGGGCGATGACCAGGGCGAGTGGGAGCGCGATTTGCGCCTCGACTACGTGCTGCAG
>NZ_SSOJ01000143.1:31359-33317 GCF_029871205.1 Pseudomonas sp. BN417 | reverse complement strand
TTTTCACGGGGCCGGCCATCCGGCGATTGGAAAAGGGACTCGCCCGGGAGGGCGAAACAGAGACCTGAAGCCCGCTCGGCAATGAGCTGAACACCAGAACCTCAAGCCTCACTCACACCAGATTGCCAATCCGGTCTGAGCAAAATCTCCCCGGTAATCCGCGAAGAACCAAAGAATAGGACGGGACCTCGAATTCCTCGGGTGTTCATGCTGGTGGAAGCCGCCTATCGATATCCTGTCGAACGGACCTGCTGGACCCGTTTCTTGTTTTGACAGTAAGAATCATTGGCAAATAATATCGCGCCTATTGCTGAACCTGGCCGACAGGGGGCATGGCGCTGCATCGGCACACCGTCTTCGACTGCGATTAATACGCCTCCGCATACGGCTCAGTGGACCTGATCCCCCCAGGAGCGCAGCGCCAACTCCAGGTTCGAACCGAAACCGGGCCGATGCGTGCCGTTCGGCTCGATCCAGTACCCGGCGGCCGGCAGGCAACCGGCCAACTCCACTGTCCTTTGACGAAGACTCGCTCGCCGTGGACGTTCTCTCGCTTATCTACAGCCACCTGACCGATCTGGTGATCAATCCGGTCACCAGGCAGTTCGCAGGCATTTTCGATCTGAACGGTCGCCTTGGCGTGCTGTTTCTCTTCGTCTCCTACACAGTCGCCTACTGCCTGTTTCGGTTCAGGAAACATCGTGGCCTGACAGACGCACTTTCATTCTGGCAGTTCATCGGCGGCAACCGGGTCAATTTCCATCGCTCGGCGTTGCTGGACTATCGGTACTACTTCGTACGGGCCATCCTGAAAATCACCCTGGTTCTGCCCATCGTCGGCCTGGTCGATCCTTACATCCTGCGCTCCGGGGATTACGTCGCCTTTTTCACCAACCTGTGGGGCGCGCGCCCGCAACCAGGTGAGAACCTCTCACTCTCGCTGGTCTATGGGCTGGGGGTGTTTCTGGTGAAAGACTTCGTGCATTACTGGGCTCATCGAGCCTTTCATTCCCGATGGCTATGGGCGTTTCACAAGGTCCATCATTCGGCGCCTGTCCTGGTGCCGGCGACGGCGAGCCGGGTTCACTTCGTGGAAAAGATCGTCGAGAAGCTGACCACCGCCGTTTGCCTCGGCTTCTACGCAGGTGTCTTCTGGTATGCCTGTGGCGGGGAAATCAGCCGCTATACCCTGTTCGGCGTGACCTATCTGGTGTTCATCTTCAATGGATTGGCGGCAAACCTGCGTCACAGCCATGTGTGGCTTTCGTTCGGTCCAGTAATCGAGCATGTGCTGAACAGCCCGGCCCAGCACCAGATTCACCACAGTGACGCGCCCCGGCACTTCAACAAGAACTTCGGTACCAACCTGTCACTCTGGGACTGGATGTTCGGTACGCTCTATGTCACCACCGCGAAGCCCGAGAGCATTCGATTCGGTACCCGAGAAAAAGATCACGACCGTTACCTGACAATCTACAGCCTGATCGTCACCCCCTTCGTTGATACGGCCCGCAAGATCATCCTGGCGAAACGTCCGCAGCCGGTTCCATCCGAAGCATCCAAAACGCCCTATTCGTAGTCGGCGACGCTGGTCCACAGCTTGCCGGCACTGCGCGATGCGCAACATATCCAGCCTCTCCCGGATGTCATGGCGCGAGCACGATATTGAGCGCAATGACCCTAGGCCGAAGGAGAAGGCTATGTCTGCGTTAGCTGTTGCAGCACCGAATAGAGGCGTCTAGTACGGTTCTTTCAGACCTCCACGCCTGCCTGATACATCCCTCACCCCCGCCCCTCTCCCAGGGGTAGAGGGGTGACTCGCGCCGGCGAGGCACAAACAGTCCTGAAGCCATTAGCGGCCTGAAACTGAGCAACTGGGGTGGGGCAGCGACTGCGCCCCGTCAGGAGGCCGAGCGGAAGCGTTGCGCAGGGGGACGAGCGGCATGGATGCCGCGAGA
>NZ_SSOJ01000143.1:2618-31309 GCF_029871205.1 Pseudomonas sp. BN417 | reverse complement strand
GGCATGGATGCCGCGAGAGGCGTGCGGGGCCATGGATGGCCCCTCACGCCGGCCCCCCGGAGCGGCGATGGTGCGAGGGGACCCGGCACAGCCGGGCCGGATGCAGGGGCAAGCCTTTTTGGTTTCTTTTTTGGCGACTGAAAAAAGAGACTCGCCGGGAGGCGAAACAGAAACTACAAGCCGGCTCGAAAAGCCGCTTGGCTCATGACCTTCTAGCAACACTTAATGCAGACATAGCCAAGGAGAATGCCGCGCACAGACCAGTTGAGTTGCTGAAGGCGCGGGGATTTCCGATGTGCAGGTTGAGGTCCCCACCAGCAGCTTGAACATCGACTGTCTCGATTTGCCATGGGATGAACATCAGGCGTGCTTTACGCATCCGGGCATTTTGTTGGCCTCAATGCCGGTAACGGCCATACCGAGGTACTCGCTGCCGGCCCGGGCGCGCTGATTCTCAGCCAGGAGCAGGCACGGAGCGGTGATGGAACGCCAGGTCAAGCGGGTGAAAGCGCCAAACCCGGACCTCCATTTCCGTGCACATACGAGGTACGCGGGCCATGCGACAGGATTAGCAAAAGGAGCCGCAGGCCCCGCGACTCTTCAGGGCTTGCGACTCCCAACTGATCCGCCCCTCAAGCTCCCGGGACGTTTTCTACTGAGATGCCTGCGCGTTCATCGCCGAACTCGCTGGCCTATTGCTGCACCTCGACCACGTCGACATCCGGTGCATCGGGCGCGTCAGGGGCGTCAGGGGCGTCCTCGGCAGCTTCTCGGGCTGCATCTTCGGCGTCTTCAGCAGCTTCCCTGGCTGCATCTGCAGCATCTTCAGCAGCTTCCCTGGCTGCATCTTCAGCATCTTCAGCAGCCTCTCTGGCCGCATCTGCGGCATCATCGTCAGCATCCTTGGCAGCGTCCCGGGCTGCATCTGCCTCATCTTTGGCAGCGTCCCTGGCCGCATCGGCTTCAGCTCTGGCGGCATCTCTGGCTGCATCCGCCTCGGCTTTGGCAGCATCCCTAGCTGCATCCGCCGCTGCCCTGGCAGCATCTCTGGCTGCATCCGCGCCCTCTACGCCAGCCGCCTTGGCAGCGTCCCTGGCTGCATCGGCTTCAGCCCGGGCAGCGTCCCTGGCTGCATCTGCATCAGCCCTGGCAGCATCTCTGGCCGCATCCGCCTCAGCTCTGGCAGCATCCCTGGCTGCATCCGCGTCAGCTTTGGCAGCGTCTCTGTCCGCATCTGCGGCATCGTTGTCGGCATCGTTGTCGGCATCGTTGTCGGCATCGTTGTCGGCATCATTGTCATGGGCATTGCCTGGGCCTCTGTTCCCAGCCATACCACCATGGTCGGCGTCGCCGCGCCCCTTGCCTCCATGACCGTCACCGTCATGACCGTCACCGTCATGACCCGCTTCACCATGACCGCCGCCATGACCCCCACCATCACCTCCATGCCCATCTCCTCCATGGCCACCGTGACCGCCACCGCCGTCACCTCCGTGGCCGCCTCCGCCATCACCGCCGTGACCACCGCCACCGCCGCTGCCACCACCATGACCGCCACCGCCGCCGTGACCACCGCCGCCCCCTCCGCTACCGCCGCCACCGTGGCCACCTCCGCCTCCGCCGCTACCGCCGCCACCGTGGCCGCCACCGCCTCCGCCGCCGTCACCGCCATCTTTGGCATACACGCTGGAGAAGCTACTGACGTAATCGGGCACCAGAACAGTCGATGCAGACAGGACTCCGCCAATGGCCAGAGCCAACAAACATTTCTTGAGCAGCATGATGCACCTCCGCTTGGAGTTGCGTAGTCATCTCCGTATCGAACGCAATGACCAGTGAGTTCCCAGCCGCCCACTGGAGCGGCCAGCCAACCGGCGCGGCCATGTATCTGCAGCATCAATGAGCAACTGCGGTTTCCGCACGATCCCTCAGGGCCAGTCAGCGTAGTTACGTGGGAAATTTTCCCACACATTTAAAGCTAGTACCTTCAGCCCGAGTGTCAACGACCGACCATCAGGACTTGCCATGGATGCGGCCTACTCGAACGCCCAGCCGCGCGGGCGCGGCCTCCCGGAATCCGGTCAGGAACTGCCATCACTCCGGCTCTTGGCCCCCGCCCTACCGGCCGGCTAAGTCGCACTATCCAAACCACTTGAGTCGTACCAGGCAGGGCCGGGTACTCATGACCCCAAAGGACGTGGCTACCCACGTTCAATTGAACGGTGCGAGCAAGAGGCTTCAGACCTTGAAATGGTTACGCTTGCGAAACTGCCCTGGGGCCATATCGAACATTGCACGGAAGCAGCGCTGGAAATGCGGGAGGGTCACGAACCCACTCGCCACGGCGATCTCGATCAATGACTTGTTGGTCTGCTGCAACAGTTGGCGGGCACGGGTGAGCCGCAATTCGAGGTAGTAGCGCGGAGGCGTTGCATTCACATGTCGTCGGAAGAGGCGTTCCAGATGTCGCCTGGAGATGCCGACATAACGCGCGATCTCTTCGATCTCGATGGGATCTTCTATGTTGCTGTGCATCAGCTCCAAAGCGAGCTTGAGGGTCTGTGGCAAGGTGGGATCGAAATCGATCGAGACGACGGATACGTCGACAACGTCGCGCATCTTGTCGCAGCTGAGAACCTCCTCCACCGCACTTACCAGCTCCTGGCCGGCACTGTGACGCACCACTTCCAGCATCATGCCCAAGGAGCTGTTTGCGCCCGCGCAGCTGATTCGCTTGCGGTCGAGCACCTGGGAATGACTTGTCACCCTGACCTTGGGAAAGAGTTCCGCCATCATTGCCCGACCATCTGGATGAAAGGCGCAGTCGTGGCCATCCAGCAATCCCGCCTCGGCAAGAAAATAGGCGCCATTCCAGAGCCCCCCAAGCACTGCCCCAGCCGCATCGGCTGATCGCAGCTTCGCCCGCAACAGGGCCTCACCTTCGAGGTGAACGCGGAAACCGCCACAGACGACGATGATGTCCTGGCGCTTCTCTTCCAGCTCGGCCAGCGTGCGATCAGTAGAAATGGAAATGCCCAGGTCACTCACGACCAGGTTGCTGTCCTCTCCCACCACTTGAACTTCGAACACCGGTGACGAACTCATGAGGTTGGCCGTGACCAGCGCATCCACCGCCCCGGTGAAGGCCATCATCGAGAAATGCTCGCGGAGGATGAAGGACACACGTCGAACCGGGTTCGTCAGACCTGCGCGGCGGGCCTTGTCCAGATGCGCCAGGTTCTTGCTCTTCAATACGCTCTCGAAGGACGCTCTCATGTCTCGACTCACGGGCACTCAGGGTACGACTCGACAATCCCCTTGCTGATACTCAGATGTCGGTCCGTACGTCGGTACCAGCGCAAGCAGCTTCTCACAGTTGGGACTTCCGGACAGTGCCGCAATCGCCGCATCCTTTTCCCGAAGCGACGCGCCCGCGGCCGGCGAGAAGATGCCGGCGCGGATTTTGGTCAACGCAGGCCCAAGGCAGCCTCCTCCGCAACGCCAGCAATGCAGAGGAGGCTCAGCAAGCGGCCTGGAGATTCGGAAAGAGTCGCCCGAAGCCGCGCAGTCTCAGAACGGCAACGGCAGCTTGGCAGTCCGACCGCCGTCGACGACGATCACCTGGCCGGTGATAAAGGCCGCAGCCTCGCTAGCCAGAAAGACGACGGCGTTGCCAATGTCCTGCGGCTCACCGGTACGCCCGACGGGATGCAGCTTGAGCAGGCCGGCGCGGGCCTGCACGGGATCTGGCTGGGCATCGATATAGGCGTGGCTCAGGTCCGAGTTGATCCAGCCGGGGGCGATGGCATTGCAGCGAATGCCGTCGCGCCCCAGATCGACGGCCAGCGCACGGGTGAAACCGTGGACGCCGGCCTTGGAGCCGCAGTAGGCGGTATGCCAGGGGTTGGCGCCTATGCCTTCGATCGAGCCGATATTGACGATACTGCCGCCACGCACGCGTAGCTGTGGCAGCAGGGCCTTGGCCAGGAAGACCGGGGCGCGCAGGTTGACGGCCATCATCCGGTCCCAGTCGTCCTCGCTCATCTCCTCGAGCGAGCGTTCGAACATGAACCCGGCATTGTTGACCAGAAGATCGGCGCCGCCGAACCGCTCCTCGGCTGCCCGTGCGATGGCATAGGGCGCATCGCGCTCGGCCAGGTCGGCTTCAACCCAGGCCACCTGCGGGTTGGCGCCCAGGCTTTCATCCAGCGCCTGGCGCTGCGCGACCAGCACCCGAGCGCCGGCTTCCAGGAGTTTTTCGGTGATCCCGCGACCGATCCCACGCCCGCCGCCGGTAACGACGGCCACCTTGTTGTTCAGCATCATCTGCGTTCCTCAGCCTGAAACCGGTTTGGCGCCGGTGACTTCCACCGTCTCGCCGGCAATGTAGCGGGCCTGGTCGGAAGCCAGGAAGGCGATCACATCGGCGATATCCTCCGGCTCGGCGATGCGTCCCAGCGGTACGGTCTTGTTCAGCGCCTCGATCGCCTTGTCCGGGTCCAGGCCTCGGCGCTCGAAGCCGCTGCGGATCATCGGTGTGTTGATTTCGTGCGGGCAGACGGCATTGACGCGGATGCCCAACGGAGCGCAATCGCGGCCGAGGTTCCTGGACAGTGCCGCCACCGCCCCCTTGCTGGTGCAATAGGCGACATGGCCAGGTCCCGGATAGGTACCCCAGACCGAGGACGTGTTGACGATGGCACCGCCGCCACGCTGCTTCATATGGGGGATAGCGGCGCGGCAGAGGAAGAACACCGCATTCAGATTGACGTCCATCGCCGTGAACCACATCTCGTCAGTGGTTTCCTCGATGGTTCCGCGGGGAATGATGCCGGCGTTGTTGAGCAGGATGTCGACGCCGCCGAAGCGTTCGACGGTCCGGGCAATGACCGCTTCACAATATTCCTTCTCCCGCAGATTGCCAGCCAGGCAATCTGCCTCGGCGCCCAGCTCGCGGGCGTGGTCGACCATCGCCTGACAGCCGTCGGCATTGATGTCCGAGATCATCAGGCGTGCACCTTCGGCGGCAAACAGCCGGACCAGGGCCTGACCGACGCCACCGGCGCCTCCGG
This sequence comes from Pseudomonas sp. BN417, assembly GCF_029871205.1. GTDB lineage: Bacteria > Pseudomonadota > Gammaproteobacteria > Pseudomonadales > Pseudomonadaceae > Metapseudomonas. The sequence goes on along the minus strand of NZ_SSOJ01000143.1, from coordinate 26,237 downwards.
TAATCACGACAATCTTGTTTTCGAACCTCATCGTTTGCTTCCTCGGGGTGGGTGATCCGAGGTCGATGATCGATGGGCCGCAAACCGCTGACAAACGAGTTTTGCGTGAGCTTCGCTTAGCTTTTGGTTAAGTGAACTACAGACATATGGCGCACAATTCGTCGGTAATCCGGCCGGAGCCTGTCATTCCCGATTGAGCTTTGGTTAACTGCTCGAAGTATCCGACTCATCACCTGTGCCCAATGAGCAACCTCAGGCAGCTACTCCCACCATTGAACGCGCTGCGTACGTTCGAAGCGGCCGCCCGCCATGGCAGTTTCAAGATGGCGGCGGAGGAACTCTGCGTGACCCAGGCGGCGGTCAGTCGCCAGATCCAGACGCTGGAAGACTTCTATGGCCTGAAGCTGTTCCTGCGCGGCAATCGCAAGGTCCAACTCACCAGCGACGGGCATGCGTTGTACCTGGCGGCCTCCTCCGCCCTGCAGCACATAGCCACCGCGTCCCGCGAATTGCTGCGACGCAATAGCCTGGATTATCTGGCCCTGATCACCACGACCGCCTTCGCCCAGCTCTGGCTGATGCCGAGGCTGAAGCAACTGCGAGCCCAGCATCCCGAACTCCAGCTGCACCTGATCAGCTCGGAGGCAAACCCGGACTACCAGGAGCGCTTCAGTGCCGCAGTGACCCTGGGGCTCGAGGAACATCCGCACTATCTGGCCGAGTACCTCTTCTCGGAAGAGATATTTCCGGTCTGTACCCCCGGATTCCTTGAACAGCACCCCCAGATCACGACCCTGGAAGGACTGATGAGCGTCACGCTGCTGAACCTCAGTGCCAGCCACTGGAAAGCCCGGCTCTGGGTGCCCGTCGATTGGTCGTTCTGGCTGAAGCAGTTCGGCTTCGATGCCGCCCTGTGCAAGGAAACGATGGATTTCAGCCATCTTTCGATGCTGCTGGATGCGGTCCAGGAAGACGTGGGCGTCGGCCTCGCCTGGCGCCACCTGGTACAACCGCAGTTGGATGCCGGCACGCTGGTAAGGCCGACCCATGAGACCTTTCTTGCCGACGATCGCAAGCACTACTTCGTCTGCCGCCGAGATTTGGCCGGGTCGAGGGAAATGCAGATACTCCGCGATTGGCTGGTGGAGCAGACGCAGGCGTTGAGGGAGCGGCCGCTTCAGGATGAAGAGCAATCGCCGAGGGCCAGGGGAAAACCGGGCCCTTAGAAGGAAGCAGCACCTCCCCACTTCGATTTTCAAAAGTGCCAGCCGCAGCAACACTCGGCTGACCATGACGGTACGTGGGGCTGCTTCCACAGCCAAAAGCGGACCTCGGAAGTCTCGGATTCTGGTCGGATGGCCGAGAGTGAATCCGGGGGCGGGCTGTTGGCTGCCCTGACTGGACAGGCTCTACTGGCGGCAGCTGTTCGATTGGCTGTTCCTGCTTCGCTACGGGCATGGATCAGACGACTGGCGCGTCAGGCGTGAAAAAGTAGGCCAGACCGAGAATGAGGTAGACGGCCAGCAACTGCACACCCTTGAGCCAATCCGAGCGGCCATCACCCGCCACCTGGCCGGTAATCAGGACTGCCAGCAGGACACTCAGTACCAGGCCGCCCGAGAAGGCCAGATCCATTGGCTGAGAACCGATGACATAACTAGCCAGCACCAGGATAGGTGCGACGAATAGGGCCACCTGGACACTGGAACCGATAGCGATGGAAAGCGACAGATCCATGCGATTCTTCATCGCCGCTGAGATTGCAGACGCATGCTCGGCTGCATTGCCAAGAATAGCCACGACAAACACCCCAACGAACAGGTTGCTGAGCCCGAGCTGGTGAGCGCTGGGTTCGATGGCGGCGACCAGGATTTCACTGATCCAGCCGATCAGCACGGTAGCCGCTGCCAGTACCAGCAACGCCTTTCTCATGGGCCAGAGGGGAGCCTGATGTGGATCGCGCTGGATCTCCGGGGAGCCAGCGAACAGTTTCTTGTGGGTGATCAGCGAATACACCAGGAACAAGCCATACACCAGAAGCAGGACTAGTGAGATGTACAGGCTTAGCGCCTGGAGCCCATAAGGGGCACGCGACGCCACGACCGCGTTGTAGGCGGCGGGCAGAATCAGTGCAATGGTGGCCAGCGTCAGCAGCGTGGCCTGCGAACGGGCAGCGGAGGCGTTGTACAGTTGCTCCGCATGCCGTAGTCCCCCCGCCAGCATGGCGGCGCCGAGTACCAGCAGAATATTGCCGACGATCGAACCGGCGATGGAGGCTTTCACCACATCATGCAGTCCAGCGCGCAGCGCGCTGAGAGCAATGATCAATTCAGTGGCATTGCCGAACGTGGCATTGAGCAGGCCGCCTATGCCCTCTCCGGAACGCTCCGCGAGTTGTTCGGTGGCACGACCCAGCCACCCCGCCAGCGGCACAATGGCCAGCGCCGCCGCCAGGAAAACCAGCAGGTGATACTCCGCAGCGAAGTACTCCAGGAGGACGGCGATGGGGGCGAAGACCAGCATCCAGTTGAGCATCCAAGGTGCTCCTTTGAGGCGGCGGAGTCCACTAAGGATGGCTTGCCCAAGAGGTCTCGTCTAAGCACATGCTGAAGATATTGATTACACCCGGATGACAACCTTCAATAAGGGAGCGGTGGAGCCAGCAGGAAATTTCGAACAGTGCATGTGATGCCCTGCTGTCTTCAACTTGTTCGCTACACTGAATTCATTTCGATAGCGCTTCTCCAGAAATCGGGAGGGCCAGGTGGACCTACGGATTGAACAGGCCTCCGAGCAGGGCCAATCGGTCTGGCTGGTGCATGCCTGCGGCATGACGTTCAACTTTGCGGACCAGGCTTCCGCCGTGGCTTTCGCGGCCAAGCTGGAAGAGCGTGTTGATGCGTTTCATCAACTTTCAGCGGAAACGGTAAAGCACTGGACGGCGGAGCATTTCCGTATGCTGCGCGGCTCCTGATGCTCCGATGATTTGAATGGCAGTGCCCGGCTGCGGGGCACGAGTTGAATCGAACCGACTCCCAGCAGCGATATAAGCAGTCTGTTCGCTGGCATGGGCCGCTCGAAAGGTCATGCGGTGCGTTTGCGACCATTCCTTGTTGCCTGGCCATCCACTTGAGCGATGCCGATTCGGCAAGGAGCTTTACATGGTCGACTCAACCAGCAATGTGCAGCTGGGCAACCAGGCTGAACCCGGCAAGCAGACGCAGGTTGCCGCCTCCAGCGACAAGTTGAAAATCGGGGCGCTGATCGCCCTGGTGGTTGGCTCGATGGTCGGCGGAGGGATCTTTTCGCTACCGCAGAATATCGCCGCCAGCGCCAGTGCCGGCGCTACCCTGATCGGCTGGCTGATCACCGGGGTCGGCATGCTGATGCTGGCCTTTGTCTTCCAGACGCTCGCCAACCGCAAACCCAAGCTCGACGGCGGGGTGTATGCCTACGCCAAGGCTGGGTTCGGCGACTACATGGGCTTTTCTTCGGCCTGGGGCTACTGGATCAGCGCCTGGATCGGCAACGTCAGCTACATGGTGCTGCTGTTCAGTACCCTGGGCTTCTTCTTTCCCATGTTCGGTGAGGGCAACACCCTGCCGGCGATGGTCTGTGCGTCAGTGCTGCTGTGGTTCCTGCATTTCCTGGTATTGCGGGGAATCAAGGAAGCCGCCTTCATCAACACCCTGACCACTATCGCCAAGATGGTGCCGCTGGCGTTGTTCATCGTCATCGCCGCCGTAGCGTTCAAGCTGGACGTGTTCACGTCCGACTTCTGGGGGGCCGGCAACAGCGACCTGGGCACGGTGATGAACCAGGTACGCAGCATGATGCTGGTCACCGTGTGGGTGTTCATCGGTATCGAGGGGGCGAGCATTTTCTCCGCACGCGCCGAGAAACGTAGCGACGTGGGCAAGGCCACCGTGGTCGGCTTTATTGCGGTGCTCCTGCTGCTGGTGCTGGTCAATGTGCTGTCCCAGGGGATCCTGGCCCAGGCCCAGCTGTCCGGTTTGAAGAACCCCTCGATGGCGGGCGTACTGGAGAGCGTGGTCGGCCATTGGGGCGCCGTCCTCATCAGCGTCGGGCTGATTGTCTCCCTGGCGGGTGCGCTGTTGTCGTGGACACTGCTGTGTGCCGAAATCCTTTTTGCCAGTGCCCGTGATCACACCATGCCGGAGTTCCTGCGCAAGGAGAATGCCAACCAGGTGCCAGCCAATGCCCTCTGGCTGTCCAACGGGCTGATCCAGCTGTTCCTGATCATCACCCTGTTCAACAGCTCCACCTACCTCAGCCTGCTGTACCTGGCGACCTCGATGATCCTGGTGCCGTACTTTTGGTCCGCGGCCTACGCCTTGCTGCTGGCGTTTCGTCACGAAACCTACGAACAGGCGCCCGGCGAACGTACCAAGGATCTGGTCATTGCCCTGATCGCCGTGCTCTACGCCGTATGGCTGGTGTATGCGGCGGGTGTGCAGTACCTGCTGTTGTCGGCGCTGCTCTATGCGCCGGGGGCGATCCTGTTCGCCAAGGCCAAGCGCGAATTGGGCCAGCCGGTATTTACGTCCGTGGAAAAAATGATCTTCGCGGTGGTGCTGATCGGCGCGCTGATCGCCGGTTATGGCCTGTACAGCGGTTTCCTCAGCCTCTGACAACGAGGTGCCCATGGTGGGCGGCGATCCGTCCGCCATGGGTCGTCCAAGGAGGTTGTTCATGTCATTCGCTAACACCGTCGTCGCGCAGGTACTGGGTCTGGAGACCAGTCTGTATCACATCCGCGCTCGACTTCAGGCCGGCACGGATAAGGAAGCGCTCCATGACCTCAGGATCACACTGCGTCGTCTCAGGAGTCTGCTACGGCCCTTGGGAGGTACGGGGGAGCCTCTCATCCGCGCTGCGTCAGAACTGGGTCGGCTGGCAGGGCCGGCGCGGGACCTGGAAGTGTTGGCTATGGAGTTGCAACGACGTGGCTTCCTGCGCGCAGGCAAGACGCGCAGCGATGAGCGCGACCGACGATGCGAAAACATTGTCACTGGCGGCAACCTTGAGCAGGTCTTTATCGAATTGGAGCGGTGGTCGCGAAACTTTCGCAAGGCTGAACGAAACGGCCGCCTGCGTTACCTCGGTGGCAAGGCGGCATGCAGGCTGCATAAGCAGTTCAGCCGCTTGGCGTTGGAATTGGCCGAGCGTCGTTACGATCCCCATCGCATGAGGATTCTGGTCAAGCGCGCCCGCTACGCTGCCGAGGCCTATCCACGACTTTCTCTTGTGAGCCCTGAATTGGCCGAAGCCCTCAAGCGGGCGCAGACAGCCCTAGGCGACTGGCACGACCGGGATCAATGGATTCAGGCTACCGCGCAATCCAGGGAGCTTGGGCCCCTCCAGGCGATATGGAAACGCGAGGCAGAGGTGGCCTTGAACAATGCGGAAGTTGAGTTGCTGAAACTGTCTCAAACACTTGAGGAGCACCTTTCGCCCAAGCGGAAAATGGCGATGCCATCCAGCTCACTCATTGTCTTTCGTGTTGAGGGAAATGAGCAGCGCAGCTTATTCAAGCTTCGGCCGGTGGCATTGGCGGTCAGAACCTGACGGAGCATCAAGCACAGCGGGAGGAAGCGATGCAGCAAGAGGACGAGATCAAGCGACAGCGAATACTCGAACCCGTGGACCGTATCACCGAGGTCATTTTCGGGCTGCTGATGGCAATGACCTTCATCGGATCGCTAAGTGTTGCGACGGCGGGCCGCGAAGAAGCACGAACCATGCTGATCGCGGCCTTCGGCTGCAACCTCGCATGGGGCCTGGCTGATGCTGTCATTTACCTGCTGCGTACCTGGACTGAGCGCACCCGCAGTCGAACCTTATTGGCCCGCTTGCAGGGGGAAGCAGGCCCGGACGAAGGCCGGGCCCTGATAGCGGATGCTCTGCCTCCACACATTGCAGAAGCTGCCGGGTCGGATGGGTTGGAGATGCTGCGGTTGCGACTGTTGCTCAAGGCCGATAGAACCGTTCGCCCTCGACTCGACCTGGAAGATTTCATGGGGGCTCTGGGCACCTTCCTGCTGGTTGTGCTGGCGACTTTCCCCTTGGTCATTCCATTCCTGCTGATAGATCGGACTGCGCTGGCGATTCGTACATCCAACCTGGTGGCATTGGGAATGCTGTTTCTTGCAGGTTGGCTGCTGGCACGCTATTCCGGCGGAAACCCATGGGCAACCGGCGCGGCATTAGCGTTGGTGGGGACAGTCCTGATATTCGCGATCATCGCGCTGGGTGGGTGAAAGCGCGCAGCGCTGGCTTGCTCATCGAATGAGCTCAGTCGTTGAGCTCAACGCACGCCCACTATTTCCGCGCTGCTGTTACGCCGGGAGAAATGAATCCGGGCGGTACCTTGAGCCACGGGAAGCCCTGCAACGCCATGTCATAACCGGTGGAGTAGAGGCTGCGCATGTATTCGTTATCGAACTCTTCCTTGTGCGGAGCGTTGAAACTCGAAGGTATGAACCCGAGGTTGAAATCCACGCCATCACGCTGGGCGGTGGCGTAGATCCGGTAGAGGTCGCCAATGCCCTGGCTGTGGATCAACGAGGTGACCGCGCGCCCGGCGATACTCATGGTTTTGCGCTCAACGTCCGCCCAATCCGGGTCGAGTCGTGAATTGCGTATCACGTAGAGCCTGCGGTCGCGGGTCACTCCCGTGGCTTTCGCCTCCTCGTTAACACGTATCGACGCCGGATAAGCGAACACCTGCGCCATGATGCCACCGTCCACGTGCATTTCCTGGTAGGCCTTACCGTCGACTTCCACGTCTATCATCATTGGCGGAAATCCACCCGGAATAGAGGCGGATGCAATCATGATTCTCACGAACAGATCCAATGCCTTAGGGCCGCCATAAGTCGCGATTTTCCCCATGTCCCAGATGATGGCACGGCGCGCGTCGAGGTCCGCAGTAGCAACTAACAGAAAACGGCCCTTGGCGTACTCGTCGGCGATCTCCTTGAGCATCTGCTCGTTCACCGACTCGCGCGTCAGCTTCAACAGCGGTGCGTTATCTGACATTGCATCACCCAGAACACCTTCGATAAAACTGCGTGGCTCGATGACGTCTTTCGGTGACAGCGTGGTATAGAATTTTTTCAGCGTCGCGTCGTACTTCGGCCCCAGAAATGCGAAAGGCGCAATCAACGCGCCCGTACTGATGCCGGTAACGAGCTTGAATTCCGGGCGCGTTCCTGCAGCCGTCCAGCCATTCAATAAACCCACGGCAAACGCACCATTGTCGCCACCGCCCGATATGGCCAGATATACCGCTGGCGGCAGAGGCCCTTTGTGCCCCTGCTTTGCATGGTAAGCCCGTTCCCGCTGGAGCGCTTGAAGGCCGACTTGTGTCAACTCCGTCATGTCTCCGCCGGCAACATAGCGCACCCCGGGCATGCCCGGAATTTCCGCTCTCGCCGTCATATCGTGTGGCACCGCCGGCAGGCGCGTCGGCGCCATGGTGCAGCCTTGCATCAGCACAAATAGGGTCACAATCAGGCTAGTAACTTTCATGGTCGACTATCTCGCTGTGCCTGTGTCGCATGAATCGCGTTGTTTGAGCGTCTTGACGCACTAAGGCTTTGATGACAACGACGCGCATGCTCGGGCGGAGCATTGCTCAACGAATTGCCTTGCCACCGTGCGGTATTTGTCATTTGTGGCAGCTGCCCGGGGTGGTGGGGCAATGACAGTTCTCGTTCCGGTTACTTGATTAAAGACGCTTCACATTTCTGCGCTCAGAAAAATCTGGAATCGGACGGGACTTGATATGAATCGACAATCAATGCTTTGGCCACCGGCAGCTTCGGCTCGACTTCTGCCGGTCACGACCGGTTGCAACCGCAGCCAAATGCGGACATTGGTCAACGCCGATGCAATCAATGGTCAGCTTCGTTGCAATTGGCTGGTCAAGAGAATGCGAACACGCACTAGAGCCTAATTGGCCAGCTTGCAGCTGTTCCTGCGTTGCAATGCAGCATGGCCGACGATCAAGAGATCGCAGGCAGGTTCTTAGCGCTTCACGCAGACAAACAATGCATTCCCGGACGTGCCGCCCCAGGGAGTGATCCGTTCGTAATCATGCTCGAAGACGTGTACCTCGAAGTGCGGCTGCAACAGCTGCTGCAGCTCGGTGAAACTCAGGGCGACCATGGCGTGTTCGTCCTGCCAGGCCTGGGTCACCCCCGCCGTGGTCTTCTCGATGCTGAGGCGCAGCGCCTGCCGCTCGCCCTCGCCGCTGTAGTACCAGCCGGAACCGAAGGTGAAGTGGCTGCCCTCGTGCTCCACGGTATGGCGCACAAATGAGCGGTTGTCGATCTGCCCCTTGTCCACCGTGTTGAAGCAGAACACGCCGTTTTCCTCAAGCGCGCCGTGCACGCTGGCCAAGCACGCCCGCAGCTGCTCCAGCCCGGCGTTGTAGTGGATCGAGTAGAGGAAGCAGGTGATCAGATCCAGCGGCTCGCCCACTCGGAAGTCCGCCATGTCCTGCCGACTGAACTGTGCCTCGGGGCAGCGCAGCTGGGCGATATCCAGCATCGGCTGATTGATGTCCAGGCCGGCACTGCGGTAGCCGAAGTCGAGGAAATGGCGCACGTGCGGCCCGGTGCCACAGGCGAGATCCAGGTGCCTGCGCCCCTGATTGCCGAACAGCTGGTGCAGCCGGCGCACGCTGTGGCTCTGCGCCTGGTAGTCGATGTCGGCGCACATCAGGTCGTAGTAGGTGGACAGGTCGGTGTACAGCGCGTTGGAGGACATAAGCAGCCAGAGGGTTCGACAGGGGTTTCGGCGCAGCATGGTACCTCAGTCCCGAGCGCTTCCCGCCGAAAACAGACTGTCCGCACCAGCCGCTGCGAGCTGCTGCCTTGCTAGACGGACGCCCTCCTCTCCGACCGATGGCTATTGGCCGGCTTCCGCCGTCACTGGCAGGCCGCTTTGGGTCCAGGCTGTGTGAAAACCACTGCAGGCATCCTCCGCAGGTTGGGGCACAGCACTAGTGGTCGGCCTGTGGGGGCTTCGCGGCTAACCGCGAGCTCCTTTTTCAATGCCCGGTGTTGAAGTACTGATACTCGCCCCCGACATCTGCTGCTGCCGGACGAGTGTGCAGAAGCAGACGACCGCACCTACCTCCTGCTTCCCGTTTGCCTAATGTTACTAGTAAAGGTCGGCAGGGCCGGCCGGAACGTGCATCGGGCGGTCGCGCGCCGCTCGTTGGGGAGGTGAACTGGAATGTTATCCAAGGCGATTGTGACGACGATGCTGCCGGTGATCGATCTGGTGCGTGCGCGCGATTTCTACGAGAGCAAGCTCGGCCTGACGCCGGCTGGCCTGAAGCCGGACGGCAAGTTCATCTATGAGTGTGGTGGCGGCGCGCTGCTGGCGCTGTTTCCCCGCCCCGGCGGCACCAAGGCCGATCACACGGCGATCAGCTTCCAGGTGGAGAACATCGAACAGGCGATTGCCGAGCTCAAGGCAAACGGCGTGGTGTTCGAGGACTACGACTACCCCGACCTGCGCACAGTGAACCATGTCTGTGTGCTGGGCGCGGAAAAGGCGGCCTGGTTCCGGGACACAGAGGGCAACTTCCTTTGCATTCACGAGGACATCGGCTGAATGGCCCGGCACCACAAACGCTCGCACGAGCAGGACTGAAGTCTCGTCTGGAAAGAGGTGAAGCAAAGCCGCCCGCCGAGCGCCCCGCCCATTCGGCCGGAGCTTCGTAGTTCCAGGGGGCAAGCCACCAGGCTGCCGCCATTGAGCGGAAGCACCTGGCCAGTAATCCCGCTCGCCCCGCGCGAAGCGAAGTAGGCCACACCAGCGCCGCCGTCCTGCGGGGGGCGGGCGCGGGGGGCGATGCAGGTTTTCTTCGCCAGTTCCTCGGAATCCCAGTAGTTCATGGTGCCGAGCGACAGCGCATCGACCGTGATGCCTTCGCGGCCGGTTTCGGCGGGAAGCGGACGGTTGCCAACGGCAGCTACCGGCCGATTCTGTTGAAAAACTCCCTCCGCAATGTCTGGCCGCGAAAGTGAGCGGCTGACGTTGAAATCTGAGCCAGCGTCAACACTGAATTGCTCCAGATTTCGCATAGCGACGCCTCAAACGGATGTTTTTCCGGCCTCGAATGAGTGAATCGCGACGACACCGACTTTTTCAACAGAATCGGCCAAGAGCGGACGTCTAGAAAGGAGAAGAAAATTTGCCTCTCTTCTCGTGGGTCCCCTTTTCCGCTCCCCTTTTCTCGCAACACCCCATCCTTGAAAACTCACAACGACAGCCAACCTCTCAAGCGCGGGTGGCCCAGGAACTGAGGTAAGCCTCGGCAACGGGAAGGCCGCGCTCTGTCACTTGCTTGACCGCTTCGATTTTGAATTCTTCGGGGTAACGCTGGTTGCTCATGGCACCTCCTAATGGGCCTCATTATGAGGCTTGGAGGTGTCTACGAAACCAGGGGCGATTCACTGCCCTTGAGGTTACAACTTGCCTGATGAATCCCTCACCCCAGCCCCTCTCGCTGCTGGGAGGGGAGAAACTACTTCTGTGCCGCTTCGAAGCCCGCGCGGATCTTCTCCTCGGGCAGTTGGTCGCCGATGAAGACCATCACACTCTCCCGCGCCTCGCCGTCCTTCCACTCGGTATCCCAGTCAAAACCGTAAAGCCGCAGCACACCCTGGAACACCATCCGGCGCTCTTCGCCGGAGATGCTCAGCACGCCCTTGTAGCGCAACATGGAATTGCCATGCTCCTCCAGCAGCCCTTCCATGAAGCAGCTGAGCCTGTCCATGTCCAGCGGACGCTCGCTCTTCAGCACCAGGGTGCTGATGCGGTCGGGAGTACCGGCCGGCGTGAGCGGACGCAGGGTCAGCGCCGGGCCGACATCGGCATTGAGGTTGAAGCCGCGCACGTCCAGCAGCTCGGCCAGGTCGATGCGGCCATGGTCCACCACGCGGATCGGCGCACGCCGGTTGATACGTGAGAGGCGCTGGCAGAGCGCTTCGAACTGCGCCTCGTCCACCAGGTCGCGCTTACTCACCAGGATGCGGTCGGCGAAGCCCACCTGGGCCTGGGCCATGGTTTCCTGCAGATGGCGCTCGGCGTTCACCGCGTCCACCAGGGTGATGACGCCGTCCAGCACATAGCGCTCGCGGATCTCATCTTCGGCGAAGAAGGTCTGCGCCACCGGCGCCGGATCGGCCAGGCCCGTGCACTCGATCACCAGGCGGTCGAAGGCCAGTTCACCGGCGTCCAGGCGCTCCAGCAGGAGAAACAGCGCCTTCTCCAGCTCGACGTGAATGGAACAGCAGACACAGCCGTTGGCCAGGGTCATCACTTGCACCGGATCAGTGCCGAGCAACTGGCCGTCGATAGGGGTCTCGCTGAACTCGTTCTCGATCACGGCGATCTTCAGGCCGTGCTCGGCCTTGAGGATGTGCTTCAGCAGGGTGGTCTTGCCGGCACCGAGAAAGCCGCTGAGCACAGTGACGGGAATGGGCAGATGGGTAGACATCGAATAGTCCTCGGAATCAGGAGCGGCCGATCGGCAGCCGCCCTGTGGGAGCGAATTCATTCGCGATGACGGGCGCGGTAACCAGTGCGCCACGACAAGCGTGGCGCTCAGGTCACTGCATCGGGAGGTTCAACAGCAGCGTACGGTCTTTGCGTTACGGCCGTAGCGGGCGTCCTGCCGCTCGCGGAAGAACTCCTCGTAACTCATCACCGGTTTGTGCGGATGCTTGTTGCGCATGTGTTCGACGTAATTGTCGTAGTCGGGCATGCCCACCAGCATGCGCGCGGCGTGCCCGAGGTACTTACCCATGCGGCTGAGGTCGTTGAACATAGGTTGGCTCCTTAGGCTTCCGGAATCGGCTGGAACGGTGCTTCCTTGTCGCTGCGCTCGGACTTTATCCAGGCACGACGTCCCTCCTTGATGGCGTAGAACACGACGCTCAGCACCACGAAGAGGAACAGCACGGTCAGGGCCGTATTGGTGTAGGCGTTGAAGATCACATGCTGCATCTGCCCGATGTCCTTGGCCGGGGCCAGCACCTGGCCGGCAGCCAGGGCGTCGCTGTACTTCCTGGCCAGGGCGAGGAAGCCCACCTCCGGGTTCGGGTCCAGCAGCTTGATCAGACCCGCGGTGGTGGTGCAGATCACCAGCCAGATGGCCGGGAACAGCGTCACCCAGACATAGCGCTGGCGCTTCATCTTGACCAGCACCACGCTGGCCAGCATCAGGGCGATGGCGGCGAGCATCTGGTTGGAGATGCCGAACAGCGGCCACAGGGTGTTGATGCCACCCAGCGGGTCGCTCACCCCCTGGTACAGCAGCCAGCCCCACATGCCCACACAGCCTGCGGTGGCGATCACGCTGGCGGTCCAGGACTCGGTCTTCTTCAGGGCCGGGACGAAGTTCCCCAGCAGGTCCTGCAGCATGAAGCGGCCGGCACGGGTACCGGCGTCCACCGCGGTGAGGATGAACAGCGCCTCGAAGAGGATCGCGAAGTGGTACCAGAAGGCCATGGTGTTCTCGCCCGGCAGCAACTGGTGGAGGATCTGCGCGATACCCACGGCCAGGGTGGGCGCACCGCCGGCACGGGCCAGGATGGTATGTTCGCCGATGTCCTTCGCCGTGGCCTCGAGCGCCTCGGGGGTGATGGCGAAGCCCCAGTTGCTGACGGTAGCGGCAACGGCGTTGACGTCGCTGCCCACCAGCGCGGCCGGGCTGTTCATGGCGAAGTACACGCCCGGCTCGATCACCGAGGCGGCGACGATGGCCATGATGGCGACCAGGGACTCCATCAGCATGGCGCCGTAGCCGATGTAACGGGCATGGCTCTCGTTGGCCAGCAGCTTGGGCGTGGTGCCGGAGGCGATCAGCGCGTGGAAGCCGGACACCGCGCCGCAGGCGATGGTGATGAACAGGAAGGGGAACAGAGCGCCCTTCCACGCCGGCCCGGTGCCGTCGACGAACTGGGTCAGGGCCGGCATCTTCAGCTCGGGCATGGTGATCAGGATGCCGAGGGCCAGCGCGACGATGGTGCCGATCTTGAGGAAGGTCGACAGGTAGTCGCGCGGGGCGAGGATCAGCCACACCGGCAGCACGGCGGCGACGAAGCCGTAGCCGATCAGCATCCAGGTGATCTGCACGCCGGTGAAGGTGAAGGCCGGGCCCCAGACCGGGTCAGCGGCTACTATGCCGCCGAGCCAGATGGAAGCCAGCAGCAGCACCACGCCGATGATGGAAATCTCGCCGATGCGGCCCGGGCGGATGTAGCGCATGTACACGCCCATGAACATGGCGATAGGGAGGGTCGCCATCACGGTGAACATGCCCCAGGGGCTTTCGGCCAGTGCCTTGACCACGATCAGCGCCAGCACCGCGAGGATGATGATCATGATCATGAAGCAGCCGAACAGGGCGATGGTGCCCGGAACCTGCCCCATCTCCGAGCGGACCATGTCACCCAGCGAGCGGCCATTGCGGCGAGTGGAGAGGAACAGCACCATGAAGTCCTGCACCGCGCCAGCCAGGACCACACCGGCGATCAGCCAGAGGGTGCCGGGCAGGTAGCCCATCTGCACGGCGAGCACCGGGCCCACCAGCGGGCCGGCGCCGGCGATGGCGGCGAAGTGGTGACCGAAGAGCACATGCTTGTTGGTCGGGACGTAGTCCAGGCCGTCGTTGTTGAGCACGGCAGGCGTTGCACGGGTGGGGTCCAGTTGCATCACCTTGTTGGCGATGAACAAGCTGTAGTAGCGGTAGGCAATCAGGTAGATCGCGGTTGAGGCAGTCACGATCCAGAGGGCATTGATGGCTTCGCCACGGCGCAGCGCCACTGTTCCGAGCGCGAATGCGCCCAGCACGGCAACGGCGAACCAGGCAATTCGGGTGGCCAATTGGTTCATTGAAGGTCTCCTGCCGCATGGGGTCACCTGCGGCGTTTTGTTGTACGAGCCCGGAGAGGGCTGTGAAGACTATCGGCGCACAGCTACAGCGGATTTGGTTGGACACCATGACGTAGTTCGTGGGGATCAGGGCGCGCGTTGGCCGAATGCCTTCGATACTTTGTCCGGCAACTTCACGCTCAGTCGATCTTGGGGAAATCCAGGACGGGAGCGGCAACCCTGTTGATCAGGTTGTAGAGGAAGATACCGCCCATGGCGCTCATGATTTCAACGATCTGGGTGTCGTTGTAACCGGCGGCGCGGATGTCTGTCAGGGTGGCATCCGGCACTTCGCCGCTGGTGGTGAGCAGTTTCCGGGCGAAGCGGACCAGGGCGTCCAGCTTGGTGTCCTCATCGTAGCTGCCGGTGCGCAGCTTCCTGGTCTGTTCGACGCTGAAACCCGCCATCTTGCCCAGGGCAGTGTGGGCGGCCAGGCAGTAGCCACAGCCGGTCGTCTGGCTGACCACCAGGTTGATGGCTTCCACCTCGCGGGGGGACAGGGAACTGGCCTTGAGGGCGGCGTCGTGGGCCAGGATCCCGGCCAGTACCGCCGGCGCGTTGCTGCCGACAGTGACGTGGGTGTTGGGGATCATGCCGATGGAGGCCTTGATGGAGGCGAACAGCTCGGCGGCTTGGCCGGTGGCCTCTTTCGGGGACAGGGTGTACAAACGGCTCATAATGAACTCCAGTGGATTGGTGGATACCGCCACTATGGCGACGAGCCCTATGCTAGGGACCGTTGCCCCTGGCCTCTGCGTCGCGCTGTCTCATTCTTTTGCTCCAGGGTCTCAAAGGGGAAAATGGACAACCTGAGTCACCTCATCAGCTTGCTGGCGCCCCAGGGTACGGTTGACCTCCATTGCAGTTTTTCCGGTCACTGGGTCGAGGATCATCTCCAGGCTGAACCCGGGCGCCTGCCTTACCACGTGATCCTGAACGGCCAGGGCCGGCTGGTATTGGGCGACAAGCAATGGCTTTTGTCCCCCGGTGACGTGCTGCTCCTGCCGGGCGGGGCACCGCACCGGCTCAAAGGGCTTTTCGAGGAGGGGCCGCTGGCCCTGCGGGTGAGCCATCACAACGGCGTGGTGATGAAGCAGGTGTCCGTTGGGGAGGGGCCTGTATTGGAGATGCTCTGTGGCGAATTCTGGGTGGCCCCCTCCGGAGCGCTATTGCTGACCGGCTCCCCCGAGCTGCTGCGGGTGCGCACCGCCGAGCGGCCCGATTGCGAGGGGCTGCGCAGCCTGGTGGCCATGCTGGGCAGGGAAAGTGCCAGCAGCCAGCCCGGCAGCAGTGCCATAGTCCGGGAGCTGTCCACCACCCTCTTTACTCTACTGCTGCGGGCGCTGGTGACAGAGGCCGAGCCAACGCCCGGCTTGCTCACTCTGCTGGCCAATGCCCGCCTGGCCCCAGCGGTGGGGGCCGTGCTAGCCGAACCCTGGGAAAATTGGACTCTTGAGCGCCTGGCCGAACAATGCCACTTGTCCCGTGCCACCTTTGCCCGCTACTTCGGTCGTTGCACGTCGCTGACGCCGCAGGAATGGGTGACACAGGTCCGTATGACCCTGGCCGCTCGACTGCTTTCCCAGGGGCCGCAACCCATAGGTCAGGTGGCTGAGCAGTGCGGTTATCTGTCCCAGGCTGCCTTCAGTCGTGCCTTCAAGCTGCACCACGGCCTGAGCCCCGGCTGGTATCGACGACAGCAGCAGGCGCCGGCTCCTCGGTAGCACAAGCGGCGTTGTGCTGTTCGGGTAGACCGTGCTTCACCGGTCCACCTTTTGGGGCTGGCCACGAATGCTGTAATTGAAAGCGACTTTCACCCCACAACGCTGACTTCCACGCCTGTGATGAAGCGAGATGTTGCCGACCGCGTCCTGCTGATGTCGGAAGTTCATGATCGCCGTGTCTTCCGGGAGGCGGCCCTGGGTCAGCGACAGCTCGGCGAACGGACGCCATGAGGTGATCCCGTACAGCGCCTCTTCCATCGCCGGATCGCAGAGGGCGAACCAGTTTTGTAGCAGGTGGATGCGCAGCATGGTTTCCAGCGGATACGGCATCCTGCTCCAGTTCAATGGTGTTGGTGGTTCGTTTGCCCAGGGGCGCCGGCAATGAAAGGATCGCCCTTGAAGTAAGGCTGCAGGGTCACGGGCACGTGGAGCGACTCCATGCAGCGGAAATGGATATGCGCACGCAGCAACTCACCTTACTTCTCCAGCCCTGGCGGGTTCGGCGGGACGAGGCAGCGGCCCGGCATGACAGTCTCGATGCGGTACTTGGTCGGTTGGGCATGGCCCAATTCAGGATCCGGCGCGCGTACAGACAGGCCTCGACGATCCGGAAAGTCGGTTCACGGCAGCTCCTCACTCACTTCGAATCAGGTTTGGACGATCAGTCGCATATCAGAGAGCTTCTGCGCCCGATTGATCGATTTCACTGGGTAAATTGGCCCCGTGTCCAAGTCGCGGCACCTTGTTAGCCCGGAGATACTTGATGTCCCGCATCGCTGCCCTTACCCCCCTCCAGACTCCCGCCGCCGCCCTCCCCTTACTCGCAGGCGTGCAGAAAACCGTGGGTTTCGTGCCCAAATTTTTCAAGACCCTCGCCAACGCCCCCGCCGCGCTGGCCGGTTACCTGCAGTTATCCCAGCCCCTGGCAAAAGGCTCCCTGAGTGCCGTAGAGCGTGAGTGCATCGCGCTGGCCGTGTCCCAGGTCAACGGCTGCGAGTACTGCCCGGCTGCGCATACCTTCTTCGGCGAGAAGACCGGCCTGTCGCCCGAGGAGATCCGACGAGCGCGCGAAGGCAGCCTGAATGCCCTGACCGTCCTGGCCCGTCAGCTAGCCCAAGGGCGCGGTCACCTGAACGACGAACAGATCGCCGCTGCGCGCGCCGCCGGCTTTTCCGACACGAAGCTGATTGAAGTGGCGGCCGAAGTTGGCGTCATGTCCCTGAGCAACTACGTCAACAACATCGCTGTCACCGACATCGATTTCCCCCCGGCAGCCCGATAACGCAAAACCTGCCGGCAGCTCTACTGCCCGCAGACTCGGAGAACCAACCATGAGCGACGTGATTATTTACAGCACCAGTACCTGCCCCTACTGCGTTCGCGCCAAGGCGTTGCTGCGTAGCAAGGGCATCGAGCCGCAAGAGTTCAATGTCGAATCGAGTCCATCACGCTTTGCCGAAATGCTCGCGCGCAGCGGCGGCCGCCGTAGCGTGCCGCAGATTTTCATCGACGGGCGCCACGTGGGCGGCTTCGACGACCTGGCAGCGCTGGATCGCAAGGGGGAATTGCTGCCCCTCCTGAGCGCTGGCTGAACTGGAACGCTACCTTGCCTGCCGGCGTACCTGGCGTCGGCGAAGGTCATCTGCTGCATCGGCAAAACTCGCGCAACGGGAACGGCGTACTTCACTAGACAGTAGGGGTCGCCCCCCCAGGTTTCACCAGGCTCGAAACTCCACAGCGGTACCTGAGTGGGTGCCATTGATCCATTTGTAAGGAGAAGCATCATGAGGCGTATAGCTCTTACCGGCGCAATGCTGATGGCGATGAATTTTCAGGCCTATGGCGCCAGCCTTGCCGAACACACCTACAGCCACTATGTGGACAAGAATGGGCAAATCAGCCTGCCTGTCGATTATCGCAAGACCTGGAGTCATCTCGGCACGTGGGTGGTCGGTGACAAACAGGCTCCTGGCTATGGGTTCCACGATGTCTATACACAGCCTGAAGCCGTTGAGGCTTACCGCCAGACTGGCGAATTTCCAGACGGCGCGGTGCTGGTGAAGGAGATTCGCAAAGTGGACGAAGGTGCTCAAACCACAGGATTGGCTCAGTGGGCAGGAGAAATGTCGGTGTGGTTTGTGATGGTCAAGGATCGGAAGGAACGCTTCAAGGGCAACCCCCATTGGGCAGAAGGCTGGGGCTGGGCGCTCTATGAAGCCAAGGATCCGAAGACCAACGTTTCCAAAGGATTCCAGGAGACCTGCTTGGGCTGCCATGTGCCCGCCAAAGACACTGACTGGGTATACACCCGAGGTTATCCGACTCTGGTGAAGACGCCCCAGTAACAATGCAGTGCTGTTCAACCGGGTGCCAAGATTTGTTTAGACAAGGCCGCGAGAAGGTTTCCCATCATTTTAGGAGGCTGTTCTGGCTGCGCCATGCCCCGGCGAAAGAAACTTAACTTGCGCTCCTCCCTGGTTATTCCACGGTTCGGCGCGCGGCCCGTGGTTGTACGGTCGATTAGCGCTATAGATGCTTTCCGTCTTGTTCTAATCCGGAGTATGGCGTAACACGAAACGTGAATAAGCCACAGCTATGGGTGCTAAGCGACTGCTGGTCCAGGCAAGAACATAGGGTCCAGTATTTTTCGACTGTGAATCTCGGCGATCTCGTCAAGTCGCCAGGAAACTCAATGGTTAGCATCAAGTTTTGCAGTTTTACCCAGGAAGCATATGAGGAGAGCGCCAGTGCAGTTTGATGAACAAGTTTTTCGAAAATTTGACCTTAACTCGCTGATTACCTTTCTAGTGGTCTATCGCGAAAAAGGTGTATCACGGGCTGCTCGCGCGTTAAATGTAACCCAGCCGGCCGTAAGCAACTCACTCCGCAAGTTGCGCCGTCGTTTCGATGATCCACTTTTCATACCACTTGGAAGGCATGTAGAACCGACTCCAAAAGCTATACTCATAGCTGAGACCCTGGCACCCGCGCTGTCTGAGGTACAAGGCGTGATTGCTCTGGATGAGGGCATAACCTGGGGTGATGAGACAGCAGATCTGAAATTTTCAAATCCTCCAGATTACGCAAGTTGATCATCCAGCTTGAACATCACCAATAGTGCCTCCAAGGCTTTCCACGCAGAATGATGGAAAGTTTAATTTATTTTGCCTACACCATCTTCGTCGTCAGTTGCCAGATGGGAGATACATCTCTTCCCCTCAATGCTACATATGCAGCAGATTGGCCGACACTTCACAGCACGGTGCATCTGTTCAGTGCCTCAAAGGTGAAAGATATGACCAAGCAACAGAAAGTTCGCCGTTCACGCTCGTTCGTTCGCGCAGTAAGTGCGGTTGCCACCCTGAGCATGGCGCTTGTTGCAGGGGGCGCTTCCGCTGCACCGGAGACGAAACCCACCCGCGAAATCAGTTATGTGGAAGTCAATTCCGATATACAGCTCAGGAGGATGGTTGTACGCGGCGACAATCCAAAGGGCACCGTACTACTCTTACATGGCTTTCCCGAGACGCTGTATGCCTGGAACGGTATCGCCTTGACGCTTGGCGCCGACTATGAAGTCCATGCGTTCGACTGGCCGGGATATGGGGAATCGACACGACCTTCCCCTGCCAAATTCGCATACGCGCCTGCCGATTACGCAAAGGTGTTGAAGGGCTATATCGAACGCGCCAGCATCGATAAGCGAAACCTGGTGATATACGCCACCGACATCGGCGCCTTGCCCGCGTTGCTCGCGGCGATCGATGATCCCGCCATAGCGAAATCCATCATCGTGGGGGATTTCGCTCCATTCAACCGCCCGCAATACATGCAGGAACGCCTGCAAGGCCTGAAGGATCCCAAGTCGGCGCAAACGGTCCGGGAGGCGTTCAACAAGTCTCGAGATGAAATCCTCGCAAACGCCTTCACGCGAGGCTTGCCGCCGTCGTCCAGCTACACCCTGTCTCCCGAGTTCCAAGCGGACATGGCGCGCGGATGGCAAAACGGGACGCTGACGTCAGCCGATGCGTTCTATCACTATTACTCCCACTTCACTCGCGACCAGAATGCTTTCGAGGCCGATCTGCGCAAGCTGAAGACGCCCGTCAAGGTGATCTGGGGAGAGTGGGACCTCTACATCAAGAAGGAGATGGGCATCGAGTTCGCTCAGAAGATCAATGCCCCGTTCCAACTGCTTCCCAGGACCGGGCACTACCCGCACCTGCAGAACCCACAGCAGACAGTGAACGAAGTACGTTCTTCGTTTCGCTGAATTGACGATCGATCTCCTTGGGGCGCTTGACCCTAAATCAGAGCCAAGTCTCGTCGCGCTGAGGTGGTCTGTCCCGAGCTTAACGTCCGTTATTGGCCGATTCTGTTGAAAAACTCCCTCCGCAATGTCTGGCCGCGAAAGTGAGCGGCTGACGTTGAAATCTGAGCCAGCGTCAACACTGAATTGCTCCAGATTTCGCATAGCGACGCCTCAAACGGATGTTTTTCCGGCCTCGAATGAGTGAATCGCGACGACACCGACTTTTTCAACAGAATCGGCCGGAAACTGCCATTCGCGACCGGCTGCTATCGGCCAAAACGCGGACGTATACAGGTAGCGCTGGTGACCTCCTCGTTCCGCCAGCGCATTGCCTGCGTCACTTCACCTTGACGACATCATCCGGCTTCCAGGTCTGGTCGTAGAAAGCATCCTCCGCTCCATACAGGCGCAAGGCGACCAGGAAGTTTCGGCCCGGAATGGTCTGGATGAAGGCGGCGTCAGCCACATCCGTGGGTTTCTCTGGGCCGAACCAGATCTCGATGGAGCCGTCCGACTGCTTGGGAATGTCGTAGTAGCCGTTGGTGGAAGGCAACAGCTGCTTGGTTTCCGGCATGGTGCCGTCGGTGATGTTGTAGGCGGTTACCGCCCAGAACAAGGCGGCTGGAGCGTTCGGTGGCAAGCGCAGCTTGTAGGTGTGGCTGCCCTCGAGGAAATTGCCCTCGGCGTCACGTCCGGTGAAGGGATACTTCGATCCCGCTCCGGTGGTGTGCATCACCATGGCCGGCGCCAACGAGTAGGCGAACTGGAAGAAGTTGGCGCGCTGGTTCACGTCGAGATAGCTGTCCTGCATCCATTCGGCCGTGCCGCCAGCCCAGGTGTTCTCGTACTGGCGATCCGTGTAATAGAGATTGCGGCCGTCCTCTCGACCCAGCTGGCGGTTCGCCAGGATCATCTTCGGCGCCGTTTCCACGGCCTTTTCCAGCAGTTCCTGCTGCCGGTCGGTGGGCTGGAACGGTTGCCCCTTGATGATGCCGATGGACGCCAGTACGCCGCGCAGCTCCGGATCGATAGCCTCCACGGGCTCGTAGTCGACGAACATCTTCAGCTTCGTCCAGTACTCGTTGTCCGTTGGGTACATCATGTTCAGCGGCTGGCCGCTGGCGTCAGGGAACTCCATCGGCTTGGCATCTTTCTCGGTCGCCCACAGCGGGTACACGCGAGTGCTTTCCGCCGCCTTAACCGCCGGCGCCGGGTCAGGCTTGCCTTCGCCCTTGGCCATGACCGTGCGGAAGAACAGGAACACGTTGTAGGTGGACGACTTGAACGCGAAGTAGCTGGGGGGCACGGGGCCGTTGTAGTCCGGCGGCAGCAGCAGATAGAGCCCGCCCTGCGCACGGTCGGGCCCGATGGCGCCAACGTCGGTGATGGTGCGCTGGAAGAAGTCGGTGAACATGCCGATCACGTTCGGCGGTGCCTTCACCACCAGCGGGCCGGTTTTCTTCAGGTCCAGATAGCTCATGGAGTAGATCACGTCGGCGTTCGGCGTGGGCACCATGGTTCGCGAATCCATGCGCTGCTTCCAGATCGGCAGGACGTTGTAGCCGGCGCCAAACGCCCTCTCCGATCCGTCGCGCATGCCGATCACGTTCAGCGCCGGCAGCATGGTCATATAGGCATGGATGGCGCGCTGGTAGTACAGCTCATCGCGCAGGCTCTCGGCTTCTTTCGGGTCTAGCCAGTTGCCGTTGTTGATCTGCTTGATCAGCGGTGAGGCTGGGGCCTCATCCGCCGCGTGTCCAACAGACACGAATGCCAACGCGGCAGCCAGCGCCGATACGGCGAACGTCCTTTGCATTGAAGCCATCTGAATTCTCCTGATTGGGTGCAGTGGCGCACTTCACCTACCGCTGCAACTCGAAGGAAATGACCGGCATACCGGTTCACTTGATCTTCTTGATCACCGGCGGCTTCCAGCTGCCATCGAGAATTGGCTCCTTACCCCACTAAGCGCGGATATAGATCGAGATAGGCTCCTTGGGCGAGGGGAGCCCGTTGCTCTCCTTGTCCTTGCCCGGTGAGGCAGGTGCCATGTAAAGCGTCAGCGAGCCATTGGCATTGCGCTTGAGGTTCTTGTTCCTGGTCCCCAGCGAGTAGCGATTGCGCGTGTTGGAACTGAACAGGTGTTTCTCGTTGTACAGCGTCAGCGACCAGAAACCTTGCACCGGCGGCTCCTGGCCGGCAGCGGAAAGCAATTTCAGCAAGTGAGGCATCGTCGACATCCTTGCGTGTGAGTGGCGCTCGGGAGACGAACCTGCGGGCTGCCGTGAGCATCTGGCCGAAGCTCACACTCAACATGCCGCGCTCCATGACGGTAGGTAGTCTAGATCGTGGTAAGCACACAACAAGATCGATCGACCGGTTGAATCCGCAGTCGAAAGCGGCCCTCGCCATCTCCCCTCCCCTTGCCCTCCCGCTCCCCCATCCCTATCCTGCCCCGGCCACGGTCAATCCCGTGGCCAGGTTTGACAGCCTGAAACACTGGCGCGATTGCGCCGCAAGGTGCATGCGAAAAACGGCGGACGTTTTTTGCAGGCCCTTGCTCGCATGCAGTTTCTAGCTGCACTGCTCTATGGCAGATCGCGTGGGGAGACCCTCGGGTCTGCCGGCTCCAGTGTCCGGTCTGTCAACCCTGCGCGGTCTGCCACCCTCCGACTGACAGCGGATGGTGGTGGATTTCTACTCATACACTGGAGCTCCACCATGCAAGACGCATACACCCCTCTCGTTTTCTACCGCCATTCCCATCGCCTGCGCGCCCTGATGATCGACAACCAGCCCTGGTTCGTCGCCCAGGATTTCGCGCAGCTGATCGACGCCCGCCATCCCCGCCGCCTGCTCCGTGCCCTGGAGCCGCACGAGAAGCGCTCCATCACGCTGGAATACACCGGCGATTTCCATGAAGAGGTGCAGGCGATCAGCGACGCCGGCGCGTACAAGGCGCTCTATCGCTTCACTCGCCCGGAGCATCGGGATATCAGCCGCTGGCTGAGCGATGTGCTGGTGCCGACGCTGCATGACTATCACCGGGTCCCGGATGCTGCGCCGCGCCGCTCCTTAATGAGTTGGGAAGGCCGGCAGATCGGGGTTGTGAGGTGGCAGGGGGAGCTCTGGGTTGCCTGGCGGGATCTGCCGGCGTTCATGGCGGACGGCAAGGAGGTGCCGGTATGACTGCAAACCATGAGCAGCGACGGCTGCAGCAATTGGTGCAGCGCCTGGACGCGAGGTTGCATACGACCCAGGTGATTGCCGAGGTGATCCTTGAGAATGCTGCGCTGCGGGATGGCATTCCCGGCCCGTTTCTCGATGGCTATCGGGAGGGGGCGTTGATGGATGCGGTGATTCACCTGTCCCGCAGCAACTACGAGGACTTCGGCCGGTTGGTGCAGCTGGAGAAGTTGCCGTTGGGGTGCAGGGTGATTTGAGTGGGTGGCCCCTCTTCCGTGTTGGGAGAGGGGCATGCGGGGCAACGGAGTTGCCCTTGGCGAATGAATTCGCCCCCACAGGTGTATTGCGACCGCTAGTCCGTAGATACCATCTCTCCGATCAGATGCAACCGACCCTTTCAGGTCGGTTGCGGCTGAT
>NZ_SSOJ01000143.1:0-2568 GCF_029871205.1 Pseudomonas sp. BN417 | reverse complement strand
CTCCTCGGCGAGCTTCTGCTCGCTGCGCAGGGCCGGCTGGTCCGGGTTGAACATCTCGGAAGTGGATTCGACGGCGCTGAAGTCGACGTCCGCCGAGACTTCCGCCTTGTAGCGGCCATTGCCCAGCACCGGCTGGAGGATGCTGTGCACCCGCTGGGTGTAGAGGGTTTCCATGCGCCGGGTGTAGTCGAACTGCTTGCCCGCCATGGTCAGCTCGGACAGTTCCTGCTGGTCGGACAGCAGGTTGCCCTTCTGGTCGACCACTGTGACCTGGGACTTGTCGAGCTCCGGCACGCTGCTGGCCACCAGGTTGACGATCGCCATGACCTGGCTCGGCTCCAGGGTACGACCCGGGTACAGATCAACCAGAACGGAGGCGCTGGGCTTGCGCTCGTCACGGACGAACACGGAGCTCTTCGGGATGGCCAGGTGCACGCGAGCGCCCTTGACGTTGTTCAGGCTGGAGACGGTGCGCGCCAGTTCGCCTTCCAGGCCGCGGCGATAGCGGGTGGCCTCCATGAACTGGCTGGTGCCAAGGCCCTGCTCCTTGTCGAGGATCTCGAAGCCGACATTGCCATCGCTGGGGGCCACGCCGGCGCCGGCGAGTTTCAGGCGGGCGCGGGCGACGTCCTCGGACTTGACCAGCAGGGCGCCGGAATTGGG
Source organism: Pseudomonas sp. BN417 (assembly GCF_029871205.1). Taxonomy (GTDB): domain Bacteria; phylum Pseudomonadota; class Gammaproteobacteria; order Pseudomonadales; family Pseudomonadaceae; genus Metapseudomonas. The sequence goes on along the minus strand of NZ_SSOJ01000143.1, from coordinate 1,905 downwards.
CTCGATCTTGTAGGGGATGTCGGCAGCAGTCAGGGCTTCCACCACCTGGTTGGCATCCATCCCCGACAGGCTGCCGTACAGCGGCCGGTAGTCCGGCTGCTGCGACCAGAGCACCACGGCGAAACCGATGGCGACACTGGCGGCCAGGCCGACCAGCAGGCCGACCTGGCGCAGCATGGTCATCTGCGAGAGGTTTTCCAGGAACGAAAGGCCGAACAGCGGCTTCTTCTCGCCTGCATCGATCGATGCGTCTGCCTTGGCGGGGACCTTTGCAAGTGCGGCTTCAGCCATCTCTCAATCCGTCCTCAAACCGGCATCTGCATGATGTCTTGGTAGGCCTGGACCAGCTTGTTACGCACCTGGGTCATGGCCTCGAAGGACACGCTGGCTTTCTGCGACGCGATCATGACGTCGGTGAGGTCCACACCCTTCTGGCCCACCTCGAAGGCGCTGGCCATCTCGGTGGAGACCGTCTGGGTATCGGCGACCTTGTTGACGGCCTGTCCGAGCATATCCGCGAAGCTCGGCGCACCGGCCTCGGGAGTTGCCGCAGGGGCGGGCTTGGCGCGCGCCATGGCATCCATCTGCATGGCACGCATTTCCAACATCAGCCGATTGAACTCGACACCCTGACTCATGACCTTCCTCCTGCTGCCGCGATTTTTTGACGCTGCGCGGCGTGATAGAGGGGTATCTGCAACAAGGGTGCCAGTTAAGAGCAGCTGGAAGCCGGAAGCTGAAGGGTGGGATGGCGCTGCAGTCCGTAGATACCATCTCTCCGATCAGATGCAACCGACCCTTTCAGGTCGGTTGCGGCTGATAGGGTGTCTGCGTCTTGAGCACACCATAGGCAATCTGCAGCAGCTTGCGCATGGCCGCGCCCAGGGCGCTCATCTTGGCTTTCCCGCGTGCCAGCAGACGCTGGTAAAGCGCTTTGACCGTGGGATTGTGCTGTTTGGCCACAATGGCCCCCATGTAGAGCTTGGCCCGCAGCCGAGGCTGCCCCGCTTTGGTCAAGCGTGGTTTGCCTTTTACCGACGTCCCCGAGTCCCAGGGGCGTGGAACCAGGCCCGCATAGGCCGCGCATTGTCGGGCACAGCCAAAGTCGCGGCTGTGCAGAAACGCCAGCAGGTGGCGGGAAAGGACATCCCCGATGCCCTGGATGCTCCGCAGCAGCTCCCGGTTGCGTTTGAGCTGGTCGTGCCGGTCGATGTGGTCGTCGATCTCCTGCTTCAGGCGTTCGGCCTCCTGACGCAGGGCACTGAGCATCGTATCGATGGAGGCCACTACGCTGAGGCTGGCCTGACTGACCTCGGCTTTTTCCCGCCGGTTCAGTTCGCGCTGGAGGTCCTCCTGCAACGCCTCATACCGCACGATCATCGCTTTCAGCTCGCGGATCTCCCGCGCCTCCGGCAACCAGCGTCGGGCCTTTTGGGTCGCGCCAAAACGGGCGAGCACCAGGCTGTCCTGCTTGTCCGTCTTACCGCGAATACCCAGGCTGCGCGCATATTCGCGGACTTGCGCCGGGTTCAGGACGAAGACCTGAACGCCACGGTCGTGCAGGTAATACGCCAAGGATTCGTGGTAGACCCCGGTGGCCTCAAGGAACACCTTCAGTTCCCCGGCGGCAACGCCACTGTGGGTGCAGCACCACTCGATCAAGGCGGCAAAGCCGTCTACTTGATTGGTAAATACCTTGGTCTTGACCTTCAGACTGTCCGGGTCGCGTAACCACAGACAGTCGAGCTTTTGCTTGCTGACATCGATTCCAATAACCGCCATCTCTCGATCCTTGCCTTGTTCATGCAGCCTCACTCCGGTGGAGGGGCTTGGATACCATTCAGGAGTTGGAGAAGAGGGCCGGGAGCACAATCTACGAAACAGAGTCGAGCTCTCAGGATGGGA
>NZ_SSOJ01000142.1:99374-117927 GCF_029871205.1 Pseudomonas sp. BN417 | reverse complement strand
CGTTGCAGAGGGGGACGAGCGGCATGGATGCCGCGAGAGGCGTGCGGGGCCATGGATGGCCCCTCACGCCGGGCCCCCGGAGCAATGATGGAGCGAGGGAAACGCAGTAACAGCCGAAGGCTGGTCACCCGACGAAGTCGGGCCGGATGCAGGGGCAAGCGTTTTTGGTTTCTTTTTTGTGGGCGGCATTCCGACGACTGAAAAAAGAGACTCGCCCGGGAAGGCGAAACAGAAACCCGCAACCCGCTCGGTAATGAGCTGAACCACCAGACCACAAGCCTTTCCATGCACCCACAAAAAAGCCCGGCATCAAGCCGGGCTCTTCATGACAGGCGCCCCTCAGAGCGCCCCGAACACCTTCTTCGCCAGCCCGGTAGCCGCTCCCGCCGGGTTCTGGCGGATGCTGGCCTCCTGTTCGGCGATCAACTTGAACAGCCCGTCGAGCGCCTCTTCGGTCACGTAGCTCTCGATATTGGCGCTCTTGGCATCCACCACGCCGAAGCTGGCAGCCTGACCCGCAAAGCTGTTGTACTGCTGGGCCAGGCCGACCTTGTCGGTGGCCTGCTTGACGATGGGCAGGAACTTCGCGCGCAGTTGCTCGCGGCTGGTCTTGTTCAGGTACTGGGTGGCGGCATCCTCCGGGCCGGCGAGGATGCCCTTGGCGTCCTGCACGGTCATCTTCTTCACCGCATCCACCAGCAGGGCCTGGGCCTGTGGGACGGCGGCCTCGGCGGCCTGGTTCATGGTCGCTTCGAGCTGTTCGACCTGGGCGCCCATGCCCATCATCTTCATGGTCTTGGCCGCCTTGCCGAGCTTGCCCGGAAGCTCGATGCGCACGTCGGGGTTGTCGTTGAAGCCGCCGGGCTTGCCGAGTTGCTGCACGGCAACCTTGGCGCCCTGGGTAAGGGCATCCTTGAGTCCGCCGCTGGCATCCTGCTGGCTGAGGTCGGCGAGGGACAGGGCGAAGGCGCTGGCGGACAGGGCGAGGCCGGCGCAGAGGGCGGTGAAACGGAGCATGGCAGCATCCTTGTGACGGATTCGGGAGCGGTCCGCTTCAGCGGACGGGATCGACCTTGATGCGCAGAGGCTGCGGGTCGGAGCCGTCGAGTTTAACTGAGTGCTGCTCGGTGCTGATGAACATCAGCTTGCCGTCCAGTTCGATGCGGGCGCTCACCGCGTACCTGTGGTTCGGCTGTACCTTGGCCGCGGCGTAGCCGAGCCGGAAGGCCGAAGAGGCAAAGGAATCGCCCCCCGCAGGGGGGCGATGGATCAGCGGCGTCATTCCTGGCTGTCGTCCAGCGCCGTGCTGGAGATGGCGTTGAGGGTGTTGTTGAACTGCACCGTCTCGTTGAAGGCCCTGACTATCTTGCGGAATCTTTCCTTGGTGCCGACCAGTTGCTTGAGCTTCTCCGCCAACTGGTCTTCCTTGCGGTGCAGCGCCGCCTCGCGCTCGTCCAGCGCTTCGGCGCGGCGCTGCAGGGACTCGGCGAGCTCATCATTGCGCAGTTTTTCCTGGCGCAAGGTCTCGGCGACCTTCGCGGTGCTGCGGTCGCGGGCTTCGACCGTTTCAGCCAAGGCCTTGAGTGCGGCACTTCGCTCGGCGAGGGCGCGCGCATTTTCCTCCGCGGCAGTTTCGATCGCTGCTGCATCGCTGTTCAGGCGGGCTTCGAGGGCGCGCAGCTGCTCGTCCTTCTCCAGCAGCAAGCGTTCTTTCTCGCACAGCTGCGATTTGAGCTGGTCCAGGCTTTCCCGCTGCTTCACCGCTTCCAGCTTCTGCTGGGTCAGCCCTTTGGCCATGTCGGCCAGTGAGTTCAGGGTGGCCTGTACGTCCCCCAGGACGCTATCGGTGTCGCTGGCGACGTTGGTGGCGGGCTCGGACTCGGCGACCGGCCCGGGGGATTGCGCAACCGGGGGCCTGTCGGCATCGTCCTGATGAGGCTCCGCCTGGAACTCGGGCGGCAGCGCGCTGGGCTGGACCGGGCGCTGGATCTCCGCCTGGCCCGCGGCGACCGCTTCGTCGGCGGACTCGATATCGACGCTGGGAACCTCGGCCTGGTATTGCGCCTCGATCGGTTGGCTGGGCGGAATTTCCTGTTCGGATTCGGACTCCAGCTCGGGCTCGGGTTGGGGTTCCGGTTCGGGGTCGGGTCCCGGTTCCGGGGCGACAGGCGCCTGTTCCACCGCTTCGACGGCTTCTGGCGTAGCCTGTTCGACTTCTTCCTTCCCGGCAGCAGGCGTTACCTCTTCCGCAATTTCCGCCTCCGGCTGCGGCCCGGCAGACTCAGCTGAAGGCAGGTTGTAGATGACGTCCAGGACGGCGCCGGTCAGGCGGTGCGGCGCGATCGGGGGCTCCTCCCGAGCATCGACCTGGGAAGGTCGCAGGCCCGGCAGCGGATCGCCCAGGTTGGTACTGTCATGGCTGGCAATCAGCTTCTGGATCGAGCTCTTGCTGATCGATAGGGGACGATGGTCCGTGACGGCGGCCGGTCGTTCGCCAGGCCCGTTAATCGGGTCTTTCAGCTTGATGAAGTGGAAGTTGACCAGTTCCGATTCGCTCATGGCTCGACCCCCCAGGCGATCTGCCTCAGCACACGCTTGGCGTATTGCCACTCGAGCTCGCTTTCCAGCGAACCCAGCAGGTAGCCGTTCGTGCCGGGGGTGACGCTGGCGACGTACACCTTGGCGGTGCCTTGGGGACCTTCTTCGTTGAGGGAGTAGACGAGGATGTTCCGATCGATATCGGGGATGGCGAAGCTGCACAGGACGGCGGCGTTGACCACTTCCTGGGCCTCGTTCTCGACTGTGATGGTTCTAAGTAGCATGGGCGTCTTCCGTACCGTGTGGCTGGCCGCGATCCGGGCAGGACCGGCCTGGTGCCCAATGGTACTGAGCCCCCCACGGCACGCTTGTATGCCGGGCTCTGGCTCTTTTGTAGGACGGTTCCGGGAGTGACCGCAGCTGGAGCGGCCGCTGGGCGCCTGGCCCCGCGGCCGCCCGCACTCAGCTGGCGTCGGGCGGGCTCTCGCCTTCGGCCTGGCGGTCGAGGGCGACCTGGCGGATCGACAGGCGGATCTCCGCAGGCAGCACGCGCTTCGCCGCGCCTTCGGCCAGTTCGCCGAGCACTTCGAGGTAGCCGAGCTTGCCGGCTTCGTCCTGGCGCAGCACGCGCTGGTCGAGCAGGGTCTGGATGAAGTGGCGGAACAGCGTCTTGTCGAAGAACTCCGGGGCGTTCAGGCCATGCAGGATCGACAGGCGCTGCGCCATCACGGTGCAGAGGTCTTCCAGCTCCTCGGCGCTCAGCTGGTTCTGGCCGGCATTGAGCAGCAGGGCGATGGCCATGTAGAAGCGCTGCAGGGTCTGGACGATGGCGCGGGCCAGCAGGGTCAGCAGCACGAACTGCCGCGAGCTGGGTGCCGGCCGCACGTAGACATCGCCTTCCAGCTTGAGCAGGCCCTGGTCGACGAAGGCGGCCAGCCACTGGTCCACCACCCCGTCCAGTTCGCTGGAGTCCCAGCGGATGAAGAGTTCCGCCTGCAGGTAGGGGTAGAGCGCGCGGGTGTAGCGCAGGATCTGCTCACGACTCATCCGTCCGCTGCTCTGGAAAAAGCTGGCGAGCAGCGCGGGCAGGGCGAAGACGTGCAGCACGTTGTTGCGGTAGTAGGTCATGAGGACGGCATTCTGCTCGTCCAGGTAGAGGATCTTGCCCAGGGCGTCCTTCTGCTCGGCCAGCAGGCCCATGCTCTGCACGTACTGGATCAGCGCCTGGCCATCGCCTTCGGGCAGGGTCGCATGGGGCGAGTAGGGCACGGCGCGGAGCAGGGACAGATAGAGGTCGAGCACCCGGGTCAGGGCACGCTCGTCCAGCGCTAGGCGGCTGGTGGACAGCAACGCCAGGGCCACCAGGTTGACCGGATTGATGGCCGCCGCGTCGTTGAGGTGACGGGCGATACGCACGGCGAGCTGGTTGGTAGTGCCATTGAGCCAGGCCGGGCGGTATTGCGGGCCGAGGTCCTGGGTGCGCCATTCCGGCTGCTGCTGGTCGAGGAATTCGGCCAGCTTGATCGGCTCGCCGAAGTTCACCGCCACCGAGCCGAAGCGCAGCTTCAGCGCGCCAATGACTTTGAACAGGTCGAAGATGGATTCCTTCTTCTTGCTCGCCCCGCGCAGTTCGCCCAGGTAAGTGCGGCCTTCCAGCACCCGCTCGTAGCCGATGTACACCGGCACGAAGACGATGGGCAGGCGCGAGGAGCGCAGGAAGCTGCGCAGGGTGATGGCCAGCATCCCGGTCTTGGGATGCAGCATGCGCCCGGTGCGCGAACGCCCACCCTCGACGAAGTACTCCACCGGGAAGCCGCGACTGAACAGGGTGTGCAGGTATTCGTTGAACACCGCCGTGTAGAGCGGATTGCCCTTGAAGGTGCGGCGCATGAAGAAGGCGCCACCACGGCGTAGCAGGCCGCCGATCACCGGCATGTTGAGATTGATCCCGGCGGCGATGTGCGGCGGGGTCAGGCCGTTGCGGAACAGCAGGTAGGACAGCAGCAGGTAGTCGATATGGCTGCGGTGGCAGGGCACGTAGATGACCTCGTGGCCCTGGGCGATTTCCTGTACGCCCTCGATATGGTTGACCTTGATGCCTTCGTACAGCTTGTTCCAGAACCAGGACAGCACGACTTCGAGGAAGCGGATGGCGGTATAGGCGAAGTCCGAGGCGATCTCGTTGCCGTACTTCAAGGCCTGGGACTCGGCGGCGGGCAGGCTGATCTTCTCGCGCTCGGCTTCCTCGGCCATGGCCTGGCGTACCTGGGGCGCGCGCAGCAGTCCCTTGACCAGGTTGCGGCGGTGGGAAAGGTCGGGGCCGATGACTGCGGTCTTCTGGTTGCGGAAGTGCACCCGCAGGATGCGGTTGACCATGCGCAGGGTGCGTTCCGGACCCTTGTCCTGGGCCACCAGTTCGCGCAGGTGGATGGGCGCGGAGAACTGCACACGGGTCTTGCGCCCGAGGATGAGGATGCTGACCAGCTTGCGCAGGCGCCCCGTCACCGCCCAGCTGTCGGCGAAGAGCAGCTTCCAGGGGCTGGTCTCGCGGTCCGGCGATTGCCCCCAGAACACCGTCACCGGGATGATCTGCGCGTCGTCCAGCGCGTTCTGCTGGATGGCGCCGAGCACCCGAACCAGGGTGGGCGAGGCGCCGCGCTTGTCCTGGCCGCCCAGCCAGCGCGGCTCGGGCGTCAGGTAGAAGAAGGCGGCCGGCTCCAGCAGGTCACCCACCGCCACCGGCAGCACCGGGCGCGGCAGGCCGGCCTTGGTGCATTCCCGGTCCACCACCGCCAGGTCGCTGGCCGAAGGCTGCTGCAGCGCGTAGAGCACCGGCTTGCTGCGGTCGAGCTTGAGGGTGAAGGCGGACTGGTTGATGGTTTCCGAGCGTACCCAGAGATAGAGCAGGCGGCGCAGGGTGCCGAAGGCGAGGCGGCGGAAAGGGGAGCGGGTCATCGGACGGTAATGCTGTGAAACGAGCGATTGCTCGGGGCCGCTAGTTTGCCGGATTCGCTGGCGGGTCGCAAAAAGGCCGGGACCGCCGCAATTGGGGATTTTTCCTGCAACTTTTCGCACGAGGTGCCTTCTTGCAATGCCCGCGGAGGAGTCCTTATAGTCCGCCAGCATTTGCAAGGCCCCGTGGCCAGCATGGCCAGGGGCTTTTCCCTTCGGGACTACAGGCCATGATCGAAATAACCAATCTGACCAAGCGTTTTGCGCAGCACGCCGCCGTGGACAACCTGTCCTTCCGCGTCGCACCGGGAGAAGTCCTGGGCTTCCTCGGCCCCAACGGTGCGGGCAAGTCCACCACCATGAAGATGCTCACCGGTTTCCTCGCGCCGACCTCCGGCACCGCGAGCATCTTCGGCTTCGACATCCAGACCCAGACCCTGAAAGCCCAGCGGGAGATCGGCTACCTGCCTGAAGGTGCCCCTTGCTATGGCGACATGACGGTGCGCCGCTTCCTCGAATTCATCGCCGAAGTCCGCGGCTTCCGCGGTGCCGAGAAGAAACAGCGGGTCGATCGGGCCGTCGGCCAGGTGGAGCTGGAGCATGTCCTCGGCCAGTCCATCGAGACCCTGTCCAAGGGCTTCAAGCGCCGCGTCGGCCTGGCCCAGGCGATCCTCCACGATCCCCGCGCGCTGATCCTCGACGAGCCCACCGACGGCCTCGACCCGAACCAGAAGCACCAGGTACGCCAGCTGATCCAGAGCCTGGCCCGCGACAAGATTGTGATCATCTCCACCCACATCCTCGAAGAAGTCACCGCGGTCTGCACCCGCGCCCTGGTGATCGCCTCCGGCAAGGTGGTGGCCGACGGCACGCCCTTCGAGCTGGAAAGCCGCTCGCGCTATCACCAGGCAGTGACCCTGGTGGCCGACGAGCCGCTGGACATGCTGGCCCTGGCGGTGCTGCCAGGCGTTGCCGGCATCGAAGAGAACGCCATCGAGGGCGGCCTGACCATTCTCGCCAAGCCGGGCGAGGTGATCTTCCCGCAGGTCAACCAGCTGATCCACACGCGCGGCTGGAAGGTCAGGGAGCTGGACGTGGAGCGCGGCCGTCTCGACGAAGTATTCCGCCGACTGACCCGGGGAGAAGCGGCATGATGCAGCTGCCGGTGATTTTCAAGCGCGAGCTGGCGAGCTACTTCGCCACGCCGCTGGCCTATGTCTTCATCGTGATCTTCCTGGTGCTGTCCGGGGTGTTCACCTTCTACCTGGGCGGCTTCTTCGAAAGCGATCAGGCCAGCCTCGCGCCCTTCTTCAACTTCCACCCCTGGCTCTACCTCTTCCTGGTGCCGGCCATCGCCATGCGGCTCTGGGCCGAGGAGCGCAAGTCCGGCTCCATCGAGCTGCTGATGACCCTGCCCATCACCCGCTTCGAGGCGGTCACCGGCAAGTTCCTCGCCGCCTGGGCCTTCGCCGGGCTGGCGCTGCTGCTGACCTTCCCCATGGTGATCACGGTGAATTACCTCGGCGAGCCGGACAACGGCGCGATCATTACCGGTTACATCGGCAGCTGGCTGCTGGCCGGGGCCTTCCTCGCCATCGGCTCCTGCATGTCGGCGCTGGCGAAGAACCAGGTGATCGCCTTCATCCTCGCCGTCAGCGTGTGCTTCCTGTTCATCGTCAGCGGTTTCCCGCTGGTGCTCGACGCCTTCAGCACCTGGGCCCCGCAATGGCTGCTGGACGCCGTAGCGTCATTGAGTTTCCTCACCCGCTTCGATGCCATCAGCAAGGGCGTGATCGACCTGCGTGACCTGCTCTACTTCGTCACCCTGATCGCCGCCTGGCTGGCCGCCACCGCTGTGGTGGTCGATCTGAAGAAGGCCGACTGAACATGAAAAGACTGATGTATTCCGGTGCCGGGCTGTTGCTCATCGCCCTGGCCTTCCTGGCGTTCAACATGCTCGCCGGGCTGACCCTGACCAACGCGCGGGTCGATCTCACCGAACAGAAGCTCTACACCATCTCCGACGGGACTAAAAAGATCCTTGGCGAGATAGACGAGCCGATCAATCTCTACTTCTTCTATTCCGACAAGGCCGCCAAGGACCTGGTGGTGCTGCGCAACTACGCGCGACGCGTGGAGGAAATGCTCAAGGCCTACGAGCGCACGGCCGGCGGCAAGATCAAGCTGCACATCGTCGATCCCGAGCCTTTCTCCGAAGACGAGGACAAGGCCGCCGAGTTCGGCCTGCAGGCGATTCCGCTGGAGCAGGGCGGCGACCAGATCTACTTCGGCCTGGCCGGCACCAACAGCGTCGACGAAACCCAGGTCATCCCCTTCTTCCCGCTCGACCAGGAGGAATTCCTCGAGTACGAGATCAGCCGCCTGGTGCAGAGCCTGGCCAAGCCGGAGCGGCCGGTGGTGGGCGTGCTTTCCGGGTTGCAGCTCAACGGCGGGTTCGACATGGCGAGCCGCCAGCCGACGCCGCCCTGGATGGTGATGGAGGAAATCCGCCAGCTGTTCCGGATCGAAAGCCTGAAGAACGACATCGACCAGATTCCGGAACAGGTTTCGGTACTGCTGCTGGTGCACCCGAAGAACCTGCCGCAGCAGACCCAGTACGCCATCGACCAGTTCGTCCTGCGCGGCGGCAAGCTGCTGGCCTTCGTCGACCCCTGGAGCGAAGCCGACAACGGCATGGCGATGCCGGGCGAACCGGGTGGCGACAAGTCTTCCGATCTCGACACCCTGTTCAAGGCCTGGGGCCTGCGGATGATGCCGGGCAAGGTGCTGGGCGACGGCGCCAACGGCATGTCGGTGAGCATGGGCCAGGACAGGCCGCCGGCGCGCCATGCCGCCTGGCTCAACCTGCCCAGGCACAGCCTCGACCAGAGCGATGTCAGCACCGGCGGACTGGAGAACATCACCCTGGCCACCGCCGGCATCCTCGAGCCGCTGGAAGGCGCCAAGACCCGCTTCCTGCCGCTGATCCAGAGTTCCGAGTACGCCATGCCGTTCGACGTGCAGCGCTTCGGCATGCTCGCCGACCCGGAGGAGCTGATCCGCGAGCTCAAGCCGACCGGTGAGCGCTACGCAGTGGCCGCACGCATCAGCGGGCCAGTGCAATCGGCCTTCCCCAACGGCATCGAAGGTCGCAAGGACGGACTGAAGGCGGCGGAAAACGTCAACCTGATCGTCGTCGCCGACACCGACATGCTCAGCGACCGCATGTGGGTGCAGGTGCAGGATTTCTTCGGCCAGCGCGTGCCGCAGCCCTGGGCCGATAACGCCGGCTTCGCCATCAACGCCCTGGACAACCTGGCCGGCTCCGATGCCCTGATCAGCGTGCGTTCCCGTGGCCGCTTCAGCCGCCCCTTCGATGTGGTGGAGAAGCTCCAGCGCGACGCTGAGGTGCAGTTCCGCGAGCGCGAGCAGGAACTCCAGCAGCGCCTGACCGACACCGAGCAGAAGCTGGCCTCGCTGCAGCAGAGCCAGGACCCGGCCAAGGCCCTGGAGCTGACCCCGGAACAGCAGGTCACCCTGCAGCAGTTCGTCCAGGAGAAGCTGCGCATCCGCAAGGAACTTCGCGAAGTGCGTTTCCAGCTCAACGCCGACATCGAGGACCTGGGACGCACCCTGAAATTCATCAACATCGCCCTGGTGCCGCTGGTGCTGACCCTGGGCGTGCTGGTGCTGTGGCTGTGGCGCCGCCGGCGCCAGGCCTGAGGAGAACGCAATGGGACGCAAAGGCCTGATCTTCCTCGCCCTGCTCGCACTTGGGCTGGGCGCGGCCTATTACATCCAGCAGGGCAGCTCGCGGCCGCAGCCGCCCAGCGCCAGCCGCGAGCTGCTGTTGCCCGGGTTGCAAGGCAAGCTGGCGGAAGTGAGCGCGGTGGACGTGCAGCGTCCCGGGCAGCCTGATCTGCGCCTGGAGCGCAAGGGCGAACTCTGGGTGCTGCCGGCCAAGGCTGACTACCCCGCCGCCGGCCAACCGGTAGCGACCCTGCTGAAGGCGCTCGCCGAGGCGCAGAAGGTGGAAGCCAAGACCGCCAACCCGGAACTGCATGGTCGCGTCGGCCTGGCCGACAAGGGCAACGCCGAGGAGCAGGGTGTACGCGTCAGGCTGGAGCGAGGGGGCGAGGCGCCCCTGGAGCTGCTGGTGGGCAAGCCGGCGCAACAGGGCAAGGGCCAGCTGGTGCGCCTCTACGGCGACAACCAGGTCTGGCTGGTGGACCAATCCATGCCCATGCCGGCAACGGAGCTGAACTGGCTGGACCGCCGGGTGGCGGCGATTCCCTTCGCCAAGGTCAGGCAGGTGGAAGTGGCCTACCCGAACGGCAGCAAGCTGACCGTCTACCGTGATTCGGCCGAGGAGCCCAACCTCAAGCTCAAGCAATTGCCCAAGGACCGGCGCCTGGCCTACGAGGCGGCGGCCAACGGCATGGCGACCCTCTTCGCCGGCCTGGAGTTCGCCGACAATGCGCCTTTGGCGCAGGTGCAGTTCAAGGGCAAGCCGATGCTCGAGTTCAGCCTTTCGACCTTCGAAGGCGGTGAATTGCGTGGGGTGGTCTACCCCCAGGCGGAGCAGCCCTGGCTGGTGCTCACGGACAAGAAGGGACTCGGCGACGAGCAGGTGCCCGGCAAGCTGGATTGGGCCTACAGGCTAGAGCCATTCCAATATCAGGCACTGGCCAAGAAGCTCGAGGACGTCCTGGCTGCCAAGTAGTGCAAGTCATTGGGAAAAGGTGGGAAGTTGGACAAACGCCGGTGCATTCCCGCCTTTTTTCATGCCCCGATTTGTACCTCGGAGAGACCAAAAAAGGGCGTCCAGCCCGCGTGGCGCGGCCATTCCGTACTGTCATAAAAAAGTGCTTTTCAGCACCAACTCTTGTCGTATACTCCGGTCGCGGTCACAAAAAGAACGCCATTCGAAATACCCGCTCCACGCTTGATTCGGCCGGGGTCGGATATAACAAGAAGAACGTCTTTACCGCACCGTCGAAACCCCCGCATAAGGGGGTAAAACAACAAAATTGCGAGTTGGAGAGAGCAGTAATGGCTGATCGTGAGGTCGGAACCGTCAAGTGGTTCAATGACGCCAAGGGCTATGGTTTCATTCAGCGCGAAAGCGGTCCTGATGTGTTCGTTCACTACCGCGCTATCCGCGGCGAGGGCCACCGCTCTCTGCTGGAAGGCCAGAAGGTGGAGTTTTCCGTGATCCAGGGTCAGAAAGGCCTGCAGGCGGAAGACGTCGCCAAGGTCTGAGACTCAAGAACAAGAGGCCCGTCAGTGACGGGCCTTTTGCTTTCCAGGCTTCACACCGCGGCCGTCCAGGCTGTGCTCGGGCGGCCCCACTCTGGTGGACCGATGAAGCGTGGTCCACCCTGCGGAAGCACTGCGTAGGGTGAAAATCCGCCTGGCGGATTTCCACCGCAAAGGTTCGAACAAGGCCGGGGTCAACGCCCACTGCCGCCTCAGTCGGTGCGCCAGGTGATTTCCTGCTCGCCCTCCGCGTTCACCTTGATCCAGCGATCAGCGTCTTCCTCTCCCTGCGCTTCCTGCCAGCCGCCCGGCGCGCAGCGGATTTCCACGCCAAGGGCCGCGAAGGCCGCGCGGGCACAACCCAGATCGTCTTCCCAGGGCGAGGCATCGCTCTCCAGGTAGAGACTGTGCCACTTGCCCACGGCCTTGGGCAGCCAGGTGACGGGGATATCCCCGGCCAGGCACTTGAAGGTCTGTCCCTTCTGCTGCCACGGCGTGCAGGGGCCCAGCGCCGTGTTGAGCCAGGCGGTGACGGCCTCCTGATCGGCGTCCTTGAGGTAGATCTCGATATCGGGTTGGCGCATGGGAAGGCTCTCTAGGTTTTCTCGATCCAATCGTAGCGAATGGACACCGTGACTTCGAAGGCTTCGGACACCACCGCCGCACGGCGTTCGGCATTGGCGCGCCAGCCGTGCGGGGTCATGGCCAGCAGGTCGGCGCGGGCCTGGGCGTCGGCCAGTTGCAGGCGATAGGTCAGGGTCTCGCTATGGGCGAGACGCATGCCTGCCGGGATCTGCGTCAGATGCTTCTGGTCATCGTAGTCGCGGACCTCGTCATAGAGCTTCTCGCGCAACTCCAGCAGGTGCTCGCGGGTCGGCCCCATGCGCAGCAGGCCGCCACCGGGCGCCAGCAGGCGCAGGGCTTCCTGCCAGTCCAGCGGGCTGAAGACGCTGGCCAGCAACTGGCAGCTGGCGTCGGCCAGGGGCACCCGCGCCATGCTCGCCACCAGCCAGTGCAGTTGCGGGGCGCGGCGACAGGCGCGCTTCACCGCCTCGCGGGAGATATCCAGGGCATAGCCGTCGGTTGCCGGCAACGCCATGGCCAACTGCCCGGTGTAGTAGCCCTCGCCACAGCCGATATCCAGCCAGCGCTCGGGGTCGCGTTCGGCAGCCAGGGCGGCCAGGCGGGCGGCGAGCGGGGCATAGTGGCCGCCATCGAGGAAGCGCCGGCGGGCCTCGACCATGGTGGCGTTGTCGCCCGGGTCGCGGCTGTTCTTGTGCTGCACCGGCAGCAGGTTGTAGTAACCCTGGCGGGCGCGGTCGAAGCTGTGGTTGGCCGGGCACGCCACGCCCTTGTCGCTGGCGTGGAGCGGGCCCTGGCAGAGGGGGCAGATGAGCATCATTGGGCGAGCAGGCGGACCAGGGTCTGTTGGTAGATGTCGGTCAGCAGGTCGAGGTCGCTGGCCAGCACCCGTTCGTTCACCTGGTGGATGGTGGCGTTCACCGGGCCGAGTTCGACCACCTGGGTGCCCATGGTGGCGATGAAGCGGCCGTCCGAGGTGCCGCCGCTGGTGGAGGGGGTGGTGTCGCGGCCGGTGATGGCCTTGATGCTGGCGGAGACGGCATCCAGCAACTCGCCCGGTGCGGTCAGGAACGGCAGGCCGGACAGGGCCCACTCCAGGTGGTAGTCCAGGCCGTGCTTGTCGAGGATGGTTTCGACCCGGCGCTGCAGGCCTTCCACGGTGGACTCGGTGGAGAAGCGGAAGTTGAACACCGCCGCCAGCTCGCCGGGGATCACGTTGGTGGCGCCGGTCCCGGAGTTGAGGTTGGACACCTGGAAGCTGGTGGGCGGGAAGAAGTCGTTGCCGTCGTCCCAGTGCTCGGCGGCGAGTTCCGCCAGGGCCGGCGCAGCCAGGTGGATGGGATTCTTTGCCAGGTGCGGGTAGGCCACGTGGCCCTGCACGCCGCGCACCGTCAGCTTGCCGCCCAGGGAGCCACGGCGGCCGTTCTTCACCACGTCGCCCACCAGGGAAGTACTCGAGGGTTCGCCGACGATGCACCAGTCCAGGCGCTCGCCACGGGCTGCCAGGCGCTCGACCACGGCCTTGGTTCCGTGGTGGGCCGGGCCTTCCTCGTCACTGGTGATGAGGAAGGCAATGGCGCCCTTGTGCTGCGGATGTTCGGCGACGAAGCGCTCGACCGCCACCAGCATGGCTGCCAGGCTGCCTTTCATGTCCGCCGCGCCACGGCCGCAGAGCATGCCCTGCTCGTCGATCAGGGCATCGAAGGGTTGGTGCTGCCAGGCCTGCAGCGGACCGGTGGGCACCACGTCGGTGTGGCCGGCGAAGCAGAGGACCGGGCCGTCGCCACCGCGGATCGCCCAGAAGTTCTCCACGTCCTCGATGCGCATGCGCTCGATGCGGAAGCCGGCAGCGGCCAGCCGGCGCATCATCAGGTCCTGGCAGCCTTCGTCGACCGGGGTGACCGAGGGACGACGGATAAGGTCGCAGGCGAGTTCGAGGGTGGGGGAGAGGGCAGACATGGGAAGCTCCGAAAGACAGCGCGGAAACGGACTGGGTGAAAAGGCGGACATCTTAAAACAGAAACGGCGGCCAATGGCCGCCGTTTAGGGTCGTCGATCGCCGTCAGGCGGTGGCGACTTCCTGCTCCGCCTCCTGGGACTTGGGCAGGGAAGAGAGCAGGGCCATGATCAGCGCCGCCAGGTAGGGCAGCGACTGGACCAGCAGCATGGCCACCCAGAACTTCACGTCAGGGCTGGGCATGCCCTGGACCACGGCGATGCCGATGGCCGCCCCCCACAGCAGGAGCATGATGAAGACCTCTTCGCGGGCTTCGGCCAGGGCCATCAGCACGCCATGGTTACTGCGCATCTTCGGCGTGCGGAAGAAGGGAATGCTCTTGGTGAAGAAGCCGTAGAGCACCGCCTTGGCGATGGTGTGCGAGAGCGCGAGCCCCGCCACCGCCGCGCAGAAGGCGTCCTTCAGGTTGACCCCTACCGCGCGCTGGTAGAGGAAGACGATCTTGCCCACCTTGAAGAAGAACAGCGCCAGCGGCGGGATGGCGAAGATCAGCAGCGGCGGGTCGACCCGCTGCGGCACGATGATCATCGCCGCCGACCAGAGCAGGGCGCCAACGGTGAAGAAGATGTTCAGGCCGTCGGCAACCCAGGGCAGCCAGCCGGCGATGAAGTGGTAGCGCTGGCCGCGCTTGAGCTGGGAGTCCTTGCCCAGGAACAGGCTGCGGGCGTGGCCCTTCATGATCTGGATGGCGCCGTAGGCCCAGCGGAAGCGCTGCTTCTTGTAGTCGATGAAGGTATCCGGCATCAGGCCCTGGCCGAAGCTCTGGTGGGCGTAGGCGGCGGCATAACCCGTCTTGAACACGCGCAGGCCCAGTTCGGCGTCTTCGCAGATGGTCCAGTCGGCCCACTTCAGCTCGTCCATCACCGAACGGCGGATCATGGTCATGGTGCCGTGCTGGATGATGGCGTTGCGGTCGTTGCGGGTGACCATGCCGATGTGGAAGAAGCCCTTGTACTCGGCGTAGCAGAGCTTCTTGAAGGTGTTCTCGTTGCCGTCACGGTAGTCCTGCGGCGACTGCACCACGGCGATCGACGGATCGGCGAAGTGCGGAACCATGTACTTCAGCCAGTTGCGGTCGACGCAGTAGTCGGAGTCGATCACCGCGACAACTTCGGCATCCGGCGCGGTGTAGGGCAGGATGTAGTTCAGCGCGCCGCCCTTGAAGCCTTCCAGCGGGGCGACGTGGAAGAACTTGAAGCGCGGGCCCAGCTGTTCGCAGTAGTCGCGCACCGGTTCCCAGACCGCCGGGTCCTTGGTGTTGTTGTCGATGATCAGGACTTCGTAGTCCGGATAGTCGAGGTTGGCCAGGGCATCGAGGGTCTGTTTGACCATCTCCGGCGGCTCGTTGTAGCAGGGCACGTGCACCGACACCTTGGGCCGGTAGGCGGCGTCGGCCAGCACCGGCAGGAAGGGTCGCCGGCGCTTGCGCACCCAGACCGCCTCGGCCAGCTCGTGGGCCTCGGTGAGCAGGACGATGAACACGCCGAGGGCACCCACGCCGAGGAGCAGGCCCACGGTCAGGCTGAACCAGGTGCTGTACTGCTGGCTGTAGTCGTAGGCGATCCACACCAGCACCGAGCCGCCGGCGAAGGCGACGAAGGTCAGGAAGGTGCGGCCGCGCTGACGCAGGGCGCTGCCGTCGATCAGCATCATGGCCAGGGCGAGCAGCGCCATGACCACCGAGGCCACGGCCAGCATGCGCCATTGCGGAATGGCGATCACCGGGCCTTCGAAGGCGAACTTGGGCTGGCGTTCAAGGTTGTAGACACCCCAGTAGGCGCCCACCGAGCCCTCGTCGCTGGCCTTCCACGGCTGGTCGAAGGCCTCGATCACGAAGTAGTTGTAGCCCTTGGAGTTGAGGGCGTTGACCAGGGTGCGCAGGTAGATGGCCTGGTCCGCCTGGGAGGCGTCGGCGCCGCCGCGCATGCGGCCGTTGCTCGGCCAGCCCACCTCGGACAGCAGCAGCGGCTTCTTCGGGAAGGCCTTCTTCAGGTCCTTGGCGCGCTCCAGGACGAACTCGGTGGAGTCCTCCATCGGCACGAACTCCCAGTAGGGCAGCACGTGGGCGGCCACCAGGTCGACGTGCTTGGCCAGTTCCGGGTACTTGAGCCAGATGTGCCACTGTTCGGATGTGGTCACCGGTACCTTCACCGCAGCACGGACGCGGTCGAGGTAGGCCACCAGGTCCTTGCGGCTGATCTCGCGACGGAACAGCGCTTCGTTGCCCACTACCACGCGGACCACGCTGCGGGAGGCGTTGGCAATCTCGATGGCCTTGGCGATTTCGCGCTCGTTGCGCTCCTCGTCCGGGCTGATCCAGATGCCCAGGGTCACTCGCAGGCCGAATTCCTCGGCCAGGCGCGGGATGTCGGCCAGGGTGCCGTCCACCGAGTAGGTGCGGATGTTGTCCGTCTGCTTGCTCACCAACTCGAGGTCCTGGCGGATCTGCTGGTCGTTGGGGTAGCGGTTCTGCTGGGGGTTCTGGTCCGCGCGGAAAGGCGAGAAGGAGTAACCGGAAATCTGTTCCGGCCAGTCCGGTGCGGTGACCGGGCGGTTGTAAAGCGCCCAGATGCCGGTGAACAACGCGGCGACAGCCACGAAGACCACCAGGTTGAGTCCAAATTTACGCGATGGCATAGAAGTCAAAGGTTCCGAAGCATGGAACTAGGGATAGGGCCAGCGGGGTACTGGTCGGCGCGAATCCTACCCCGGCGCCCAACAGCTGTATAGATTGCAACCAGCAGGGAAGGCTGGATGGCCATCCCCCGCCAGAGGTTTTGGTCTTCGGATGCGGCAGAAGTTCGGCCGAATTTGGAAAAATCCGGCCAGGATCGATGCGGGTCAGCCTCAGAGGGCGCGCAGCAGGATGCGCTCGCTGACCTCCAGGTCGAGGTCGCGGCGCTCGCTCAGCGCGGTCATGCCATGGCGTTCCAGCTGTGCCAGCACCTGGGGAATCACGTCGGCGTCCAGGCCATGTTCGGACAGACGGGTGGGTACGCCCATGCGCTTGAAGAAGTCACGGGTGGCCTGGATGGCGGCGTCGATGCGTTGCTCTTCGTCGCCTTCCTTCAGGCCCCAGACGCGCGCGGCATACTGCAGCAGCTTCTCGCGCTTGACCTGGCGGCGTTCGGCCAGCAGCGCCGGCAGCACCACGGCCAGGGTCTGGGCGTGGTCGATGTGATAGAGGGCGGTGAGTTCGTGGCCGATCATGTGGGTCGTCCAGTCCTGGGGCACGCCGCAGCCGAGCAGGCCGTTCAGCGCCTGGGTGGCACACCACATGAGGTTGGCGCGCACGGCGTAGTCCTCGGGGTCGGTCAGGGCCTTGGGACCTTCCTCTATCAGGGTCAGCAGCAGGCCTTCGGCGTAGCGGTCCTGCAGCGGCGCATCGGCTGGGTAGGTCAGGTATTGCTCGATGGTGTGGACGAAGGCGTCCACCACCCCGTTGCCGATCTGCCGCGTCGGCAGGCTGAAGGTGGTGCTTGGGTCGAGGATGGCGAAGCGCGGATAGAGCAGGGCACTGGAGAAGGGCAGCTTCTCCTGGCGGGCGACATGGGTGACCACACCGTGGGGATTACTCTCGGAACCGGTCGCTGCCAGGGTCAGCACGCAGCCCAGGGGCAGCGCGGCGGTGATGCGCTTGCCGCTGAGCAGCTCCAGCGGGTCGCCGTCATGGCAGGCAGCCGCGGCGATGAACTTGCTGCCGTCGATCACCGAACCGCCGCCCACGGCGAGGATGAAATCGGATTGCTCGGCCTTGGCCACTTGGGCGGCCTTGACCAGGGTGTCGAACTGCGGGTTGGCCTCAATGCCGCCGAAGCGAGTCAGGTGGTGGCCGGTCAGCGCTTCCTCCACCTGCTGCCAGACGCCGTTCTGGAAGATGCTGCCACCACCGTGGGTCACCAGCACCCGGCTGCCGGCGGGAATGTCCCGTGCCAGCTTGGAGATCTGGCCTTCGCCGAAATGGATGCGGGTGGGGTTGTAGAAAGTGAAATTGCGCATGACCGGCTCCCTTGTCGTTATCAGCCGACTATAGCCCCCGCGGACCGCGCCCGAATCTATGGGCCACCATTCAGCGGCAATGGACTTGGGCCCAGGGATGGCGCTTCCTATAATGCGCGCCCGCCCGGTGGTTGGCGATGGGAGTGATTGGGATGAGTACAGACGAGCGTTTCGGCGGCATCGCCCGGCTTTACGGCCTGGACGGGCTGGCGCGGCTGCAGGCGGCCCATGTGGCGGTGGTCGGCATCGGTGGCGTGGGTTCCTGGGCGGCCGAGGCCCTGGCGCGCTCCGGAGTGGGCGAGATTTCCCTGTTTGACCTGGACGACGTCTGCATCACCAATACCAACCGCCAGGTGCACGCCATGGAGGGGGCTGTGGGCAAGGCCAAGGTGGACGTGATGGCCGAGCGCATCCGCGCCATCAACCCGGCCTGCGTGGTTCATGCGGTGGCCGACTTCGTCACCCGCGAGACCATGGCCGAGTACATCAGACCCGAGATGGACGCGGTGATCGACTGCATCGACAGCGTGGCGGCCAAGGCTGCGCTGATCGCCTGGTGCAAGCGGCGCAAGATCCAGATCGTTACCACCGGTGGCGCCGGCGGCCAGGTGGACCCGACGCAGATCCAGGTCGCCGACCTGAACAAGACCTTCAACGACCCCCTGGCGGCCAAGGTGCGCTCGACGCTGCGCCGGGACTACAACTTCTCGCGCACGCCGGGGCGCACCTACAGCGTGCCCTGCGTGTTCTCCACCGAGCAGCTGCGCTATCCCAAGCCGGACGGTTCGGTGTGCCAGCAGAAGAGCTTCGTCGGCGAAGGGGTAAAGCTGGACTGCGCCGGAGGCTTCGGCGCAGTGACGATGGTCACCGCCACCTTCGGCATGGTAGCTGCAGCGCGGATTGTGGATAAGTTGGTGGCGGGGGCGCGCAGGCCTTCGGAGCGGAGTGCTTCCTAGGGGGCGCATGGCGGCCCTTTCGCGAATGAATTCGCTCCTACCGGTAGGTTGTGGCTGAGCTACGCGAAGCCCAACGGTGTCGGGTGGGTTCCCCTGTTGGGCTTCGTTCCTCAGCGCCAACCTACCGGCAGGACTGCGTCCTGCTTGGCGAATGAATTGGCTATGTCTGCATTAAGTGTTGCTAGAGCGTCCTGAGCCGAGTTGCTTATCGAGTGGGCTGCGAGTCCCGGTTTCGCCTTCCCAGGCGAGT
>NZ_SSOJ01000142.1:79091-99324 GCF_029871205.1 Pseudomonas sp. BN417 | reverse complement strand
CCCCCGGAGCAACGATGGAGCGAGGGGACCCGACGCAGTCGGGCCGGATGCAGGGGCAAGCCCTTTTGGTTTCTTTTGGGTGGTGCGGCATTCCGACGACTGCCAAAAGAGACTCGCCGGGAGGCGAAACAGGGACTCGCAGCCGACTCGATAAGCAGCTCGGCTCAGGACGTTCTAGCAACACTTAATGCAAACATGGCCTCCGTATGAACCCTCGTTGGGTTCACATGCAGGTGGAGTGCGCATGGTGTTCATGCCTACGAGGGATCACCCGCCGGAGTCATACCTCGGGCTTCACCTGTGAAATCCTGGTGACCTCCCGTCGTGTCGCCGTCGGCGCCTGGCCGGTCAGGGGCGTGCATTCCTGCACGGGATAGGGGTAGTGCCTGAGGAGCCAATGGACCTCTTCTTGCACGGCATCCGGGAGCCCCGTGTCACGGGTCAGCCCGATGAGGAAATCCCAGGTCTGGATGACCGTCTGGGTACGGTCGCTTGGCAGTTTCATAAAGGCCTCCGAACGCTTGAGCGGCGGTTTGAGCCCGGAACAAGGCATTGGGAACTCATCGTTTCCCTTTCATGCAGAGCACGGCGAGGTATCCACCCCAGACAACACTGGCCAAGGCGACTATCTGATAGAAATCGAAGGTGCTCTGGCCCGCCAGCACGATCGAGGTTTCGATATAAAGGAACAGCGCGCCCACGATCAGGGCCAGGAAGTAAGCGGCACGATTCTTGGTCCGGCGTAGCATCAGAACTCTCTTGAGGCCCTCGTCCCTCCATTCCCGAGTCGGCATTTGCTGGATTTCCTCCAGCAATACCGCGCCCCAGAGCAGAGCACACATCCAATAACCCATGATTCATCCTCCAATGTTCAACAACGTTCAGTCCGGGTTCGGTCCCGGAGTGGATTGTTCTTGTTCACTTGACGTTCGGTGAATTGGCAACCCGGAAGACAACGCGCATGGCGTGATTCCCGGACGGATATCGGTGCAGGTGATTCGACCTCCTCCTGCCCTGCCAGGGGCAACAACCTTGGGGGAGTTCACTATGCCGACCCGGTGAGAACCACAACATCGCCGTTAGCCGGACATCCATGTAGCGGTTTCGGCCAAGCGCTTGTCGTCGATCGACTACAAGCGGGGCCGGGCAATGGGCTGGAGGGATGCGGGGACGCCGCGGCAGAGCGGCCGGCTCAGGTCAGCAAGCCATGCTCGAGGGCGTAGCGGGCGAGCTTGGCGTTGCTTTCCATTCCGGTCTTTTCAACGATGCGTGAGCGATAGGTGGTGACGGTACTCGGGCTCAGGTGCAGGATTTCCGCGATCCGGACGATCTTCTCGCCGGCAGCGAGCAGCTTCAGCACCTCGAGCTCGCGGTCGGACAGCACTTCGTGAGGCAGTGCATCGCCCCGGCCAATGGCGTTGACCAGTTTTTCCGCCAGCTCCGGGCTCACGTGCTTGCCGCCCAGGGCCGCCTTGCGTACGGCCGCGACCAGGGTCGCAGCGGAAATATCCTTGGTGAGGTAGCCGGCAGCCCCCTGCTTGATGGCGCGCAACGCATAGGCTTCGACCGAATGCATGCTCAGCATCAGCACGGCCAGCTTGGGCTGTTCGGCACGCATCGAATTGAGAAGCTGGAGGCCGCTCTTGTCCGGCAGCCCGATATCGACCAGCGCCACGTCGAACTGGCATTCCCGGACCAGGCGCATGGCCTCCTGCGCCGTTTCGGCTTCACCGGCGACGTCCATCTCGCCATCGGTCTCCAGCATGCGTCTCACGCCATTGCGTACGATGCTGTGGTCATCCACCAGCAAAACCCTGATTTTGCGGTCAGCCATCTGTAGACCCTCATCACGCCAGCCGGCGCCGCTTCAGGCCGCAAGCCTGGATAGTCCGCTCACCCTGCCCTGCACCGCGGGGTGACGACCTCTGCCTGACCACCCTAATCCCGGCGAGACCTGGCCGGCAAGCGACCAGGCAGCCGCCAGGACACCGCTCATCCCGACAGCGCCGGATAGCCCATCCGGCGCATGCGCCCTCCTCGCTTCGCCAAGGACCTATATTTTTCTTGCTGGGAAGCCGGCTCTCGCGCAATGGCGCTCCAAAGAGTGCAGAGCAAGCGGTCGGGTGCGTTTCGCTGCCCTGGTGCCCCGGCATCCGGGCGACAGCCTGCACCTGGGAACCCCTTCGTATGGGCTGGGCAGACTATGGGCACCGAGACGGCAGCACTCGAAACACGGGAGATGCAGACCCTCCTGGCGACGCTCAAGGCGTTCCGCAAAGGCGACTTCACCACCCGCATGCCGGAAGACTGGACCGGTATGCCGGGCAAGATCGCCGACGCCCTCAATGAAATCATCGACATGGCGGCGGATATAACCAGCGAGTTCGAGCGCGTGTCCCGGCTCGTCGGCAAGCAGGGCAAGGTCGACGAGCGTATCCAGCTGCCGCTGATGAAGGGCTCCTGGCGAAAGACCGTCAATGCGAGCAATTCGCTTGCGGACAATCTCCTCAGCCCGATGAACGAAATGATTCGGGTCATCGACTCGGTCGCCGAGGGCGACCTGCGCCAACAGATACCGAGAGAGGTCAACGGCGTGCGCCTCCAGGGCCAGTTCCTCAAGTCGGCGGAAATCGTCAATACCATGGTGACGCGCCTGAGCTCCTTCGCCTCCGAGGTCACCCGCGTTGCCTGGGAGGTGGGCACTGAAGGCATTCTCGGCGGCCAGGCGAAGGTCGCCGGCGTTTCCGGCACCTGGAAGGACCTCACCGACTCGGTGAACGGAATGGCCGCCAACCTGACGACCCAGGTGCGCAACATCGCCTACGTGACCACCGCAGTGGCCAACGGCGACCTGAGCAAGACCAGCACCATCGAAGCCAAGGGCGAGATCCTCGAACTGAAGAACACCATCAACACCATGGTCGGCCAGCTCTCCAGCTTTGCCGACGAGGTGACCCGCGTGGCCCTGGAAGTGGGCACCGAAGGCAAGCTGGGCGGCCAGGCGAAGGTCCGCGGCGTATCCGGAACCTGGCGCGACCTGACCGAGTCGGTCAACGGCATGGCGGCCAACCTGACCACCCAGGTGCGCAACATCGCCCAGGTGACCACCGCGGTGGCGCGCGGCGACCTGAGCAAGAAGATCACGGTGGAGGCCCTGGGCGAGATCCTCGAGCTGAAAAACACCATCAACACCATGGTCGACCAGCTTTCCAGCTTCGCCGCCGAGGTGACCCGCGTGGCCCTGGAGGTGGGCACCGAAGGCAAGCTGGGCGGCCAGGCGGAAGTCCGCGGCGTATCCGGCACCTGGCGCGACCTGACCGAGTCGGTCAATGGCATGGCGGCCAACCTGACTACCCAGGTGCGCAATATCGCCCAGGTCTCCACGGCGGTGGCCCGCGGCGACCTGGGAAAGAAGATCACGGTGGAGGCCAAGGGCGAGATCCTCGAGCTGAAGAACACTATCAACACCATGGTCGACCAGCTCTCCAGCTTCTCCGCCGAGGTGACCCGCGTGGCCCTGGAAGTGGGCACCGACGGCAAGCTGGGGGGCCAGGCGAACGTACCGGATGCCGCCGGCACCTGGCGTGACCTGACCGACAACGTCAACGGCCTCGCGGCGAACCTGACCAACCAGGTGCGGGCGATCGCCGATGTGGCCACGGCCGTGACCAAGGGCGACCTGACCCGCAGCGTGCAGGTGGAAGCCAAGGGCGAAGTGGCGGAGCTGAAGGACAATGTCAACGAGATGATCCGCAACCTGCGTGAAACCACGCGGCAGAACGCGGAACAGGTCTGGCTCAAGACCAACCTCGCCAAGTTCACCCGCCTGCTGCAGGGGCAGCGCGACCTCGCCGCGGTCTCCAGGTTGGTGCTGTCCGAACTGGCGCCGCTGATCGACGCCTCCCACGGGGTGTTCTACCTGATGACCGAGGGCCAGCAGGAACCGCCGAAGCTCAAGCTGCTGTCGACTTACGCTTACAAGGAGAACATCAATGTGAACGACGAGTGGCGGCTCGGCGAAGGCCTGGTCGGCCAGTGCGCTTATGACAAGCGGCGGGTCCTGCTCACCGACGTACCCAGCAGCTACGTCGCCATCTCCTCGGGTCTGGGCGCGGCTGCCCCGCTGAATATCGTGGTGTTCCCGATCCTCTTCGAGGGTGAGGTCAAGGCCGTCGTCGAGATGGCCTCGTTCACGCCCTACAGCCCCATCCACCAGGTTTTCCTGGATCAGCTCGCCGAGTCGATCGGTATCGTGCTCAACACCATAGAAGCCAACATGCGCACCGAGGAGTTGCTCAAGCAGTCGCAGCTGCTCACCCAGGAGTTGCAACTCCAGCAGGAGGAACTCCGGCAAACCAACGACGAACTGGAGCACAAGGCCAGGCTGCTGGCGGAACAGAAGACCGAAGTCGAGCGCAAGAACCGTGAAGTCGAACTCACCAAGCTGTCTCTGGAGGAAAAGGCCGAGCAACTGATGCTGACGTCCAGGTACAAGTCCGAGTTCCTCTCCAGCATGTCCCACGAACTCAGGACTCCGCTGAACAGCCTGCTGATCCTCGCCCACCAGTTCAGTTGCAACTCGGACGGGAACCTCACCCCCAAGCAGGTCGAATACGCCAAGACCATCCACGGGGCGGGCAAGGACCTGCTGGAGCTGATCGACGAGATTCTCTACCTGTCCAAGATCGAATCGGGCACCGTCACCCTGGACTTCAACGAAACCCTGTTCGCCGACTTGCGCAACCAGATCGAACGGACCTTCCGGCCGGTCGCCGAAAGTCGCGCGCTGTCCTTCACCATCGACATGGCGCCGTCCCTGCCTGCCGGCATCTGGACCGACGAGAAGCGCCTGCTGCAGGTGATCCGGAACCTGCTGTCCAATGCCTTCAAGTTCACTGAGAAAGGCGGCGTCAGCATCAGCATCGCCCCCGCGACATCCGGGTGGAGTGTGAATCACAGCGGGTTGGACCGCGCCGATATGGTGCTCGCCTTTATCGTGTCCGATACCGGCATTGGCATTTCCACCGACAAGCAGAAACTGATCTTCGAAGCCTTTCAACAGGCGGATACCGGCACGTCACGCAAGTACGGCGGCACCGGGCTCGGGCTGTCGATCAGCCGCGAGCTCGCGCTGCGGCTGGGCGGCGAACTGCGGCTGGTCTCCAGCGATATCGACAAGGGCAGCACCTTCGCCATGTACCTGCCGCTGCGCTCCGGCGATGCCGACCATCGGCCGCCCAGCCAACTCGCCGCCGACGACGGCGACCACGTCAGGCGCGCCGACATCCCGCAGCCCCTGCAACTGGTCGACGACCGCGAATCCATCCAGCCCGGCGATCGGGTGCTGCTCATCTTCCAGAGCGACAGCAGGGTCGCCAGCCTCCTGCTGGCCGCGGCGCGCCGCGAAGGCTTCAAGGCCATCGTCACGACCCGTGGCGCGGACGCGCTGGCGCTGGTCGAGCGCTATGACCCCATGCTGGTCAGCATCGACCTGGACCTGCCGGACATGGGCGGGTGGTCGACGCTCGAACAGTTCAAGCGCAACTTCGCCACTCGCCATATCCCGGTGCAGGTCATCTCGACCGATGACGACCGCGCCCGGGGGCTGAGTTGCGGGGCATTCTCCTACCTGGTCAAACCGGTGGCGGCGGATGAGGTGCAACAGTCACTGGCCTGCCTGGCCAAGTTCGCCCAGCGGCAGGAAAGGACGCTGCTACTGGTCGACAGCAATGAAGACGAGTGCAATCGCCTGCTCGATCTGCTCGGCGACGACTCCATACGGATAGATACCGCCGGCAATGCCAGCGAGGCCCAGAAGCGCCTGGGCAGGAAGCGCTACGACTGCCTGGTGACCCATCTCAAACTGGCGGACATGGCCGGCAGCCGGCTGCTAGACACGCTGCGCAGCATCGACTCGCTGCATACCCTTCCCACTGTCGTCTACGGGGCCGAGTCGCTGTCCAGGCTGGAGCGGAAACAACTCGGAACCTCGATCGACAAGCATCTGGTCAAGGAAGTCCGCTCCCCGGAACGCCTGCTCGACGAAACCATGTTGTTCCTGCATCGGCCGGTTTCCAGCCTGTCCCAGGCGCAGCGGCGGATGCTCGAACAGCTCTACGAGGCCGCGGAAAGCCTGGAAGGCAAGAAAGCCCTGGTAGTGGACGATGACGTGCGCAATATCTTCGCCCTCACCAGCGTGCTCGAAGCCAACCGGATGCAGGTGATCTCGGCCGAGGACGGCCACACCGCCATCGAGTTGCTCTGGCGACACCCCGACACCGACATCGTGCTGATGGACATCATGATGCCCGGAATGGACGGGTTCAAAACCATGGAGCAGATCCGCGCGATCATGCAATTCGAAGCCTTGCCGATGATCGCGCTGACGGCCAAGGCGATGAAGGGCGACCGGGAGAAGTGCATCGAGGCGGGTGCTTCCGACTACGTCAGCAAACCGGTGGACACTGCCCGGCTGCTGTCTCTGATACGCAAGTGGCTGTATCGCTGACTATGCTTTCCGTAGCGTTCCACCGCTGCCCGACAGCGTAAGCAGGGGCGCGGGAACAGGTTCGGCATGCCTACCCAGCAGCAAGAAATCGAGGTATTGACGGGAGCGAGCCCGCTCCGGCACCTCCCCTCGCCGGATGGCGTGCCGGCGGCTGTGCTGCTGGTGGACGACAATCCGACCAAGCTCACGGCGCTGGCTGCGATGATCAGCGACATGGACCTGGACGTCGCCACGGCAAGCTCCGGCCGCGAGGCGCTGCGCCTGCTGCTCCAGCGCGATTTCGCCGTGATCCTGCTCGACGTGAAGATGCCGGAAATGGATGGCATCGAAACCGCGAACCTGATCCATGGCCGGCCGAAGTCGGCCTATACGCCCATCATCCTCGTGACCGCAGAGACCAATGCGGACTCGGAAAGCATCCGCGCCTATACATCCGGTGCGGTCGACTACATCTTCTCGCCCATAGTGCCGGAGGTCCTCCGCGCCAAGATCAGGGTGTTCGTCGACCTGTTCTACCTGCAGCGCCGGTTGACCCTGCAGACCGAGGAGCTGCTGCAATCGAAACTGCAGTTGCGTGAGCTGGTGTCCCATGAGGAGCAGGTCAAGGAAGAAGAGCGCAAGCGGATCGCGCGGGAGATCCATGACCAGCTGGGGCAAAGCCTCCTGGCGCTGCGCATGGATGTCTCCATGCTGCAGGACCGCATCGCCACCCTGCAGCCGGAGCTCTTCGAGACGGCGAGCGATGCCCTGAACCACATCGACACGACCATAGGCAGCGTGCGGGGCATCATCAATGACCTTCGTCCCCCTGTGCTCGATCTCGGCTTGCAGGCAGCCCTCGAGTGGCAACTCGATGAGTTCCGGCTGCGCACCGGGACCGACTGCCGGATGCTGGTCCGGAGCTCGAGCCTGCACGACGAGCTGGATGACCAGCGCGCGACCACGCTGTTCCGTATCGTCCAGGAATCGCTGTCGAACATCACCCGGCATGCGCGCGCGACACAGGTCATGATCGAGCTCTTCGAGGAAGGCCGCTGCCTCCACCTGCAAGTCAGCGACAACGGCGTCGGCATCGCGGATCAGGGCAAACGCAACGCCTTCGGCCTGGCCGGGATGAAAGAGCGCGTCAGCATGCTGGGCGGGGAATTCAGGGTAGAGAGCGTGCCCGGCAGCGGGACGCTGCTGGCAATCGTGATGCCGCTCGATTGAGCACAGGTTCTCTGGATCAGCATCAGTGAATGCTTTGGCCATGTTCCAGTCAGGTGTTGCAAAGGGCCGGAATTCATTTCGCGAGCAAGCTCGCTCCTACAGGGTTCCAGGCGTATCGGTTGATGCCTGGCAACAGCTAACAGAGACATTGCCAATGCTTTTGCCCCAGGCTTCCTCACAGATCACAGACATATAAAACTTATATTTTTCGCCCATCAACCATGCAATTACCCTATGCATAACAGGCAGAGGTACTCACATGGCATCCGCGACTTTCAAAGACCACTTCTCCTCCGGCTCCGCGAATTACGCCGCTCACCGGCCCACCTACCCCATCGCGCTGGTCGACGAACTGGCCGCTGTCAGCCCCGGTCACGGACTGGCGCTCGATTGCGGTTGCGGTACCGGCCAGTTGTCAGTGCTGCTGGCCGAGCGCTTCGACAGGGTCGTCGCCACGGACGCCAGCGCCGCCCAGGTGGAAAGCGCCCAGCCCCATGACGGGGTGACCTACCGAGCGGCCCTTGCCGAAGACAGCGGGCTTCCCGACGCCAGCGTCGACCTGATCACCGTCGCCCAGGCCGCCCACTGGCTGGACCTGGACAAGTTCTACGACGAGGTGCGCCGCATCGCACGGCCCAACGCTGTCGTGGCGCTCATCACCTACGGCGTGCTGCACGTTGAAGGGCCGGTAGATCCCCTGGTCCAACGCTTCTATTGCGAAACCATTGGACCGTACTGGCCTGCCGAGCGGCGTCACGTCGAAGAGGGTTACCGCAGCCTGCCCTTCCCGTTCCAGGAGCGGCAGCTTCCTCGCCTGGCCATCGAGGTTTGGTGGACCCTGGAAGACCTGCTGGGCTACGTCAACACCTGGTCCGCCGTGAAGGCCGCCGAGAAGGCGCTGGGCGCCAATCCGGCCGTGAGTCTGGCAGCGGAAATACGCGAGGTGTGGGGTGATCCGCAAGTCCGGCGCAGAGTCACCTGGCCCTTGTCACTGCGCGTCGGCAATGTCCAATCGACCAGAAGCTCCGAGGAGTAAGGTCTCGATTGTACGAAGGACCACGTGCCGGCGAAATGCCTCGGCTAGCGGTATTGGTTTCCGGCTCGGGCTCAAACGCCCCGGACCGGACGCCCATGGGCATAGGCCTTCAAATAATCCAGCAAGGTGGTGGCGGCCTTGCTCAACGGCCGGTCCGACGGCCAGCAGATCCCAACCTTCAGTCGGTCGCCCTCTTCCTTGGGCAAACGGAGCGGTTGGATATCGGGCTCATTGTCGAGGGCGGCCAGCGGCAGTGTCGTCGCGGCGAGTCCGGCCCTGACCGCAGCGATGAGCAGTGACGGATTCTCCGATTCCAGGGCAATCCTGAGCGGCATTCCCAGTGCAGTCGCGTGCCGCTCCATCAGGTCGCGCTGGTGGTAGCCGGGAGGATAGGCCGCCAGGGGAACGGCCAGGAGCTTGTTCCAGGTGATGCTCTTGCCGGCCTTGTGTTGCTTTGCCAGTGCCGGCGCCATGCAGGCGACATTTTCAAGGTTCCAGAGCAGCTCCGTCTCGACACCGTTCTGGTGTCCCTGGAATGCGGTCAGGCCGAAATCCAGGCCTTGATCCCGCACCAGCTTCTCGACTTCCAGCGCGCCGGCCTGGAAAGCACGGACCCGGATGTCGGGATGCTGAGCCATGAATGCAGGAAGAACCTGAGCCAGGGCAAACTGGGTAACCATGGCCGGAGCGGCGATACGGACATGCCCTATGGCCAGCCGCTCCAGATCCTGGATCTCGTCCCTGACCCCTTGCAGCACTGCAATCGCGGGCGCGGCGCGGTCGCGAAGCAACCGGCCGCTTTCGGTGAGCTCGACGCTACGCCTGGTGCGCAGGAACAGCGTCGTGCCCAGCTCGCGTTCCAATTCCTTGATGGCGATGCTGACAGCCGATTGGGCGATATGGAGGACGTTAGCCGCGGCGGAGAACCCGCCGTTTTCCACCACGGCCATGAAGACTTCGATGCGGCGCAGCTTGATATTCATGATTCAGATCCACAGCCCGGCCTCCATATACTAGGGAGATGGATAACCCTTGCCCAGCCGGCGTTGCGGCGCGGCGAAAAACTAGGCCTTGGCTGCGGCCAGGTAGGCGCCCAGGCGCTGGCCCATCTCCGCGCCGAGAGCCTGCAGGCCGCTCATGGGACGGACCATTACCTCGAAGTCGACGATCTTCCCTTGCTCGTCGAAACGGATCATGTCGATGCCCTTCAGTTCACGCCCATCGACCCGGGCACTGAACTCCAGTACCACGCTGAGGCCGTCGGCCGTGACCAGCTGGCGGTAATAGGTGAAGTCGACGAAGACCTTGATCACGGTATTGAGAATGGTCGAGACCACTGCCGGCCCCGGATATGGGGTGTGCGCCATGGGCGAACGGAACACCACATTCGCCGCCAGCAGTTCGGGCAGCGCAGTGAGGTCGCGCCGGTCGAGCATGTCGTGCCAGCGTTGCAGCGAGGCGGCGGCCTGGGGGTGCAGATGCAGTTCGGTCATCGGGAGTTCCTCTCGTTCGTTCTTCTTGTGGAGGTCCGCTCGGCGCGATTTGACGCGCCGATCAGTCGGGTGAAGAAGGACGATACGACCCGGAACACCCTGGCTCAATGATCGTAAATGACAGTTGAATGATCCTGGCGCACAGCCGAACCCGACCGGTGGGCCGATCGCCACAGTCAGTGAATCGCCTGTGTCACCAGGAAGCTCAACAGCTGTTGATCGTCATCCGGCTCGATGGCATGCACCGGCCGCGGCAGTTCATCCAGCACCGAACGCCAGAAGGCCAGGGCCAGTTCATCCTGACCGTAGAAACGCACCAGCCAGTTCTCCTCCCCGCTCGTCAGCACCTGCGTGGCCAGCGCCCGGCCGATACCCTGCCGGCGATACTTCTTCAGGATGAACAGGTCGGCCAGCTCCAGGGCCTCAAGCCCCGGCAACTCGCTTCGCTCGATCAACAGGAAGCCAGCGATGAAGCCATCCACCAGAATCAGGTTGGCGCTCCACTGCGGCTCCTGCCAGTAGCGCGCCAGATGCTCCTCGTGGATGTAGAAGCGGCCGTCCACCTCCACATCTTCCTGTTCCCAGTCCGAAGACTCGTAGGCATAGAACTGGTACAGGTTGCGGATCAGCTCGGCGTGCTCCGGACCGGTCTGCACCAGCTCGACCGTGGCGCCACTCATGGCTGGTCCCCGCGCCAGGCGTGGCGACGGAAGAAGGAATCGGCAATCGAAGGCATGGGAATCTCGCTGAAGGGATCGGGCAGCGCCGCCCCATCGGGGCTCGCCGTTTTGCATGGCGCTATTCTAGCGATATCTGCGTTAGCTGTTGGCAGGCATCAACCGAGGTGCTTGGAGCCCCGTAGGAGCGAGCTTGCTCGCAAAATCAGCCCCTTCGCCAGCAAGCTGGCTCCTACAAGAGTTCCGGCTTATTGCAGCACTTGACTGGGGCAAAGCCATATTCATTCCAAAATGGATTGCCGATGCCATCGGTAAATTCCCCGGCTGGCGCCTCTCGGCGCCGAGGACGCTCAACGCCTCCCCAGACTCGTTTCGCGAACTGCTGGCCTGGCACGGCGCGCGGTCACCCGCGCACACCTCTCCATGCCCGGAACAACGGACCTCATCGCATCGCGCTGCCTGCAGCCAGGCCTCATTCCCCCGAGGAATGAAATACTTGGAAGATGTCGTTTGTGCGGGTCGTAGAAGCTGCGCAGAATCCAGGCCATGCCTTCACTACCCATGACTGCTCAAGGAGTTTCCATGCAACCGTCCGCCCCGCACCGCACCGGTGGCCAGGTCCTGGTCGATGCCCTGCGCATCCACGGTGTCGAGCGCGCCTTCTGCGTTCCCGGTGAAAGCTACCTCGCCGTCCTCGATGCCCTGTACGACGCCCGCGACGCAATCGACCTCGTCGTCTGCCGACAGGAAGGCGGCGCCGCCTACATGGCAGAGGCCTACGGCAAGCTGACCGGCAAGCCCGGCATCTGCTTCGTGACCCGCGGACCGGGCGCCACCAACGCCTCGGTGGGCGTGCACACCGCCTACCAGGACTCGACGCCGATGATCCTCTTCATCGGCCAGGTGGCCCGCGACCAGCGCGACCGCGAGGCCTTCCAGGAAATCGACTTCCGCGCCATGTACGCGCCGCTGGCCAAGTGGGTAGTGCAGATCGACGACGCCCGGCGCATTCCGGAACTGCTCAGCCAGGCCTTCCACCGCGCCCTCAACGGCCGTCCGGGCCCGGTGGTGGTGGCCCTGCCCGAGGACATGCTGACCGAGGTGGTGGAGGTCGCTGACGCCGGCCCCGTCCAGGCCATCGAACCCCACGCCAGCGCTGCTGACATGCAGGCGCTCCGCCATTTGCTCGGCCTGGCCGAGCGGCCGCTGATGATCCTTGGCGGTGGCGGCTGGAACGCCCGCGCGGTGGCGGACATCCGCCGCTTCGCCGAGCGCCACGACCTGCCGGTGGCCGCGTCCTTCCGCTGCCAGGACCTGCTCGACAACACCCACCCCAATTACGCAGGAGACCTGGGCTTCGCCGCGGGGCCGAAACTGGTCCAGGCGGTGAAGGATGCCGACCTGCTGCTGGTGGTGGGCTCGCGCCTCGGCGAAGTCTCCACCAATGGCTACAGCACCCTGGACATCCCGGTGCCCCGCCAGGCCCTGGTGCATGTGCACCCCGGCATCGAGGAACTGGGGAGGGTCTACCAGCCCACCCTGGGCATCAACAGCGGCATGACCGCCTTCGCCGCGCTGGCGGCGGAAATGCCCGAAATCGATGGAAAGCGCAGCCCGGACTGGACCGGCGCACTGAACCGCAACTACCGCGACAACCTCGTCCCCACCACCTCCCCGGGGCCGGTGCAGATGGCCGAGATCATCGCCTGGCTGCGCGAGCGCCTGCCCGCCGACGCCATCCTCACCAACGGCGCGGGCAATTACGCGGTGTGGCTGCAACGCTTCTACCAGTTCCGCACCTTCCGCACCCAGTTGGGCCCCACCAACGGCTCCATGGGCTACGGCGTGCCCGCGGCGGTGGCGGCCAAACTCACCTGCCCGGACCGCATCGTGGTCGCCTTCTCGGGTGACGGCTGCTTCCTGATGAACGGCCAGGAAATCGCCACCGCGGCGAGCTACGGCGCCAACGTCATCTTCATCGTGGTCAACAACGGCATGTACGGCACCATCCGCATGCATCAGGAGCGCCATTATCCGGGCCGGGTCAGCGGCACCGACCTGCACAACCCGGACTTCGCCGCCCTGGCACGGGCCCATGGCCTGCACGGGGAAACCGTGGAGCGCACCGAAGACTTCGCGCCGGCCTTCGAACGCAGCGCCGCAGCCGGCCGCCCGGCCCTGATCGAAGTGCGCATCGACCCGGAAGCCATCACGCCCCGGCAATCCCTCAGCCAGATCCGACGCGAGGCGCAGGGCCAGCGGTAAAGGCGATCCCTCGGCCCGGTTCCACGAATCAGGGCGCCAGGAGCATCGACGGGGTGACACCCGTAACAGCCGGGGGAACCTGAAGCCCCCGGGAGGCGCAGCCATATCCTGGCAGCGCTTCGATTCCGCTGACAGGCCGCAGGGTGGAAATCCCGGTAACGGATATCCACCGAGATGCCGGTCAGTGCAGCAGGGCCATCCCTTGCCCCTGGCCTACACTCGATTGAATTCGTCGCCAGCCACGCACCGCAGAGGGGGGTCTGATGATCAACGTTCGCACGGCCACGATGCTTGCCCATTACAAACAGTGGGTCGACCAGAGGCTCTTCGAGAGCCTGGCTTCATTGCCACCCGACGAAGTCGGCAAGGAACGCCAGACCCTATGCAAAAGCATCATCGGCACGCTGAATCACATCTATGTGATTGATTGCATCTGGCAGGCTCACCTGGAGCACAGGGAGCACGGCTACAAGACACGACTGGAAGTGCCGCATCCTGAACTGGACGATCTCCGGGTTGCTCAGCTGGCCATGGATGAGTGGTTCATGTCATGGAGCGGCCAGCAGACGGATGAGTCGCTGAATGAGCCAATTGAATTCGTATTCGTCTCGGGAGATCGCAGTGTCATGACGGCAGGCGCCATGCTGATGCATGTCGTCAACCATGCGTCCTATCACCGTGGATGCGTGATCCAGATGTATTTAGAGATTCCGGCCAAGCCGCCGATTACCGACCTTCCGGTATTTCTGAAAGATGCTTTTCCCGCATACACGACCGGCTAAAGGGAAGGTTCCGGCGCGGACATGTGCTCAACGATTCTTTCGCGTAGCCAGCGCTCGGCAGGATCGTTGTCCGTCCCACCGCCCCACACCATGGACAGCTCAGACGTGACGATGGGGAATGGGGGCTCATCGGCGCGCAAGCCACAGCCTTCGATCAGCGCCGCGGCGGCGTAATCAGGAACCGTGGCGAGCATTTCGGTCCCCGCCAGGATCGAGCGCAGACCACTGAACTGAGGTACCGCCAGCACGACCCGACGTGTCCGGCCGACCCGGGCCAGGTCGTTGTCGATATTCCCGCTCAGGTCACCTGAGAACGACACGAGCGCATGGGGACGCTCGCAGTACTCATCCAGCGTCAGTGCTCCGGGACGGTTGTCGCCGCGCAGGATCTTGCACCGAAGGTTGCGCAGTCTCTTACGCTTGGCATTCGCCGGCAATTCCGTGGTGTAGCTGATTCCAACCGATATCTCCCCGGATCCGAGCATCGGCGACATCAGCAGGAAATTGACCCGGCGTACGACGACTATTATCTCGGGCGCTTCCTGGCGGATCTGCTGGAGCAGAGGAGGAAACAGCCCGAACTCGACATCGTCCGACAGGCCGATCCGGAACGTGCCATGGTAGGTCGCCGGGTTGAACACCTTGGCCCTGCTGACTGCGCTGGAGATCGTGTCCAGGGCGGGTTGCAGCTCGTCGAGTATCTCCAGGGCCCTCTTGGTGGGCTCAAAAGTACGACCGCTCCGGACCAGCAACGGATCGTCGAACAGGTCGCGCAAGCGCGCCAGGGCTGCGCTGACTGCCGGTTGGCCGAGGAAAAGCTTCTCCGATGCACGGGTCAGGTTCTTCTCGAACATCAGGGTTTCGAAAACCACCAACAGATTCATGTCTACACGACGCAGATCGTTGCGGTTCATCTGGGGCCTCCCGCAGGTTGTAGCTGCCTTGAATTCAGCGGCCTGACTCTGTCGATCGCCATTGCCCACTGTCGCCGAGGCCGGATCAGGGCTTCGGCGAACACGCCCTTACGCCGGCTCCCCGGCGCCGATCAAGCGCTCCTGGTTTTCCGGGAACGGGCGACGCGAGCGGCCTCGTTGAGAGCCACGGCGGCACGAATGAGCGCCTGCAATGCCTTTTCATCGATTCTGTCGCCCTCATGGAAGTCGATGGCACGCCGGGTGTTGCCGTCGAGGCTGGAGTTGAAGAGGCATGATGGGTCCTCCAACGAAGCCCCCTTGGCGAAGGTCATCTTCACGACACTCTTGTACGTCTCACCGGTGCAGATGATTCCGTCGTGCGACCACACGGGAACCCCTCTCCACTTCCACTCCTCGACCACTTCGGGGTCAACCTCTTTGATGAGCGCTCGGAGCCGGGCAAGCATGTCGCCCCGCCAATCGCCCAGCTCCCCGATTCGCTCATCTATCAGCCGAGACGCAGAACCGCCCTCCTCCGCTGCCTTTGAGCCGATATTCTCCTTCGTCATGATGGTGGCGTCCTCTTCCTGGTGGCTGTCGTTCGTCCGACGCCTGAGTATCGCTCACTGACGATTTCCTACCAGGAAAATGAACGAGAGGTTTTGTAATGGCTTTGGCTATGTCCGCGTTAGCTGTTATTGCATCGAATTAAACGCTCTAACACGGTATTTTCAGGCCTCCGCACCAGCCTGATACATCCCTCCCCTCGCCCTGCGCCCCAGCCTGATCGCTGCGCGCAGCGAGCGCCTGGGCAGTCGTACGCCCGATGCCACCTGCCGCGCCAGTGACCAGGGCGACCTGGCCGGAAAATTTCATAGTCAAGGGCCTCGCCGGACGCGGCCTGAAACCAGGTTCAGATCGGTGCCGTGCCCACCGAACACCACGGGTTTTCGTCCGGACAGCTTCCAGCCGCCCTCCTTCGTTCCGCCACCGGTCAGCACGTCAGCTGCTGGTCATGACTCGGCGGTTCGGCCGCACCTGACACCCCTTCTGGAGACTGCGGTATGCCCGGGTATTCACACGCGTAGCGGTTAACCGACGCGCTTCATGGGTGATCCAGGAGCGACGCAATGACATTATTTGTTTCACACACTTGCTACGTGACACAAATCATGTCATTTGTATGTACAACTCAGGCAACCGAGCTGGCCAACCTTTCCAGATCGGGCACCTCGTACCCACAAGGTTCGCAAGGACGTTGCGTCGTCTGACGCTGCGCTTGAGCCAACGCTGCCCTGGAAAAGCGCTACTCGGGACACTTTTCAGGCATCGATCCCCCAAACGCCCCTTCAAGGAGTCAACAAGATGAACAAGATCGTACTTCTAGGCGCCCTGGCGCTAGCCGCCTTCAGCACCCTGGCCCCTGCCGGCCAGGACACCCTGCGCATCGGTATCGAGGCGGCCTACCCACCCTTCGGCTTCAAGACCCCGGAAGGCAACATCAGCGGCTTCGACTATGACATCGGCAATGCCTTGTGCGCCGAAATGAAGATCACCTGTGAATGGGTCGAGCAGGAGTTCGACGGGCTGATCCCGTCGCTGAAAGTGCGCAAGGTCGATGCGGTGCTGTCGTCGATGTCGATCACCGAAGACCGCCTGAAATCCGTGGACTTCAGCAAAAAGTACTACCACACACCCGGCAAGCTGGCGATGAAGGCCGGTAGCGTGATCAACGACCCGCTGGTCGACCTCAAGGGCAAGAAAGTCGGCGTGCAACGCGCCTCCACCTATGACCGCTATGCGACCGATCGATTCGAACAGGCGGGTATCGAGGTGGTGCGTTACGCCTCGCAGAACGAGGCCTTCCTCGACCTCGCCGCCGGACGCCTGGACGCCACCCTGGCCGACATCATCAATATCGACGAAGGCTTTATCAAAACGCCTGCTGGCAAGGGATTCGCCCTGGTCGGACCGGATTTCAGCGACCCGAAGTACTTCGGCAGAGGTGCCGGGATCGCCTTCCGCAAAGGCGATAGCGCGAACATCGCGCGCTTCAATGCCGCCATCGATGCCATCCGCGCCAACGGCAAATACCAGCAGGTGCAGGCCAAGTACTTCGCATTCGACATCTACGGCGAGTGATTGTCCGCCCGTAACGCCAGCGCCTCTGTAGCAGAGGCGCTCTTTCCTGAATTACCGCGCGCCTTCCAGCGCATCGCATGAGGAACCTGATCATGCTCCACGGCTACGGCTCGACCATTCTCGATGGTGCCTGGCTCACCCTGACCCTGGCCCTGACCTCCATGGCCCTGGCGATTGCCCTTGGCCTTATCGGCGCGGCCTGTCGGCTGTCACCGCTGAAGTGGCTGGCGCTGCTCGGCGAAAGCTACGCCACCCTGGTTCGCGGCCTCCCTGATCTGGTGTTGATCCTGCTGATCTTCTATGGCGGCCAGGACCTGGTGAACCGCGTGGCACCGCTGCTCGGCCACCCCGGGTACATCGACATCAATCCCTTCATCGCCGGCGTCGGCACCCTGGGCTTCATTTTCGGCGCCTACTTCTCCGAAACCTTTCGCGGTGCCTTCATGGCGATTCCCAAGGGCCAGGGAGAAGCCGCTGCGGCCTACGGCATGGCCGCGACAAAGGCGTTCTTCCGGATTCTGGTGCCGCAGATGATTCGCTTCGCCATTCCCGGCTTCACCAACAACTGGCTGGTGCTGACCAAATCCACCGCACTCATTTCGGTGATCGGCCTGCAGGACATGATGTACAAGGCCAAGAACGCAGCGGATGCGACCCATGAGCCCTTCACCTTCTTCCTGACCGTGGCGGTGCTTTACCTGGCGCTGACCAGTCTCTCCCTGTTGACGCTGCGCTACCTGGAAAGGCACGTCTCGGTCGGCATGAAAGCCGCCGTTCTGTGACCAGGGGAACGAACCCATGAACTTCGACTACAACCTGATCTGGGCCAACCTGCCGCTTTACTTCGGTGGTGTTCTGGTAACCCTGTCGACCCTCCTGATCTCCCTGGCATTCGGCCTGGCATTGGCCATTCCGCTGGGGCTGCTGCGGGTGTCCCGCTCGCCATGGCTGAACACCCCGGCCTGGCTCTACACCTATGTGATCCGCGGCACGCCGATGCTGGTGCAACTGTTCCTCATCTACTACGGCCTGGCGCAGTTCGAGGCGGTGCGTGAGAGCATGCTCTGGCCCTACCTGTCCAATGCAACCTTCTGCGCTTGCCTGGCCTTTGCCCTCAATACCAGCGCCTACACCGCGGAAATCCTCGCCGGCAGCATCAAGGCCACGGCCAATGGCGAGATCGAGGCGGCCAAGGCCTCGGGCATGTCGCGCTTGGCCCTGTACCGCCGGATCCTCCTGCCCTCGGCATTGCGCCGGTCACTGCCGCAGTACAGCAACGAAGTGATCATGATGCTGCATACCACCAGCCTGGCATCGATCGTCACCCTGATCGATATCACCGGCGCGGCGCGCACGCTCAACTCACGCTTCTATTTGCCGTTCGAGGCCTTCATCACTGCCGGCGTGTTCTACCTGGCCCTGACTTTCATCCTGGTGCGTCTGTTCAAGCTGGCCGAGCGCCGCTGGCTGGCGTACCTGGCACCGCGCAAGCACTAAGGAATTCCGCATGAAACACATTCAGCACATCCTGCCCTGGAGCGCCCCGGGCACCGAACGGAGCCTGTCGCTATTTCGCTTTGGCAGCGGGCCACGCAAGGCCTACATCCAGGCATCGCTGCATGCCGACGAGTTGCCCGGCATGCGCGTGGCCGTGGAACTCAAGCGCCTGTTGGGCGAGCTGGAGAAGCAAGGCCGCCTGACCGGGGTGATCGAACTGGTGCCGGTCGCCAACCCGATCGGCCTGGCGCAGATGATCCAGGCGACCCATCAGGGCCGATTCGATTTCGCCAGTGGACAGAACTTCAACCGTGAGTTCCCGGAGCTGGCCGAGATGGTTGCGCCCCACCTCGAAGGCCGACTCGGCAGCAACGCGGGCGACAATGTGAAGCTGATTCGACGCCTGATGCACGAGGCCATCGATGCATTGCCGGCCGCCACCTCGCCACTCGACGGCCTGCGCCGCCTGCTGTTGCAGCAGGCGTGTGCCGCCGACCTGGTGCTCGACCTCCACTGCGATTTCGAGTCGATCATGCTGCTCTATGCCCTGCCCCAGCACTGGCCCATCCTGCGCAGCCTCGCCGCGCACCTGCATGCCGGTGCTGCACTGCTGGCCGAAAGTTACGGCGGCAACGCCTTCGATGAAGCCTGCGCGGCGCCCTGGCTGCGCCTGGCCGAGCGCTTCCCGACAGCGAACATTCCTTCGGCCTGCGTGGCCACCACCCTCGAGTTGCGTGGCATGGCCGATACCGACCGGGAACAGGCCGAGGCCAGCGCGCAAGCCATTCTCGCCTTCCTCGCCGAGCAAGGGCTGATCGAGGGTGATCGACCTGCTGCACCGGATTGCGACTGCGAAGCCACACCCTTTTCCGGTGCGCAGTACGCCTGCGCACCTCACCCCGGCGTGGTGAGTTTCCTGCAACCGCTCGGCGCGCGGGTCAAGGTGGGTGACCCCTTGTTCGAAGTGATCGATCCGCTCAGTGATCGCCGCAGCGTGGTGCTGGCCAGCACCGACGGCATCCTCTACGCCCGCGAGCGCCTGCGCTTCGCCCAACCCGGCCTGTGGCTGGCCAAGGTCGCCGGCCGTACACCCATTCGCCACGGTCGCCTGCTCAGCGACTGACTACACGAGACAACCGCCATGTACAGACTCGAAATCGACAACCTTCACAAACGCTACGGCAACCATGCAGTGCTCAAGGGCGTGTCCCTGGCCGCCAAGGCTGGCGACGTCATCAGCATCATCGGCTCCAGCGGCTCGGGCAAAAGCACCTTCCTGCGTTGCATCAATCTGCTGGAACAGCCCCACGGCGGCTCGATCAAGCTCAACAACGAAGAACTCAAGCTGCTGGCCAACAAGGACGGCGGGCTGAAAGCCGCTGACCCCAAGCAACTGCAGCGCATGCGCTCGCGCCTGGCGATGGTGTTCCAGCACTTCAACCTCTGGTCGCACATGAGCGCCCTGGAGAACGTCATCGAAGCACCGGTCCATGTCCTCGGCGTGGCAAAAAAGGAAGCCATCGAAAAGGCCGAGCACTACCTGGCCAAGGTCGGCGTGGCGCACCGCAAGGACGCCTATCCGTCGCACATGTCCGGCGGCGAGCAGCAGCGCGTGGCCATCGCCCGTGCCCTGGCCGTGGAGCCGGAAGTGATGCTCTTCGACGAGCCCACTTCGGCCCTGGACCCCGAGCTGGTGGGTGAAGTGCTCAA
>NZ_SSOJ01000142.1:0-79041 GCF_029871205.1 Pseudomonas sp. BN417 | reverse complement strand
AGGGGCAAGCCCTTTTGGTTTCTTTTGGGTGGTGCGGCATTCCGACGACTGCCAAAAGAGACTCGCCGGGAGGCGAAACAGGGACTCGCAGCCGACTCGATAAGCAGCTCGGCTCAGGACGCTCTAGCAACACTTAACGCAGACATAGCCAATTCATTCGACAGGCAGATCGAAGACCTGCCGTAGGTTGGTGTAGAGCGAAGCGAAACCCAACATTCCAACTGCCCATCGTTGGGCTTCGCCGAGCTCAGCGGAGCGCCGCCCGGCCCAACCTACTCTCCTAGCCTCAGTACTCCGGCCAGAACGCCCGGATCCCCGCCACGCCCTGTGCACCGATCTGCCAGGCGCGTTCGAGGTCAGCCGGGCCGACACCTCCCAGCACGTAGGCCGGCTGATTAAAGCCTTGCAGTAGTTCACTGGCACGCCCCCAGCCCAGGGGTTCGGCCTCGGGATGGGTCTGGGTCGCCTGCAACGGCGACAGGGTAACGAAATCCACTTCCATGGCCGCTGCCAGCTGCAGCTCATCAATGCTGTGGCAGGAGGCCGCCAGCCAGCGTTCCCGGGGGAAGGGACGGCCGTTGGGAGCATATTTGCGCAGCTGCTCGGCGGTCAGGTGCCAGCCGGCGGCGGGGAAGTCACCCAGCCACTCCAGCGGCCCCTTGAGCATCAATTGCGCACGGCCTGCGCAGAGCCCCTGCACGTCCACGGCCAGGTCCCGGTACTGGGCATCGAACATGCGCGGGGCACGTAGCTGCACCAGGCGTACGCCACTGGCCAGGGCCGACTTCAAGCCCGCCAGCAGTGCCTGGGGCTCGAGGTCGTCGGGGGTGATCAGGTAGCGGTCCGGCAGGCGTGCGGCGGCCACTATGGGTTTGTTGGCGGCGGGAAACTCATAGTTGCCCAGCTCCCGGGGCGAGGCCCAGGCCAGGGGCTGGCCCTCGGCGCCATGGGGCTCGCCGCTGAAGTCGCTGACTTCCCAGACATCCAGCAGCACATGCTTGTCCGAGTAGTCATGGTGGACCTGGATCAGCGGTCGCGCAGCGCCTACGCGAATGCCCAGTTCCTCCTCCAGTTCGCGCGAGAGCGCGGCCTGCACGGCCTCGCCCTCCTCCACCTTGCCGCCGGGGAACTCC
This sequence comes from Pseudomonas sp. BN417, assembly GCF_029871205.1. Taxonomy (GTDB): domain Bacteria; phylum Pseudomonadota; class Gammaproteobacteria; order Pseudomonadales; family Pseudomonadaceae; genus Metapseudomonas. The sequence continues at coordinate 77,908 of NZ_SSOJ01000142.1, read as the reverse complement.
CAGAGGCCGCCCTGGTGCTTGTCGTCCGGGCGCCTGGCGATCAGCACCCGGCCCTCGGCGCCGCGGATCACAGCGGCGGCCACATGCACTCGTTTCATTCGATGATCTCCGTCTCCTGCAAGGCGGCCTGGTACCAGCGCTGGAACGCGGGCCACCGATAGATGGTCTCGACGTAGGCTGCGGCTTCCGCCGGCAGCTCCACGGCATAGCTGCGAAGTCGGCTGGCCACCGGCGCGTAGAACGCATCGGCGATGCTGGCATGACCGAACAGGTAGGGGCCGTCCTGGCCGAAGCGCACACGGCATTCGGCCCAGATGGCGCAGATGCGCCGGATATCCTCGGCGACATCAGCGGGCACCTCGTTCAGTGGCTCGTTGCGCCGCATGTCCATCGACATGTGACTGCGCAGGGCAACGAAACCGCTGTGCATCTCCGCGCAGACCGCACGGGCCAGTGCACGGGCGGCCTGGCCGAAGGGCCAGAGATGCGCTTCCGGGAAGCGTTCGGCAAGGTATTCGGCGATGGCCAGGGAATCCCAGATGGCGCCGTCCTCGCACAGCAGCACCGGCACCTTGGCGGTAGGCGAGTAGCCCAGCAGGCGCTTGTGGCTGTCGGGTTGGTAGAGGGGAACCAGCACTTCGTCATAGGGCGCGCCGGTCAGCTCCATGGCCAGCCAGCCACGCAACGACCAGGACGAGTAGTTCTTGTTGCCAATTACCAGTTTCAGGGACATGCCTACCTCCTTTTATCCAGTTCCTCAGGGTCTCGCTGGATCATGGAAGCTGCCTGCACCCCTGGCAAATTCCCGATTTTCATCGGGGCATGAAAATCGGGAATGCCAGGTCGACCGCTTAGGTACGGTATTCCGCGTTGATCTTCACGTACTCGTGGGACAGATCGGTCGTCCAGATGGTTTCGCTGCAGTCGCCACGGCCCAGCTCGATGCGGATGGTGATTTCCTCGCGGGCCATCACCGCCGCGCCCTGGGCTTCGGTGTAGGTGGCCGCACGACCGCCCTGGCTGGCGATGCAGACTTCGCCGAGGAAGACGTCGATCTTGCTCACGTCCAGGTTCGGCACCCCGGCATAGCCCACGGCGGCAAGGATGCGGCCCCAGTTGGGGTCGGACGCGAACAGCGCGGTCTTGATCAGCGGCGAGTGGGCCACGGCGTAGGCCACGTCCAGGCACTCCTGATGGTTGCCGCCGCCGTTCACCTGCACGGTGACGAACTTGGTGGCGCCTTCGCCGTCACGGACGATGGCCTGGGCGATCTCCATGAACACATCGAACACGGCCTGCTTCAGCTTGGCGAACAGCTCGCCGCTGGCGGCGCTGATTTCCGGCAGGGCGGCCTGCCCGGTGGCGATCAGCATGCAGCAATCGTTGGTGGAGGTGTCGCCGTCGATGGTAATGCGGTTGAAGGACTTGTTCGCGGCATCGCGCACCAGGTCCTGCAGCACACCGCGCGCGACCTTGGCGTCGGTGGCGATGTAGCCGAGCATGGTCGCCATGTTCGGGCGGATCATCCCGGCGCCCTTGCTGATCCCAGTGATGGTCACAGTCACGCCGTCGTGCTGGAACTGGCGGCTGGCACCCTTGGGCTGGGTGTCGGTGGTCATGATGCCTTCTGCGGCCTGGGCCCAGTTGTCGACCTTGAGGTCAGCAAGCGCCGCCGACAGCGCGCTTTCGATCTTCTCGACCGGCAGCGGCTCGCCGATGACACCGGTGGAGAACGGCAGCACGGCGCCTTCGTCCACCCCAGCCAGCTCCGCCAGTTTGGCGCAGGAGCGGCGGGCGCGGATCAGGCCGTCGGGGCCGGTGCCGGCATTGGCGTTGCCGGTATTGGTCAGCAGGTAACGCACATCGCCGGCCAGGCGCTCACGGGTGATCAGCACCGGTGCGGCGCAGAACGCGTTGGTGGTAGTCACCCCGGCGACTGTGGAGCCTTCGGCGCAGCGCATGACCACCACATCCTTGCGCCCGGGGCGCTTGATGCCGGCAGAGGCGATGCCGAGTTCGAATCCGGGTACCGGGTGCAGGGTAGGCAGAGGGCCAAGACCAACAGCCATGGGAAGCGCTCCTTTGTCATCGGGCGGCCGGCTGCGGGCGGCGCAGGCGGCCAAGGGTTAACAGGAAAAACGCCGCGAGCGGCAGAGCCGGTCGCGGCGTGGGGAATTACAGCAGAGCCTTAGCTGATCTGGCCGTGGCAGTGCTTGTATTTTTTTCCGGAACCGCAGGGGCAGGGCTCGTTGCGACCGACCTTGGGCTCGGTACGGACCGGCGCGGCAGCCGTGGCCACGGCGACATCGCCTTGCTCTTCGGCCACTTCAGGCTCTTCCAGGCTGGGCGCCGGGGCGTGCTGGAACTGCATGCGACGGGCCATTTCCTCGGCCTCGCGGCGCAGGCGCGCCTCTTCTTCCACCGGGTCTTCGCGACGCACCTGGACGTGGGAGAGGACGCGAATGGTGTCGCGCTTGATGGAGTCGAGCAGGTCCTGGAACAGGGTGAAGGACTCGCGCTTGTACTCCTGCTTGGGGTTCTTCTGGGCGTAGCCGCGCAGGTGGATGCCGTGGCGCAGGTGATCCATGGTGGACAGGTGGTCCTTCCACAGGTCGTCCAGCACGCGCAGCAGCATCTGCTTCTCGAAGGCACGCAGGGCTTCGGCGCCGGCGAGGTCTTCCTTCTCGTTATAGGCGGCCAGCAACTGCGCCATGACCTTCTCGCGCAGGGTTTCCTCGTACAGCTTGTCGTCTTCGTCCAGCCACTGCTGGATCGGCAGCTTCAGGCCGAAATCGCTGAACAGGGCGGCTTCCAGGCCGGAGATATCCCACTGCTCAGGCATGGACTGCGGCGGGATATGGGCATCGATAGTGCTGCTGAGCACTTCTTCGCGGAACTCGGCGATGGTTTCGCCGATGTCCTCGGCAGCCAGCAGGCTGTTGCGCATGTGGTAGATCACCTTGCGCTGCTCGTTGGCCACGTCGTCGTATTCGAGGAGCTGCTTGCGGATGTCGAAGTTGCGGCCTTCGACCTTGCGCTGCGCCTTCTCGATGGCGTTGGTCACCATGCGGTGCTCGATGGCCTCGCCGGACTGCATGCCCAGGGCCTTCATGAAGTTCTTCACCCGATCGGAGGCGAAGATGCGCATCAGGTTGTCTTCCAGCGACAGGTAGAAGCGGCTGGAACCCGGGTCGCCCTGACGACCGGCACGGCCACGCAGCTGGTTGTCGATACGACGGGATTCGTGGCGCTCGGAGGCGACCACGTGCAGGCCGCCGGACTCGATCACCTGCTGGTGGCGCTTCTGCCACTCGGCCTTGATCTGCGCGACCTGCTCGTCGGTCGGGCCCTCCAGGGCGGCCACTTCGGCTTCCCAGTTGCCGCCGAGGAGGATGTCGGTACCACGACCGGCCATGTTGGTGGCGATGGTCACGGCGCCCGGACGACCTGCCTGGGCGATGATCTCGGCTTCCTTCTCGTGGTACTTGGCGTTGAGCACCTTGTGCTCGATGCCGGCCTTGATCAGCAGCTGGGAAACGTACTCGGAGCTTTCGATCGAGGCGGTACCCACCAGCACCGGACGGCCGCTGGCCTGGCATTCATTGATGTCGGTGATGATGGCGCCGAACTTCTCTTCCTGGGTCAGGTAGACCAGGTCGTTGAAGTCCTTACGGGCAACCGGACGGTGGGTGGGGATGACCACCACGTCCAGGACGTAGATCTGGCGGAACTCGAAGGCCTCGGTGTCGGCGGTGCCGGTCATGCCGGACAGCTTGTTATAGAGGCGGAAGTAGTTCTGGAAGGTGGTCGAGGCCAGGGTCTGGCTCTCGGCCTGGATCGGCAGGTTTTCCTTGGCTTCGATCGCCTGGTGCAGGCCCTCGGACAGCCGGCGGCCCGGCATGGTACGGCCGGTATGCTCGTCGATCAGCAGCACCTGGTCGTTCTGCACGATGTATTCGATGTTGCGGTGGAACAGGGTGTGGGCGCGCAGCGCGGCGTAGACGTGGGTCAGCAGGCTGAGGTTGTGCGCCGAGTAGAGGCTCTCGCCCTCGGCCAGCAGGCCGGCTTCGGTGAGCATCTCCTCGATGAACTGGTGGCCCATCTCGTTGAGTTCGACCTGGCGGGTCTTCTCGTCGACCGAGTAGTGGCCTTCCTGGGTGACCTGGCCCTCAACCTCTTCGATGTGCTGCTTGAGGCGCGGAATAAGCTTGTTGATCTGGATATAGAGCTTGGAGCTGTCTTCGGCCTGGCCGGAGATGATCAGCGGGGTACGCGCCTCGTCGATGAGGATGGAGTCCACTTCGTCGATCACGGAGAAGTTCAGCTCGCGCTGGAACTTGTCGTCCAGGCTGAACGCCATGTTGTCGCGCAGGTAGTCGAAGCCGAATTCGTTGTTGGTGCCGTAGGTGATGTCAGAGGCATAGGCGACACGCTTCTCTTCCGGTGGCTGGAAGGGGGTGACGACGCCGACGGACAGGCCGAGGAATTCATAGAGCGGACGCATCCAGTTGGCATCGCGGCGGGCCAGGTAGTCGTTCACCGTGACCACGTGCACGCCCTTGCCGGACAGCGCGTTGAGGTAGACCGCCAGGGTCGCCACCAGGGTCTTGCCCTCACCGGTGCGCATCTCGGCGATCTTGCCCTCGTGCAGGGTCATGCCGCCGATCAGCTGGACGTCGAAGTGGCGCATGCCCATGACGCGCTTGCCGGCTTCGCGCGCAACGGCGAAGGCTTCCGGCAGCAGTTGATCGAGGGTTTCACCCTTTGCCAGGCGCGCCTTGAACTCTTCGGTCTTGGCACGCAGCTGGTCGTCGGACAGGGCCACCATCTGCTCTTCGAACGCGTTGACCGCCTGGACAGCCTTGGCCATGCGCTTCACTTCGCGTTCGTTCTTGCTTCCAAAGAGTTTCTTCAACAGTGGCGCAAACATATAGAGAGGATCTTCCACATATTGGGATGGAGGGCGGCCTGGAGTCGCCCGCGCAGCCGCCATGGCTGCTTGCGAAGGGGGCATTCTACTCGGATTCGTTGTCGAGGAAAGCGGGTGCGCGTCCCAGGCTTTGGCAGAATCCGCCGACAGCCCGGGGTTCCGAACCTTTTGCAGCCGATTGGTTCCGAATTCGCCGAAGGTCGCACCAGGAGCAGGTCGGGCGCCTGGCCGAGGGTGACCTTCTGCTAAGATGGCCCACCGGTTTCTCCTTCAGGCTTCCTGCCATGGCCTTTCGCCCCCTGCCCGCCCGCTCTCCCGCCGCCCTGTTGCGTGAGGGGAAACCGTTGCGCGCGCTGTTCAACGAGGCCCAGCGCATCGACCAGTTGCAGCAACTGCTCGCCAGCCAACTGCAACCGGCCGCCCGCGAACACTGCCATGTGGCGTCCTGGCGCGAGGGCCGGCTGCTGCTGATAGTCACGGACGGCCACTGGGCGACCCGGTTGCGCTACCAGCAGACCCGCCTGCTGCGCCAGCTGAAGGCTTTCGAGGCCTTCGCCGGGCTGGAGCGGATCATCTTCAAGGTCCAGCCAAGTGTCGGCGGCGGCAATGCTCCGGCAACCGAAGGCCGGCTCTCCCCCGCCGCCGCGGAAAGCCTCCAGGCCACCGCGGAGACCGTCAGCGACCCCAGGCTGCGCGAAGCGCTGGAGCGCCTGGCCCGTCACGGCAAGGCGTCTGAATCCGAGGCTGAGTGAAAAAGCGCGCGCCCCCTCCCTGAACCCCGGAAATAAAAAAAGGCCACCCGAGGGTGGCCTTTGAAGTCAGGAAAGAGGGTATTGCTTATACGGCTGCTACCGGCCGCATATAGGAGATAGGCGCAGTCCTGGCATCCTCGAAAGTCACCACTTCCCAAGCGTCCTTCTGCTCGATGAGCTGGCGCAGCAGGCGGTTGTTCAGCGCGTGCCCCGACTTGAAGCCGCGGAACTCGCCGATCAGGCTATTGCCGAGCAGATAAAGGTCACCGATCGCATCGAGAATCTTGTGCTTGACGAACTCGTCCTCGTAACGCAGGCCGTCTTCGTTGAGCACCTGGTTCTCGTCGACCACGATGGCGTTCTCCACGCTGCCGCCGAGTGCCAGGTTCTGCGAACGCAGGAACTCGATATCGCGCATGAAGCCGAAGGTCCGCGCGCGGCTGACCTCCTTGACGAACGAGGTGCTGGAGAAATCCACGCTCGCACTCTGGGTACGGTTGCGGAATACCGGGTGATCGAAATCGATCTCGAAGCTCACCTTGAAACCGTCGAAGGGCACGAAGGTGGCGCGCTTGTCGCCCTCTTCCACTGTCACTTCGCGCAGGATGCGGATGAACTTCTTCGCGGCGTCCTGCTCCTGCAGGCCGGCGGATTGAATCAGGAAGACGAAGGGACCGGCGCTGCCGTCCATGATCGGCACTTCCGACGCGGAGAGTTCGACGTAGGCGTTGTCGATGCCCAGGCCTGCCATGGCCGAAAGCAGGTGCTCCACGGTGTCCACCTTGACCTCACCGTTGATCAGTGTGGTCGACATGGTGGTCTCACCGACATTCTCGGCGCGGGCGGGGATGTCCACAGCGGGATCGAGGTCGGTACGGCGGAACACTATGCCAGTGTCGACCGGCGCGGGCTTGAGGGTCAGGTAGACCTTCTCCCCGGAATGCAGCCCTACGCCAGTGGCACGGATAATGTTCTTGAGAGTGCGTTGTCTGATCATGGCATTGGCCGCTTGTACGCAAGTTGCGAACTGTTTTCAACAATGGGCGGCGATAATAGCAGAACCGCCCTTTGCTGAACACCAATCACCCTAATACTCCTGATACAGTGCATCAATCGGCCTGGCGACGCAGGAACGCCGGAATGTCCAGATAATCCAGATCATCCTGCGTGTTCAGCTTGGCCGCGGTGGCCGCGCCGGCGTGTGCCTGATTGCGCATCACGGTCGGACGATCCAGGTCGCGGTAGTTGACCGAGGGTTGCTCCGGACGGGTGGCCATGGTGGAGGTGGTCACGGCAGCGGTCTGCACGGTGTTGTCGACGACTTTCACCGGCTTCTCGATACGCGCACCCAGACCGGTGGCGACTACCGTCACGTGCAGTTCGTCGCGCATGTCCGAATCGATCACGGTGCCCACCTTGACGGTGGCGTGCTCGGAAGCGAACTGCTCGATGATGTTACCCACGTCGGAGTACTCGCCCAGGGACAGATCCGGACCGGCGGTGATGTTCACCAGGATGCCGCGGGCGCCCTGCAGGTTGACGTCGTCCAGCAGCGGGTTGCGGATGGCCGCCTCGGTGGCCTCGCGGGCGCGATTCGGACCGCTGGCGCAGCCGGTGCCCATCATCGCCATGCCCATCTCGCCCATCACGGTCTTCACGTCGGCGAAGTCGACGTTGATCATGCCGGGACGCTTGATGATGTCGGAAATGCCGCGTACCGCACCGGCGAGCACGTCGTCGGCCTTGGCGAAGGCGGCCAGCAGGCTGGCGTCCTTGCCAAGGATGGTCAGCAGCTTCTCGTTGGGGATGGTGATGAGCGAGTCGACGCTCTCGGCCAGCGAGCGGATGCCTTCATCGGCGATCTGCATGCGCTTGCGACCTTCGAAGGGGAACGGACGGGTCACCACCGCAACGGTGAGGATGCCCATTTCCTTGGCCACTTCGGCGATGACCGGAGCCGCGCCGGTACCGGTGCCGCCGCCCATACCGGTGGTGATGAAGACCATGTCGGCGCCCTGCAGCACTTCGGAGATGCGCTCACGGTCCTCGATCGCGGCCTGGCGGCCGACTTCCGGATTGGCGCCGGCGCCCAGGCCCTTGGTCACGCCCGGGCCGAGTTGCAGCACGGTGCGCGCGCCGATGTTCTTCAGCGCCTGGGCATCGGTGTTGGCGCAGATGAACTCGACGCCTTCGATGCTGCTCTTCGCCATGTGGTTGACGGCGTTGCCACCGCCACCACCGACACCTATTACCTTGATGACCGCTGTTTGCGGAACGTTATCTACGAGTTCGAACATTTTCCCCTCTCCTTCCTTTTTTAGTTTTTCGCCTACTGCGTACCGCGTTTAAAAATTGCCCTGGACCCAGCGTTTCAAGCGTTCCAGTACAGGTGCCTTGGGTTCGTCTCCAAAGCCAAAGCTGCTGCTGCCACTGGACATGGGCATGCCGTCGGACTGCTTGCGCAGCCCGTATTGCAGCAGGCCCACACCGGTGGAATAGATCGGGTTGCGCACGACGTCGCCGAGACCCTTCACGCTATGCGGGACGCCCAGGCGCACCGGCATGTGGAAGATCTCTTCGGCCAGCTCCACCGCGCCTTCCATCTTGGCGGTGCCGCCGGTGAGGACGATGCCCGCCGGGATCAAGTCCTCGTAGCCGCTGCGGCGCAGCTCGGCCTGGATCAGGGTGAAGAGCTCGTCGTAACGCGGCTCCACCACCTCGGCCAGGGCCTGGCGCGACAGCTCGCGCGGCGGACGGTCGCCGACGCTGGGCACCTTGATGGTTTCGCCGGCGCCGGCCAGCTTGGCCAGGGCGCAGGCGTAGCGGATCTTGATCTCTTCGGCGTACTGGGTCGGCGTACGCAGTGCCATGGCGATGTCGTTGGTGACCTGGTCGCCGGCGATCGGGATCACCGCGGTATGGCGGATCGCACCTTCGGTGAAGATGGCGATGTCGGTGGTGCCACCACCGATGTCCACCAGGCAGACGCCCAGTTCCTTCTCGTCGTCGGTGATCACCGAGTAGGCCGAGGCCAGCTGCTCGAGGATGATGTCATCCACCTCGAGGCCGCAGCGGCGCACGCATTTCTCGATGTTCTGCGCCGCGTTCACCGCGCAGGTCACCACGTGCACCTTGGCTTCCAGGCGTACGCCGGACATACCCAGGGGTTCACGCACGCCTTCCTGATTGTCGATCACGTAGTCCTGGGCCAGGGTGTGCAGCACGCGCTGGTCGGCGGGGATGGCCACCGCCTGGGCGGCATCCAGCACACGCTCGATATCGGCGCCGCTCACCTCGCGATCGCGGATCGCCACGATGCCGTGGGAGTTCAGGCTGCGGATATGGTTGCCGGCAATGCCGACGAAAGCCGAGTGGATGCGGCAGCCCGCCATCAACTGGGCCTCTTCCACCGCGCGCTGGATCGACTGCACGGTGGATTCGATGTTCACCACCACGCCCTTCTTCAGGCCGCGCGACGGATGGGTGCCAATGCCGACGATCTCAAGTTGGCCGTCGGCCGCGATCTCTCCCACCAGCGCCACCACCTTGGAGGTGCCGATGTCCAGGCCGACGATCATCTTGCCGCTCTGTACGCTTGCCATGGTTCTAACCTTCTCTCTAATTCACTGCACGGCGACCGCGGTCGCCGCTGGGGCCTCGACCGGCGCCCGCCAGGCCACAGCCAGGCCGTTGGGATAGCGCAGGTCGACGCGCTCTATGTTCGCAATCTGGTCCTTCAGCGTTTTCTCGTAGATCGAGATGAAACGTCGCATTTTCTCCACCAGGTGATCCCGTCCCAGCAAGAGCTCGACGCCCTGGCCGGTGGACAGGAACCAACTACCGCGCTCACGCAGCTCCAGCCTGGCTATGGAGAAGCCGAGCGGGCGCAGCATCTGGCTGAGCATCTGGTATTGCTGCATCACCTGCTCCTGGGCCCGCTGCGGCCCCCAGAGCTGCGGCAGCTGTTCGTAGTGGGCCAGTTCGCGCGGTGCGAAGGCCTGGCCCTGGTTGTTCAGCAGTGCCTCGTCGCCCCAGCGGGCGATGGGCAGTTGTTCTTCCAGGCGAACCATCACCTGGTCCGGCCAGACCCGGCGTACTTCCGCATGGGCGATCCAGGGCATCTGCTCCAGCTCGCGGCGCAGGCCCGCCAGGTCGATGCTGAAGAAGCTGGCGGCGATGTAGGGCGCAATGCGCTGCTGCACCGCCTGCTGGCTGATGTAGCTCAGGTCGCCCTGCACATTGACCTTGGCGATCGGCCGGTCGGCATAGGGCAGCAGGCGCTGCGCCGCCTCGTAGGCACCGAAGCCGAGAACCGCCAGCATCACCGGCCAGACCAGCCGCTTGAGGAAACCGAAGCTGGGCTTGGGCAGGCGCTGCGACAGCGGCTCCTTGGCCACCATCCGACTGGCGCCACGCGGCACCGGCTTGCGCAACGGGGCACGGCCGATGACGGGTTCCTGACGACGGATGGCGGCACTACGCATGGCTTCAGCCCCTTGCCTCGACGCTGTCGGCGAGGATCGCCAGCACCAGTTGCTGGAAATCCAGGCCCGCAGCGCGCGCGGCCATGGGCACCAGGCTGTGATCGGTCATGCCTGGTGCGGTGTTGACTTCAAGCAGCCAGAAGCGCCCTTCGGCGTCCTGCATCACGTCGGCACGGGCCCAGCCCTGGATGCCGAGGGTTTCGCAGGCGCGCGAAGTGAGCTGCTTCAGCTCCTCTTCCTTGTCCGCATCCAGGCCACAGGGGATCTGGTAGCGGGTATCACTGGCCAGGTACTTGGCGTCGTAGTCGTAGAAGGTGTGCGGGGTGCCGAGGCGGATGGGCGGCAGCACTTGGCCGCGCAGCCAGGCGACGGTGAACTCCGGCCCCTGAATCCACTGCTCCACCAACACCTGCGGGTCGTAGACGCCAGCAGCACGCCAGGCCTCGATCAGCCCCTCGACGTTCTCCACCTTGGCCATGCCGATGCTGGAGCCTTCGTGGGCCGGCTTGACGATCAGCGGGAAGCCCAGCTCGGCTGCGGCCAGGCGGCAATCCGCCTCGCTGGCGAGCACGGCATGGCGCGGGGTCGGCAGGTCGAGGCTGACCCACAGCTGCTTGGTGCGCAGCTTGTCCATGGCCAGGGCCGAGGCCAGGATGCCGCTCCCGGTGTAGGGGATCTCCAGGCACTCCAGCAGGCCCTGCATGCTGCCGTCTTCGCCGCCACGGCCATGGAGGATGATGAAGGCGCGGTCGATCTTCTCCGCCTGCAGGCGTTGCAGCAGGTCATCGCCCACGTCTATGCCGAAGGCGTCCACGCCCGCGGTCTGCAGGGCCTGCAGCACCATGGCGCCGGACTTCAGCGAAACCTCGCGCTCGGCGCTCTTGCCGCCGTAGAGCACGGCGACCCGGCCAAACGCGGCCGGTTCGAGGGTGGATTTCAGTTGCGCGCTCATTTCGTCTTCCTCTTGGCGGTATCACCGGGCTGGCCGCCAAACAACGGGTTCTGGATCAGTTGCGGCGCCAGCGCGCCGATATCGCCTGCGCCCTGGCAGAGCAGGATGTCGCCGGGGCGCAGCAGCGGCTTGACCAGCGGCGCCAGGTCGACGCCCCGCTCGATATAGATGGGGTCGAGTTGGCCGCGCTGGCGGATGCTGTGGCAGAGCTGGCGGCTGTCGGCGCCGGGGATCGGCTCTTCGCCGGCCGGGTAGACCTCCATCAGCAGCAGCACGTTGGCTTCGCCGAGCACCTGCACGAAATCGTCGTAGAGGTCGCGCGTGCGGCTGTAGCGGTGTGGCTGGTAGACCATCACCAGGCGGCGCTCCGGCCAGCCACCACGGACAGCCTTGACCACCGCCGCCACTTCGCGCGGGTGGTGGCCGTAGTCGTCCACCAGCATCACGCTGCCGCCTTCGACTTCCAGCTCGCCGTAGACCTGGAAGCGCCGGCCCACGCCCTGGAAGCCAGACAGGCCCTGGACAATGGCTTCGTCGCTGATGCCTTCGTCGCTGGCGATGGCAATGGTGGCCAGGGAATTCAGCACGTTGTGGTTGCCGGGCATGTTCACCGAGACATCCAGCGGCTCGCGGTCGCGGCGCAGGACGGTGAACCAGGTGCGCATGCCTTCCTGGCGCACGTTGATGGCGCGCACGTCGGCGTCCTCGGCGAAGCCGTAGGTCACGGTCGGGCGTGCCACCTGGGGGAGGATCTCGCGGACCACCGGGTCGTCCACGCAGAGCACCGCCAGGCCATAGAACGGCAGGTTGTGGAGGAACTCCACAAAGGTCTTCTTCAGCCGGTTGAAGTCACCTTCGTAGGTGCTCATGTGGTCGGCGTCGATATTGGTGACCACGGCGACCATCGGCTGCAGGTGCAGGAAGCTGGCGTCGCTCTCGTCGGCCTCCGCCACCAGGTAGCGGCTGGTGCCCAGCTGGGCATTGGTGCCCGCGGCGTTCAGGCGGCCGCCGATGACGAAGGTCGGGTCCAGCCCGCCGGCGGCGAAAACCGAGGCGATCAGGCTGGTGGTGGTGGTCTTGCCGTGGGTCCCGGCAACGGCGATGCCATGGCGGTAGCGCATCAGCTCGGAGAGCATCTCGGCGCGCGGCACCACGGGGATGCGGCGCTCCAGGGCGACCGCCACCTCGGGGTTGGCCTGGTTGACCGCGCTGGACACCACCAGCACGTCCGCGTGCTCGGCGTTCTCGGCGCGGTGGCCGATGAATATCTGTGCACCGAAGCTTTCCAGGCGTGCGGTCACGGCCGAGGCCTTGAGGTCGGAACCGGAGACCTGGTAACCCAGGTTCAGCAGCACCTCGGCGATCCCGCACATGCCCACGCCGCCGATGCCGACGAAGTGGATGCGACGGATACGGCGCATCTCGGGATGGGGCATGGCTTTCTGGCTCTCAACCACGGGCCACCTCCAGGCAGATATCGACCACGGTACGGGTGGCGGCGGGCTTGGCCAGACGGCGGGCGGTGGCGCCCATGGCCTTGAGTTTTTCGGGCTGCATCAGTACCTCGGTCAGCTGAGCGGCCAACCCGGCCGCGTCAGTGGAATGTTGCGGAAGAAGGACAGCCGCGCCCTCCTTCGCCAGATAATCGGCATTGCGCGACTGGTGGTCGTCGATGGCGTGGGGAAGCGGCACCAGGAATGACGGCAGCCCGGCGGCGGCCAGCTCGCTCACGGTCAGGGCGCCTGCGCGGCAGATGACCAGGTCGGCCCAGGCGTAGGCGCGGGCCATGTCCTTGATGAAAGGCGCGACCTGGGCTTCGACCGCGGCTTCGCGATAACGCTCCGCGGTGATTTCGTCATGCTTGCGGCCGGCCTGGTGGAATACCTCCGGACGCAGGTCCACGGGCACCCGGGCCAGGGCTTCCGGCAGCAGCTTGTTCAGGGGCTCGGCGCCCAGGCTGCCACCCAGCACCAGCAGGCGCGGCTTGCGGCCGTCCAGGGCATCGCGCGGGGTCTCGAGGAACAGTTCCTCGCGCACCGGATTGCCGGTGGTACGCCGTTTGTCGCTTTTGCCGAAGGTATCGGGGAAGGCCTCGCAGACGCGGCTGGCGAACGGCACCAGGCTGCGGTTTGCGGTTCCGGCCACGGCGTTCTGCTCATGAATGATCAGCGGCACACCGGACAAGCGCGCGGCCAGGCCCCCGGGACCGGTGAGATAGCCGCCCATGCCGAGCACGCAGACCGGCTGCAGCTCACGCACGATGCGGCGCGCCTGGAACAACGACTTGAGCAGTTCGAAAGGCGCCTTGAGCAGAGACTTCAGGCCTTTGCCGCGCAGGCCGCTGACCTGGATCAGGTGCAGCGGCAGGCCGGCCTGGGGCACGAGTTCGTTCTCGATGCCCTTGGGCGTCCCCAACCAGTGCACCTTGAAGCCACGTGACTGGAACTCACGGGCGCAGGCCAGGGCCGGGAACACGTGGCCGCCGGTGCCGCCGGCCATGATCAGCACGTTGCCGCTCATGGGCGCACCTCCTCGTCGAAGAAATCGCTTTCGACGAACTCCACTTCCTCGTTGCCCAGCTGAGTGCGCCGCTCCCACTCGATGCGCAGGAGCAGCGCGAGGCTGACGCAGCAGATCACCAGAGAGCTGCCGCCGTAGCTGAGGAATGGCAGGGTCAGGCCCTTGGTCGGCAGCAGGCCGACGTTCACGCCGATGTTGATCAGCACCTGGCCGATCCAGAGGAAGGCCAGGCCGTAGGCGACGTAGGCGGAGAAGTACTGCCGCGCCTTCTCGGCCCAGAGGCCGATATAGAGCGCGCGCACGCTGACGAAGACGAACAGGGCGACCGTGGCCAGGGCGCCGATCATGCCCAGTTCCTCGGCCAGCACCGCAAAGACGAAGTCGGTATGGGCTTCGGGCAGGTAGAACTGCTTCTGGATGCTGTTACCCAGTCCCACGCCGAACCATTCACCGCGGCCGAAGGCGATCAGCGCCTGGCTCAGCTGGTAACCGGCGCCGTATTGGTCGGCCCAGGGATCGATGAAGTTGGTCAGGCGCTGCATCCGGTAGCTCTGGCTGGTCATCACCGCCACGCCGGCGGCCAGTACCGCACCGGCCAGGGGAATGAAGCGCAGCAGGTTGATCCCGCCGAGGAACAGCATGGCGATGCAGGAGCCCACCAGCACCACGGTGGCGCCGAAGTCCGGCTCGGCCAGCAGCAGCACGGCGATGGGGCCCAGCACCAGCATCGGCTTGATGAAGCCCATGAGCTTCTCGCGCACCTCGTCCTGGCGGCGAACCAGGTAGCCGGCGATGAATATGACGGTGAACAGCTTGGCCAGCTCGGAGGGCTGCAGGTTGAACAGGCCGAAGCCGATCCAGCGCTTGGCGCCGTTGACTTCGCGGCCGATACCCGGCAGCAGGACCAGGATCAGCAGGACGAAGGCCACCAGCATCAGCCGCGGGCCATGGTGTTGCCAGAAGGCCATGGGCACTTGCAGGGTGAGCACGCCGGCGCTCAGCCCGATGGCCAGGTAAACCAGGTGGCGGATCATGTGGTACAGCGGATTGCCGGACGCCGCTGCGGCAACTTCCGACGAGGCCGAGGTGATCATCACCAGCCCCAGGCCGAGCAGCGTCAGGCAACCGGCCAGTAGCGGGAAGTCGATGTCGATGCCGCGGCGGCTGCGCAGCGGCGAAGGGGCGGCGAGCAGGTGGGCCAGAATCATGCGAGCCCCTCCACGGCCAGGGCGAACAGCCGCCCGCGTTCTTCGAAGTTCTTGAACATGTCCAGGCTGGCGCAGGCCGGCGACAGGAGCACGGCGTCGCCGCTCTCGGCCAGCTCGGCGCATCGCTGCACCGCTTCATCCAGGGTCTTGACCCGGACCTGCGGCACGGCATCGCCAAGGGCCTGGGCGATCATCTCGGCATCGCGTCCCAGCAGCACCACGGCGCGGCAGTAGCGTGCGACCGGGGCCTTCAGGCCGGAAAAGTCCGCACCCTTGCCATCCCCGCCGGCGACCAGCACCAGCTTGCCGTCGATATCGGCCCCCAGGCCTTCGATGGCCGCCAGGGCCGCGCCGACATTGGTGGCCTTGGAGTCGTCGTAGTAGGACACCCCGCGCAGATCGCGCAGCCACTGGCAACGGTGGGCCAGGCCGGCGAAGGTCCTCAGGGTTTCCAGCATGGGTTCCAACGGCAACCCCACCGCATGGCCGAGGGCCAGCGCGGCCAGGGCGTTGGACTGGTTGTGGGCGCCACGGATCTTCAGTTCGCGCACCGGCATCAGCTTGTCGAACTGGTAGGCGAGGTACTTCTCGCCGCCTTCCTCGATCAGGCCGAAGGACTTGAAGTCGGGCTTGTTCAGGCCGAAGGACCAGCAAGGTAGCTGGTCGGCCACCAGCGGGCGCGACAGCGCGTCGCCGCGGTTGATCACGACCTGGCGCGCCCCACGGAAGATGCGGTGCTTGGCCAGATGGTAGGCCTGCATGTCGGCGTAGCGATCCATATGGTCTTCGCTGACATTGAGGACGGTGGCCACCTCGGCGTTCAGCCGCTCGGTGGTCTCCAGCTGGAAGCTCGACAGCTCCAGCACGTAGAGCTCGACCGCGTCATCCAGCAGGTCCAGCGCCGGGGTGCCCAGGTTGCCGCCCACGGCGACCCGCTTGCCGGCGGCCATGGCCATGTCGCCCACCAGGGTGGTGACGGTGCTCTTGGCGTTGGAGCCGGTGATGGCGACTATCGGCGCCTTGGCATGACGGCTGAACAGCTCGATATCGCCGGAGAGCTTGGTCCCGCGCCGCGCGGCTTCCTGCAACGCCGGCGTGGCCAGGGCAAGGCCCGGGCTCACGTAGAGCTCGCTGGCGCGGCTGAGGAAATCCGCATCGAGCTCACCGCAGCGCACTTCCACGTGTGGGAACTGGCTCTTAAGCGTCGCCAGCTCCGGCGGGTTCGCACGGGTATCCGCCACGGCAAACGACACGCCCTGGCGCGCCAGGAAGCGCACCAGGGACATGCCGCTCTTGCCGAGGCCGACAACGATGCGGAACTGGTCGGAAGCGATCAGCGTCACTCTTGTTTACCTCAGTTTCAGGGTGGCCAGACCGACCAGCACCAGGATTACGGTGATGATCCAGAAACGTACGATCACGCGGGGCTCGGGCCAGCCTTTCAGTTCGAAATGGTGGTGGATAGGGGCCATGCGGAACACACGACGACCGGTCAGTTTGAAGGAGGCGACCTGGATCATCACCGACAGGGTTTCCATGACGAACACGCCACCCATGATGAAGAGCACCACTTCCTGGCGGACGATCACGGCGATGGTGCCGAGGGCGGCACCCAGCGCCAGCGCGCCGACATCACCCATGAAGACCTGGGCCGGATAGGTGTTGAACCAGAGGAAGCCGAGACCGGCACCGACCAGGGCGGCGCAGAACACGATCAGTTCGCCCGCGCCCGGAACGTAGGGGATCAGCAGGTAGTCGGCGAATTTGATGTTGCCCGACAGGTAGCAGAAGATCCCCAGCGCGCCGCCGACCATCACGGTGGGCATGATGGCCAGGCCGTCGAGGCCGTCGGTCAGGTTGACCGCGTTGCTGGAGCCGACGATCACGAAGTAGGTCAGCACCACGAAGCCGATGCCCAGCGGGATCTCGATGTTCTTCACCAGCGGCAGGATCAGGGTGGTCTCGGCCGGGGTACTGGCGGTGATATAGAGGAAGACCGCGGCAGCGATGCCGAACACCGACTGCCAGAAATACTTCCAGCGGCTCGGCAGGCCGCGGGAATTCTTCTCGATCACCTTGCGGTAGTCATCCACCCAGCCGATGGCGCCGAACGCCAGGGTCACGGCGAGCACCACCCAGACGTAGCGGTTGGACAGGTCGGCCCAGAGCAGGGTGCTGATGGCGATGGCGGTCAGGATCAGCGCGCCGCCCATGGTCGGCGTGCCGGACTTCGACAGGTGCGATTGCGGGCCGTCATTACGCACGGCCTGGCCGATCTGGCGGATCTGCAGGGTGCGGATCATCCAGGGACCGAGCCAGAGGGACAGCGACAGGGCTGTCAGGACGCCGAGAATCCCGCGCAGGGTCAGGTACTGGAATACGCCGAACCCTTTATAGAACTGTTGCAGGTACTCAGCGAGCAGCAGCAGCATGATTAGTGAGCCTCCCCCGTCCCGCAGAGTGCCGCGACGATTTTGTCCATCGCCGCGCTACGGGAACCTTTGATCAGAATTGTGGTGTTTGTGTCCTGCTCGCTGACCAGCGCCTGGATCAGGCTGGCCTGGTCGGCGAAGTGGCGGCCCTGGGCACCGAACGCAGCGACTGCGTGGGCCATCAGCGGACCGACGGCGTACAGTGCGCTGACCTTGCCGCGGGCGTAGTCGCCCACGTCGCGGTGGCCCTGCTCGGCCCATTCGCCCAGCTCGCCCATATCCCCGAGCACCAGGACGGTGCGGCCGGAAAAGCCGGCGAGTATATCAACGGCCGCGAGCATGGACGCGGGGTTGGCGTTGTAGCTGTCGTCGATCACGCGCATGCCGCTGGGCGCGAGCTGCGCTACGGCGCGGCCTGCGACGGGCTGCAGGTTTTCCAGGCCGGCCTTGATCCCGACCAGCGGCACGCCCAGGGCATGCGCCGCGGCGACGGCGGCCAGGGCATTGGCGACGTTGTGCGCCCCCAACAGATTGAGCTGGATGTCCGCCGCACCGGCCACGCCCTCGAGGCGGAAGGCCATGCAACCGCGGGCATCGCGGGCCAGGTTCTCGGCGCGCAGGTCGGCGCTGGCGTCGTTCAGGGCGAAGCTCAGCACCTTGCGCCCGGCGGCACGCGCTTGCCAGGTGGCGAAGGCGCGGTCGTCACGATTGAGCACCGCCACGCCATCGGCGGGCAGCCCTTCGAGAATCTCGCCCTTGGCTTCGACGATCTTTTCCGGACCACCGAACTCGCCGACGTGGGCGGTGCCGGCATTGTTGATGATGGCGACCTGGGGCCGGGTAAGGCCGACAGTGTAGAGGATCTCGCCGACACCGGACGCACCCAGCTCGATGACCGCACTGTCGTGCCCGGCGCCCAGCTCCAGCAGGGTCAGGGGTACGCCGAGGTCGTTGTTCAGGTTGCCACGGGTGGCCAGCACGGAGCCCTGGGTACGGAGGATGCTGGCGAGCATCTCCTTGACCGTGGTCTTGCCGCTGGAACCGGTGACCGCCGCCACGCGGCCGGTGAAACCGTCACGGTTGTATGCGCCCAGGCGCCCCAGGCCATCACGGGTATCGGCCACCAGCAGCTGTGGCAGCGGCGCACCCGGCACTTCGCGCTGGACCAGGGCGGCCACCGCGCCCTTGGCGGCGACCTCGGCGAGGTAGGCATGGCCATCGAAGCGCGGACCGACCAGGGCAACGAACAGCTGCCCCGGCTCTATCTTGCGGCTGTCGCTGGAGACCCCGGTGAAGGCGACGTCGGCACCCAGCAGCTCGGCCTGCAGCGGACCCAGCAGTTCCGACAGGCGGAAGGGTTTAAGCATGGGGGACCTCCCAGGCATCCAGGGCCTTGGCGGCTTCCTCGAGGTCGGAGAAGGGCTGGCGCACGCCGGCGATCTCCTGGTAGTCCTCATGGCCCTTTCCGGCCAGCAGCACCACGTCGTCCGTGCCGGCGCTGCGGATCAGCTGGGCGATGGCCTGGCCACGGCCGGCGACGAACTCGACCTGCTGCGCGTCGACGAAGCCGGGGCGGATGTCGGTGAAAATCTGTGCAGGCTCTTCGCTGCGCGGGTTGTCGTCGGTCACCAGCACCTGGTCGGCCAGGCGTTCCGCCACGGCCGCCATCAGCGGACGCTTGCCGCGATCGCGATCGCCACCGCAGCCGAACAGGCAGAGCAGACGGCCACGCACGTGGGGACGCAGGGCCTGCAGGACTTTCTCCAGGGCATCCGGCGTGTGGGCGTAATCCACCACCACCAGCGGCTTGTCGTCACCGCCCAGGCGCTGCATGCGGCCCACCGGCCCCTGCAGCGACGGCAGGACATGCAGCACTTCGTCCAACGGGTAGTCCATGGCCAGCAACGCGCCGACCACGGCCAGCAGGTTGCTCAGGTTGAAGCGCCCCAGCAGCGGGCTGCGCAGCAGGCCCTCGCCTTGCGGGGTGACCAGTTGGGCGCGCACGCCGTGGTCGTCGAAGCGGGCTTCACGGCAATAAAGGAAGGCGCTGGCGTCTTCCAGGCTGTAGCTGAACAGGCGCGACTCGCGCGACTCGGCAGCCAACTGGCGGCCGAACTGGTCGTCGAGGTTGATCACCCGGGCACGCAACTCGGGCCAGGCGAACAGGCGTGCCTTGGCCTCGGCGTAGGCTTCCATGGAGCCGTGGTAATCCAGATGGTCACGGGACAGGTTGGTGAACACCGCCACATCGAAATCCAGCGCGGCGACACGGCCCTGCTCCAGCCCATGGGAGGAGACTTCCATGGCGACCGCGCGCGCGCCGGCCTGCTTCAGGCCGGCCAGGGTGGCCTGCACGGCCAGCGGATCGGGAGTGGTATGGCGGCCGCTTTCCAGCTCGCCGTAGAAACCGGTACCCAGGGTGCCGACTATCCCGCAGCGCTCGCCCAACTGGTCGAGGGCCTGGGCCAGCAGCTGGCTGACACTGGTCTTGCCGTTGGTGCCGGTGACCCCCACCAGACGCAGGGCACGGCTCGGCTCGCCATAGAAGCGCCCGGCGATGGCCGACAGCTGGCCGGCCAGGCCCTTGATCGGGATGAGTTCGGCGCTGCCGGCCTGGTAATGCTCGGCGCCGGCCGCCTCATAGGCCACGGCTACCGCGCCACGGGCCACGGCATCGGCAATATGGGCGCGACCATCCTGCTGGGCACCGGGGACGGCCAGAAACAGGTCGCCCGGACGTACCTTGCGGCTGTCCAGGGTCAGTTCACGAATCAGGGTGGCGCTCTGCGCCTGGAGCAGTAACTGGTTCAATGGCATGGGCATCAGATTCGCCCTCCTTTGCCGGTGGCCGCATTCGCGGTCTGTTGTTCCTCGGTGGGCAGGTTGTCGGGCGCGATGTTCATCAGACGCAGCGCGCCGGCCATGACCTTGCCGAATACCGGGGCCGAGACCAGGCCGCCGAAATAGCCCGCCTTGCTGGGTTCGTCGATCACCACCACCATGGCGATGCGCGGGCTGGTGGAAGGAGCGAAACCGGCGAACAGCGAGCGGTAGGCGTTCTGGGTGTAGCCCTTGCTACCTACGCTGGCTTTACGCGCGGTGCCACTCTTGCCGGACACGTGGTAGCCGGGGACCTGGGCGCGGAATACGCCGCCCGGCGCTTCGACCACTTGCTGGAGCATGCCCTGGAGGGTCTTGGCGACCTGCTCGTCGATCACTTGCACGCCTTCGACCTGGTTGTCGGTACGGGTCAGCGACAGCGGCACGCTCTTGCCGTTGTTGGCGATCACCGAATAGGCGTGGGCCAGCTGGATGGCGGTCACCGACAGGCCATAGCCGTAGGCCAGGGTCGCGGTCTCGGCCTTGGGCCACTTGCGGTGGTTGGGCAGATTGCCGACGCGCTCGCCGGGGAAGCCGAGGCCGGTGTCCTGGCCCAGCCCCACCTGCTGCATGACGCGGTAGATGGACTCGGCGCCGATGTCGAAAGCAATCTTGCTGATACCGACGTTGCTGGACTTGATCAGGATGCCGGTAAGGTCGAGCGCGCCAGTGGCGCGCGAAACGTCGCGAATGGTATAGCGGCCGATCTGCAGGGTACCGGGATAGACGTCGACGGTATCGGTGGGCTTCCAGCGCCCGCTTTCCAGGGCGGCACTCATGGAAAACGGTTTGACCGTGGAGCCGGGCTCGAACACGTCGATCATGGCGCGGTTACGCATTGCCGCCGGCTGCAGGTTGCGGCGGTTGTTCGGGTTGTAGGTGGGCTGGTTGGCCATGGCCAGCACTTCGCCGGTCTTCACGTCCATGATCACCAGGCTGCCGGCCTTGGCGCCGTTCTCCACCAGCGCGTTGCGCAGCTCGCGGTGGGCCAGGTACTGCAGGCGCAGGTCGACGGACAGGGCCAGGGTCTTGCCCGGCTTGGCATTGCGCGCCACCTGCACATCCTTGATCAGGCGGCCACGACGGTCCTTCAGCACCTGGCGCTTGCCGGGCACGCCGGCCAGCCACTCGTCGAAGGACAGCTCGACGCCTTCGCGGCCACGGTCATCCACGTCGGTGAAGCCCACCACATGGGCGGTCACTTCGCCGGCCGGGTAGAAGCGGCGGAACTCTTCGATGCCGTAAACGCCGGGCAGCTTGTGGGCGAGGATAGCCTGGCCCTGTTCTGGGGTGAGGCCACGCTCCAGGTACATGAACTCGCGGTTGGCGTTCAGTTCGATGCGCTGAGCGAACGCCTTCGGGTCCAGGCCCAGCACCTCGGCGATCCGCGGCCACTGATCGCGCAGGCCCATCAGGTCCTTGGGGTTGGCCCAGAGGGTGGTGACCGGGGTACTGACGGCCAGGGGCTCGCCATTGCGGTCGGTGATCAGACCGCGGTGGGCGGGAATCGGGATGTGCCGCACACTGCGCGCATCGCCATGGGCCTTGAGGAAGTCATGGTCGATCACATGCAGGTCGACGATGCGCCAGGAAATGGCGCCGACCATGATGGCGAGCAGGCCCAGCACAACCCGGAAGCGCCAGGGATAGAGCGCGCCTTCGAGCTTCATCATGGCGCCACCATCCGTACTTCGGCCGGATCAGGGATGCGCAACTTCAGCTGCTCGCTGGCCAGGGACTCGATGCGGTTATGGGCGGTCCAGGTGCTCTGCTCGAGGATCAGCCGCCCCCACTCGGCCTGCGCCTTGTCGCGCACGCTCAGCTCGGTATAGAGCTGGTTGAGCAACTGGCGATTCCAGTGGGCGCTGTAGGACACCGCGATAGCGGAAAGCAATACGCCAAGGAACAGCAGCAGCATCAACAGGCTGCCGCCGGGCAGGGGCTTGGCGTAGGGGCGGCTCATCGTAGCTTCTCCGCCACGCGCATGACCGCGCTGCGCGAGCGCGGGTTGGCCTTGAGCTCTTCCTCGGAAGCGTATTGCGGCTTGCCCAGCAGCTTCAGGCGCGGCTCGAAGACTGCGTGGCGCACCGGCAGGTCGCGAGGCAGCTTGTCGGCCTCGCCCTTGGCGTGCTTGCGCATGAACTGCTTGACGATGCGGTCTTCCAGGGAATGGAAGCTGATCACCACCAGGCGGCCACCGACCGCCAGGGCCTCGAGCGCGGCATCCAGCCCCTGCTCCAGGTCTCCCAGCTCGTTATTGACGTGGATGCGGATGCCCTGGAAGGCGCGGGTCGCGGGGTTCTTGCCCTTCTCCCAGGCCGGGTTGGCGGCAGTCAGCACGGCCGCCAGGTCCGCAGTACGCTCGAAAGGCTTCTCGGCACGGCGCTGCACCACGGCACGGGCCATGCGCTTGGCGAATCGCTCTTCGCCGTAATCCTTGAAGACCCGGGCGATCTCCTCCTCGCTGGCGCTGGCGATCCACTGCGCGGCGCTCTGGCCACGATCGGGATTCATGCGCATGTCCAGCGGGCCGTCGTTGAGGAAACTGAAGCCGCGCTCCGGATCATCCAGTTGCGGCGAGGACACGCCAAGGTCGAGCAGAACGCCGTCCACCTTGCCGTCCAGGCCTTGTACGCGCACCTCATCGCCGAGTTCGGCAAAGCTGCGCTGCACAATGACAAAGCGGCCATCTTCGGCCGCCAGAGCTTGCCCCGTCGCAATCGCTTGCGGGTCCTTGTCGAACCCCAGCAAGCGACCTCCGGGCCCAAGCCGCTCGAGGATGAGGCGGCTATGCCCCCCTCGCCCGAACGTGCCATCCAGGTAGCAGCCGTCCGCGCGCAGGGCGAGTCCTTCCACAGCCTCTTCGAGCAGTACGGTGATATGACGGAAGCTGCTGGTCGCGCTCACAGGATTAGGTCACGTAGTTCGTCCGGCAGGCCGCCGGGTTGTTTGATTGCCATGAGATCAGCCTCGGAAATCGCGTTCCAGGCATCCTCATCCCACAGTTGAAATTTGTTCAGTTGGCCAACCAGCATTGCCCGCTTGTCCAGCCCGGCGTGCTCACGCAGGCGCGGCGGAACGAGAAAACGACCTGCGCTATCAAGCTCCAGGTCCACGGCATTGCCGATCAGCAGACGTTGCAGGCGACGAGTTTCCTCGCGCAGGGAAGGCAACTCTCGCAGCTTGGCTTCGATGAGCTCCCATTCAGGCAGGGGATAGACAGTCAAACAGGCGTCGACAGCGTCGATGGTCACGATGAGCTGCCCAGCGCAACGCGTCATGAGCTCATCACGATACCGGCTTGGCATCGCGAGTCGCCCCTTTGCGTCGAGACTGATGGCGTTGGCTCCGCGAAACACGGCTGCGCTCCCCCTTTGATTGGCTTTCCTTGCCAGTAAGTCCCACTTCTACCCACTTCGCTCCACTTCCGCACACTATAGAAATGCGCCAGCCCCACCGTCAAGGCAGGAAAAAGGGGAAAATTCCTTACAGGACGGCAATTTAGCGAGGGATTGGCGGGGTTTTGGAAGGTTTCGCAGGGACAAAGGCAGAGCAAAATCCAGTACTTACAGCGAACTGAACTTCAAACTTAAAGTGAATTGTTAAGAGTAAGATCTTTTCGGTATTTCGACGGCAGGGAAGAGAACGCTGCGCAGCTAAAGCGGAGGGAAAGAAGTAGAGAGTCGATCTGTAAGCCGGGTTCTGTCGAGGACAGTCATTCATCTACGGCTGCCATCACTGACAGCCTTTAGCAACCTACCCGAATCCGACGCGGGCCGCGCCATGGATTCCTATTTGGTCTTGCTCCGAGTGGGGTTTGCCTAGCCACGAACTGTTACCAGTCGTGCGGTGCGCTCTTACCGCACCTTTTCACCCTTACCGGCGCTTACGCGCTTAGGCGGTTATTTTCTGTGGCACTTTCCGTAGGCTTGCGCCTCCCAGGCGTTACCTGGCACTCCGCCCTATGGAGCCCGGACTTTCCTCCCTCTCATAATCGACGAACGAAATGAGACAGCGACTGTCCGATCGACTCTCTGCCGCCAAGGTTAACGGCAGGCGGCCGGAAGAACAAGCTCAGGAATCGCCCTGCCGCTCCAGAGCCGCCTGGTAGAGCAGATTCTTGCGTACGCCAGTGATCTCCGCCGCCAGGGCAGCGGCACGTTTGAGGGGCAACTCCCCCAGCAGCAGGTCGAGCACCCGCAGCGCCTCCGCGCTCAGGGCGCCCTCGCCTTCCGGGGCCTGCCAGCCACCCACCAGCACGACGCATTCGCCTCGCTGCTGATTGGAGTCCGCGGCGACCCAGCCGCACAACTCGCCCAACGGCGCGCCCTTCAAGGTCTCGAAGGTCTTGGTCAATTCTCGGGCCAGCACCGCAAGGCGATCGCCGCCGAACACCTCGCGCATATCCTCCAGGGATTCCAGCAGACGGTGCGGCGCTTCGTAGAAGATCAAGGTGCGCGGCTCTTCCTTTATCTGCTCCAGACGGCCACGGCGAGCATTGGCCTTGGCCGGCAGGAAACCCTCGAATATGAAGCGATCCGACGGCAGGCCGGCGGCCGACAGCGCCGCGACCAGCGCACAGGCGCCGGGAACCGGAACCACGGAAACCCCGGCCGCGCGCGCCTGGCGCACGAGATGGAAACCCGGATCGGAAATCAGCGGTGTGCCGGCGTCGGAAATCAGCGCCACATCGTCGCCCGCCTGCAAGCGCGCCAGGAAGCGCCCGCCCTGGTCGCGCTCGTTGTGCTCGTGACAGGCCGCCAGCGGCGTCTCGATGCCGAAGTGCTGCAGCAGGCGGATCGAGTGCCGGGTGTCTTCGGCGGCGATCAGCGCCACCTCGCGCAGCACCCGCAGGGCCCTGGCGCTGATGTCGTCCAGGTTGCCGATGGGCGTCGCCACCACGTAGAGGGTGCCGGGAGCGCTGCCGGAGGCGGAAGAAAGGGTCACTGGGCACCTCGGAAAGGACTGAAAGCGCGCATTGTATCCCTATTCACAGGACCGACATCGCGCCCCACCCGGGCCTTGGGTACAATCGCGTCTTTCTTTCAACGAGTATCGGGACCGATAAATGATCGCTTGCCTGCGTCCGCTCTCCGCCCTCTGCCTCGCCGGCCTGCTGGTTGCCTGCGCCAGCTCGCCCTCGTCCAGCCTCGGCGAACTGCCCCGCACCCCTGAGGCCAGCATCGAGCAGTTGCTGCAGCAGGCCAGCGAAGCCGAGCCGGAGGAAGCGGTCCTGCTGCGCCTGTCCGCCGCCGACCTCGCCTACCAGCAGCAGGACATTGGCCGCTCGGCACGCATCCTGGAGCAGATCCCGCTGGAAGGCCTGAAGCCCGCCCAGCAGATATTCGCCAGCACCCTGGCCGCCGAGCTGGCCATGGCCCGCAACCAGCCCAAGAGCGCCCTCAAGGCCCTGAGCCATCCGAGCCTGGAGCGCCTGGCCGAACTGCCGGTGGAGCAGCAGGTACGCACCCAGCTGGTCCGCGCTCGCGCCCTGGAGGCCGACGGCCAGAACCTCGCCGCTGCCCGCGAGCGCGTGTTCATCGCCCCGCTGCTGAGCGGAAACGCGGCCAACGCCAACCACGAAGCCATCTGGGGCCTGGTCTCCAGCCTGCCGCTGGAGCAACTGCAAGGCGGTGGCGACAACGACCTGGCCGGCTGGCTCGAGCTGGCCCGCCTGACCAAGACCTCCTCCACCCTGGAACAACAGCAGGCCGCCATCGACGACTGGCGCGCCCGGAATCCCGACCACCCCGCGGCCAAGCAGCTGCCGGAGCCCCTGACCAAGCTGAAGGAGATCGCCGGCCAGCCGCTGACCAAGATCGCCCTGCTGCTGCCCCAGGAAGGCCAGCTCGCTTCGGTGTCCCGCGCCCTGCGCGACGGCTTCCTGGCCGCCCACTACCAGGCCAAGCAATCCGGCCAGCCACAACCGGCCATTGCCCTCTACGACAGCTCGAAACTGACCTCCATCGACGAGTTCTACCGCCAGGCCCAGGCCGACGGCGTGCAACTGGTGGTCGGCCCGCTGGAGAAGCCGCTGGTGAAGCAGCTCAGCACCCGCGAGCAGCTGCCCATCACCACCCTGGCCCTGAATTACAGCGACGCCGGCCAGGAAGCCCCGGCGCAGCTCTTCCAGTTCGGCCTCGCCGCCGAGGACGAAGCCCGCGAGGTCGCTCGGCGCGCCTGGGCCGACGGCATGCGCAGCGCCGTTGCCCTGGTCCCTCGCGGCGAATGGGGTGACCGCGTGCTGAGCGCCTTCCAGCAGAGCTGGCAGGCCGCTGGCGGCCGCCTGATCGCCGCCGAACACGTCGACCAGCCGGTAGCCCTGGCCCAGCAGATCGCCGACCTGTTCCAGCTGCGCCAGAGCGAAGCCCGCGCCAAGCGCCTGCAAGGCACCCTGGGCGTGCCGGTGGCCGCACAGCCAGCACGCCGCCAGGACGTCGACTTCATCTTCCTTGCGGCAACGCCGCAGCAGGCCCAGCAGATCAAGCCGACCCTGGCCTTCCAGTACGCGGGCGACGTGCCGGTCTACTCCACTTCGCACCTCTATGCCGCAGGCAACGACCAGACCCAGTACCAGGACCTGAACGGCATCCGCTTCTGCGAGACCCCCTGGCTGCTGAATGGCGACGATCCGCTGCGCCAGCAGGTGGGCAGCCAATGGCCGCAGGCCGGCGGCAGCCTGGGCCGGCTCTACGCCATGGGCGCCGACGCCTACCGCCTGGCACCGCGCCTGGCGCAGCTGAAGGCCCTACCGGACACCCAGGTGGACGGTCTGTCCGGCCGCCTCAGCCTCAATCCCGCCCGCCGCATCGAGCGCCAGCTGCCCTGGGCCGAGTTCCGCGATGGCCAGGTACAGCGACTGAAAGACAGCGACTCTTGAGTGACGCCCGCAGCCGCGGGCAGGCGGCGGAAGCCCTTGCCCGCGCTCATCTCGAAGCAAATGGACTGCGCCTGCTGTCGCAGAACTGGCTGTGCCGGCGCGGCGAGCTCGATCTGGTCATGCTCGACGGCGATACAGTAGTATTCGCCGAAGTCCGCTATCGGCGTCATGCCGGTTGGGGCGGCGCCCTCGAGAGCGTCGATGCCCGCAAGCGCGAAAAACTGGCTTACGCCGCCCAGCAGTTCCTCCAGCAGGAATCCCGCTGGGCAAGATACCCTTGTCGATTTGATGTGATTGCCGTCGAAGCAATGGACGGCGATTCGCCCCCGCGACTGACCTGGCTGAAGAACGCCTTCGACACCTGATCGGTCGCCCCACTGAAGGTCTTACCCGATGGACATGCAACCCCGTATCCGCCAACTCTTCCAGGCCAGCATCGACACCAAGCTGCAGGCCATGGAACTGCTGGCCCCGCACATCGAGCACGGCAGCATGGTGATGGTCCACGCGCTGCTCAATGAGGGCAAGATCCTGTCCTGCGGCAACGGCGGCTCGGCCGGCGACGCCCAGCACTTCTCCTCGGAGCTGCTCAACCGCTTCGAGCGCGAGCGCCCGAGCCTGCCCGCCGTGGCGCTGACCACCGACAGCTCGACCATCACCTCCATTGCCAACGACTACAGCTACAACGAAGTCTTTTCCAAGCAGATCCGCGCGCTCGGCCAGCCGGGCGACGTGCTCCTGGCGATTTCCACCAGCGGCAACTCGGCCAACGTGATCCAGGCCATCCAGGCCGCCCACGACCGCGAAATGGTGGTGGTGGCCCTGACCGGCCGCGACGGCGGCGGCATGGCCTCGCTGCTGCTGCCCGAGGACGTGGAGATCCGTGTTCCGTCCAAGGTCACGGCGCGCATCCAGGAAGTGCACCTGCTGACCATCCATTGCCTCTGCGACCTGATCGACCGCCAACTGTTTGGGAGTGAAGAATGATCCGTTCCCCTCTGATCCTCGCCGGCCTGGCCCTCTGCCTCGCACTGTCCGGGTGCGGTGGCCGCACCGTCGGCAAGACCATCGACGACCAGTCCCTGCCATCCAAGGTGCGCGCCAAGGTCGAAGGCGCCAGCCCTGACCTGAAAACCAACTCGCACGTCGTGGTCGCCAGCTATAACGGCGTGGTCCTGCTCGCCGGCCAGACGCCGCGCACCGACCTCAAGGAACTCGCCGGCAAGGCCGCCCAGTCCGCCCAGGGCGTACGCCGCGTACACAACGAATTGCAGGTTCTGCCGCCCTCCTCCACCCTGGCGCGACTGAACGACAGCACCATCACCACCAAGATCACCACCCAGCTGCTGGCCGACGAAAAGGTTCCCAGCTCGCAGATCAAGGTGGTAACCGAGAACGGCATCGTCTACCTGCTGGGCCTGATCACCCGCCAGGAGGCCGCCCTGGCCACCAGCATCGTCCAGAACGTCTCGGGCGTGCAGAGGATCGTGCGGCTCTTCGAGTACACCAACTGACCGATCCGACAGGCACAAAAAAGGCGATCCACTGGATCGCCTTTTTTGTTACTTGACCACCTTCAGGCTGGGCCTGCCGCTGGGACGCGAGGGGTCGCCTCCCGAACTCGGCGGCTCGCCACCGGACGGGCCGTCGCCCTCGGGGCCAGGCTCGTCGTCCGACAATGGCGGCTCAAGATCGAAGACCATGCCCTGGCCATTCTCCCGGGCATAGATGGCCATGACCGCCGCCGACGGGATGTAGAGGCTGTGAGCCACACCACCGAAGCGTCCTTCGAAGCTCACGGCCTCGTTGTCCATGTGCAGGTGGCGCACGGCGCTGGGCGATACATTGAGCACGATCTGGCCGTCATTGGCATAGCCCGTCGGCACCTGCACACCCGCATGCTCGGCATTGACCAACAGGTGGGGCGTGCAGTCGTTGTCGACTATCCACTCGTAGAGAGCACGAACCAGGTAGGGGCGACTGGAGTTCATCTTGGTCTCCTCAGCGCATGTCGCGTTCGACGTCGGACAGGCTGGCTCGGAAGGAATCCCGAACGAAGGCCCGCTCCATATAGTCCAGAAGGGGCTTGGCCGGCCGCGGCAGCTCGATGCCCAACAGGGGAAGGCGCCAGAGTATCGGCAACAGGCAGCAGTCCACCAGACTGAAATCTTCGCTCAGAAAGTAGGGCTTGTCCGCAAACAACGGCGATACGCCGGTCAGGCTCTCGCGCAGCTCCTTGCGCGCCAGGGCCTTGTCGGCGTCCTTGCTGCGAGGATCGAGGATACGATCCACCAGCGAACACCAGTCGCGCTGCACGCGGTGAATGAGCAGGCGGCTGTTGGCGCGAGCCACCGGATAGACCGGCAGTAATGGCGGATGGGGGTAGCGCTCTTCGAGATACTCCATCACCACGGTCGACTCATAGAGCGCCAGATCACGGTCCACCAGGGTCGGCACGCTGCCGTAGGGATTGACCTCGGCCAGCTTGGGCGGGCAGCGTCCGGGCTCGACATTGATGATTTCGGCAGCGACACCTTTCTCGGCGAGCACGATGCGTACGCGATGGGAATAGTGGTCGGCAGGGTCGGAATAACAGGCCAGCCTGTTGGTGACGGCCATTGCGCCCTCCTCACTCGGGATTATTCAGGGGCAAAAAGACGCGCGCGCCCACTAAGGGCGCGCGCTTCGTACTACGGTGCAGCAGTGTATCAGTGCACGTCCTTCCAGTACTCACGCTTGAGCAGGTAGGCGAACACGAAGAAGAACGCCAGGTACAGCAGGACGTAGGTACCGACGCGCTGGCTTTCCAGCTTGACCGGGTTGGCGGAGTAAGCGAGGAAGGTCACCAGGTTCTGGACCTTCTCGTCGAACTCGGCTTCGGTCAGCTTGCCGGTCTTCGGCACCACGGTGAGCTGGTCGCACGCTTCATGAGTCAGCGGAGCGCCGGTCAGCGGATCGAACTGCTTCTTGCCGTCTTCCACCACCTGAACCTGCTTGCAACCTACGACCTGACGGCCTTGCAGGCTGACCAGGACGTTCGGCATGCCGACGTTCGGGAAGACCTTGTTGTTCACGCCCCACGGACGTGCAGGATCTTCGTAGAACGAGCGCAGGTAGCTGTACAGCCAGTCGGTGCCGCGCACGCGGGCCACCAAGGTCAGGTCGGGCGGAGCCGCACCGAACCAGACCTTGGCGTCCTGGGGCTGCATGCCGATCTTCATGTGGTCGCCGATCTTGGCGCCAGTGAGGACCAGGTTTTCCAGCATCAGTTCTTCGGGAATGCCCAGATCCTTGGCCACGCGCTCGTAGCGCTGGAACTTGGCACTGTGGCAGCCCATGCAGTAGTTCGCGAAGGTACGCGCGCCGTCCTGCATGGCAGCCTTGTCGGTCAGA
This sequence comes from Pseudomonas sp. BN417, assembly GCF_029871205.1. Lineage (GTDB taxonomy): Bacteria > Pseudomonadota > Gammaproteobacteria > Pseudomonadales > Pseudomonadaceae > Metapseudomonas. Next base: position 47,477 of record NZ_SSOJ01000142.1, on the reverse strand, counting down.
TCGATGTCGACCTTGTCCAGATGCACTTCACCACCGCTCGCGAAGGAAAGAGCCGGCAGCGCAGCAAATACAAATGCAGCAAATAGCTTTTTCATTAGCCCGTCACCCTTTCCGGAACCGGTTTGGTTTTTTCCATCCTGGTGTAGAACGGCATCAGGATGAAGTACGCGAAGTACAGGGTGGTGCACACCTGCGACAGCAACGTACGGCCCGGGGTCGGCGCCAGAACACCCAGCACGCCGAGGATGACGAAGGACACGCAGAACACCAGCAGCCAGATCTTGCTCAGCCAGCCCTTGTAGCGCATCGATTTCACCGGGCTGCGGTCCAGCCACGGCAGCACGAACAGTACAGCGATGGCAGCGCCCATGGCGATTACGCCGAGCAGCTTGTCCGGTACCGCACGGAGAATCGCGTAGAAGGGGGTGAAGTACCACACCGGCGCGATGTGCTCAGGGGTCTTGAACGGGTTGGCCTGTTCGAAGTTCGGCTTCTCGAGGAAGTAACCGCCCATTTCCGGGAAGAAGAACACCACGAAGCAGAACACGAAGAGGAATACCACTACGCCGACGATGTCTTTCACGGAGTAGTAGGGATGGAACGCGATGCCGTCCAGCGGAATGCCGTTCTCGTCCTTCTTCTTCTTGATGTCCACGCCGTCCGGGTTGTTCGAACCCACCTCGTGCAGCGCCAGGATGTGCAGCACGACCAGGCCGAGCAGGACGATCGGCAGGGCGATCACGTGCAGGGCGAAGAAGCGGTTCAGGGTGATGCCGGAGATCAGGTAGTCACCACGGATCCACTGGGTGAGGTCATCGCCCACCACCGGGATGGCACCGAACAGCGAGATGATCACCTGGGCACCCCAGTAGGACATCTGGCCCCAGGGCAGCAGGTAGCCCATGAAGGCCTCGGCCATCAGGGCGAGGTAGATCAGCATGCCGAAGATCCACACCAGCTCGCGCGGCTTCTGGTAGGAACCGTAGAGCAGGCCGCGGAACATGTGCAGGTAGACGACGATGAAGAACGCCGAAGCACCGGTGGAGTGCAGGTAGCGGATGATCCAGCCGTACTCCACGTCGCGCATGATGTATTCAACGGACGCGAAGGCTTCCTCGGCGGAGGGAGTGAAACTCATGGTCAGCCAGATACCGGTGAGGATCTGGTTGACCAATACCAGCAGTGCCAGCGAACCGAAGAAGTAGAAGAAGTTGAAGTTCTTCGGGGCGTAGTACTTGCTCAGATGGTCTTCCCACATCTTGGTCGCGGGGAAGCGCGCATCGACCCATTCCATGAACTTGCTCATCAGGCCTTCTCCTGGTCCACACCGACGATGATGACGTCATCCGTCTCGTACGAATACGGCGGCACCGGCAGGTTGATCGGCGCGGGTTGCGCCTTGTAGACACGGCCGGCGAGGTCGTAGCGGGAACCATGGCAGGGGCAGAAGTAGCCACCGACCCACTCGGCACCCAGGTCAGCCGGGGCGACTTCCGGGCGGAAGGACGGCGAGCAGCCCAGGTGGGTGCAGATACCGACCAGGACGAGGATTTCCGGCTTGATCGAACGGCTGACCGGATCCACGTAGGTCGGCTGCACGGAAACCTTGGACTCCGGGTCGGCCATGCGGTCGTGGATCTTCGGGAGATTCGCAAGGATCTCCTCGGTACGACGCACGATGAACACCGGCTGACCGCGCCATTCGGCGATGATCTGCTGGCCGGCCTCGACCTTGCTTATATTCACCTTGACCGGTGCACCCGCGGCCTTGGCCTTGGCACTGGGCAGCCATGACCCCACGAACGGGACCGCAGCCCCCACCGCTCCCGCCGCACCGACCACGGACGTGGCCGCTACGAGGAAGCGACGCCGGCCTGCATTCACGCCGTCATTGCTCATTCAGTCGTCTCCCATCAGCTTTTGTGGCCTGTTGTTCAGGCCTCTACTAAGTAAAAAATCGAGCCGCGCAAAAAATTCGCCAAATGGTAAAGAAAACCCCCTTTGCTGACAAGGTAATAGCCGGATACAAATTGGCCGAAAGCCTTGAATGACGGGGGATCCGGGCGTGCGACAAGCTGTCGCAGGGCATAACTTTCAGCGCATAAAAAAACGCCCAGCTCCGAAGAAACTGGGCGTTTTTTGCAAGCGTCGAATTAACGCTTGGAGTACTGCGGACGCTTACGCGCTTTACGCAGACCGACTTTCTTACGCTCAACTTCGCGGGCGTCGCGAGTGACGTAGCCGGCCTTGCGCAGCGGGCTGCGCAGGGTCTCGTCGTACTCGATCAGGGCGCGGGTGATACCGTGACGGATAGCACCAGCTTGACCGCTCACACCACCGCCAACGACGGTGACGTAGATGTCGAACTTCTCGACGGTCTGGGTCAGCTCCAGCGGCTGACGCACGACCATGCGAGCGGTTTCGCGACCGAAGAAGGTATCCAGGGTGCGATTGTTGATGGAAATCTTGCCAGTGCCCGGACGCAGGAAGACGCGAGCGGTAGCAGTCTTACGACGGCCAGTGCCGTAGTTTTGAGTCGCCGACATAATGAACTATCCCGTTAAATCTTCAGTTCTTGGGGCTGCTGAGCGGTGTGCGGGTGAACAGCACCCTTGTACACCTTCAGCTTGCGATACATGTCGCGGCCCAGCGGGTTCTTCGGCAGCATGCCTTTGACCGCGGTCTCGATCACGCGCTCGGGGGCCTTGGCAATCAGCTTCTCGAAGTTGATTTCCTTGATGCCACCCGGGAAACCGGAGTGCGAGTAGTACATCTTGTCGGTGGTCTTGGCACCAGTAACACGTACCTGCTCGGCATTGATCACGACGATGTAGTCGCCGGTGTCAACGTGAGGGGTGTATTCCGGCTTGTGCTTGCCACGCAGACGGCTGGCAATTTCGGTGGCCAGACGACCCAGGGTCTGACCTGCAGCGTCGACGACGTACCAGTCGCGCTTAACAGTTTCCGGTTTTGCAGTAAAAGTCTTCATTCGCTATAGCCTCAGGGGCCGCCCTGAAAATAAGACGGCGGATCTTACTGAATAGTGCTCGCCCTGGCAAGACCAAGGCAGCCGGAAACAGACGCTATCGGGGGCTCGGGTCAGCGCGTCCGCTACGGCAAAGGTTCTTTCGGCAGGCTAGGCATCCCCGCCTTCCTCCTCCGCGAGCTAGGCATCCCCGCGAAGAAAGCCGCGGAATTATGCCGATTGCAGGAAAAATTTCAACCTGATTTCATGCATCCTTTCACTTGAACCAAGGAGGCAGCGATGGAATACCGCCAATTGGGCCGCACCGACCTCAAGGTCAGCCGCCTTTGCCTGGGCACCATGACCTGGGGCGAGCAGAACACCGAGGCCCAGGCGTTCGCCCAGATCGAGCGCGCCAAGGCCTACGGGATCAACTTCATGGACGCGGCGGAGATGTATCCCGTACCGCCGAGGGCGGAGACCTACGGCGCCACCGAGAGCATCATCGGCAACTGGTTCGCCAAGCGCGGCGATCGCGCCGACTGGATCCTCGCGAGCAAGGTGGCCGGGCCCGGCAACGGCATCAGCCATATCCGCGGCGGCGCCCTCAAGCACAATCGCCAGCACATCACCGCCGCCCTGGACGCCAGCCTCGAACGCCTGCAGACGGACTGGATCGACCTCTACCAGTTGCACTGGCCCGAGCGCAGCACCAACTTCTTCGGCCAACTCGGCTACCAGCACCAGGAGCAGGACTTCACCCCGCTGCGGGAAACCCTCGAAGTCCTCGGCGAGCAGGTCAAGGCTGGGAAGATCCGCCATATTGGACTGTCCAACGAAACCCCCTGGGGCACCATGAAGTTCCTCCAGCTCGCCGAGCAGCTCGGCCTGCCCCGCGCCGTATCGATCCAGAATCCCTATAACCTGCTCAACCGCACCTTCGAAGTGGGCCTGGCCGAAGTGGCGATCCGCGAGCAATGCGGTCTGCTGGCCTATTCGCCCATGGCCTTCGGCATGCTCTCCGGCAAGTACGAGAACGGCGCGCGCCCGGCCAACGCGCGGATCACCCTGTTCAGCCGCTTCACGCGCTATACCAACCCGCAGTCCCAGGCGGCCTGCTCGCGCTACGTGCAACTGGCACGGGAGCACGGCCTGGACCCGGCACAGATGGCCCTGGCCTTCGTCACGGCGCAACCCTTCGTGACCAGCAACATCATCGGCGCCACCTCCCTGGAGCAGCTGGAGGCGAACCTGCGCAGCACCGAGCTGAAGCTTTCCGAAGAGGTGCTGGAAGGCATAGCCGCCATTCACAAGGACCAGCCGAACCCGGCACCCTGAGAACGAAGAAGCCCGGCCAATGCCGGGCTTCTTCCATTCATCGCGGGCTCAGACCAAGGAGCGGGCGATGATCTCCTTCATGATCTCGTTGGTGCCGGCATAGATCCGCTGCACCCGCGCATCCGCCCAGGCGCGAGCCACCGCGTACTCCCACATGAAGCCGTAGCCGCCGTGCAGCTGCACGCACTCGTCGAGCACCTTGCATTGCAGATCGGTGCCCCAGTACTTGAGCATCGCCGCAGTGGGCACATCCAGCTTGCCTTGCAGATGCAGCTCCAGGCAGCGGTCGACGAAGACGCGGCCGACCTGGATCTCGGTGGCCATCTCCGCCAGCTTGAAGCGGGTGTTCTGGAACTCGGAGATGGACTTGCCGAACGCCTTGCGCTCGCGGGTGTAGTCCAGGGTCCAGTTCAACGCCGCCTCGGCCGAGGCCAGGGCGCCGACGCCCACCGTCAGGCGCTCCTGGGGCAGTTCCTGCATCAGGTAGGCGAAGCCCTTGCCCGCCTGGCCCAGCAGGTTTTCCCTTGGAACGCGCACGTCCTGGAAGAACAGCTCGGCGGTGTCCTGGGCCTTCATCCCCACCTTCTCCAGGCGCTTGCCCTTGGCGAATCCGGGCGTGTCCGCCTCCACCAGGAACAGGCTGGTGCCCTTGGCGCCGGCCTTGGGATCGGTCTTGGCCACCACTATCACCAGGTCGGCCAGGAAACCGTTGGTGATGAAGGTCTTGGAGCCGTTGATGACGTACTCGTCGCCATCCAGCACTGCGGTGGTCTTCACCCCCTGCAGGTCCGAGCCGGCCCCGGGCTCGGTCATGGCGATGGCGGTCACCAGTTCACCACTGACCAGCCTGGGCAGGTACCTCTGCTTCTGGGCCTCGGAGCCGTAATGGAGGATGTAGGGCGCGACGATGTCGGAGTGCAGCGAGAAACCGATTCCGGTCAGACCGAGGCGGCCGATCTCTTCGATCACCACGGCGCTGTAGAGGAAGTCCGCGCCCATGCCGCCGTACTCCTCGGGAATGTGCGAACAGAGCATGCCGGCCTCGCCGGCCTTGTTCCACAGCGTGCGGTCGATATGGCCGTCCTTCTCCCACTGCTGGTGATACGGCACCGCCTCCTGCTCGAGGAACTTGCGCACACTGTCGCGAAACAGTTCGTGGTCGGAGCTGAACAGGGTTCTCGGGATCATGGCATCACCTTGAATGACACTTGGGTCGTGTGGGTTCGGAGGCAACCGACTCTAGGCCAGTCCCCTCTTCGGCCATACTGGACACTTAGGACAAAAAATAAGACGATCCAGCCGTTGAATGACCGCTTTCCCCTAATAAGAACAAACTCATGAGCAATGTGCAGTCCTCCAACCTTCGACAGGTGAGCATCCTTGCCATCGAAGGTGTCTTTGCCTCCACCTTGATGCAAGCCAAGGATTTCTTCCACATGGCCAGCCTGCGCTTCGGCAAGTTGCAGGGCAAAGGCCTCACGCCGGCCTTCCAGATCCGCCTGGTGAGCCCGGACGGCCTGCCGGTGGAAAGCTTCAGCGACGTGCGGATCCCCGTCGACGGCCCGCTGGATGACGCCCAGATCATCATACTCCCGACCTTCTGGGGCGACTTCGACACCCTGCGCGCCCGCTACCCACAGGTCTGCGACTGGCTGCGCGAACGCCACGCCGCCGGCAGCGTCATCTGCGGCGAGGCCAGCGGGGTGTTCTGGATGGCCCAGGCCGGCCTGCTGGACGGCAAGGAGGCGACCACCTACTGGCGCTTCTTCAGCGAGTTCGCCGAGCGCTTCCCCAGGGTGCTGCTGAACCAGGACAAGCACCTGTCGGATGCCGACAACCTCTATTGCGCCGGCGGCGTCACCTCGGCCTGCGACCTCTACATCTACCTGATCGAGCGCTTCTGCGGTGCCGGCATCGCCCAGGCGGTATCCCGCGACATCCTCTACGAGGTGCAACGCAGCTACACCCCGGGCCGCATCGGCTTCGGCGGACAGAAGCTGCACCACGACATGACCATCCTGCAGATCCAGCAATGGCTGGAAGAGCACTTCGCTGACAAGTTCCGCTTCGAGGATGTGGCGCGCGAGCACGGCATGAGCATCCGCAACTTCATGCGCCGTTTCCAGGCCGCCACCGGCGACAAGCCACTGCACTACCTGCAGCGGTTACGCATCGAAACGGCCAAGGGCCTGCTCTCCGCCACCCGCAAGAGCATCAAGACCATCAGTTACGAAGTGGGTTACGACGACGCCAGCTTCTTCGCCCGCCTGTTTCGTCAGCACACCCAGCTCTCCCCCAACCAGTACCGCCGCCAGTACCAGCAGAAGGGTGAGTGACGCGGCCATCCCAAGGATAGGTTGGCCCCCGCCCGCACCGCCCTATGATCGGCCCATGCCCGAACGGGACGCCCCGAGCCCACGCCAGCCCCGGCGTGGACGGACGACAACAAGAAAAGGTCCATCGCCATGCGCCGCTACCTGCTTGCCCTGCTGGCCGCCTGCAGCCTTACCGCTGTGGCGGACGACAACTGGAAACCCTTCCCCTACGACCAGGCCGCCTATGACTATTCCGGCGACAAGCTGCGCGAGGCCTGGCCACGCCTGACCCGCGGTTTCGGCCCCGACTACCCCTATCCGGACGCAGACTGGGTGGTGACCATGGCCACGAAATATCCCAAGGCCCTGGAACTGACCGTGACCAGCAACACCGGCTTCACCGGCAAGCCGGAAGAAGCCGAGGCCTACGCGACCAAGCTGCAGGATGTCTGGCGCCTGATGTTCCGCGGCGACTTCGCCGAGGCCAAGAAGCAGGGGCTGGCCCTGGGCGTCGGCGGGCAGGTCCCGGCGATGTTCGCCCAGGTGGTCTATGCCCTGTTCCTCGTGCCGGACCAGACAGAGAAGCACCGCTTGCTGGAAGAGGTGATCCGCTACACCGACGAGGCCGGTGACCTGGTAAAGGCCGACGTCGCCGCCCAGTTCGGCCGCGCCTACGCCAAGGCCCGCCTGGGCGAGGAGCTGCCGGTACCGGTGGTGCTGAAGCGCGGCTACACCAGCCAGATTCCCGAGGAACTGGACGCCCTGCTGGCCAAGCAGCCGCAACAACCCTTCGCCCTCGCCCTCTACGGCGGCTATGAGGCCGGCGTGATCCGCCGGGTCGGCAAGCTGGTGGGCAAGATGACCTACGGGGTCAGCCCGGACAAGATGGAGCAGTTCTTCGCCCGCTCCTTCAAGGCCACCAGCGACCTGCCCATCGGCCACTACGAGTATGCCAACGCGCTGGAATACGTGTACGGCGAGGACGAAGAGGCCAAGGTGCTGGAGCACCTAAGGAAGGCGGTATCGATCAAGCCGGTCAACGCCATGGAAGCCCTGGAAGTCGCCCACGCGCAAAAGCTGCTGAAACAGCAGGAGCAGAAGCTGGCGCAGAACTGAATGCGCCCGCCGGGAACAAAAAAGGCTGCCCTCGGGCAGCCTTTTTCTTGTGTGGCTCTCAGGGCTTGTGAGGCCTGGAGAGGAACTCGTGGGACTGCATTTCCAGCAACCGGCTCAGGGTGCGCTGGAACTCGAAGTTCAGCCGGCCGCCGCTGTAGAGGTCCTTCAGCTCCACCTCGGCGGAGATGATCAGCTTGACGTTGCGGTCGTAGAACTCGTCCACCAGGTTGATGAAGCGCCGCGCCATGTCGTCCTTGGCCACGTTCATCTGCTCGACGTTGGCGAGGATCACGGCGTGGAAGATCTTGCCCAGCTCGATGTAGTCGTTCTGGCTGCGCGGGCCGTCGCAGAGTTCGCGGAACTCGAACCAGGCGACGTCCTCGCAGACGCGCACGGCGCGGATCTCGCGGTTCTCGATCATGAGGACCTCGTTCTCCTGGGACATGGTGCAGTCCGGCAACAGGCTCTTGAAGCTCCTGCTCAGGCTGGCCTCGGCCTCGGCGTCCAACGGATGGTGGAACAGCTCCGCCTGCTCCAGGGCGCGCAGGCGGTAGTCGACGCCGCTGTCGACGTTGACGATCTCGGTGTGCTCCTTCAGCAGGGCAATGGCCGGCAGGAAGCGCGCGCGCTGCAGGCCGTCCTTGTAGAGGCCATCGGGAACGATGTTGGAGGTCGCCACCAGGCTGACGCCGTTCTTGAACAGCTCCTCCAGGAGCGTGGCCAGGATCATGGCGTCGGTGATGTCGGAGACGAAAAATTCGTCGAAACAGATCACCCGGGCTTCATCGGCGAACCGCTTGCCGATGATGGTCAGCGGGTTCTTCTCGCCCTTGAGGGTCTTCATCTCCTCGTGGACGCGCTTCATGAAGCGGTGGAAGTGGGTACGCATCTTCTGCTTGAAGGGCAGCGCGTCGTAGAAGGTATCCACCAGGTAGGTCTTGCCGCGGCCGACACCGCCCCAGAAGTACAGGCCCTTGACCGGGCCCTGACGCTTCTTGCCGAAGAGGCTGCCGAGCAGCCCGGGCTTGCCGCGGTCGTCGGCGATCAGGTCGTCGTACAGGCGCTGCAAATGGCGAACGGCAGTTTCCTGCGCGGCATCGTGGAAGAAGTCCGGCCGCTTCAGATCGGCCTGGTAGCGCTCTAGGGGGGTCATGATCGATAGCAAGGCAACGAAAAACGGGGCAGGTACTTTAGAGCCTGCCCCGTGGATTGGCAATTGGCCGGCAACGCCGGCCGCTGGAAAGACAGTTATTCCTGGGGCGCGAGGGCCGCGTACAGGCGCTGGATGGCCGCATCGCGAGCGGAAGCGTCGGCGAAGGCCGGGCTGGTCGCCACCTGTTCGTCATCCAGCCAGAGGCCGAAGGTCTCGCCCTCCACCCGCAGGTCCAGCTCGTCGCCGGATTGCAGGCGCTTGCTGACCTGCCCCGCCGTCTTGCCGTCGGCAAAGGCACTGGACAGCAGCAGCTGCTCGCCATCGGCGTCCAGCAGGCGGAAGCGGAAGCTGCCGTCGTCTTCGCGGAAGCTGACGAAGCGGGCGCTCTTGGCCGCCTTCTTCGCCTTGGCCTCGCCGGAGCCCTGGGCGCTGGTACGGAAGGAGCGCAGGCCCACGGCCTCGCGCAGCTCGTTGAGGAAGGGGGTGGCGATCCTGCGGGCCTTGGCGGCGCCGGCGAGGAGGATGTCCTCCAGGTCGGCCGGACGCTCGATCAGCGCGTGGTATTTCTCGCGGGCCTCGCCCAGCTCGTTGTCGAGCAGCTGGAACAGGCGCTGCTTGGCCTCGCCCCAGGCCAGGCCGGCCAGCAGTTCGGCGCGGAACTCGGCAAGCTGCGCCGGGGTGGCAAAAGCCTGGTAGAGGGTGAACAGGTGGGCGCTGTCCGGGTCCTTCGGCTCGCCGGGCGCTCGCGAGTCGGTGACGATCCGGGCGATGGCGTCCTTCAGCTGCTTGGCGCTGCCGAACAGCGGGATGGTGTTGTCGTAGCTCTTGGACATCTTGCGGCCGTCGAGGCCGGGCAAGGTGGCCACTTCTTCCTCGATCACCGCTTCCGGCAGGGTGAAGAACTCGCGGCCGGCGCCGAACAAATGGTTGAAGCGCTGGCCGATGTCGCGGGCCATTTCCACGTGCTGGATCTGGTCGCGACCGACCGGCACCTTGTGCGCGTTGAACATCAGGATGTCCGCGGCCATCAGCACCGGGTAGCTGTACAGGCCCATGGTGACACCGGCGTCCGGGTCTTCGCCGTTCTCCAGGTTTTTGTCCACCGACGCCTTGTAGGCGTGGGCACGGTTGAGCAGGCCCTTCGCGCTGACGCAGGTCAGCAGCCAGGTCAGCTCGGGGATTTCGGGGATGTCGGACTGGCGGTAGAAGGTCGCCTTGTCGGTATCCAGGCCGCAAGCGAGCCAGGTGGCGGCGATTTCCAGGCGCGAACGCTGGATTCGGGCCGGATCGTCGCACTTGATCAGCGCGTGGTAGTCGGCCAGGAAGTAGAAGGAGTCGACGTCGCTGGCGCGGCTGGCAACGATGGCCGGGCGAATGGCGCCCGCGTAGTTGCCGAGGTGCGGCGTGCCGGTGGTGGTGATGCCGGTGAGGATACGAGTGGTCATGGTGTTCGCTTGTCGGACTTCGTTCGGAATCAGAGACGCGGCAAGACCAGGTCCTTGAGATCGGTCAGCTTGCCGTGGAAGAAGTGCCCGCATTCTGCCACTTTCAGCAGCTCATGGGGGCGCGCGAGGCCGGCGGACCAGTCGTACACCGCCTGCGGGGGCACGACTTCGTCGGCGTCGGGCTGGATCACCGCCAGTTCGCCGCCCTCGGGCAACGGATTGTCCGCGGTCATGCGCGTCACTGCCGGCGCGACCATGAACAGCCGCGGAACCGGAACGCCCTGGCGCTCCAGGCGGCCGGCCAGGCTGGCGGCGACGAAACCGCCGAAGGAAAAGCCGAACAGGGTCAGCGGCAGCTCCGGGCGCTGGGCACGGAACCAGTGGGCCACGGCTTCGGCGTCGTCCACCTCGCCCATGCCCATGTCATGGCTGCCGGCGCTGGCGCCGACGCCGCGGTAGTTGAAGCGCAGGGTGCTGTAGCCGGCGTCGCGGGCGGTGCGTTGCAGGGTGGAGACCACCTTGTTGAGCATGGTGCCGCCTTGCACCGGATTGGGATGGCAGATCAGCGCCAGGCCCTTGGCCTCGGGCAGATCGAGATGCAGCGCCTCGATCTGGCCGCAGGGGCCATCGAGCAGAAGAGGGTTTTCGCGGATCAACAAGGGAAACTCCGTGACCCCGTGACGGGTCGACTCGTCTTGGATTAGCACAATAGGGCTTGCGTCGCGGTATACAGCGCGGATTCGAGCCGTTAACGTAAAGCAAAGCCGCTTATAGAGGAAGGACTCGTGGAACAGTCGCTCACCGTCTGGTTGTTACCAGCCTTCGCCCTGCTCGCCGGTATCGGCATCGGATTCCTGATCGCCCGCCTGGTGCCCAATGCCGCCCCGACACGGACGCAGCGCCAGCTGGATGACTTGCAGGAACGTTTCGATACTTACCAGAGCGAGGTGGTCACTCACTTCAACACCACCGCCAACCTGGTCAAGAAGCTCACCCAGAGCTACCAGGAAGTGCAGGAGCACCTCTCCGAAGGCGCCAGCCGCCTGGCCCTCGACGAACTGACCCGCCAGCGCCTGCTGGCCGCCCTGCACGCTGACGAAGCCGCCAGCCCCCGCGAGCGCCTGACTCCGCCGAAGAGCAACGAAGCGCCCAAGGACTACGCCCCCAAGGCTCCGGACGCGCCCGGCACCCTGGACGAGACCTTCGGCCTCAAAGGCAAGTACTGAAGCCTTCGCGGCCGGCCCGGGCAACCGGGCCGGCCGAATCCAGGCCAATAAAAAGCCCCGCGAATGCGGGGCTTTTTATTGCCTTGCCGTTTAGATCGCGCCGCGGTTGCGGAGCAGGTCAAGCACCTGCTTGACGCCCTCTTCCACCGGGATGGACTGGGTGTCGATCACCAGGTCGGCATCCAGCGGGATGTCGAAGGGGAAGGACTCGCCGGGAATGTTGTCCTGGCCGGCAGCGTAGAGACCTTGCGGGTCACGCTCGCGGCAGGCCTGCGGCGATGCCTGGACATAGACGGTGATCAGGCGCTCGGCGCCGATCAGCGCCCTGGCCTGCTCACGACCTTCGGCATCCGGCGCGACGAAGGCGGCCAGGGTGACCAGGCCGGCTTCGTTGAACTGGCGCGCGACGTGGGCGGCACGACGCCAGTTCTCGGTGCGACCGGCTCGGTCCTGCGGCAGGCCCTTGTTCAGGTCATGGCGCAGGTTCTGGCCATCCAGCACGTAAACGGCGCGGCCCATGTCGAACAGCTTGCGCTCCACGGCATAGGCCAGAGTGCTCTTGCCGGCGCCGGAAAGGCCGCTGAACAGCACGGTAGCCGGCTGCTGGCCGAAGCGCGCAGCACGCTCTTCAGGCGATACGTGGGCCTGACGGCCGTGGTGGCCATCGACGTTACGCCCGGCCTTCGGGTCGGCGATGATCATGCCGGCGCCGACGGTGCCATTGGTCAGGCGGTCGATGACGATGAAGGCGCCGGTGGTGCGGTTCTGCTCATAACCGTCGAGGGCGATGGGCGCATCCAGGCTGACCTTGACCTTGGCGATCTCGTTCAGCTCCAGGCTGCTGCCAGCGGTTTCCTCGAGGGTGTTCACATCCACCTTGTGGGTGATGCTCGGGATCGAACCCGGCACATAGCTGGTGGCGCGCTTGATATCGTACTTCTTGCCCGGGAGCATCGGCTCTTCGGACATCCACACCAACATGGCATCGAAGCTGTCGGTGATCTGCGGACTGTTGTCGGCATGCACCAGCATGTCGCCACGGGAGACGTCGATCTCGTCTTCCAGGGTCAGGGTAACGGCCTGGCCCGGGCCGGCCTGCTCCAGTTCGCCCTCGAAGGTGACGATGGACTTGACCCGGCTACCCTTGCCCGACGGCAGGGCCACCACGTCGTCGCCCTTGCGCACGATGCCGCTGGCCAGGGTGCCGGCGAAACCGCGGAAGTTGAGGTTCGGGCGGTTAACGTACTGCACCGGGAAGCGCATGTCGGAGACGTTGCGGTCGCCGGCGATTTCCACGGTCTCGAGGATCTCCATCAGCGACTGGCCGGAGTACCAGGGCGAACGCTCGCTCTTGTTGACCACGTTGTCGCCCTTCAGCGCCGACATCGGCACGAAGTGGATCGACGTGGGATTGAGCTTGATGCGTTCGGCGAACTGCAGGTAGTCGGCCTTGATCGCCTCGAAGACGCCCTGGTCGAAGTCCTTCAAGTCCATCTTGTTGACGGCGACGACGATGTGCTTGATGCCCAGCAAGGAGGCGATGTAGCTGTGGCGGCGGGTCTGGGTCTGCACGCCGTAGCGGGCATCGACGAGGATGATCGCCAGGTCGCAGGTCGAGGCCCCGGTGGCCATGTTGCGGGTGTACTGCTCATGGCCGGGGGTGTCGGCGATGATGAACTTGCGCTTGGCGGTGCTGAAGTAGCGGTACGCCACATCGATGGTGATGCCCTGCTCGCGCTCGGCCTGCAGGCCATCGACCAGCAGCGCCAGGTCGACGTCGTCACCGGTGGTACCGACTTTCTTGGAATCGCGGGTGATGGCTTCCAGATGGTCTTCGTAGATCATCTTGGAGTCGTGCAGCAGGCGCCCGATCAGGGTGCTCTTGCCGTCATCGACGTTGCCGCAGGTGAGGAAGCGCAGCAGTTCCTTGCGTTCGTGCTGGGCCAGGTACGCGAGGATGTCCTCGCTGATCAGATCGGATTGGTGGCTCATGATGCGGAATCCTTAGAAATAGCCCTGGCGTTTCTTCTCTTCCATCGACCCGGCGGCGTCGTGGTCGATGACCCGCCCCTGGCGTTCGGAAGTACGGGTCAGGAGCATTTCCTGGATGATTTCCGGCAACGTGGTCGCCGTGGACTCCACCGCGCCGGTCAGCGGGTAGCAACCGAGGGTGCGGAAACGCACCATGCGCTTCTCGATGCGTGCTTTCTCTTCGTCGGAGAGGTGCTCGAGGATGCGCTCGTCGTCGATCATGATCAGCGTGCCGTTCTTCTCGATGACCTCGCGCTCGGCAGCGAAGTACAGCGGGACGATCGGGATCTGTTCCAGATAGATGTATTGCCAAATATCCAGCTCGGTCCAGTTGGACAGCGGGAAGACGCGGATCGACTCGCCCTTCTTCACCTTGCCGTTGTAGACGTTCCACAGTTCCGGACGCTGGTTCTTCGGGTCCCAGCGGTGCTTGCTGTCACGGAAGGAGTAGACGCGCTCCTTGGCGCGGGACTTCTCCTCGTCGCGACGGGCGCCACCGAAGGCCGCATCGAAGCCGTACTTGTCGAGCGCCTGCTTGAGGCCCTCGGTCTTCATCACGTCGGTGTGCTTCGCGCTGCCATGGGTGAAGGGGTTGATGCCCTGGGCGACGCCTTCCGGGTTGACGTGGGTGATCAGGTCCAGGCCCATCTCGGCGACCATCTTGTCGCGGAAGCTGTACATCTCCTGGAACTTCCACCGGGTATCGACGTGCATGACCGGGAACGGCAGCTTGCCGGGGAAGAACGCCTTGCGCGCCAGGTGCAGCATGACGGCGGAGTCTTTACCGATGGAGTAGAGCATCACCGGGTTGTCGAATTCGGCGGCCACTTCACGAATGATGTGGATGCTCTCCGCCTCCAGCTGTTTCAGGTGCGTCAGTTTATCGAGCATGGCTACTCACGAAGGTCTTTCTGATACGACGGCCGGCGGGCCGTGGACGAAGCGGCACTCTAACACAGCCCCTCATTCTATTGAGGAGCGCTGTTAGAACGAAACGATCTACTGATATGCCGCCGGGATAGATGCCTGCAGGCCCCGTCTCACACGGGATTCGGGCAGTCGATGAAGAGGTGTTCCAGGGCGAAACGGCGGGCCAGGTAGTCGCCCAGTGCCTGAATTCCGTAGCGCTCGGTGGCGTGATGGCCAGCGGCGATGAAGCTGATGCCGTTTTCCCGCGCGCTGTGGAAGGTCTGCTCGGAGGCCTCTCCCGTCAGGTAGAGGTCGACGCCCGCGGCGATGGCGTTATCGATGTAGCCCTGGCCACCGCCGGTGCACCAGCCGATCCGGCGGATCATGCCCTCGCCGTCCACCAGCAAGGGCTCGCGACCGAGCACCTCGCGCACGCGGCGGGCGAAGTCGCCGGCGGTCATGGGCTCGGCCAGCGAGCCGACCAGGCCGACGGTACGCGGGTTGTCCGGCTCCAGCGGGCCCTCCACCGTGATATCCAGCTGGCGCGCCAGCTGCACGTTGTTGCCCACCTCGGGATGCACGTCCAGCGGCAGGTGGTAGGCCAGCAGGCTGATGTCGTTGGCCAGCAGAGTCTTCAGGCGACGCTGCTTCATGCCCACCACACGGGGATCCTCGCCCTTCCAGAAGTAGCCGTGGTGCACGATGATGACGTCCGCTTCGGCCTCCACCGCGGCATCCAGCAGGGCCTGGCTGGCAGTGACGCCGCTGACGATCCGGCTGACCTGGGGCCGTCCTTCGACCTGCAGACCGTTGGGGCAGTAGTCCTGGATGCGCGAGGCATTCAGGTAGGCGTCCGCCTCCTCCACCAGAGTGTTCAGGGCAATGGCCATGGCTTTCCTCACAAGCTGTTGCGGGCGACTCGTTTTTAGCCGGCGCCCTCGTATAATGGCGCCACCTTAAGGGGCACCTCCGTCCCTAGCAACCCTCAGGATTCTCCCTCGATGCTCAAGGCCCTGCGATTCTTCGGCTGGCCCCTGATTGTCGGCGTGCTCGCGGCACTGCTGATCATCCAGCACTCCCCGGAATGGGTCGGCCTGCCACGCCAGGAAGTGCATCTGCAGGAAGCGCCCAAGTTCAACTTCACCCGCCAGGGTCCAGACTCCTATGCCGATGCCGTGACCAACGCGTCGCCGGCGGTGGCCAACCTCTACACCACCAAGATGGTCAGCAAGCCGGCCCACCCCCTGTTCGAGGACCCGCAGTTCCGCCGCTTCTTCGGCGACAACCTGCCACGCCAGCGACGTATGGAGTCCAGCCTGGGTTCGGCGGTGATCATGAGCCCGGAAGGCTACCTGCTGACCAACAACCACGTGACCGCGGGCGCCGACCAGATAGTGGTAGCCCTCAAGGACGGCCGCGAAACCCTCGCGCGCCTGGTGGGCAGCGACCCGGAAACCGATCTCGCGGTGCTCAAGATCGACCTCAAGGACCTGCCTCCCATCACCCTCGGCCGCTCCGACAACATCCGCATCGGCGATGTCGCCCTGGCCATCGGCAACCCCTTCGGCGTCGGCCAGACCGTGACCATGGGCATCATCAGCGCCACCGGCCGCAACCAGCTCGGCCTGAACACTTATGAAGACTTCATCCAGACCGACGCGGCGATCAACCCCGGCAACTCCGGCGGCGCGCTGGTGGACGCCAGCGGCAACCTGATCGGCATCAACACCGCGATCTTCTCCAAGTCCGGCGGATCCCAGGGCATCGGCTTCGCCATCCCCACCAAGCTGGCGCTGGAGGTGATGAAGGCGATCATCGAGCACGGTTCGGTGATTCGCGGCTGGCTCGGCATAGAAGTACAGCCGCTGACCCCGGAGCTGGCCGAATCCTTCGGCCTCGAAGGGCGTCCCGGCATCGTGGTCGCCGGCATCTACCGCGACAGCCCGGCCCAGCGCGCCTCGCTACAGCCCGGCGACATCATCCTCAGCATCGACGGCGAACCGGCCGGCGATGGCCGCCGCTCGATGAACCAGGTAGCGCGTACCCGTCCGGGCGAGAAGGTCAACATCCAGGTGATGCGCAACGGCAAGGAGCTGGAACTGGCCGCCGAAGTCGGCGTCCGCCCACCGCCCAGCGGCAACGGCGGCAACTGACCTCCAATAACGGCGCCTCCTGGCGCCGTTATTCATTCACCTCCTGCAAATCGATCCCGCGAGGCGCTGGACAGGAATCATTCTCGCTCTACATAATGTTATGTTATTACATTATTGAAATAAGATTCCTCGATGAAACCCACCCATTTGGCCCCCTTCACCGGCCTGGTCCTGAGCTTCCTGGGCGACGCCACAGCCGCCGATACCGCCCTTCCCCTCCTGCTGGACGATATCCAGATCGACAGCCGCCTCCAGGAAAACGCCGATGGCCCGGTGCAGGGCTATCGCGCCAATCGCTCGGCCAGCGCCACCCGCACCGATACCGATATCCGCGACATACCCCAGGCCATCAGCGTGGTCCCGGCGCAGGTGCTCGACGATCTCGACGCCACCCGTCTGGACCGTGCCCTGGATTTCGCCGGCGGCGTATCGCGGCAGAACAACTTCGGCGGCCTCACCTTCCTCTCCTACAGCATCCGCGGCTTCACCACCGGCGAGCTGTACAAGAACGGCTTCGCCATCAACCGCGGCAGCTACAGCTCACCCGACGCCTCGGGCATCGAGCGCATCGAGGTGCTCAAGGGACCAGCGGCCAGTCTCTATGGGCGCGGCGATCCCGGCGGCACGGTGAACATCGTCAGCAAGAAGCCCCAGCCAGATTCCTTCTCGCGGCTCAAGGCCAGTGCCGGCAGTTGGGACCGCTACCGCACCAGCCTGGACCTCAACTCGCCCCTGGACGATGAAGGCCGGCTACTGTCGAGGATCAACCTGGCCGCGGAGGACAACGGTAGCTTCCGCGACCATGCAGGCAACCAGCGTCTGGTGGTCAGCCCCTCACTGACCTGGCAGTTGGACGCAGACACCCGCCTGCTGCTGGAAACCGAGTTCGTCCGTAACGACTCGGTGTTCGACCGCGGCATACCAGCTGTGGATAACCAACTCGGTTCGGTAAAGCGCTCCACCTTCCTCGGCGAACCGAACGACGGCGACATCCGCAACCGGAACCAGCTGCTCCAGACCAGCCTGGAACACCACCTGAACGACGTCTGGAAACTGCGGTTGGCCAACCACTACGCCCAAGGCCACCTCCAGGGCGACGCCTCGGAAACCTCGCGCCTGATCGGCAGCCAGGTCAGCCGCTTCTTCCGCCAACGCGACTTCGAGTGGAACGACAGCATCACCCAACTTGAGCTGCATGGCCTTTTCGACCTCGGCGGCTGGCAGCACCAGCCCCTCGTCGGACTGGAATACGAGAACTACCGCAACAGCCAGAAATACCCGCAGAGCCTCGCCTCCCTGGACTACGGTCTGGACATCTACAACCCGGTGTACGGCAAGCCCAAGCCGGCCCTGGTCAACCCCAACGACTTCTTCGAACAGGTGGAAAGCCACGCGCTGAACCTACAGGACCAGATCGACTTCGGCGGAGGCTGGAAGGGCCTGCTCGGCGCCCGTTTCGATCACTTCGAGCAGACCGCCCTGAACCGCGCCACCGCCGTACGCAACCGCCAGGACAAGGACAGCCTCGCGTTGCGCGCTGGCCTGCTCTATCAGCTCACGCCGGAAATCGGCTTCTTCGCCAACGCCTCTACCTCGGTCAAGCCCAACGCCATCAGTAGCCAGGGCACCGTATTCGAGCCGGAGCAAGGCCTGGGCAGGGAGGCGGGTCTCAAGCTCGACCTGCTGGACGGCCGTCTGGGCGCCACTGTCGCCATCTTCCACATCGACAAGGAAAACGTGCTCACTGCCGACCCGAACAACCCCGGGCAGAACATCGCCACGGGACGTGCCCGCAGCCAGGGCCTGGACCTGCAGTTCAGCGGCCAGATCAGCGAGGCGCTGCGGGTAATAGGCGCCTACGCCTACATCGATGCCGAGGTCACCAGGGACAACGTCCTCCCCGAGGGCAGCCGCCTGCTCGGCATCGCCAGGCACAGCGGCAGCCTGATGGCCGTCTACGAGTTCCAGGATGGCCGGCTGCGCGGCTCGGATTTCGGCGCTGCCTTCAACTACGTCGGCGACCGATCCGGGCAAGCCGGCAGCCAGTTCGAGCTGCCCGCCTACGCCACCCTCGACCTGCTCGCCCACTACAAGGCCAGCGAGCGCGTCAGCCTCGGCCTGAACCTCCACAACCTGTTCGACCGCAAGTACTACGAACGCTCCTACAACAGCGTCTGGGTCATGCCAGGCGACCCCCGCAACCTCAGTCTCAGCCTCACCGTCGACCTCTGAAAAGGAACCCTCATGCGATTCGACAAACGCTTCCTCGCCACGCCCCTCCTCGCCGCCCTGTTCATTGGCAACGTCCAGGCCCACGGTCTGTGGACCGAACAGCGGCGCGGCAATATCGAAATGATCTACGGCCACGGCGCCGAAGACGATGCCTTCAAGGCGGAGAAGGTCAGTGGCGCCTGGGCCGCCGATGCCCAGGGCCGGATGATCCCGGTCACCATCGAGCGCCTGGCCGACCATGCCCGCCTGAAGCCACTGAAGGCCCCGGCCACCCTGGCCGTGGCCCTGGACAATGGCCCCTGGTCACAGACCGCGGACAAAGCCTGGATCAACCAGGGCCAGCAACAGGTGCCGAATGCCGTCGCCTCCATCCATACCTGGAAGTACAGCCTGGCCTTCTACCAGCCCGGCGCCCAGTTGCCTGAGCTCAAGCGCCTGCGGCTGGCGATAGTACCCGAGGCCGATCCGCTCGAAGTCGGACCGGGCAAGCCCCTGTCGGTACGGGTACTGCTGGATGGCAAGCCCGCGGCAGGCGTCGAACTGATCGGCGACTACCGTGGCGAGCCCGACGCCGTCAGCGCCAAAACCGATGCCGAAGGCCGCGCCAAGATCATGGTGCGCAATGCAGGACTCAATATCATCGCCGCCCAGGTCATCCTGGATACCAAGGATGATCCCCAGGTGAAGCAGCACGGGCTGTTCAGCTCACTGACCTTCCTCGGCGCGCCGCACCACGAGTAGGCGCCCAAGAAAAAAGCCGAGGCGGAAGTCCGCGCTCGGCTTTCCCGTTACACCTGAGCGGTAATCAGAGCTTGCCCAGGGCCTCCACCAGCGCCTGGTTCTGTTCCGGCGCACCTATGGTGATGCGCAGGAACTGGGCGATCCGCTCCTGTTTGAAGTGCCGCACGATCACGCCCTGCTCGCGCAGGCCGGCAGCAATGCCCGCCGCGTCCTTCTGCGGGTGGCGGGCGAAGATGAAGTTGGCAGCCGAGGGCAGTACCTCGAAGCCCAACTTGCCCAGCTCGGCCACCAGTTGCTCACGACTGTCGATCACCTTGCGGCAGGTTTCATCGAAGTAGGCCCTGTCCTCGAAAGCGACCGCCGCGCCGGCAATGGCCATGCGATCCAGCGGATAGGAGTTGAAGCTGTTCTTGATCCGCTCCAGCGCCTCGATCAGGTCCGGATGGCCCACCGCCAGGCCGACCCGCAGGCCCGCCAGGGAGCGGGACTTGGACAGCGTCTGGGTGACCAGCAGGTTGGGGTAGCGATCCACCAGGCCGATGGCGGTCTGGCCGCCGAAGTCGATGTAGGCCTCGTCCACCACCACCACCGAGTCCGGGTTGGCCTGGAGCAGCTGCTC
This sequence comes from Pseudomonas sp. BN417, assembly GCF_029871205.1. GTDB lineage: Bacteria > Pseudomonadota > Gammaproteobacteria > Pseudomonadales > Pseudomonadaceae > Metapseudomonas. The sequence goes on along the minus strand of NZ_SSOJ01000142.1, from coordinate 27,234 downwards.
CACGGCCTCCAGCGCCAACAGGCAGCCGGTGGGCGCATTGGGGTTGGGGAAGATGATGCCGCCGTTCGGACGCGCGTAATCCTCGACACGGATCTGGAACTGTTCGTCCAGCGGCACCGCCTCGAAGGGGATGCCATAAAGCCCGCAGTAGACCGGATAGAAGCTGTAGGTCACGTCGGGGAACAGCAGGGGCTTGCCATGCTGGAACAGGCCATAGAACGCGTGTGCCAGCACCTCGTCCGAGCCGTTGCCGACGAATACCTGGCCCGGCTGCACGCCGTAGTAGTCAGCCACCGCATGCTTCAGGCGGTCGCTGTTCGGGTCCGGGTAGAGGCGCAGGTTGTCGCCGACTTCCGCCTGCATTGCCGCCACCGCCTTAGGCGACGGGCCATAGGGGTTCTCGTTGGTGTTCAGCTTCACCAGGTTGGCGATCTTCGGCTGCTCGCCCGGCACGTAGGGCACCAGGTCCTTGACGAAGGGACTCCAGAACTTGCTCATGTTCACTCCCCCTTGATTCGGAATTCGGCACTGCGTGCGTGGGCGGTCAGGGATTCGCCACGAGCCAGCACGGATGCGGTCTTGCCCAGCTCGGACGCACCATCGGCCGAGCAGAAAATGATCGAAGAACGCTTCTGGAAGTCGTACACGCCCAGGGGCGACGAGAAGCGCGCGGTGCCGGAGGTGGGCAGCACGTGGTTCGGGCCGGCGCAGTAGTCGCCCAGGGCCTCGGCGGTGTAGCGGCCCATGAAGATGGCGCCGGCGTGGCGGATCTGCGGCAGCCAGGCCTGCGGATCGCCTACCGACAGCTCCAGGTGTTCGGGCGCGATGCGGTTCGCCACCTGGCAGGCCTGGGCCTGGTCGGCAACGAGGATCAGCGCGCCGCGATTCTGCAGCGAGGTGCGGATGATGGCCTCGCGCTCCATGGTCGGCAGCAGCTTGTCGATGCTGACGGCCACCTTGTCGAGGAAGGCCGCATCGGGACTGACCAGGATCGCCTGGGCATCCTCGTCGTGCTCGGCCTGGGAGAACAGGTCCATGGCGATCCAGTCCGGATCGGTCTGGCCGTCGCAGACCACCAGGATTTCCGAGGGGCCGGCGATCATGTCGATGCCCACCTGGCCGAACACGTGGCGCTTGGCAGTGGCGACATAGATGTTGCCGGGGCCGACGATCTTGTCCACCTGGGGCACGCTCTCCGTGCCGTAGGCCAACGCCGCCACGGCCTGGGCGCCGCCGATGGTGAAGACTCGGTCCACGCCGGCCACGCAGGCGGCGGCCAGGACGATCTCGTTGATCTCGCCACGCGGAGTCGGCACCACCATCACCACTTCAGCGACGCCGGCGACCTTGGCGGGAATCGCGTTCATCAGTACGGACGAGGGATAGGACGCCTTGCCGCCCGGCACGTACAAGCCGGCACGATCCAGCGGGGTGACCTGCTGGCCCAGCACCGTGCCATCGGCCTCGGTGTAGGTCCAGGAGTCCTGTTTCTGCTTCTCGTGATAGCTGCGCACGCGGGCCGCGGCGGTTTCCAGGGCCTGGCGCTGCTCGGCGGTGATACGGGTCAGCGCCAGTTCCAGGCGCTCGCGCGGCAGGATCAGCTCGCCCATGGAGGTGGCCTGGACGCCGTCGAAGCGCTGGGTGAACTCCACCACCGCTGCATCGCCACGCTCGCGCACGGCCTTGATGATGTCGAGTACGCGCTGGTTGACCGCTTCGTCGGACACGCTTTCCCAGCTCAGCAGATGATCCAGGTGTCGGGCGAAGTCCGGATCAGCGGCATTGAGTCGGCGAATAGCGATGGGAGCGGTCATAGCGGGCCTCATGAATGGCAAATGCTCGGGCGCCGCTAGAGTAGCAAGCCCACCGTGCGGGCACCCGAGAATAGTGGCTATGACACGGATAGGCGCGTGCGGCGCAGGGCCGCACTCAAGGTGTCAGCTTGGGTGTCGGGATTCGACCGCGTTGCGCAGGATCTCGATCAGCGCCTGGATGCGTGCGTGCTGCATCTTCATGGACGCCTTGTTGACGATCAGCCGCGAACTGATGGTGGCGATCAGTTCCTGGGGCTCCAGGCCGTTGGCACGCAGGGTGTTGCCGGTATCGACGACGTCGATGATCTTGTCAGCCAGCCCCACCAGCGGCGCCAGCTCCATGGAGCCGTAGAGCTTGATCACGTCAACCTGGCGGCCCTGCTCGGCGTAGTAGCGCTTGGCGACGTTGACGAACTTGGTGGCCACCCGCAGGCGCCCCTTGGGCTCGGGTGCGCCGATGGCGCCGGCGGTCATCAGCTTGCATTTGGCGATCTGCAGATCCAGGGGCTCGTACAGCCCCTGGCCGCCATACTCCATCAGCACGTCCTTGCCGGCGACACCGAGGTCGGCCGCGCCATGCTCGACATAGGTCGGCACATCGGTGGCACGAACGATGAGCAGGCGCACATCCTCCTGGGTGGTGGGGATGATCAGCTTGCGGCTCTTGTCCGGATTCTCGGTCGGTACGATGCCGGCTTCGGCGAGCAACGGCAGGGTGTCGTCGAGAATGCGGCCCTTGGACAGCGCGATGGTGAGCATGGAACTGGATTTCCTTGGCTACGGCCCGTTCAGGGCCTGATGCACGGTCGATCCCGGCCGGCCCTGTTCGGGCCGGCCGGAAATGCGACCTAACCCGGCACGCGGCGGATCTTGGCGCCGAGCAGCTGCAGTTTTTCCTCGATGCACTCGTAACCACGATCGATGTGGTAGATGCGGTCGATCAGGGTGTCGCCCTCGGCCACCAGGCCGGCGATCACCAGGCTGGCGGAGGCCCGCAGGTCGGTTGCCATGACCGGTGCGCCCTTGAGCTTCGGTACGCCGGTGACGATGGCGGTGTTGCCCTCGACCAGGATCTGCGCGCCCATGCGGTTCATTTCGTAGACGTGCATGAAGCGGTTCTCGAACACGGTCTCGATCACCGCACCGGTGCCTTCGGCCACGGCGTTCATGGAGATGAACTGGGCCTGCATGTCGGTGGGGAACGCCGGATAGGGAGCGGTACGGATGTTGACCGCCTTCGGACGGTTGCCCTTCATGTCCAGCTCGATCCAGTTGTTGCCGGTATTGATATGGGCACCGGCCTCTTCCAGCTTCTGCAGCACGGCTTCGAGGATGGTCGGATCGGTGTCCTTGAGCTTGACGCGGCCACCGGTGGCGGCAGCGGCTACCAAGTAGGTGCCGGTCTCGATACGGTCGGGCATCACGTTGTAACGCGCGCCGCCCAGGCGTTTGACGCCATCGATGGTGATGGTATCGGTGCCGGCGCCCTGGATCTGCGCGCCCATGGCGATCAGGCAGTTGGCCAGGTCCACCACTTCCGGCTCGCGGGCGGCGTTCTGCAGCACGCTCCGGCCGTTGGCCAGGGCCGCGGCCATCATGATGTTCTCGGTACCGGTCACGCTGACGGTATCGAAGAAGAAGTTGGCGCCACGCAAGCCACCGGCCGGAGCCTTGGCCTTGATGTAGCCACCTTCGACGTCGATCTTCGCACCCATGGCTTCGAGGCCGCGGATGTGCAGGTCGACCGGACGCGAACCGATGGCGCAGCCGCCGGGCAGGGCCACTTCGGCTTCACCGAAACGGGCCACCATGGGGCCGAGCACCAGGATGGACGCGCGCATGGTCTTGACCAGCTCGTAAGGCGCCACCAGGGTCTTGATGCTGCCGGCGTCGACTTCGACCGCCAGCTTCTCGTCGATCACCGGCTGCACGCCCATGCGACCGAAGAGTTCGATCATGGTGGTGATGTCGTGCAGGTGCGGCAGGTTGGCCACCGTGACCGGGGTGTCGGCCAGCAGGGTGGCGGCCAGGATCGGCAGCGCGGAGTTCTTGGCGCCGGAAATGCGGATCTCGCCATCGAGGCGTTGACCGCCGGTAATAATCAGTTTGTCCATAGTTCTCTCGGCAGCGGAGCTCAGGAGCGCTCGGCCCAGGCGGCCCGGCTGAAGAATTTCATGGTGACGGCATGGATGCTGCCATCGGCGATCCAGGGGTTCAGGTGGGCGTAAACCTGCTGCTGACGCTTCACCGGGCTCAGGCCGGCCAGTTCATCGCTGATCAGGTTCAACTGGAAGTTGCAGCCTTCACCTTCAACTTCCACCTGCGTACCTGGCAGTTTCGCCTCCAGGAGGCTTTTCACTTCTACGGCCTGCATGCTCAACCTCAATCGGCGCCCAACGCGCGCGGGTCGGCCATGATACAAAAAAGCCCTCCGCCTGCGAACCCCGCGCACGCGGGGCCTGACGGAGGGCCGCTGGACCGGCTCAGGCCTCGGTGGGCAGTAGCTCGGTCAATCCGGAAACCTCGGCGATCTGCCGCATATCCTCGGGCAATCCGCGAAACACCACTGCCTTGCCGGCGGCCTCGGCGTCACGCATGAAGGCCAGCAGCAGGGCGATACCGACACTGCTGGTCTTCTCCACCGCCGAGCAGTCCAGCACCAGCCTGGCGCCGTTGCTCGCGCGGATCATCTGCCCACCCGTCTCGCGCAGTTGCGGGCCGGTGCTGTGGTCGAGTACACCGACCAGGCGCAGCTCGCTTGACGCGGCCTGTTCGATGCGGGCGTCACTCATTACCGGTTGCCTGCTTGGCTTCCTCGGATTGCTTGGCCTTGGCCACCACGTCCGCCCAACCGTTGATGGTCTTGTCCAGGTCGTTGCCGTTCTTCTGCATGGCATCGGCGAACTGGTCGCGGAACAGCTTGCCGATATTGATGCCATTGATGATCACGTTACGCAGCATCCACTGCCCGTTGACGTTCACCATGGTGTAGGAAACCGGGTAGATGGTGCCGCTGCGACCGGTAACTTCCATGCCCACGCTGGTGCGCTCGGGGTCTTCCTGCTTGGCGGGCAGCACACGGATGTTCTGATTGTCGTACTCCAGCAGCGCGTTGCCGTAGAACTGGATCAGGCTGCGCTTGAAGTTCTCCTGGAAACGGGTCATCTGCTCGGGCGTGGCCTTGCGCGAGTACTTCACCGTCATGATGCTGCGCGAGATACCGTCGGCGTCCACCACCGGTCCAAGGATGCGATTCAGGGAGTCGTAGAAGGCGCTCGGGTCGCTGCGGTACTGCTCCTTGTTGGTCTTGAGGTCGGACAGCAACTGGTCGGTGGTCTTCTGGATGATTTCGTGCGCGCTCGGTGCAGCAGTGGCCAGCAGAGGCAGGGCTGCCAGCAGCACCAGCAGGCCGTTACGCAGGGCATTGAACATGTTTCGGATCCTCATTTGCTCTCTTTGTTGACCGTATTCAGCAGGAACTTGCCGATCAGGTCTTCCAATACCAGGGCCGACTGGGTGTCACGAATGGTCCCGCCATCCTTGAGCAGCTCCTCGTCGCCACCGACACTGATGCCGATGTACTTCTCACCCAGCAGACCGGCCGTGAGGATGGAAGCGGTGGAGTCCGCGGGCAGGTTGTCCACGCGCTGCTCGACTTCCATGGTGACCCGCCCGGTGTAGCTGTCACGGTCCAGATCGATGGCGGTCACCTTGCCGATGGTGACGCCGGCCATGGTTACCTTTGCTCTGACAGTCAAACCGGCAATATTGTCGAAATGCGCGTAAAGCTTGTAGGTATCGTCACTGGCGCCATAGGACAGGCCGCTGACCCGCAGGGCCAGGAGCAGCAAGGCCAACATACCGGCCAGGAGGAACAGGCCGACACCAATTTCCAAGGTGCGGATTTGCATCAGAAATCTCCAAACATCAAAGCGGTCAGGATGAAGTCCAGCCCCAGCACGGCCAGCGAGGCATAGACCACGGTTTTAGTCGTTGCGCGGCTGATCCCTTCCGAGGTCGGCTCGCAGTCATAGCCCTGGAACACGGCGATCCAGGTCACCACGAAGGCAAACACGACGCTCTTGATCACGCCGTTCAGCACATCCTCGGTGAATTCAACACTGTTCTGCATGTTGGACCAGAAGGAGCCCTCATAGACTCCCAGCCAGTCCACGGCCACCATGGCACCGCCCCAGATGCCCACCACGCTGAAGATGATCGCCAGCAGCGGCATGGAAATGAAGCCCGCCCAGAGGCGCGGCGCGATGATGTACTTGAGCGGGTCGACGCCGATCATCTCCAGGCTGGAAAGCTGTTCGGTGGACTTCATGTTGCCGATCTCGGCGGTCAGGGCAGAGCCCGCGCGACCGGCGAAGAGCAGGCCGGTCACCACCGGCCCCAGCTCGCGCAGCAGGGTCAGGGCGACCATCTGCCCAACCGCTTGCTCGGAGCCGTAGTCCACCAGGATGTTGTAGCCCTGCAGGGCCAGCACCATGCCGATGAAGACGCCGGAAACGATGATGATCGCCAACGACAGCACGCCGACGGAGTAGAGTTGCTTGACCAACAGGTGGAAGCCCTGACCCACACCGGTGCGGCCAAACAGGGCATGCATCAGGAACAGGGTGGAGCGCCCCAGCGCTTCCACCACGTCCAGACCGGAACGCCCGAGCAGGCGAATCCGCTCGAGCAGAGACTTCTTGCGCATCAGCGCCCCCCCAGCAGGTCTTTGCGGTAATCCGGCGCCGGGAAATGGAAGGGTACCGGGCCATCCGGTATACCTTTCATGAACTGGCGGATACGCGGGTTATCGGATTCCATCAGCTCTGCCGGGGTACCCTGCCCCAGCACCTCGCCATCGCCCACCACATAGATGTAGTCGGCAATGCTCGCGGTCTCGGCCAGGTCATGGGAAACCACGATGCTGGTGATGCCCAGCGCATCGTTGAGCAGGCGGATCAGTCGCACCAGCACGCCCATGGCGATGGGGTCCTGGCCGACGAACGGCTCGTCATACATCAGTATCTGCGGATCCAGGGCGATGGCGCGAGCCAGCGCCACGCGGCGCTTCATGCCGCCGGAGAGTTCGTCCGGCATCAGCTCGACGGCGCCGCGCAGGCCAACGGCCTGGAGCTTCATCAGCACGATGTCGCGGATCATCTCCTCGGGCAGCCTTGTATGCACGCGCAATGGGAAGGCGACGTTCTCGAACACATCCAGGTCGGTGAACAGCGCCCCGCTCTGGAACAGCACGCCGAACTGCTTGCGCATGTCGAACAGGTCGGCGCGCGACAGCTTCGGCAGGTTCTGGCCATTGACCCAGACTTCGCCGCTGGAAGGCTTGAGCTGGGCGGCGATCAGGCGCAACAACGTGGTCTTGCCGCAGCCGGAAGGTCCCATGATGCCGGTGACCTTGCCGCGCGGGATACGGATATCGACATCTTGGAAAATGCTGCGCGTGCCGCGCTTGAAGGTAACCCCCTTCAACTCCACGGCATAGGCGTTTTCGGCGCTCATCTAGACTCCTTGCGATACAGCCTCCCTTGAAGACGACGCACCCCAATGCCAGGACACCCCGCCCAGGACGGGCCGAACAAGGCGCGAACTATATCACCGCGACAGCACGCCTCCCAAGGCCGCACCAGACGTCGTTCAGCTTTGCGACAGCTTCCACGGCATTGGCACGTGAGCTAAATCACCTTTATCGCTATAATCGCTGCCTTTTCCTTCGGCAACTGCACGCCCTCCATGAGCCAATCCAGCGATCTGATCAAGTCCGCACAACGCACCATCCAACTCGAACGCGAAGCGATCGACGCGCTAATGCCGCGCATCGACGCCGAATTCGTTCGCGCCTGCGAACTGATTCTGGCCTGCGAGGGGCGCGTGGTGGTGGTGGGGATGGGCAAGTCAGGGCATGTCGGCAAGAAGATCGCAGCCACCCTGGCCAGCACCGGTACCCCCTCCTTCTTCGTTCACCCGGCGGAAGCCAGCCATGGCGACATGGGCATGATCACCGGCGTGGATGTGGTCCTGGCCCTGTCCAACTCAGGCTCGACCGCCGAGATCGTCACCCTGCTGCCACTGATCAAGCGCCTGGGCCTCCCCCTGATCAGCCTCACCGGCAATCCGGACTCCCCCCTGGCCAAGGCCGCATCCGCCAACCTGGACGCCCGCGTCGCCCAGGAAGCCTGCCCGCTGAACCTCGCCCCGACCTCGTCCACCACCGCATCCCTGGTGCTGGGCGACGCCCTGGCCATCGCACTGCTGGAAGCCCGCGGCTTCACCGCCGAAGACTTCGCCTTCTCCCATCCGGGCGGCGCCCTCGGCCGGCGCCTGCTGCTCAAGGTGGAAAACATCATGCACGGCGGTGACAGCCTGCCCTTCGTCGCCCGCGGCACGCCACTGCGCGAGGCGCTGCTGGAAATGACCCGCAAGGGCCTGGGCATGACCGCAGTGCTGGAAACGGACGGCCGGCTCGCCGGCATCTTCACCGACGGCGACCTGCGCCGCACCCTGGACAAAGGCATAGACGTGCGCCACGCCTGCATCGATGACGTCATGACGATCCACGGCAAGACGGTGCGCCCGGAAATGCTCGCCGCCGAAGCCCTGAAAATCATGGACGACCACAAGATCAACGTCCTGGTGGTGGTCGACCAAGCCGACCGCCCCGTCGGCGCCCTGCATATCCACGACCTGACCCGCGCTGGAGTGATCTGATGAGCAACGAACTCCTGAGCCGCGCCAAGGCCGTCCGCCTCGCGGTCTTCGACGTCGATGGCGTGCTGACCGACGGCCGCCTCTACTTCCTGCCCGACGGCGGTGAATTCAAGACTTTCAACACCCTCGACGGCCAAGGCATCAAGATGCTGATGAATGCCGGCGTGCGTACCGCCATCATCAGCGGCCGCAAGTCCGCGGTGGTCGAGCGCCGCGCGCAGAACCTCGGCATCCAGCACCTGTTCCAGGGCCGCGAGGACAAACTGGTGGTGCTCGACGGCCTGCTCGCCGAACTCGGCCTGACCCACGACCAGGTCGCCTACCTCGGCGACGACCTGCCCGACCTGCCGGTGATCCGCCGCGTCGGCCTGGGCATGGCGGTCGCGAATGCCGACGCCTTCGTTCGCCAGCACGCCCATGGCGTCACCCAGGCGCGCGGCGGCGAGGGTGCGGCCCGCGAGTTCTGCGAGCTGATCCTGCGCGCCCAGGACAGCCTGGAAGCGGCCCAAGCCGCGTATCTCTGAGGCCACCATGTCGAAGAATTTCCGCCTGGCGCTAACCCTGACCCCGATCGCCGCGCTGCTCATCGCCCTCGGCTACTGGAATATTCGTCCGGAGAGCTTCATGGAACGGACGCCGGCCGCGGGCAGCGACAACGCCATCGACTTCTACGTGGAAAATGGCAAGAGCACCCAGTTCCAGCCCGACGGCAAGCTCCACTACGAAATGACCGCAAAGCGCCTCGAACATATCAAGGCCACTGATGTCACAATGCTGACCAATCCCGACCTGCTGCTGCACCGTGGCACCGCCTTCCCTTGGCATGTGCAGAGCGAGCGCGGCGAGGTCGCCCCCGAAGGCAAGCAGGTCGAACTGATCGACAAGGTCAGGGTCGCCCGCACCGACGCCAAGGGTCGCCCGACAATCCTGACAACCAGCCGACTGACCGTGTTCCCCGATGAGGAATATGCGCAGACCCAGCAAGCCGTTAGAATCGAGGCGGCCAATGGGGTGACTACGGCGCAAGGAATGAAAGCGTACTTGAATGACAGCAGGATGCTCCTGCAGTCCAACGTAAGAGGCCAGCATGAGGTTCGTTAATACCCTCCCCCTGTTGCTCAGCCTGGGCGTCGCACTGGGAAGTGCCACCGCCTGGGCACTGCCTACGGACCGCGAACAACCGATTCGCGTCCAGGCCGACAGCGCCGAGCTCGATGACAAGCAAGGCGTCGCGGTGTACCGCGGCAACGTGGTGATCACCCAGGGCACCCTGAAGATCACCGGCGACACCGTCACCATCACCCAGGACGCCAACGGCGACATCGAGGTCTTCACCTCGGTCGGCAAGCCCGCTTACTACGAGCAGCAGCCGGCTGTGGACAAGCAGATCGTCAAGGCCTACGGCCTGACCATCCAATACTTTGCCGCCAACGAGCGCATCATCCTGCTCGACCAGGCCAAGGTGGTCCAGGAAGGCAATACCTTCGAAGGCGAAAAGATCGTCTACGACACCCAGCGCCAGATCGTCAATGCGGGCCGCGCTACCGGCGCCAATGTCAGCACCCCGCGCCCGCGGATCGACATGGTCATCCAGCCGAAGAAGAAAGAGCAGAAAGCACAGTAATGGCGACCCTCAAAGCCCAGCACCTGGCCAAGAGCTACAAGAGCCGTCAGGTGGTCCGCGACGTCAGCCTGTCCATCGACAGCGGACAGATCGTCGGCCTTCTCGGCCCCAACGGCGCGGGCAAGACCACCTGCTTCTACATGATCGTCGGCCTGGTCAAGGCCGACCAGGGCCGCGTCCTGATCGACCAGCAGGACGTCACCCACCAGCCCATGCACGGCCGCGCCCGTGCCGGCATCGGCTACCTGCCGCAGGAAGCCTCGATCTTCCGCAAGCTGAGCGTGGCGGACAACATCATGGCGATCCTCGAGACCCGCAAGGACCTCGATCGCGCCGGACGCCGCAAGGAGCTGGAAAGCCTGCTGCAGGAATTCCACATCAGCCACATCCGCGACAGCCTCGGCATGAGCCTGTCGGGCGGCGAGCGCCGTCGCGTCGAAATCGCCCGCGCCCTGGCCACCTCGCCCAAATTCATCCTGCTGGACGAACCGTTCGCCGGCGTGGACCCGATCTCCGTGGGCGACATCAAGCAGATCATCCATCATCTCAAGGCCAAGGGGATCGGCGTGCTGATCACCGACCATAACGTCCGCGAGACCCTGGATATCTGCGAGACCGCCTACATTGTCAGTGAAGGCCAACTGATCGCCGAAGGCGATGCGGAGGCCATCCTGGCCAACCAACTGGTGAAGGACGTCTACCTGGGCCACGAGTTCCGCTTGTAGCCTCCCGCGAGGTCTCCTACAAGATGGGTTGCGAGAACTAGGAAAATCCTTCAAGGTCAGGCATATAATTTGCTTCCTGGTGGCGCTCCGGCGCCCTGTAGTGGATGGCGCGAGAGCGCCGGCGAATAAGGTGCTAAGCCCCCTGCCATGAAACCATCGCTAGTCCTCAAGATGGGCCAGCAGCTGACGATGACCCCGCAGCTGCAACAGGCCATCCGCCTACTCCAACTGTCCACCCTGGATCTGCAGCAGGAGATCCAGGAGGCCCTGGAGTCCAATCCCATGCTCGAACGACAGGAGGATGGCGACGATTTCGACAATACCGATCCGATGGCCGAGGGAGACCAGCTGCCCAACACCGGCAGCCAGGAATCGACCTTCCAGGATTCCAGCGTCGAGACCAATGCCGAAGCCCTGGAAGATGGCGAATGGCACGAACGCATCCCCAGTGAACTGCCCGTCGACACCGCCTGGGAAGACGTCTACCAGACCAGCGCCAGCAGCCTGCCGAGCAACGATGACGACGAGTGGGACTTCACCTCGCGCACCTCGGTCGGCGAGAGCCTGCAGAGCCACCTGCTCTGGCAGCTCAACCTGGCCCCCATGTCCGATACCGACCGACTGATCGCCGTCACCCTGATCGACTGCATCAACAACGACGGCTACCTCGAGGAATCGCTGGCGGAAGTCGTCGAATCCTTCGATCCCGAACTCGGCATCGAGCTGGATGAGGTCGAGGTGGTGTTGCACCGTATCCAGCAGTTCGAGCCCGCCGGCATCGGCGCCCGCGACCTGCGCGAATGCCTGATCCTGCAGCTGCGCCAGCTGCCCGCCGACACCCCCTGGCTGAGTGAGGCCCTGCGCCTGGCCGGCGACTACCTGGACCTGCTCGGCAGCCGCGACTACAGCCAGCTGATGCGGCGGATGAAGGTCAAGGAAGACGAACTGCGCCAGATCATCGAACTGATCCAGGCCCTGAACCCACGCCCCGGCTCGCAGATCGAAGCCAGCGAGCCTGAGTACGTGGTGCCGGACGTCATAGTGCGCAAGCACAACGAACGCTGGCTGGTGGAGCTGAACCAGGAAGCCGTGCCGCGCCTGAGGGTCAACCCGCATTACGCCGGCTTCGTCCGCCGTGCCGACTCCAGCGCCGACAACACCTTCATGCGCAATCAGCTCCAGGAAGCGCGCTGGTTCATCAAGAGCCTGCAGAGCCGCAATGAAACCCTGATGAAGGTGGCCACTCAGATAGTCGAGCACCAGCGCGGCTTCCTGGAGTACGGCGATGAGGCGATGAAACCCCTGGTCCTGCACGACATCGCCGAAGCCGTGGGCATGCACGAATCCACCATCTCGCGCGTGACCACCCAGAAATACATGCACACGCCCCGCGGGATCTACGAGCTGAAGTACTTCTTCTCCAGCCACGTCAGCACCTCGGAAGGCGGCGAATGCTCCTCTACCGCGATCCGCGCCATCCTCAAAAAACTGGTCGCAGCGGAAAATCCGAAAAAGCCGTTGAGTGACAGCAAGATCGCTGGTTTACTGGAGGCACAGGGCATTCAAGTGGCCCGTCGCACAGTAGCCAAGTATCGTGAATCCCTTGGGATAGCGCCTTCCAGCGAACGAAAGCGACTGATGTGACGCGGATATTGACCCACGCCAAAAAGTGTTCCGGTGACAGGCCCGTTAGCCTGTCTCTTATACACGGGCAATAAGGAGAAAGCGGTATGCAAGTCAACATCAGTGGACATCAACTGGATGTGACCGACGCCCTGCGCAACTACGTTGTCGAGAAGTTCGACCGTCTGGAGCGCCATTTCGACCGAATCACCAACGTACAGGTGATAATGAACGTCGAAAAACTCAAACAGAAAATCGAAGCCACTTTGCACATCGCCGGCGGCGAAGTCGTAGCCAACGCGGAGCATGAAGACATGTACGCAGCCATCGACCTGCTCACCGACAAGCTCGATCGCCAGTTGATCAAGCACAAGGAAAAGCAATTGAACCGCCAGCAGGGTGCGACTGCCCGCTGATCCCCTCCCCATGATTCGACTCGAGCAAATCCTGACCCCCGGCCGTTCCCTGGTGAACGTGCCGGGGGGCAGCAAAAAACGCGTTCTGGAACAGATTGCCAAGCTGGTCGCCCGCGACCTTCCCGACCTCGACAACCAGGATATCTTCGAAAGCCTGGTCTCCCGGGAGAAGCTGGGCTCCACTGGTTTCGGCAACGGCATCGCCATTCCCCACTGTCGCCTCACCGGCTGCAACTCGCCGATCAGCGCTGTGCTGCGGCTGGACGCACCGGTCGATTTCGACGCCATCGATGGGGCCCCCGTGGACCTGCTGTTCGTCCTCCTGGTCCCGGAAGCCGCCACCGATGAGCACCTTGAACTGCTCCGGCAGATCGCCAGCATGCTCGACCGCAGCGATGTGCGTGAGCGCTTGCATAAGGCTCCCGACAGCACCAGCCTGTACCAGGTGGTCGTGGACGTTCAGAGCGGACGCTAGGGCCTCGCCATGCGCCTGATTATCGTCAGCGGCCGCTCCGGGTCGGGCAAGAGTACCGCCCTCGATGTTCTCGAGGACCACGGTTACTATTGCATCGATAACCTGCCCGCCACCCTGCTTCCCGAGCTGGCCGAACGGGCCTTGCTGCATACCGAGCTGCTGGAACCCCAGGTCGCCGTGTCCATCGACGCGCGCAACCTGCCCAGCCAGCTGTTGCGCTTCCCCGAACTGCTGGATGAAGCCCGCGGCCGCCATATCAAGTGCGATGTGCTCTACCTCGACGCCGAGCACGACACGCTGCTCAAGCGTTTTTCCGAGACGCGCCGACGCCACCCGCTGACCAATGACAACCGCTCCCTGGCCGAAGCCATCAAGGACGAGGAGCTGTTGCTGGCGCCCATTGCCGATCTTGCCGACCTGAAGATCGACACCACGCACCTCAACCTTTACCAGCTGCGTGACACCATCAAGCTGCGCCTGCTGAACCAGCCGGAGCCCGGCACCGCCTTCCTGGTCGAATCCTTCGGCTTCAAGCGCGGCATGCCTGTGGATGCCGATCTGGTGTTCGATGTGCGCTGCCTGCCCAATCCCTACTGGAAGCCCGATCTGCGTGACCATTCCGGTCTGGAGCCGGCCGTCGCCGAGTACCTGGCCGGACAACCCGACGTCGAGGAGATGTATCAGGATATCCTCGGTTACCTGAACAAATGGCTGCCGCGATTCGCCGCCAGCAACCGCGCCTATGTCACTATCGCCATCGGCTGCACCGGCGGGCACCACCGTTCGGTATACCTTGCCGAACGCCTGGGGGCGGCACTGAAACCCAGCTTGAAGAATGTCCAGGTTCGCCACCGCGACCTCAGTTAGAAGGATTGGAACGCGATGCCTGCCTGCGAGATCACCATCATCAACAAGCTCGGCCTGCACGCCCGGGCAGCGGCGAAATTCGTCGGCGTCGCCGGGCGTTTCCCTTGCCAGATCCGGGTGGGGCGATCCCCTGAAAGCCTGGTGGACGGCAAGAGCATCATGGCCGTGATGATGCTGGCCGCTGGCAAGGGCACGCCCATCCACCTGCACACCGAAGGCGATCAGGACGACGATGCCCTCAATGCCCTGATCGAGCTGATCAACAATAGATTTGACGAGGGAGAGTAAATCTCCCCCTGAGAATCGCTAGAGGCCGCAGCCAGCTTAGGCCTCTGCCAATTCATCTGTATCCACCCTGCTTTCACTTTTCGGCACTACGTCCACAAAGTGTCCACGCCCCTCAGCAAGAGGGTTGAGATTGACCACTTCAGCCAGGTGCCTAGGACTGAAGTGGGCATAGCGCATGGTCATGGTCAGGTTTGAATGACCCAGGACTCGCTGAAGAGTGAGGATATCGCCGCCGTTCATCATGTAGTGACTGGCAAAGGTGTGGCGCAGCACGTGGGTCAGCTGCCCTTTCGGCAATCCCAACTCCAGGTCCGCAATCGCAAGCTCGAACGCTTTGTAGGTCGCAGAATAGGACAAGCGCCAAGGCAGGTTCTGCTCGAGCATGGTCTGAAGATCAGCAGAGATCGGCACGGCTCTGTTTCTGGCCGACTTGGTACGAACGAAGTGCAGTCTCCCATCCCTCACCAAGCCCGGCTGCAGCGCCATAGCCTCGGACCAGCGTGCCCCGGTAGCAACCTTCCTACACTTGGGAGATTGAGGACGAAGCCTTGGAATAGTAGCCGGCTGCGGTTTCCCGGATCCTCTCGCACAAAAGGGCGCCAGAAGGCGCCCTTTCCTTTATTTGGCGGATCAGCCCGCCGCCAGTTCTCGCAACGCCGCAGTGGCTAGAAAACCAGAGCGGGAGGCGTATCGGTGGTCACGCTTCACGCGCTCATCGATGCGATGCAGCAGGTTCTCCGGCAAGGTGGCATTGAAGCGCACAGCCTTACCCAAGTAGGGTGTTACGTCGAAATCCACGACCGCCCAAACCCCACCCGCGAAGTCAGAGTTCCCCATGTGGAAATCCACTTCTTGCGCCTGAGGCAACTCTTCTCCATCAGCGACCAGCCCCTCGAAATGCAGTGCCAGGGCCTCTTGGACGTTTTCCAGCGCTTCCGAAACGGTGGTACCGGCGGAGAAGCAGCCAGGCACATCGGGCACGGTTACCCCGTAGTCCGAATCAGCGTCTTTGTGCAATACGACTGGAAATTTCATGTTCGACTCCTAGGAAAGGATTGAACCGGCAACTGGCCGATTCTGGTGGAACCACCGACCTCACTTGAGGCCGGCTTGTTTCAATATGCTATGTACGGTTCCCACTGGTAGATCACTCTTGGGGTGGGGAACCGTGACCCTCCCCTTCTTTGTCGGGTGCTTGAACTGGTGATGGCTACCCTTCACCTCTACTTCGTACCACCCATCCGCCTCTATCAGTTCGATCACCTCTCTACTTCGCATCACCGCCCTCCCTTCGGCCTGTCCATGGTGTGTATGGTACACACCAATAACACTTCTGCCTACACACCATACACACCAAGGAAGGCCGCTCGGAAAATCCGCTCCGACCAGAAAATCTCCGACAGAAACGGACTTATCCCCCTCCCGCCGGCGGGCCTCGCATAGAAAGCTGCGTGAAATCCCGCAGGAGATGAAACCAGGGCGTGGAGATGCGCCATTGCTGGGCCTTGGCCGGCCAGGGAGCGCTTCACGTTGTGAAAGGATTTGAGATGGAGTGCAAAGCCAGGTGGTCATGAGTGTCCACATTGCGTCCACACCCAGGAGGAACACTTACCTACATGCACGGAAAATATCTCGTAAAACCCCAATTTCCTGGCATTTTTCAGAGAAGCCGCGGCTTCCGAAGCGGTCAACGATAGATTTGACGAAGGCGAATGATTCCGGGCCGCCCCAGGGCCTGATATCAGGCCAGCGCGGTATCCAGCACCATCATCAGGCAGCCCCTGCCGCCAGCCCTAGGCTCGCAGCTGTCATCCGGCGGAAACAAAAACGCGCCCGAATGGGCGCGTTTGCAGGCCGGGCGAAGGCTGGCTCAGCTGCCGGCGACCGTCATCTTCTCGATCAAAACCGAGCCGGTACGGATGTTGCCGCGCAGCTCCAGGTCGCTGCCGACCGCGAGTATCTGGCGGAACATGTCCTTGAGGTTGCCGGCGATGGTCACTTCCTGCACCGGGAACTGGATCTCGCCATTCTCCACCCAGTAGCCGGCGGCACCGCGGGAGTAGTCGCCGGTGACCATGTTCAGCCCCTGCCCCATCAGCTCGGTCACCAGCAGGCCGCGACCCATGCGCCGCAGCAGCGCCCCCTGGTCTTCCTGGCCGTGGCTGACGAAGAGGTTGTGCACGCCGCCTGCGTTGGCGGTGCTGGGCAGGCCCAGCTTGCGTCCGGAATAGGTGCCGAGGATGTAGGACACCAGCTCGCCCTTCTCCACGAACGGTTTGGCATAGGTGGCCAGGCCGTCGTTGTCGAAGGTGGCGCTGGCCATGGCGCGCGGGATGTGCGGCCGCTCGTCGATGGACAGCCACTCGGGGAACAGCCGCTGGCCAAGTGCGCCTTCAAGGAAGGATGACTTGCGGTAGAGGTTGCCGCCGGAAATGGCCGAAAGGAAGCTGCCGAACAGGCCTGTAGCCAGTTCGGCGGCGAACAGCACCGGCACTTCGCAGGTGGGTACCGGCCGGGCACCCAGGCGTGCGGCCGTGCGTTCGGCGGCGCGCCGGCCGATGCTTACAGGGTCTGCCAGCTGGCTGCCAATGCGGCTGACGTCATACCAGTAGTCCCGCTGCATCTGCCCCTGGGCCTCGGCGATCATCACGCAGCTCAGGCTGTGCCGGGTGCTGGCGTAGCCGCCGACGAAGCCATGACTGTTGCCATAGACCCGGCAACCCTGGTGGGTGTTGAGGGTGGTGCCGTCCGCCTTGCTGACGCGCTTGTCGGCCTCGAAGGCCGCCGTTTCGCAGATCAGCGCCTGCTCCACGGCCTGCTCGGGGGTGATGGACCAGGGGTGGTAAAGGTCGAGGTCCGGCAGGTCGCGGGCCATCAGCGCCGCATCGGCCAGACCGGCGCAGTCGTCCTCGGAGGCATGCTTGGCGATGGCGAGGGCCGCCGCCACTGTCTCGCGAATGGCGTCTTCGCCGCTCGCCGAAGTGCTGGCCGAGCCCTTGCGCTGCCCGGCGTAGAGGGTGATGCCGAACCCCTGGTCACGGTTGAATTCGACTGTTTCCACCTCGCCCTGGCGAACGGTGGTGGACAATCCCTGCTCCACTGAAACAGCCACCTCACAGGCGCTTGCGCCCTGGCGCCGGGCTTCGGCGAGGATGCGCTCGACCCGCGCCTGCAGTTCCGGCAATGCTTCCGGGCCGACCACTTCTACTTCACTCATAGCCACTCCAGTTCAGAAAATCCGAGACGCGGCGGACGCATTGGGCGCCTCGCCGCACGTACCGCCCTCTGGCGGCGCCAGCCGGGCCGGACAAGGCGGCCCCGACTGGTTATCATGGCGGCGTTTCCCATTGGACCACCCCCATGTCTGAATTCCTCGACGACGACTTCTCCGGAGAGAAGAGCAAATCCCAGATCAAGCGCGAACTGCATGCCCTGCAGGACCTCGGCGAGCGCCTGACCACCCTCAAGCCCGACGTGCTGGCCAAGCTGCCGCTGACCGACGCCCTGCAACGGGCCCTGGCGGAGGCCCCGAAACACAAGGCGCACATTGCCCGCAAACGGCACCTCCAGTACATCGGCAAGCTCATGCGCGAGCAGGATATCGAGGCCATCATCGGCCTGGTCGACCAGCTCGACAGCTCCACCCGCGAGTACAACGAGCGCTTCCACGCCCTGGAGCGCTGGCGCGACCGCCTGATCGAGGGCGGCGACGCTGCCCTGGAGAGCTTTGTCGTCGAATACCCGGATACCGACCGCCAGCACCTGCGCGGCCTGATCCGTCATGCCCAGCACGAGGCGGCCCACAACAAACCGCCGGCCGCCGCGCGCAAGGTGTTCAAGTACATCCGCGACCTGGACGAAGCCAAGCGCGGCTTGCGCTGATCCTTCCGGGGGCCGTCATCAGGCCCCCGTCCCGCCTACCGTGATCGCATCGATCTTCAGTGTCGGCTGGCCCACGCCCACCGGCACCGACTGTCCGTCCTTGCCGCAGGTCCCGACGCCGCTGTCCAGTGCCAGGTCGTTGCCGACCATGGATACCCGGCTCATGGCCTCGGGACCGTTGCCGATCAGCGTGGCGCCTTTCACCGGCGTGGTGATCTTGCCGTTCTCGATCAGGTAGGCCTCGCTGGTGGAGAAGACGAACTTGCCGCTGGTGATATCCACCTGGCCACCGCCCAGGTTGGCGCAGTAGAGGCCGCGCTCCACCGAGGCGATGATCTCCTGCGGGTCGCTCTTGCCGGCCAGCATGTAGGTGTTGGTCATGCGCGGCATCGGCAGGTGGGCGTAGGACTCGCGACGTCCGTTGCCGGTACGGGCGACGCCCATCAGGCGAGCGTTGAGCTTGTCCTGCATGTAGCCCTTGAGTATGCCGTTCTCGATCAGCGTGGTGCAGCGGGTCGGCGTGCCTTCGTCATCGATGCTGAGGGAGCCGCGGCGATAGGCCAGGGTGCCGTCGTCGACGATGGTGCAGAGACTGGATGCGACCTTCTCGCCCATGCGGCCGCTGTAGGCCGAGCTGCCCTTGCGGTTGAAGTCGCCTTCCAGGCCATGACCCACCGCCTCGTGCAGCAGCACGCCGGACCAGCCCGCGCCCATCACCACCGGCAGGGTTCCGGCCGGTGCCGGCACCGCTTCCAGGTTCACCAGGGCCTGGCGCAGGGCTTCGCGGGCATAGCCCATGGCGCGGTCTTCCTGCAGGAAATAGCGATAGTCGGTGCGCCCGCCGCCGCCATGGCCGCCGCGTTCGCGCCGGCCGTTCTGCTCGACGATCACACTGACGTTGAAGCGCACCAGCGGGCGGATATCGGCACCCAGACTGCCGTCGCTGGCGGCGATCAGGATGCGTTCCCAGACCCCGGCCATGCTCACGGTGACCTGTTTGATGCGCGGGTCCAGGGCACGGGTCGCGGAGTCGACGCTCTTCAGCAGCTCCACCTTCTCGGCGCGGCTGATCACATCCAGCGGGCTGCTGGAATCGTACAACCGGGTCACCTGCGGGCTGGCGAAGGCCTGCACTCGCCCTTCCTGCCCGGCCCGGGAAATGGAGCGCGCGGCACGCGCCGCCTGGCGCAGGGCATCGGCGGTGATGGCATTGCTGTAGGCGAAGCCGGTCTTCTCGCCGGACTGGGCGCGCACGCCCACACCCTGGTCGAGGTGGAAGCTGCCTTCCTTGACGATGCCGTCCTCCAGCACCCAGGACTCGGAAATCTGCCCCTGGAAGTACAGGTCGGCGGCATCTATGCCGGGACCGGCGAGTTCGCCGAGGATCGCCGGCAACTGCTCGATGCTGAGGTCGCCGGGCGCCAGCAGGTGCTCGCTGACGGTTAACAAGAGGTCGCTCATAACTTCTCCGTACGCGCCGGCCCGGGAGTGGCCGGCGTCAAGAATCGTCTGTGGGTGCTCACCGGCATGCGTTGGCGGATGGCCGCCTGCTCCCTGGCATCACGACTGGCCAGCAGCACGGCCTCACCTTGGGCCTGCTCGGCCAGCACCCGGCCCCAGGGATCGACTATCGCCGAATGCCCGAAGGTCTCGCGCGGCCCCGGATGAATACCGCCCTGTCCGGCCGCCAGCAGGTAGCACTGGGTTTCGATGGCCCGCGCGCGCACCAACACCTGCCAGTGCGCGGCGCCGGTGACGGCGGTGAAGGCCGAAGGCGCGCTGATCAGTTCGGCGCCGGCTTCGCGCAGGGCGCCGTAGAGTTCGGGGAAACGCAGGTCGTAGCAGACGGTCAGGCCGAGCCGGCCCACCGGGGTATCGGCCACCACCACCCGGGCGCCGTGGGCATAGTCGTCGGACTCGCGATAACGGCCGCGGTTGTCGGCCACATCGACGTCGAACAGGTGGATCTTGTCGTAGCGCGCCACCCGCTCGCCCTGCTCATCGATCAGCAACGAGCAGGCATTGGGTTTCCCCTGCGGCCGGTCGTCGGGCGGCAGCGGCAGGGTGCCGGCCACTATCCACAGTTTCAGGTCGCGCGCCGCCTGGCGCAGCCAAGGCAGGATGGGTCCCTGGCCGTCGGCCTCGGCGCGGCCCTGGCTGGCCAGGTCGCGGCGGCCGATGGCGGCGAAGTTTTCCGGCAGCACCGCGAGAAGAGCGCCGCCTTCGGCGGCCTGCTCCAGCAGGCGCCGGGCACTGGCGAGGTTGGCCAGGACATCGTCCTGGCTGACCATCTGAATCACGGCAAGGGACATCTGAATCTCCGCGCTAGGCATGGAATGCATGCTAACCCAAGCAGCGCTTGCTCGCTTCAACGAGGCTTTTCAAAAGGCTTTTCGAAGGTGATCTTCGGGCTCTTCCAGGAGCCCTGGACCTTGTATTGCACGCTGGCGAACCGCGCCACCTTGTCACCCAACAGCTTGTCGACGACGAACAGCGCGCCGCCGATGGCCGGCGCGCCGACGATCAGCGCCGCCAGCGGCAGGTTGTTGGTCACCGGCAGGGTCACCAGCAACTTGGCGTCGATACGGTCGGCGGCCAGGTCCAGGGTGCCGTCCAGCTCCAGGCCGCTGGAAGGCCCTTCGAGCTTGATCGGTTCGCGGGTTACGAAACGGCCCTCGCTGCCCACCAGCAGGCCTTTGACCCGGTCATAGGCCAGCCCCTTGTCGAGCAGGTCGGAGAAGTCCAGGCGTATTCGCCGGCCGATGGAGTTGAAGTTGAGCAGGCCGAACACCCGCAGGGCCTGGGCGCCGCCCTCCACCTCGACGAACTGGCCCTTGTGCAAGCTGGCGTCCAGTGAGCCGGAGTAGCGCTTGAGGCTGACCCAGGCCGGCGAGCCCGGCCAGCGCCCGTCGACGTCCATGCGGAAGCGCTCGCTGGTGGCCGAAGGCGCAAAGTTCCAGGCCTTGAGCACATCCGCCAGGTTCTTGCCTTCCAGCCGGCCCTTGTACCAGGAGCTGCTATTCCCGGCCTCACCTTCCCAGCCGGCCCTCCCGCCGACCTTCAACCCCCTGAGGTTGAGGTCCAAATCACTGAAGACCACACCCTTGGCGTCGGGCCGGGCCTTGAAAGACCAGGCGCCCAGGGGCGATTCGCCCAACACCACCTGATCGATGCGCACATCCAGCGCCGGTACCTGGCGCGGGTCGACTGCGGCCAGCGGGTCGGGCTTGGCGTCGGCTTCAGCCTCGTTTTCCGGTGGTTCGGGCAGGCGAATCTGTTTCATATGGATGACGATGGGCACACCCTTGGCATCCGCCATCACAACACTGCCCTGGAGCAGGGCGCTATCCAGGCCGAGATTCCAGCCGCTGGCCGAACGCTCCAGGTTCGCCTTGAGGTTCTCCAGGCTCAGGCCAAAGCCCTTGAAACGCCCGATTTCCAGGTTGGCGCTGCGCAGCAGCCGGGCCTTCTCGACACCCTCCTTGGGCAGGTACTGCCTGGCCAGTTCCATCCAGGGCGCGGTATCCAGTTCTTCGACTCGACCTCGCACGCGCAGGCCCTTGGCGCCCGGCAGGCTGGCCGCACCGCCCCCCAGCACCAGATCGCCACGCGCCTCATCCAGCTTGCCCACCGGGGCCGCAAGGGCCAGGCTGGCCAGCTTGTCATAGACCAGCCAGTAACGCCGTTCTTCGCCATCCAGGGTCATGCGCCAGCTGGTGTCGCGGGATTCGTCGGCCGTCTTGCCGTAAGGCGCCGGCAGGTCGACGGCCAGGCCCTTGAGGTTGGAATCGATGCTCAGTTGGCTGTCCTTGCCATCCAGGCTCAGGTTCAGGCTGTAGGGCAGAGCACCCGAGGCCGGCAATGGCTGGGTGACCCCGAGCCATGCGGTAAGGTCCTTCAGGGTGATGCTGCCGTTGGCCAGGATCCGCGAGCGGGCCTTGCCATCGCGGCCCTCGGCCTGTGCCCTGGCCCGCACTTCTCGGCCGAAGACCTGGCCGCGGATGTCCTGGGAGCTGAGGCCGCTGGCGGTGTCGTAGCGGAAGGCACCCTTGAGCCGGGTCAAGGTCAGCTCCGGACGGGCGATCTTCAGCTGGGCATCGGCCGTGCGCAGATCCACCACCACCTGGGGCGGGTGGCCCTTCTCCAGGGGAACGTCCAGCTTCAGGCTGCCGTCCAGCGGACCCTGGCCCTGCCAGCCGGCGAAGATGGGGCCGGTGCCTATCGGTGCTTCCTGGAGGATCTTCAGCCCATCCGGGAAACTGCTGGCCAGCTTGGCGTCCAGCAGCAGGTGCGGCACCTGGCCGGGCTCCACATGGGGCACCTCGGCCTCGGCATCGCTCACCCGGGTGTCGAGGATCCGCCCGGCCGGCACCTTGACTCGCACGCCGGTATCCTCGATGAACACATCGCCACGGGCCTCGCGCAGCTCGGGCCAACCCGGCTGGAAGGCCAGCCTGGCGTCATGCACCTTGAAGAACAGGCTGAGGGAACGTGCCTCCGGGTCGGCTCCCTTGGCCAGGGAGCCCTGGTACTGGAAGTAGCCCTCATCCACCGCGCCGCCCTTGATCGCTTCCTTCAGCCACTTGGCCAGGGCCGGGTTGAGCCCGGGCGAGCGGGTCGGCAGGTACTTCTCGGTGTAGCGGGCGTCGCCGTCGCTCAGGCCGACGCGCAGGTCCATGTAGTCCTCGGCCTCGGGAGCCCGCATCAGGCGGATCAGCATGTCGCCAGCGATGTTGCCTTCCTCCCCCACCAGGCGCATGTAGGGGCTGGCCAGGGTGAAGGCGGTGTCATCCAGGCTCCAGGTCAGCCGCGCGCGGGCTTCGCGGTAGTGCCAGGGCTTCGGAAAGAGCTGATCCAGGTGCAGAACGAAGTCATTGGCGTCCAGGCGCAATTCGCCCTGCTGCAGATCGCCCGCCAGGCTGCCGCTGGCATTCTCCACGGCGGGCGCACCGCGGTAGGCATTGAACCCCACGCCGGCCAGGTTGCTGCTGAACTGCAGTCGCTTGGCACCTTCCTGCTGCGGCCGGTAATTCAGGCTCAGGTTGCGCAGGGCGCCACGGGGCCTGAGCCCGGCGACCAGTTCCGCGGCCTGCTCGGGCAGGGGCACCAGGGCATTCACTACCGGCAGCAGCGGCGCCACGTCCAGTCGATCCGCGTTGAGCCGCCACTCCTGCTTCTCCCCAGACTTGTAATCGAGGCGGATGTGGGCTTCGCCCCAGCGTTCCTTGCCGATGTTCAACGCCAGGGAGTCCAGCAGGACCTGGAAACCTTCCTTGGTGCGGGTGAAGTAGGCGTTCAGGCCCAGGTTGCCCAAGGCTACCGGTTTGCGCTCGGCATAGGCGCCGCTGACCTCGGGCGCATGCAGCCGGGCCACGGCCCGCTGCAGGCTGCCCTTGGCCCATTCCAGCCAGGCCTCGCCGCCGGCCTGCAGGCGTTGCAGGCGCCATTCGCGGGTCAGGTTGGCCGGCAGCCAGCGCGCCCAGTCGCTCTGCGGCAGGCTGAGGTAGAGTTCGGCCTCGCTTTGCAGCCAGGCATCAGTGTCCATCCGGGTTCGCAGGCGCATGGCCAGTGGTTGACCATCGGGCAGGCTGAGGCGGCCATCGAGGCGCTGGCGACTGGCGCCGGCCTTCAGGCTGAGGCTGATCTGGGTGAGGCTGGCCGGCGCCTGCCCATGGGGCTCGAGGGTGAGCTGGCTGTTGAGGACCGAGACCAGGCCGATCTGCCGCAGCAGGTCGCGAACCTGTCGCGGGCCGGGCAGCGGTTTGTCCGGACTCGCCGCGAAGCCTCGCAGATGCCACTTGCCGGCCTCGTCCTGGCGCAGGCTGAGCTGGACGCCCTCCAGCTCCAGGCGGTCGATGCGCGGCTGGCGCGCCATCAGGCTGCCAAGCACGTCGGGTATCACCCGGACCTGTCCCAGGCGCAGGGCGCTGTCGCCCTCCCCCAGCCGCACATCGTGGGCGATCAGCAGCGGCGCCAGGCCATGCCAGCGGCCTTCCAGGCTGCCGACCTTCAAGGGCTGGCCCAGCGCGGCGGAGGCACGGGTCTCGGCTTCGAGGCGATACTCGGCCACCAGCGGCACCAGCTCGCGTCCCAGGCTGACGTAGAGCGCCGCCAGCACCAGGCACAGGGCGCAGAGCGCCAGCAGCCAGCGCAGGGCGCGCATCAAGCCACGAGCCAAGGCTTCCACTCAGCTCAGCGCCTCAGAGCAGGACCACATCGTACTGTTCCTGGGAGTACATGGTTTCCACCTGGAACTTGATGGGACGACCGATGAACGCCTCGAGATCGGCGACGTTCCCCGACTCTTCATCCAGAAGGCGGTCCACCACCTTCTGATCGGCCAGTACCAGGTAACCTTCGGCCTGGTAGGCGCGGGCCTCGCGCAGGATCTCGCGGAAGATCTCGTAGCAGATGGTCTCCGCGGTCTTCAGCAGGCCACGCCCCTGGCAACAGGAACAGGGCTCGCAGAGCACCTGGATCAGGCTTTCGCGGGTGCGCTTGCGGGTCATCTGCACCAGGCCGAGTTCGGTGATGCCGATGATATTGGTCTTGGCGTGATCGCGCTCCAGCTGCTTTTCCAGGGTCCGCAGCACCTGGCGCTGGTGTTCTTCATCTTCCATGTCGATGAAGTCGATGATGATGATCCCGCCCAGGTTGCGCAGGCGCAGCTGGCGGGCGATGGCGGTGGCGGCCTCGAGGTTGGTCTTGAAGATGGTCTCTTCGAGGGTACGGTGGCCGACGAAGGCGCCGGTGTTGACATCGATGGTGGTCATCGCCTCGGTGGGGTCGATGATCAGGTAGCCGCCGGACTTGAGCAGCACCTTGCGCTCCAGGGCCTTCTGGATTTCGTCCTCGACGCCGTAGAGGTCGAAGATCGGCCGCTCGCCGGGATAGTGCTCCAGGCGGTCGGCGATTTCCGGCATCAGTTCGTCGACGAACTGGGTGACCTTCTGGAAGGTTTCCCGGGAATCGATGCGGATTTTCTCGATGCGCGGATTGACCAGGTCGCGCAGGGTGCGCAGGGCCAGGCTGAGGTCTTCGTAGATGACCGACGGCGCGGGGGCGGTTTGCATCTGCGCGGAAATCTGCTCCCACAGGCGGCGCAGGTAGCGGATGTCCGCGAGGATCTCGTCGGCGCGGGCGCCATCGGCGGCGGTACGCAGGATGAAGCCGCCGGCCTCCTCGATGCCCTCGGTGGCAATGCAGTCGGCCACCACCTGCTTGAGGCGGTCGCGCTCGGCTTCGTCCTCGATCTTCAGGGAAATGCCCACATGGCTGGTGCGCGGCATGTACACCAGGTAACGCGAAGGAATCGACAGCTGGGTGGTCAGGCGCGCCCCCTTGCTGCCGATGGGGTCCTTGGTGACCTGCACCACCAGGGCCTGGCCTTCGTGCACCAGGGCGCTGATGCTCTCCACCGCACTGCCTTCTCGGGTACTGATTTCCGAGGCGTGGATGAACGCCGCGCGGTCCAGGCCGATGTCAACGAAGGCTGCCTGCATGCCCGGCAGCACCCGCACCACCTTGCCCTTGTAGATGTTGCCGACTATGCCGCGGCGCTGCGTGCGCTCGACATGTACCTCTTGCAGCACACCGTTCTCGACTACCGCCACGCGCGATTCCATCGGCGTGATATTGATCAGAATCTCTTCGCTCATGCCGTTGACCTATCCCAGGTGCTGCCAACAAGGAATGCCGAACCCGGCGAGCATCTCCGCCGTTTCCAGCAGCGGCAATCCCACTACCGCTGAATAACTGCCCTGCACGTGACTGACGAATACCGCGCCCAGCCCCTGGATAGCGTAGCTGCCCGCCTTGTCGGCGGGCTCGCCGCTGGCCCAGTAGGCTTCACGTTCGGCAGGGGGAATGGCGCGGAAGCGCACCCGGCTGCTGACCACCCGTGCCTCGCAGCGCGAAGCATCGGCCAGGGCGACGGCGGTGAGCACCTCATGCTCGCGGCCGGAAAGCAGTGCCAAAGTGGCCATGGCGTCCGCGCGGTCGGCCGGCTTGCCGAGGATGCGGCCATCCAGCACCACGGCGGTATCGGCGCCCAGCACGCAGGCGCCGTAGGGCTGCTCCAGGCTCGCGAGGCCGGCCAGGGCCTTCTCCCGGGCCAGGCGTTCGACATAGGCGGACGCAGCCTCGCCGGGCAAAGCGTTTTCATCGATGGAGGCGATCAGGGTGACATGGGGGACGCCGATCTGCGCCAGCAATTCGCGCCGGCGCGGCGACCCCGAAGCCAGGTACAGCGTGGCCATGCGGACTTCTCCCTGTCGAAGACAGAGGCTTGCGACATGGCCGCAAGCCGATCAATTGACGTTGAGGCGGCGACTCGTACCGCGCAGGGCGGCGTATACCCAAGGCCAGAGCAGCGCGCTGACCAGTGCGGGCAGCAGGAAGACCAGGGTCGGGGGACGATTACCGGTAAGGGCATTGAGCCACAGCTGTACCAGCTGGGCCAGGCCGAAAACCACGAGCAACACGAGGCACTGCTGCCACATGGGGAACATGCGCAGACGCTGGTGCAGGGTCAGCACCAGGAAGGTGATCAAGGCGAGGATCAGGGCGTTCTGCCCGAGCAGCGTGCCGTAGAGCACATCCTCCGCGAGGCCCAGCAACCAGGCGGTGGTCATGCCGACGCGGTGCGGCAGGGCGAGGGTCCAGTAGGTGAGGAACAGCGCCAGCCAGAGCGGCCGGCCTATCTCCATGAAGCTGGGCAACGGCCCGACGCTGAGCACCAGGGCCAGGATCAGGCTGAACCAGATGACCCAGCCATTGTTGGAACGCTGGCCGACCA
>NZ_SSOJ01000141.1:139880-203497 GCF_029871205.1 Pseudomonas sp. BN417 | reverse complement strand
CCGGTGGTGCCGATCTTCGAGGTGATGCGGTACTTGCCATCGTTCAGGTCCTTGTAGGACTTGATCTCGCCCTGCAGCTCCTTGCGGACCAGCAGGGTCTGGCCGACCACGATGAAGGGCTCGGAGAAGTTGATGCGCAGGTTGCGCTCCTGGGTCAGGGTCATGCCGGAACCGATCATGTCGAACTTGTCGGTCAGCAGGGCCGGGATGATGCCGTCGTAGCTGGTGGACACCAGTTCCAGCTTGACGCCCATGGACTTGGCCATGGCCTTCAGCAGGTCGACTTCGAAACCGATGATCTCGCCACGCTTGTTGGTCATCTCGAAGGGCATGTAGGTCGGGTCCATACCGACCCGCAGGGTGCCGCGCTTGACCGCATCATCAATGGCACCGGCATGGGCCGAGAGCCCGGTGAGCATGCAGCCCGAAAGTACAAGCATCGACAGGATCTTTCTCATGGTTATCTCTTTTATTGTTGAGGGGAGGCTTCGGAACGTACAGGTACTTAATTGCACGCTCCTGTATATACATGTAAGCAAAACATAGGCCAACCCCCCAGCCGAGGCGGAAATCGCCGTGCCGCAATGAAGTCAGGGAAGTTACCAAGCCACAGGTCCGCGCCCCGGGGATCGGCTTGTTACTCCCTGTTACTTCTGATGGGAAATTTATTCCCGTTGTGCATGAACGGTCGGAAATCGTCGTAGGCCGGTTCCGGACAAGCCGCGCGTTCACCGGGCCGCGCAGATACCTTCCAGGGCCGGATCGATGGTGACGATGGCACCGGCCTTGGGCATACTGTCGACCCCTTTCAAACCCCATCCAGGAGCCCAGCATGTTCAAGGTCAACGAATACTTCGACGGCACCGTCAAATCCATCGCCTTCGGCATGAACGAAGGCCCGGCCACCATCGGCGTGATGGCCGCCGGTGAGTACGAGTTCGGCACCAGCCAGCTGGAAGTGATGCACGTCATCGCCGGCGCCCTGACCGTGAAACTGCCGGGCAGCGACAGCTGGGAAACCTTCGCTGCCGGTAGCAAGTTCACCGTTCCGGCCAACAGCAAGTTCCAGCTGAAGGTTGCCCAGGACACCGCTTACCTCTGCGAATACCGCTAAGGTTCGATGGTTGTGAAAAAGCCCCGCGATGCGGGGCTTTTTTGTTGGGAAGGGGCGAACTGCTTTTCTGTAGGGGCGAATTCATTGGCTATGTCTGCGTTCGCTGTTGCAGTACCGAAGAAAGGTATCTAGTACGGGCCTTTCAGACCTCCGCGCCGGCCTGATACAGCCCTCTCCCCCGGCCCCTCTCCCGCAAGCGGGCGAGGGGTGACTCGCGCCTGACAGGGCGCGGCAATCCTGATGCCTGGTCATTGCCTGAACCTGTGCAGAAGCGGTGGGGCAGCGACTCCGCCCCGTCAGCAGGCCGAGCGGAAGCGTTGCGCAGGGGGACGAGCGGCATGGATGCCGCGAGAGGCGTGCGGGGCCATGGATGGCCCCTCACGCCGGGCCCCCGGAGCAATGATGGAGCGAGGGAACCCCGGCGAAGCCGGGGCCGGATGCAGGGGCAAGCCTTCTTGGTTACTTCTGGGGCGACTGCCAGAAGTGACTCGCCGGGAGGCGAAACCGGGACTCGCAGTCCACTCGATAAGCAGCTCGGCTCATGGCGCTCTAGCAACACTTAACGCAGACATAGCCAATTCATTCGCCAAGCAGGCCGAAGGGCTGCCCTTGAGGGGGAATGGGGCTGCTGCGCAGCCCTTGGCGAATGAATTCGCCCCTACAACGAAGGCCCCGCCCCCAACCGGCCGCCACCAAAAAAACCGGCCATCCGGCCGGTTCTTTCTTCCCCAATCGAATCCCGATCAGATCAGGTTCGGCTCCATCTCCAGCTCCACGCCGAACTTCGCCACGATATCCGCCTGGATGCGTTGGGCCAGGGCATGCAGCTGGCTGCCGCTGGCCGTGCCGTAGTTCACCAGCACCAGGGCCTGCAAGCGGTGCACCCCGGCATCCCCTTCACGGAAGCCCTTCCAGCCGGCGCGTTCGATCAGCCAGCCGGCGGCCAGCTTCACCTGCCCGTCCGCCTGGGGATAGGCCACCAGGTCAGCATGCTCGCCGCGCAGGCACTGGGCCAGCTCGGCGCTGACCAGGGGGTTCTTGAAGAAGCTGCCGGCATTGCCCAGCTCCATTGGATCCGGCAGCTTCTCGCTGCGGATGGCGCAGACGGCGCGGCTGACATCCTTGGCAGTAGGTGCGGCAATCCCTTCGGCTTCCAGGCGCTGGCGCACCGGACCGTAATCCAGGTGCAGCTGCGGCACGCGACTGAGGTTGAAGCGCACGCGCAGGATCAGCCAACGGCCTGGCTCGCGCTTGAACAGACTGTCACGGTAGGCGAACTGGCAGTCGCCCAGGCCGAACTCGCGCAGCTCGCCGGTTTCGCGATCCAGCGCGGTGAGCCCGGCGAACACATCCTTCAGCTCGACGCCGTAGGCGCCGATGTTCTGCATCGGCGCGGCACCGACGGTGCCGGGAATCAGACTGAGGTTTTCCAGACCGCCCAGCCCCTGCTCCAGACTCCAGAGCACCAGGGGATGCCAGGGCTCTCCCGCCTCGGCTTCCAGCAGCACATCCACCCCATCATCGCTGAGGATGCGGATTCCGCGGCTGGCCATGCGCAGCACCAGGGCATCGATATCACGGGTCAGCAGAAGGTTGCTGCCGCCGCCAATGGGCAGCAGCGGCAGACCACGCTCGGCCGCCAGGGCCAGCGCCTCCCGTACCTGGTCGTCGTTGCCGGCTTCGGCGAACAGCCGCGCCCTCACGTCGACGCCGAAGGTGTTGTAGGGCTTGAGGGAAAGATTCTCGTGCAGGACCAGGCTCACAGGCGCCCCTTTATTTCCAGGATCAGCGCGTCACAGGCCTGCTCCACCAGGTCGAGCACCGCCTCGAAGCCTTCCTCACCGCCATAGTAGGGATCGGGCAGCTCGTCCAACGCCAGCTGGTAGCGGCGCAGGAAGAGATCCAGCTCAGCCCCGGCGCCGGCGGGCCGCAGACCACGCAGGTTGGCCAGGTTGTTTTCGTCCATCGCCAGGATCAGGTCGAAACGGCCGAAATCCTCGGCCGCCACCTGGCGCGCGCGCAGCTGCGAAAGGTCATAGCCGCGACGCTGGGCGGCCACGCGGGTCCGGGCATCCGGCGCCTTGCCCACATGCCAGTCGCCGGTGCCGGCCGAGTCCACCTGCACCGCGGCGGCCAGGCCCGCTTCACGCAGCTTGTGCAGCAGCACGCCTTCGGCGGTGGGCGAACGGCAGATATTGCCGAGGCAAACGAAGAGAACGCGCATCAGGCCCCCAGCAGGCGCCGGACGCGCTCCAGGTCTTCCGGGGTATCGACACCAGTGGGCGGGGCCTCCAGGGCGTCGGCCACATGGATGCGCACGCCATGCCAGAGCGCACGCAGCTGCTCCAGGCACTCGGTGTTCTCCAGCCAGCAAGGTCCCCAGGCGACGAAGTCATGGAGGAAGCCGGCGCGATAGGCATAGATGCCGATGTGGCGGCGATAGGGCACGTCGGCGGGCAGTTGGTCGCGGCTGGCGGCGAACGCGTCGCGGGCCCAGGGCAAGGGCGCGCGGCTGAAGGTCAGGGCCAGGCCATTGAGGTCGGCGGCCACCTTGACCACATTGGGATTGAACAGCGTCTGGACGTCCCGGATCGGCTCAGCCAGGGTGGCGATGCCGGCTTCCGGATGGGCCGCCAGGTTGGCCGCCACCTGGTCGATGATGGCCGGCGGGATCAGCGGCTCGTCGCCCTGCACGTTGACCACGATGGCATCGGCGGGCAGGCCCAACTGGCTGGCCACTTCGGCCAGGCGGTCGGTGCCGGAGTTGTGGTCGACACGGGTCAGCAGCACCTCGGCGCCGAAGGCCTGGCAGGCCTCGACTATGTGCGCATCATCGGTCGCTACCACCACACGCTGGGCGGCGCTGCGCCGCGCCTGTTCCCAGACGTGCTGGATCATCGGCTTGCCGGCGATGTCCTGCAGCGGCTTGCCCGGCAGGCGGGTGGACGCGTAGCGGGCGGGGATGACGACGGTAAAGGCCTGGGTCATTTGTCCAGCCGCTCGTCGACGTTCAGGGTGCGGGCCTCGCCTTCCAGCATCACCGGGATGCCATCGCGCACCGGGAAGGCCAGGGCGTCGGCCTTGCAGATGAGTTCGCTCTTGTCGTCGGCCAGCTTCAGCGGGCCTTTGCACAGGGGGCAGGCGAGGATATCGAGGAGTTTCGGGTCCATGGGGCAATCCTTGAGGCGGCAGCCCGAGGGCTACCTGAGGTTAGAAGCGGTCCGGCAGCAGGCGGGCCAGTTGCCCGTCGAACCAGGCGACGAATGCCGCCGAGGGGGCGGCATCGACCGCCAGGTACCACCAGTCGGCGGCGGCGAAGGCCCGGCACTTGACCGCATCCTTCTCGGTCATCAGCACTGGCAGCGGAGGCGCGAAATCCAGGGCGTCGCGGCTGTAGACAGCGTGATCGGCGAAGGCGTGCGGAATCGGCCGCCAGTTTAGCGCCTCCAGGGTCCTGAAGAAACGCTGGGGATTGCCGATCCCGGCCACCGCATGGACGGCTTGCCCGGGGGCGAAGTGATCCAGGCCGACGCGCTCGCCGCTGCGCAGGTTGACCAGCTCGCCTGGTCGCAACTTAAAGGAGAAACCTTCGGTGGAATCGGCCTCGGCGCCGTTGCGCAGCACCGCATCCACCGACTCCAGTCGCTCCGGCGGCTCGCGCAGCGGTCCGGCCGGCAGGCAGCGGCGATTGCCCAGGCCGCGGGCAGCGTCGATCAGCACCAGTTCGAGGTCGCGGCCCATGCGGTAGTGCTGCAGGCCGTCGTCACTGAGAATCAGGTCGAGCTCTTCCTGCTCGAGCAGGGCCTGCACCGCACGGGAGCGATCCGGGTCGATCACCAGGGGCACGCCACTGCGCCGCACGATCAGCAAGGGCTCGTCGCCGGCCAACTCGGCACCCTGCTCGGCACGCACCCGCCAGGGCAGTTGCGGCGGCTTGGCGCCATAGCCACGGCTGACCACGCCAACGCGTAGCCCGCGGGCCCGGCAGTGCTCGATCAGCCAGAGGATCATGGGTGTCTTGCCGGTGCCGCCGACAGTGATGTTGCCCACCACTATCAGGGGCACCGGCGGCCGGTAGCCGCCCTGCCCCGCCAGGAAGGCGGCGCGCTTGCGTTGCGCCACCCGGCGATAGAGCCATTCCAGCGGCCGCAGCAGGCCGAGGGCCGGGTGGCCCCGGTACCAGGCATCCAGCAGACGGTCGGAGAACGCCATCAGGGCTTGGCCGCGTCGTTCTCTATGGTGGTCATGCGCAGGTGGCTGAAGCCCAGCTTGCCGGCGGCATCCATTGCGGTGATCACCGACTGGTGGGTGGTGCGGGCATCGGCCGTGATGACCAGCGGCAGGCTGTTGTCGCCCTCGGACTCACGGCCAAGGGCCGCGATCAGGGTGGCCAGGTCGCTTTTGGCCAGGTTCTGGCCGTTGAGCGCGTACTGGCCATCGGCGGCGATGCTCAGCTCCAGGGTCTTCAGTTCGGTTTCCTGGGGCGGCGTGCCGCTGACGGCTTCAGGCAGCTCGATCTTCAGCTGACTGGGCTTGCTGAAGGTGGTGGTCACCACGAAGAACAGCAGCAACACGAAGATCACGTCGATCAACGAAGTCAGGTTGAGGAACACCTCTTCGCGGGCGACATTGCCCGCCCGGCGGCGGAACTTCACGCTTTGGCTTCCTCTGCGAAGTCGACTTCGCGGTCACCCTGGACCACTTCCACCAGCTTGATCGCCTCCTGCTCCATGGCCACCACCAGTTCGTCGACGCGGCGCAGCAGGTAGCGATGGAAGAAGACCGCCGGGATAGCGACTATCAGGCCCGCGGCGGTGGTCACCAGCGCCTTGGCGATACCACCG
Organism: Pseudomonas sp. BN417; assembly: GCF_029871205.1. Taxonomy (GTDB): domain Bacteria; phylum Pseudomonadota; class Gammaproteobacteria; order Pseudomonadales; family Pseudomonadaceae; genus Metapseudomonas. Next base: position 197,539 of record NZ_SSOJ01000141.1, on the reverse strand, counting down.
GCCAGCACCGGGGCATTGGCCATGCCATTTTCCATGAAGCCGCCGAAGATATCGATCATGCCGAACACCGTGCCCAGCAGACCCAGCAGCGGCGCCATGGCGGCGATGGTACCCAGGGCGTTGAGGTAGCGCTCCAGTTCATGGATGACCCGGCTGGCCGCCTCTTCGATGCACTCCTTCATGATCTCGCGACCATGCTTGGAGTTGGCCAGGCCGGCGGCCAGGACTTCGCCCAAAGGTGAGGAAGCGCGCAGCTCCTTGAGCTTCTGGCCGTTCAGTTGCTTGTCCTTGATCTGGCGCCAGACCTGGCCCAGCAGGTGCGGCGGCGAAACCCGGCTGATGCGCAGCGTCCACAGGCGTTCGGCAACGATCGCGGTGGCGGCGATGGAACACAGAATGATCGGCAGCATCATCCAGCCACCGGCTTTGACCAACTCCCACACGGTAGGAAATCCCCTTCGGAAAAGTGGCGCCACTCTAGCATAGGGTCGTGCCTGCGCCGACCGCCGCCGTTCTCATTTTTCCCTCCAGAACACGGACTTTTCCCGCTCGTTTTCAATCTCGCCATGGGCGCCCAGGCGCAGCAGCAGGGCACCCTCTGCCGCCGTGTCGTGAATCGCGGCCGGCAAGGCGCGGATGCGGGAAACGACCAACGGATGGGGATGCCCGAAAGCATTCTGATGGCCACGCGAGATCAGGACCTTCTGCGGCGCCACGGCACGCAGGAAGAAACCGGTGGAGGATGTGCGGCTGCCGTGGTGACCCGCGACCAGCCAGCGCGCCGCGAGTGGCTGGCCACTGGCGATCCAGGCCGCCTCACCACGGGCGCCGATATCCCCGCTGAGCAGGATGCGTTCGCCGCTGGCCTCGATAGCCAGCACGCAGGAGCTTTCGTTGCTGTCACCGAACCTGGGCTGGTGCCAGACGCGGAACGACACCCCATCCCAGGTCCAGGCGTCCCCGGCCGTGCATGGCGTGGCGCCGAGTGCTTCCGGCAAGCGCTCGGCCTCTCCACTGAGCACCCGATCGACGACCAGCCCCCGCCTTACCGCCAAGGCACCGCCGGCGTGATCGAGATGGGCGTGGCTTATCAGCATCAGGTCCAGCCGGGTCACCCCCAGGCCGCGCAGGGCCGGCACCACCACCCGCTCGCCGATATCGAAGTCGCCCTGGCGCGGCCCCGTATCGTAGAGAAGCGCGTGCTCTCGGGTCCGCACCAGCACCGACAACCCTTGCCCCACATCCAGTACACGGACCTCCGCCTGGCCGGGCTCGGGACGGGCCAGCGGCGGGAACAGCATGGGCAACAGCAACGCCAGGCCAAGGACGCGCAGTGGCAAGCCGGCCGGCGCGATCACCAGCAGGGTGCCCAATGCTCCCAGCAACCAGGCCCAGAGCGGCACCTGGGCCGGTATCCAGGCCGGCAGGCGCGCCGCCGCCCAGGCGAGCACCTGGAACTGCACGTCCAGTGCACCCCCTGCCAGCCAGAGCAAGGCTTCGCCCACCAGCGGAATGGGTAGCAACGCCGTGCCCAGGAGGGCCGGTGGCAGCACCACCAGGCTGACCCAGGGTACCGCCAGGAGATTGGCCAGTGGCCCGCTGAGACTGATGGGCAGGGCCAGGGCCAGCAACAGGGGCATCAGCCCCAGCCCCATGACCCACTGGGCGCGCCACCAGGTCCACCACCAGCGCCAGGCGCCGAGGCGGCCGGCGAAGGTCAGGATCAGCAGGCCCACCGCACCGAAGGACAACCAGAAGCCCGGCTGCAGCACCACCAGGGGCTCGTCCAGCAGCACGATGCAGAGAGCGGCGAGCAAGGGCGTGAGCAGACCCAGATGGCGAAAACGCAGGCGCCAGAGCAGGACTACCGCGATCATCACGCAAGCCCGGCGGACCGGTACATCGAAGCCCGCCAGCAGCCCGTACCCGAGGGCGCCGGCCAGGCCCAGGGCACAGGCGCAGGGCAACCAGGGCAGGCGCTGCGGCCAAAGGCCGAATCGCGCCAGGGCGGCCACCAGGCCATAGAGCACGCCGGCGAACAGGGTGATGTGCTGGCCGGATATCACCATCAGGTGAGTGGTTCCGGTGTCCTGCAGCAGACGCCAATCCCGGTCCTGCAGCCCGGAGCCATCCCCCAGCACCAGCGCGGCGAGCCCTCCCGCCCGGCCATGGGGGTCCACCCGCAACAGGCGCTGGCGCAGGCCGTCGCGCCAGGCGGCGGCGCCACTGGCGGGCTGCAGCAGCTGGCCGGCCTTGACCGAGCCGCTAGCGCCTATTCGCCGCGCCAGCAGCCAGGCCCCATGATCGAAAGTCGCCGGGTTCACCAGCCCGCGTGGACGCTTGAGCCTGACCGCCAGGCGCCAGCGCTCGCCGGCCAGCACTGGCGGACCATCGCGCCAGGACAGTCGCAGGCGCATCGGCAGCCGCGCCCTCGCGGACTCGATGTCCTCCAGCTCGAAGCGCACCACGCCATCGGCTGCGCCGGGCAGGCCCACCACTCTGCCCTCCAGCCAGCGCACCTGGCCGTCCAGCGCCGGGTCCAGCCGGTCGTCGAGCGCCCACTGGGCGCTCAGGCAGGCCCAGCCGAGCCCGAGCAGGAAAAACCCCAGGCGCCAGGCGCGCCCCATGAGCAGCAGGAGACCGAGAAGCAGCTGCAGATACAGCCACCAGACCGGCGGCAGGCTGGGCATCCAGCGCAACAGCAGGAGGCCGGCGGCAAGCGCGACCAGGCCCGAAACCATGGGCATTCCATTTCCCCTCCCTGGGACGGGCGCCGCGGCAACGTCTTGTTCCACGGTGCGCCAAGCGATCCGGCCGGCGCTGCACCCTGTTAATCCGCCGACACAAAGTGACCCGGCGATGTCATATCTTTGCGTGCATAATACCCGGCGCTTTCGTCCGCCAGAGACCGCCCATGCCGCGTCGCATCTTCAAACGCTACATGCCGAATCCGGACACCATCAGGGAACACAAGTCCCTGCGTTTTCTCGGCACCCTGATCCACGACCCGAACCTCTGGCACCTCAATCGCCACTCGGTCGCACGCGCCATGGCCATGGGCCTGTTCGCGGCCTTCGTGCCGATTCCCATGCAGATGCTGCTGGCCGCCGGCCTGGCCATCCTGGTCCGCGCCAACCTGCCGATCTCCGTCGGCCTGGTCTGGCTGACCAACCCCATCACCATGCCGCCGGTCTTCTACTGCACCTACAAGATGGGTGCCTGGATCATGCAGATTTCCCCCCGCGCCCTACCCGATCAACTGACGTGGGACTGGATCACCCAGGAGCTTTCCAGCCTCTGGCAGCCCTTTCTCCTAGGTTCCCTGGTCTGCGGCGTGCTGGTCGGCGCCCTGGGCTACATGCTGACCATGCTTTATTGGCGCTGGTGGGTCGGACACAGCTGGCGCAAGCGCCAGAAAGCGCGACGGGCAGCCAGCCGCTGAAATGAAAAACGCCGCATCGAATGCGGCGTTTTTCGTTGCGTGCGCAAGCCCTTATTCGTAGCGAAGGGCCTCGGCGGGCTGAGTCTGGGCTGCGCGCCAGGCCGGGTAGAGAGTGGCGAGGAAGCTCAGCACCAGTGCTGCGACGCAGATCAGCACCACGTCGCTCACCTGCAGCTCGGACGGCAGGTAGCTGACGAAGTAGACGTCGGAGCTGAATATCTGCCGGCCGCTGGCGCGTTCCAGGGCGGCTATCCACTGGCTGACGTTGAGGGCGGTGATGATGCCCAGTACGGTGCCGATCAGGGTGCCGATGGTGCCGATCACGCTGCCCTGGACCATGAACACGGCCATGATCTGCCGCGGCGTGGCGCCCAGGGTGCGGAGGATGGCGATGTCCGCGCGCTTGTCAGCGACGACCATGATCAGGGTGGCGATGATGTTGAAGGCAGCGACGGCCACGATCAGCAGCAGAAGCAGGCCGATCATGGTCTTCTCCATCTTCATGGCGCTGAACAGGCTGCCCTGGGTGTGGGTCCAGTCGTCGGCGCGGTAGCCCTGGCCCAGTTCGGCGACTATCTGCTGCGAGACCTCGGGGGCCAGGTAGAGGTCCTTCAGGGCGATGCGCACGCTCTGCACCTGGCCTTCCTTCAGGCGCTGGATGGCCGAGGCGTCGGCGACATTGATCAGCGCCAGGGAACTGTCCAGCTCCGCACCGACCTTGAACACCCCCACCACATTGAGGCGCTGCATGCGCGGGGTGATACCACCCGGTGCGCTGCTCACCTCGGGGACGATGAGGGTCAGCTTGTCGCCGACATTGAGGCGGAAGCGCCGCGCGGTGATCTCGCCGATGACGATGCCCGACTCGCCCGGCTTCAGGTCATCCAGGTCGCCTTGCACCATGTGCTTGCCGATGATGGAAACCTTGGTTTCCTGCTGGGGATCGATGCCGTTGATCTGCACCGGCTGCATCATGCCCTTGAACGAGAGCATGCCCTCCAGCTCGGCGAAGGGCACTGCGCCCACCACTTCCGGATGCTTCATGGCGGCATCGGCCACGCGCCGCCAGTCATCCAGGGGCTGTTCGCCGCTCAGGGTGGCATGGGAGACCATGCCGAGGATGCGCGAACTCATTTCCTTCTGGAAACCGTTCATGACCGAGAGCACCACGATCATGGCCAGCACACCCAGGGCCAGGCCGATCATAGAGGTCAGCGAGATGAAGGAGATGTAGTGGTTACGGCGCTTGGCGCGGGTATAGCGCGTGCCGATGAAAATCGAGAGAGGTCTGAACATCTCAGGCAGCCACCAGTCGGCCTTCTTCCAGGCGCAGCACCCGGTCCATCTGGTGGGCCAGCTGCAGGTCATGGGTCACCACCAGGAAGGCGGTCTGCAAGGAGCGGTTCAGCTCCAGCATCAGCTCCTGGATGCCGTGAGCGGTGTGCTGGTCGAGGTTGCCGGTGGGCTCGTCGAGCAGCACCAGTGCCGGCCGGTTGACCAGGGCACGGGCAATGGCCACACGCTGGCGCTCGCCGCCGGACAGCTCGGCCGGCTTGTGCGACAGGCGATGGCCCAGGCCCACGCGCTCCAGCAGCGCCGTGGCGCGCTGGCGCGCTTCGCTGATGGCGGTGCGACCGATCAGCAGCGGCATGCAGACGTTCTCCAGGGCGGTGAACTCCGGCAGCAGGTGGTGGAACTGGTAGACGAAACCCAGGGCGCGGTTGCGCAGCAGGCCGCGGGCGGTTTCGCTGAGGGAGGACAACTCCTCGCCGGCCAGCCAGACGCTGCCTTTGCTCGGGGTATCCAGGCCACCCAGCATGTTCAACAGGGTGCTCTTGCCGGAGCCGGAACTGCCGACGATGGCCACCCGCTCTCCCGGATGCAATTCCAGCTCGACGCCGGACAGCACTTCCACGGACTGCGGGCCTTCGTCGTAGCTCTTGCCCAGGTTGCGGCAACTCAGGACTGCCTTGTTACTCATAGCGCAAAGCCTCTGCTGGCTGGGTGCGCGCGGCACGCCAGGCGGGGTAAAGGGTGGCGAAGAAGCTCAGGACCAGTGCGGCCGAACAGACCAGCACCACATCCTCGGCCATCAGCTGGGATGGCAGGTAATCGATGAAGTAGACGTCGGCGTTGAGGAACTTGTGCCCCAGCAGCCGCTCCAGCAGGGCGATAGCGTCGCTCACGTTCAGCGCTGCGAGGATGCCCAGCACGCCGCCGATCAGGGTGCCGACCACACCGATGACGGTGCCCTGGACCATGAACACGCCCATGATCTGCCGCGGCGTGGCGCCCAGGGTGCGGAGGATGGCGATGTCACCGCGCTTGTCGGTCACCACCATGACCAGGGTGGAAATGATGTTGAAGGCGGCCACCGCGACTATCAGGAGCAGCAGTAGGCCGATCATGGCCTTCTCCATCTTGATCGCCTGGTAGAGGTTGCCGTGGGTGCGGGTCCAGTCACGGGCATAGAAATCCTCGCCCCGGAGTTCGCCGGCAATCTGCCAGGCCACCTGGGGCGCCTGGAACAGGTCGTCGAGCTTCAGGCGCAGGCCCTGCACCTGGTCAGGCTTCCAGCGCTTGAGGCGGGCGACGTCGGAGAGATTGGCGATGGCCAGGTAGCCATCCAGCTCACCGGCGCCGACATGGAAGATGCCGACCACGGTGAAGCGCTTCATGCGCGGGAATACGCCGGCGGGGGTCACGGCCACCTCTGGCAGTACGAAGGTGACCTTGTCGCCCAGTCCGACCCCCAGCTTGGTGGCGGCCTTGTCGCCGATGACGATGCCGAACTCGCCGGCCTTGAGCTCCGCCAGACTGCCCTGGCGGAAGAAGTCGCCGATGATGGAGACCTTGGCCTCTTCCTGCGGGTCGACGGCGTTGACCAGCACCTTCTGCACCTTTCCGTCGGCGGTCAGCAGGCCCTGGACCTGGGTGTAAGGCGCCACCGCCTTCACCTCGGAGTGGCGGGCGACGCCTTCGGCCAGCTTGCGCCAGTCATTGATGGGTACGGCGGACTCCACCGTGGCGTGGGGCACCATGCCCAGCACGCGGGTACGCATCTCGTGGTCGAAGCCGTTCATGACCGAAAGCACCAGGATCATCACCAGTACGCCCAGGGCGAGGCCGATCATCGAAGTGAGGGAAATGAACGAGACGAAGTAGTTGCGGCGCTTGGCGCGCGTGTAGCGGGCGCCTATGTACAGGGACAGCGGTCTGAACATGGAAGTGAGGTTCGCTGGCGAAAGAAGAGACGTCCTTGTGGCGGGCCTTGGCGAGCAGCGTTTACACTCAAATTCTGTTCATGATCTGCTGCGTCGCTGGGCGGCGCTGCAAACGGGCTCGCGAGATGCTGAACAGCTCTTCGACCACCACTGCTGCCATGGGTTCGCCATGTCGACACGAGACGCGGATGACCGCCGCGAATACTACCGCATCGAAGATTCGATCGCACTGGAATTTCGCCCATTGCAACAGGGCGAAACAGGTGGGGAAGGCAGCGCCGACAACGCCTCGACGCTGTTCAGCCTGCTCAGCGACCTGCACGTGATGGACTTCGAATCCCAACACCTGCTGCGGCATATCCACGAACGCGATCGCACCCTGGCCAGTTACCTCAAGGTGATCAACAAGCGCATCGACCTGCTCGGCCAGGCTCTGGCGCAGAGTCTGTTGCGCGACATCGGCCCGGCGCGACAGGTGATCCTGTCCGAAGGCGGTATCGGCTTCACCAGTCCGGAACCCATCGAACCCGGCACCCAGCTGGCGATCAAGATGGTGCTGATGCCCCAGGCACTCGGCCTGCTGGTGCAGGCCGTGGTGATCCACAGCCAGGTGCGCGCCGATGGCGAGTTCGACATAGGCACCGAGTTCGAAGCCCAGACCGACGCCCAGCGTCAGTTGCTGGCACGACACATATTGCAGAAGCAGGCCCAGCAGAGACGCGAGGCCCGCGAACGCTCCTCCCCGCCCGCCTGAGACCTCGCATGACGCGCCCCGGCCTTTTGCTGACCTGCCTCCTCCTCGCGCTGCCCGCCGCCGCCGAGACTATCGAGATCCCTGTCGGCGACCAGGGCCACCCGGGGCTTTCCCTGCCCGCCCGTGGTGAAAGCCAGCGCGCCGTGCTGGAGCGTTTCGGCCTGCCCGCCCAGGAACACCCAGCGGTCGGCAAGCCGCCGATCAGCCGCTGGGACTATCGTGAATTTTCCGTCTACTTCGAAAGCGGACAAGTCGTCGACAGCGTCCGCCACCACCAACCCAGAACACCAAGGGAATACAAGTGACCCTGATCTACGGCCATCGAGGCGCCAAGGGCGAATGCCCGGAGAACACCCTGGCCAGCTTCCAGCACTGCCTGTCACATGGCGTGAAGCGCTGCGAACTGGACCTGCACCTGTCCCGCGACGGCGAGCTGATGGTGATCCACGACTCCAGCCTGAAGCGCACCACTGGGCGCCGCGGCAAGGTATCGGAACACGACGCCGAGGAGCTGGAGAGCTATGACGCCCGCCTGGGCGGTCCGGGCTGGAACCAGCCCTGCCCCGTGCCGCGCCTGGCGACCCTGTTCGAGCAGTGCGAGTTCGAGCACTGGCAGCTGGAAGTGAAGAGCGCATCGAGGGTGCGGGCCGCGCGGACCGTGCTGGCGATCCAGGAGCTGGTCGAACGTCATGGCCTGGCGGACAAGGTGACGGTCACCTCCAGTTCGCGCGAGGTCCTGCGCGCGCTCAACCGGCTGACGCCGAAACTGTCTCGCGGCCTGGTGGCGGAATATGCTTGGCTCGACCCGCTGAAGGTGGCCAAGCACCACGGCTGCGAGCTGCTGGCGCTGAACTGGACCCTCTGCACCCCGGAACGCCTGCTAAGGGCGCAGAAGGAAGGGCTGCACGTGTCGGTATGGACCGTCAACGAGCCGGCACTGATGCGCCGACTCGCCGACTTCGGCGTGGACAGCATCATCACCGACTTCCCCGGGTTGGCCAGTACCACTGTCGGGATTCGCTGAGCGCCGGGCCGGCTTCAAGGTATCTTCGGAGCCACGACCCGTAGGGTGGATAGAGCTTTTCTATCCACCATTTCCGCGCTCAGGCCTGACGCGGCGGTGGAAATCCACCTTGTGGATTTCCACCCTACGCAGCAACAACACCCGCTGGTGGGCCGCCCCAAAAGAAAAACCGGCACAAGGGCCGGTTTTCTTTTAGGCGTCGCCTGATCAGAAGCTCTCACGGTTCGGCCAGCGCCAGAAGCGCGGATCGCCGAGAGGATCCTCCCCGGCCGGCTCAGGCGCCCGGCCGGTGCCGCTCAAAAAAGCCGGTTCAGGCCGTCGAACGCCGCCACCCGATAGGCCTCGGCCATGGTCGGGTAGTTGAAGGTGGTGTTGATGAAGTACTTGATGGTATTCGCCTCACCCTTCTGGTTCATGATCGCCTGGCCGATGTGCACGATCTCCGAGGCCTGGTAGCCGAAGCAGTGCACGCCGAGGATCTCCAGGGTGTCGCGGTGGAAGAGGATCTTCAGCATGCCCACCGGCTCGTGGGAGATCTGCGCACGGGCCATGCCCTTGAAGAAGGCCTTGCCCACTTCGTAGGGGATCTTCGCCTGGGTCAGCTCGCGCTCGTTCTTGCCGATGGAGCTGATCTCCGGAATGGTGTAGATGCCGGTGGGCACGTCGTCGACGAAACGCCAACTGTCATTCTCCACCGCGCTGCCAGCGGCCGAACGACCCTGGTCGGCGGCGGCGCTGGCCAGGCTCGGCCAGCCGATCACATCGCCAGCGGCGAAGATATTGCTGACCTCGGTGCGGTAGTACTGGTCGACGTTGATCTGGCCACGGCTGTTGACCTTGATGCCGATGTTCTCCAGGCCCAGCTTGTCGGTGTTGCCGGTACGGCCGTTGCACCACAGCAGCGCGTCTGCCTTGATCTTCTTGCCGGATTTGAGGTGCAGGATCACCCCGTTCTCCAGGCCCTCGATGCGCTCGTACTCCTCGTTGTGACGGATCAGCACGTTGTTGTTGCGCAGGTGGTAGCTGAGGGCGTCGGAGATCTCGTCGTCGAGGAAGCTGAGCAGTTGGTCGCGGTTGTCGATCAGGTCCACCAGCACGCCCAGGCCGCTGAAGATCGAGGCGTACTCGGAGCCGATCACCCCGGCGCCGTAGATGATGATGCGGCGCGGCGTGTGGGTCAGGCTGAGGATGGTGTCGCTGTCGTAGATGCGCGGATGGTGGAAGTCGACGTCCGCCGGACGATAGGGGCGCGAGCCGGTGGCGACGATGACCTGCTTGGCCACCAGCTTTTCCACCACGCCGCTGGTGCAGACCACTTCCACGGTCTGCTCGTCGGAGAAACTGGCGGTGCCGAAGAACACGTCGACGCGATTGCGCGCGTAGAAGCCGGTGCGCGAAGCCACTTGCTTGGAAATCACCCGCTCGGCGCTCTTCAGCACGTCGGGGAAGGAGAACCAGCGCGGCTCGCCGATCTGACGGAACAGCGGGTTGGTGTTGTACTGCATGATCTGCCGTACCGAGTGACGCAGGGCCTTGGACGGGATGGTGCCCAGATGGGTGCAGTTGCCGCCGACCAGCGGGCGGTTGTCCACCACCGCCACTTTGCGTCCGGCCTTGGCGGCGTTCATCGCCGCGCCCTCACCCGCCGGGCCGGAACCCAGCACCACTACGTCGTAGTTGTAGACAGCCATGCTTACTCCTCATAACGGGCCGGGGCGCCCTCTGGCGCCCCCGGCAAGGTCCGCGATGAACGACACCGCGGAATTCGGAACCTGTTTCGGCGATCCGCCGGGGACCTTGAACTGGCGTGCAGACTAGCCGAGCCGCTTGGCGCTGCACATTAGCGCTTGGTCGCGTCGTAGGCGAGCTTTGAATCCACTACATCGCCCTGCTGTGCTTCTTCGCACTTCTGGCGATCGCCGCCGCAGATGGAACACTCCTTCTCGATGCCGAGGTTGGCGACGCCGCCGCAGGATCCGGCGATGGGTTTGCGCCCCATGATCACGCCGACGGCCATGCCCAGCACCACCAGCAGCATGATCAGGAATACCAGCAGGAAGGTCATGCTCAGTTCTCCTGTTTGTCGAACAGCTGCCCGAAGCGACTGCTGCCATGACTGACGAAGGCCTCTCCCTCCCGGGTCACGAACAAGGCGGCGATGCCGTTCGATTCAGCGTAGTCCTCACCCGCCTCCGGCCCCAGCACCATCAGCAGGGTCGACAGGCCATCGGCACGCAGGGCCGATGCGTCCACCACCGTCACCGCCGCCAGCTTGTGGCTGATCGGGGCGCCGGTCTTGGGGTCGAGGGTGTGCGAATAGCGCTTGCCGTTCTTTTCAAAGTAGTTGCGATAGTCGCCGGAGGTGGACACCCCGAGACCGTCCAGCGAGACGATCTTCTGCGCCACCTGGCGGTCGTCCCATGGCGCCTCGATGGCGACGCGCCAGGGCGAGCCATCTGGCTTGCGCCCTACCGCCTTGAGTTCGCCGGTGATTTCCACCAGGGAGCTGGCGACGCCCAGTTCCACCAGGCGCACGCTGACGCGGTCAACCGCGTAGCCGGCGGCGATGCTGTTGAAGTCCAGTTGCACCGCCGCATCCTTGCACAGCTCCTGCCCGCGGATGGACAGGTGCTGCTGGCCGACCTGGGCGCGCGCTTGGGCGATGGCTTCGGCGCTGGGTACCTGGTCGCCTCGGGATTGCGGGCCGAAGCCCCAGAGGTTGAGCAACGGCTCCACCGTCATGTCGAAGGCGCCATCGCTGTCCTTCGACAGCTCGCCGGCGAAGGCCACCAGCTCCAACATGGGCGCCGGCAGTATCATGCAGCTACTGGCCGGCAAGGCGTTGAAGCGCTCCACCTCGGAGTCCGCACGGTAGGTGGACATCTGCCGGTCGATCTCCGCCAGGATTCCTTCCACCTCGCCGCGCGCCTGCTCCACTGAGGGGCCGGATGCGCTGCGCACATACTTCACCGAGTAACTGCTGCCCATGGTCGGGCCGCCGAACTGCTCGAGGCGATCGCCGCAGCCAGCGAGCAGCAGGCTGAACGCCAGCAGCCAGGAGCGCGCCCCAGGCATCGACGGTTTCGCCCCACGCTCGACTCTCATCATGATCTCGGCATCGGACTCCAGGGGCCGACATGCAGAAACGGGAGCCGCAGCTCCCGTTCGCCTTCGCCTCAGTCAGCGGTTGCCCGCGCGGCAGAGCGTTTGAAGAAGTAGCAGATGGCGATGAAGCCCAACCAGAACGGAATGGCGTAGACCGACACATTGATGCCCGGAATCATCAGCATCACGCCGAGGATCAGCGCCACGAAAGCCAGGCACAGGTAGTTGCCGACGGGATACCAGAGCGCTTTGAAGAAAGGCTGGATTCCCTGGGACTCCAGGCTCTTGCGGAACATCAGGTGGGACAGGCTGATCATCGCCCAGTTGATCACCAGGGCTGCCACCACCAGGGCCATCAGCAGCTCCAGCGCCTTCTGCGGCGCCAGGTAATTGACCACCACGCAGAGCAAGGTGATCAGCGCCGAGAGACCGATGGCCAGCACCGGAACGCCGCGATCATCCACCTTCATCAGCGCCTTCGGCGCATCGCCCTGCTCCGCCAGGCCGTAGAGCATCCGGCTGTTGCAGTAGACGCCGCTGTTGTAGACCGACAGGGCCGCGGTCAGCACCACGAAGTTGAGGATGTGCGCCGCCGCATCGCTACCGATCAGCGAGAAGATCTGCACGAAGGGGCTGCCACTGTAGGGGTCGCCGGCGGCCCCCAGGGTTTCCAGCAGCTTGTCCCAGGGGTAGAGCATCAGCAGCACGCTGAGGGCGCCGATGTAGAAGATCAGGATGCGGTAGATCACCTGGTTGATCGCCTTGGGGATCACCTTCTTCGGCTCGCTGGCCTCGGCCGCGGTGATGCCGATCAGCTCCAGGCCACCGAAGGAGAACATGATGATGGCCAGCACCATCACCAGGCCTTCCAGGCCATTGGGGAAAAAGCCGCCATGGCTCCAGAGGTTGTCGACCGCAGCCTGGGGACCACCTTCACCGCTCACCAGCAGATAGATGCCGAGTACGATCATGCCGATGATGGCCACCACCTTGATCAGCGCGAACCAGAACTCCGTCTCGCCGAACGCCTTCACGTTGGCCAGGTTGATCAGGTTGATCAGCACGAAGAAGGCCGCCGCCGACGCCCAGGTCGGCACTTCGGGCCACCAGAACTGGATGTACTTGCCTACCGCGGTCAGCTCGGCCATGCCCACCAGCACGTAGAGCACCCAGTAGTTCCAGCCCGACAGGAAGCCGGCGTAGCCGCCCCAGTACTTGTGGGCGAAGTGGCTGAAAGAGCCGGCCACCGGCTCCTCGACTATCATCTCGCCCAACTGGCGCATGATCAGGAAAGCGAAGAAGCCGGCAATGGCATAGCCGAGAATCATCGACGGCCCCGCCGACTTGAGCACCCCGGCCGAGCCCAGGAACAGGCCGGTACCGATGGCGCCGCCCAGCGCGATAAGCTGGATGTGGCGGTTTTTCAGGCCCCTTTTGAGCGGCCCCTGGTGAAGGTGATGTCCTTCCATCTGGGTAATCCCCAAGCGATTCTTGTTATCCGATTACAGACGCAAAAATGAAAAACGGGAGCCCGAGAGCTCCCGTTTTAATGCCGCAGTGGCTTAGTTAGGGAAAGACGGCGGGTTGACCCCGGCCATGTCTTCCATCACGCGGACCACCTGGCAGCTGTAGCCGAACTCGTTGTCGTACCAGACATAGAGGACGACGCGGTTGTCGTTGCAGATGGTCGCCTCGGCGTCCACCACACCGGCGTGGCGGGAACCGACGAAGTCCGAGGACACCACTTCCTGAGAGGAGACGTAGTCGATCTGCTTGTGCAGGTCCGAGTGCATGGCCGCATGGCGCAGGTACTCGTTGATCTCGTCGCGAGTGGTGGCCTTCTCCAGGTTCAGGTTCAGGATAGCCATGGAGACGTTCGGCGTCGGTACGCGGATGGCGTTGCCGGTCAGCTTGCCTTTCAGCACCGGCAGGGCCTTGGCGGCGGCGGTGGCGGCACCGGTCTCGGTGATCACCATGTTCAGCGGAGCGCTGCGGCCGCGGCGGCTGCCCTTGTGGAAGTTGTCGATCAGGTTCTGGTCGTTGGTGTACGAGTGAACGGTTTCGACGTGGCCGTTGATGATGCCGAACTGATCGTTGACCGCCTTCAGCACCGGCACGATGGCGTTGGTGGTGCAGGAAGCCGCGGAGACAATGCGGTCTTCAGCGGTGATCTCGCCGTGGTTGATGCCATGGACGATGTTCTTCAGCGCGCCTTTGCCCGGAGCGGTCAGGACCACGCGATCGATGCCCGGGCACTTCAGGTGCTGGCCCAGGCCTTCGGCGTCGCGCCACTTGCCGGTATTGTCGACCAGCAGGGCCTTCTTGATGCCGTAGGCGGTGTAGTCGATCGAGGCCGGATCGTTGGAGTAGATCACCTGGATCAGGTTGCCATTGGCGGTCAGGGTGTTGTTTTCTTCGTCGATGACGATGGTGCCGTCGAACGGACCGTGTACGGAGTCGCGGCGCAGCAGGCTGGCGCGCTTGACCAGGTCGTTCTCGGCGCCCTTGCGGACGACGATGGCGCGCAGACGCAGGCCGTCGCCACCACCGGTCTTCTCGATCAGGATGCGCGCCAGCAGGCGACCGATACGGCCGAAGCCGTAAAGGACGACGTCGGTGCCTTCGCGGCCGGAGCCGTTCTGCTTGCCGACCACATCGGCCAGCTCGTCCTTGGTGAACTGCTCGATGCTGCGGCCATTACCTTCGGCCTTGAACTTGGCGACCATCTTGCCCAGGTCCACGGAGGCGGCGCCCAGCTTGAGCTCGCTCATGGCCTTGAGGATGGGGAAGGTCTCGTGGACCGACAGCTCGGCCTCATCGGCCAGGCGATGACGCGCGAAGCGGTGGGCCTTGAGGATGGCAATCACGGAGCGGTTGATCAGGCCACGGCCATAGATCGAGGTCACAACGTTGTTGTTGCGATAAAGCTGGCCGATCATCGGAATCATGGCTTCCGCGAGGGCTTCACGATCGATCCATTCACCGAGACACTGGTCGGGCTTCTGAGTCACGGGCAGTACCTTCCACATATGTAGGGGATGAAAAAAGGGGCTACATTATGACGGCGCGCGTAGGCGTCGGCAATCAGTAGCAGCCTGAAGACTGACATCCGCTAGTCGGGATAGTTACAATCCGCCGATCATTTTTCCGACCGGAGCCCCCCTTGCCCGCGTCCGTATTGCGCCTCCCGACCCTGCCCTCCACCGCCGGCAAGCAGCACTGGGGCAACCTGCCCGGTGCCGCCCTGAGCCTGGCGATTGCCGAAGCGGCCAGCGCCGGCAAGCGCTTCACCTTGCTGCTCACCGCCGACAGCCAGACTGCCGAACGCCTGGAACAGGAGCTCGGTTTCTTCGCCCCGGGCCTGGACGTACTGCACTTTCCCGATTGGGAAACCCTGCCCTACGACCTCTTCTCGCCGCACCAGGACATCATTTCCCAGCGGGTCGACAGCCTTTACCGACTGCCCGGGGTAAAGCGCGGAGTTCTGGTGGTGCCCATCACCACCGCCCTCCACCGCCTGGCGCCGACGCGCTTCCTGCTGGGCTCCAGCCTGGTGCTGGACGTCGGCCAGAAGCTGGACGTGGAACAGATGCGCCTGCGTCTGGAAGCCGCCGGCTACCGTTGCGTGGATACCGTCTACGAACACGGCGAGTTCGCCGTGCGTGGCGCCCTGATCGACCTCTTCCCCATGGGCAGCGACCTGCCCTATCGGATCGACCTGTTCGATGACGAGATCGAAACCCTGCGCACCTTCGATCCCGAGACCCAGCGCTCGGTGGACAAGGTGGAGTCGATCCGCCTATTGCCGGCCCGCGAGTTCCCCCTGGACAAGAAGGCCGTCACCGACTTCCGTGGACGATTCCGCGAGCGCTTCGATGTCGATTTCCGTCGCTGCCCCATCTACCAGGACCTGGCCAGCGGCATCACCCCGGCCGGCATCGAGTACTACCTGCCGCTGTTCTTCGAGGAATCCGCCACCCTCTTCGACTACCTGCCGGCGGACACCCAGGTGTTCTCCCTGCCGGGCATCGAGCAGGCCGCCGAGCAGTTCTGGACTGATGTACGCAATCGCTATGAGGAACGCCGCGTCGATCCCGAGCGCCCACTGGTGCCGCCCGCCGAACTGTTCCTCCCGGTGGAGGACTGCTTCGCCCGACTCAAGGGCTCACCGCGCCTGGTGCTGAGCCAGGACGACATCGACTCCGGTGTCGGCCGCGAGCGCTTCTCCGCCCGCGCCCTGCCCGACCTGGCGATCCAGGCCAAGGCCACCGAGCCCCTGGCCGCCCTGCGCCGCTTTCTCGACGAATTCCCAGGCCGCGTGCTGTTCAGCGCCGAATCCGCCGGGCGCCGCGAGGTGTTGCTGGAGATGCTCGCCCGTCTCAAGCTGCGTCCGCAGGAAGTCGAGGGCTGGCCGGCGTTCATCGCCAGCTCCGAGCGCCTGGTCATCACCATCGCCCCGCTGGACGAAGGCCTGTTGCTGGATGATCCGGGGATTGCGCTGATCGCCGAGAGTCCGCTGTTCGGCCAGAGGGTGATGCAGCGTCGCCGCCGCGAACGCCGTGGCGACGCCGGCGACAACGTGATCAAGAACCTCGCCGAATTGCGCGAGGGCGCGCCTGTGGTGCACATCGACCACGGCGTCGGCCGCTACCTGGGCCTGATCACCCTGGAGATCGAGGACCAGGCCGCAGAATTCCTCGCCCTGCAATACGCCGAGGAAGCCAAGCTCTACGTGCCGGTGGCCAGCCTGCACCTGATCGCCCGCTACACCGGCAGCGACGACGCCCTGGCGCCGCTGCACCGCCTGGGCTCGGAAACCTGGCAGAAGGCCAAGCGCAAGGCCGCCGAGCAGGTGCGCGATGTCGCCGCCGAACTGTTGGACGTCTATGCCCGCCGCGCCGCCCGCGAAGGCTATGCATTCAAGGACCCCAAGGCCGACTACGCCACCTTCGCCGCCGGCTTCCCCTTCGAGGAAACCCCAGACCAGCAGTCCGCCATCGAAGCCGTGCTGGAGGACATGCTGACGCCCAAGCCCATGGACCGCCTGGTCTGCGGCGACGTCGGCTTCGGCAAGACCGAAGTCGCCATGCGCGCTGCCTTCGTCGCGGTGCACAGCGGCAAGCAGGTCGCCGTGCTGGTCCCCACCACCCTGCTCGCCCAGCAGCACTACAACAGCTTCCGCGACCGCTTCGCCGACTGGCCGGTGACGGTCGAGGTGATGAGCCGCTTCAAGTCGGCCAAGGAAGTGGAAAGCGCGGCGCAGCAGCTTTCCGACGGCAAGATCGACATCATCATCGGCACCCACAAGCTGCTGCAGGATGACGTGCGCTTCAAGAACCTGGGCCTGGCGATCATCGACGAAGAACACCGCTTCGGCGTGCGGCAGAAGGAACAGCTGAAATCCCTGCGCAGCGAGGTCGACATCCTCACCCTCACCGCCACACCCATTCCACGCACCCTGAACATGGCCGTGGCGGGCATGCGCGACCTGTCCATCATCGCCACGCCGCCGGCACGCCGGCTGTCGGTGCGCACCTTCGTCATGGAGCGGCAGAAGACCGCGATCAAGGAGGCGCTGCTGCGCGAGCTGCTGCGCGGCGGCCAGGTGTACTACCTGCACAACGAGGTGGCGAGCATCGAGAAATGCGCCGCCGAGCTGGCCGAACTGGTGCCGGAGGCGCGTATCGCCGTCGGCCATGGGCAGATGCGCGAGCGCGATCTCGAACAGGTGATGAGCGACTTCTACCACAAGCGCTTCAATGTGCTGGTGGCCTCGACCATTATCGAGACCGGCATCGACGTGCCCAGTGCCAATACCATCGTCATCGAGCGGGCCGACAAGTTCGGCCTGGCCCAGCTGCACCAGCTGCGCGGCCGGGTCGGTCGCAGCCACCACCAGGCCTACGCCTACCTGCTGACGCCGCCGCGCAAGCAGATGACCCCGGACGCGGAAAAGCGCCTGGAGGCCATCGCCAACGCCCAGGACCTGGGCGCCGGTTTCGTCCTCGCCACCCACGACCTGGAAATCCGCGGCGCCGGCGAATTGCTGGGCGAAGGCCAGAGCGGCCAGATCCAGGCCGTCGGCTTCACCCTGTACATGGAAATGCTCGAGCGCGCGGTGAAGGCCATCCGCAAGGGCGAGCAGCCCAACCTGGAGCAACCGCTCGGCGGCGGGCCGGAGGTCAACCTGCGGGTGCCGGCATTGATCCCCGAGGACTACCTGCCTGACGTGCATGCCCGCCTGATCCTCTACAAGCGCATCGCCTCGGCGGCCGACGAAGACGGCCTGAAGGAACTGCAGGTGGAGATGATCGACCGCTTCGGCCTGCTGCCCGAGCCCACCAAGAACCTGGTGCGCCTGACCCTGCTCAAGCTGCAGGCGGAGAAGCTCGGCATCCGCAAGGTGGATTCCGGCCCCCAGGGCGGCCGCATCGAGTTCGCTGCCGACACCTGCGTCGATCCGCTGGTGCTGATCAAGCTGATCCAGGGCCAACCCAAGCGCTACAAGTTCGAAGGCGCCACTCTGTTCAAGTTCCAGGTGCCCATGGAACGCCCGGAAGAACGCTTCAATACCCTTGAAGCGCTGTTCGAACGCCTGACCCCGCAGTAGTCTGCGGAACGATTGCCCATACCAAGGAACAACCCATGCGTGCCATCCGTAACTTCGCCCTGCTGCTCGCCCTGCTGGCCCCGACTGCCTTCGCCGACGGCCTCTATTCGGTGGAAATGATCATCTTCCGCCAGGCTGGCGACCCCATCCCCGCCAGCCAGCCCGCTCCGGACGACTGGGCGGCCGGCAGCCAGTCCATCGCCGGCAGCGAGCGCGGCACGGCGCTGGACGGCGAAGCGGCCAAGCTGAACCCCAACGCCGGTTATGAGGTGCTGCTGCACAAGGCTTGGTCCCAGGACCTCTCCGCCATCCCGAGCAAGGTTTCGCTGACCTCCGGCGAGCAGCAGCTGGGCCACTTCCCCGTTGAAGGCACCCTGGCCCTGGCCATCGACCGCAGCATCGACGTCCAGGCCGACTTCTGGATCAACCGTTTCGACGGCAGCGGCCTGATCAGCACCAGCGAGCGCCTGCACCAGGGCAGCCGCCTGAAGAACGGCGAACTCACCTTCCTGGACCACGGCAATCTGGGCATCCTGATCCGCGTCAGCCCGCTCTAAGGCGCCATGAGCGTCCTGCTCGACCAGCTCCAGCAGATGGATTGGCGCCTGGACTTCGATCCAGGCGCCTTGAGCCGCGGCCTCGCCTACGCGAAAGAAGATCGCATCCGCCTGCTCAGCCTGAGCGACAAGGCCATCGAGACCAGTTGCGAAGGCTCCGCTGGCCACTTCTACACGCAACTGATCCGCCTGGCACCCAAGGGCCTGGGCGTGGTCGGCCGCTGCAGCTGCCCGGTGGGCTTCAACTGCAAGCACTGCGTCGCTGCCATCGCCCACCTGCTGTCGCTGCCGGCCTCCGGCTGGCAGACCGTGCCGCCACCCAGCGAGCGCCTGGTGGACGACCTGCAACCCGTTCCGCACCTGATACTCGGCAGCCATGCCCAGAGCCAGTACGACCTGCGCAGTGGCCGCATGGTGGGCAACCAGCAGCACAGGGCCGGCCTGGTGTTCGACTACGGCGGCGCCCTCACCCATGGCAAGCCGGCAAGGCCGGAGCGCCTGCACCATCGCGTCAATGGCGAGCGCCTGGCCATCGCCCGGCAATTCCGCGTCGAACAGGCCTGGCGCGACGCCTTGCGCCAGTTGGGATTCAAGGAAGCCCTGCGGCAGAGCCTGGCGCTGCCCGCCAACAGCGCGGAAATGTTCGAGCTGCCCGGCGACGAGCACTGGCTGCACTTCATGAAGCAGCAGCTGCCGCTCCTGCGCGAGCAAGGCTGGCAGATCGATATCCGCCCCGGCTTCCAGTTCGACCTGACCCAGGTCGAGGGCTGGTATGCCGAAGTGGACGAAGCGCCCGGCCGCGAATGGTTCGACCTGGAGCTGGGCATAGTGGTCGAAGGCCGCCGCATCAGCCTGCTGCCGGTGCTGCTGCGCCTGATCCAGCGCAACCCCGAACTGCTGGACGCGCACCACCTGCAACGGCGCAAGGACGACGAGGCGCTGCGCCTCCAGCTCGACGCCACCCGCGCCACCGATGGCCGGCCGCTGCAGGTGATGCTGCCCTTCTCCCGGCTGAAACCCTTGCTGGCCACCCTGGGCGAACTCTACCTGCGCGACCAGGACCCCACCCAGACCCTGCGCCTCGCCCGCCCCGACGCGGCGCGCCTGAGCCATCTGGAGGGGATGGACCTGCAGTGGCAGGGCGGCGACGAACTGCGCCAGGTGGCGCACAAGCTGCGGGAAAGCGGCAAAGCCGCGATTTCCCCACCCAAAGGCCTCCATGCCGAGCTCCGGCCCTACCAGCTGGAAGGCCTGGCCTGGCTGCAGACCCTCCGGGAAGTCGGCGCCGGCGGCATCCTTGGCGACGACATGGGCCTGGGCAAGACGCTGCAGACCCTCGCCCACCTACTCACCGAGAAGGCGGCCGGCCGCCTGGACCGCCCAGCCCTGGTGGTGATGCCCACCAGCCTGATCCCCAACTGGCTCGACGAAACCGAGCGTTTCGCACCGGAACTCAGGGTCCTCGCCCTGCATGGTCCGGGGCGCAAGAAAGCCTTCGAACAGATGGCCGGGCATGACCTGCTGCTGACCACTTACGCCCTGCTGCCGCGCGACCTCGAGCGCTTCCAGGACCTGCCGCTGCACCTGCTGATCCTCGATGAGGCGCAGTACATCAAGAATCCGACAAGCAAGGCTGCCCAGGCCGTACGCCAGCTGGAAGCGCGGCAGCGCATCTGCCTCACCGGCACGCCGCTGGAAAACCATTTGGGCGAACTCTGGTCGCTGTTCCACTTCCTGATGCCCGGCTGGCTGGGCGACAGCCAGCACTTCCTGCGCAACTACCGCAATCCCATCGAAAAGCACGGCGACAGCACCCGTCTGGCGCACCTCAATGCGCGCATCAAGCCATTCCTGCTGCGCCGCAGCAAGGAAGCAGTGGCCACCGAATTGCCCGCCAAGAGCGAGATCACCCAATGGGTCGAGCTCAGCGATCGTCAGCGCGACCTCTACGAAACAGTGCGCCTGGCCATGGACAGCAAGGTGCGCGAAGAAATCGGCCGCAAGGGCCTCGCCCGCAGCCAGATCGTGATCCTCGAAGCGCTACTGAAGCTCCGCCAGGTCTGCTGCGATACGCGGCTGATCGAGGAGAGCGGCACGCGCTCACCGCGCAGCAGCAGCTCAGGCAAGCTGGACAGCCTGATGGAGATGCTCGAGGAACTGATCGCCGAGGGCCGCAAGGTACTGCTGTTCTCGCAGTTCACCAGCATGCTGGCCCTGATCGAGGATGAATTGCACAAGCGCGCCATCGACTATGTGCAGATCACCGGCGATACCCGCGACCGGCGCACCCCGGTCCAACGCTTCCAGAAGGGCGAAGTGCCGCTCTTCCTGATCAGCCTCAAGGCCGGCGGCACCGGCCTGAACCTCACCGCTGCCGATACCGTGATCCATTACGACCCTTGGTGGAACCCGGCCGTAGAGCGCCAGGCCACCGACCGCGCCTACCGCATTGGCCAGGACAAGCCGGTATTCGTCTACCGGTTGATTTCGCGGGGAACGGTGGAAGAGAAGATCCAGCAATTGCAGGCGCAAAAGGCCGCACTGGCGCGCGGCATTCTCGAGGGACGCGAGAAGGAAGACTGGCGGCTGCACGACGAGGACATCGACGCCCTCTTCGCGCCCCTGCCCCGCTTCGCCTGAGCCAGGGGAAACCGACCGCAGGCTGCGCCATGCGCACCGCGAACTCCACAGTGCGCGCAGCGTACCCTGCGGGATGGACTGACCTGAATTCAGCCTTTCAGCACATGGGCCAGGACATTGCGCACCTTGCCGATACCCTCGTCCAGGGCCGCCTGGATCTCTTCCATGGTGATGATGCCTTCGGACTTGCCGGCGGCCGGATTCACCACCAGGGACAGGCAGGCATAAGGCAGGTTCAGCTCGCGAGCCAGGGCCGCCTCGGGCATGCCGGTCATGCCCACCAGGTCGCAGCCGTCACGCTCCAGGCGGGTGATCTCGGCCACGGTTTCCAGGCGCGGGCCCTGGGTGCAGCCGTACACACCGAAGTCGCTGTGCGGATAGTCGCAGGCATTCAGCGCCGCCAGCAGCTTGCCGCGCAGTCCTTCGTCATAGGGATGGCTGAAATCGATATGAGTGACGTGGTCCAGGTCGCCCTCGAAGTAGGTACCGATACGACCCTGGGTGTAGTCGATCAGTTGGTGCGGAACCACCAGGTGCCCGCTGCCCATGGCCGGATGGATGCCACCCACCGCGTTCACCGCGATCACCGCCTGGGCGCCGGCATGCCTGAGTGCCCAGAGATTCGCGCGGTAGTTCACCTGGTGCGGTGGAATTCGGTGCGGGTGGCCGTGGCGGGCAAGGAAGAGCACGTCGTGCCCGGCATACGCGCCATGGACAATTCCGGCCGAAGGCGCGCCATAGGGCGTGTCAGGGTGGAGCAGCGCTTTCATGCTCAGGCCTTCGAGCTGGGTCAGGCCTGTACCACCGATGATGGCGTAGACGGTCATGTCGGTTCCTCAATCGATCAACTGGGCTTCGCGCAGGGCTGCAACGGCTTGCAGCCAGCGGGGATCCTGGCGGTACTCGGTGCCGGGAAAGGCACGGCGGCGCATCCGCAAAAGGCTCGCCGGAGGCTTGGCACCCAGGCGCTGCAGGCGCTCCAGGGCCAGCTCGGCGGAGGCGCGGTCGTTGCACACCAGGCCCATGTCGCAGCCAGCGGACAGCGCGGCCTCGATACGCTCGGCGGCATCGCCCACCACGTGGGCGCCGGCCATGGATAGGTCATCGCTGAAAATGACCCCGGAAAACTTCAGCTCGCCGCGCAGGATGTCCTGCAACCAGCGCCGGGAGAATCCGGCCGGCTGGTTGTCCACCTGGGGGTAGATGACGTGGGCGGGCATCATGCCGTCCAGCTCCGAGGCCAGGCGGGCGAAGGGAATCAGGTCGGCCTGGCGTATCTGCTCCAGGCTGCGCTCGTCGGTGGGAATCGCCACGTGGGAATCGGCCTCGGCCCAGCCGTGGCCGGGGAAGTGCTTGCCGGTGGCGGCCATGCCCGCGGCGCGCAGGCCACGGATGAAGGCGCCGGCCAGGGACGCGGCGCGCGCCGGGTCGCCCTCGAAGGCGCGACTGCCGACCACGGCGCTGCGCTGGTGGTCGAGATCCAGCACGGGCGCGAAGCTGATATCCAGCCCTACGGCCAGCACCTCGGTAGCCATCAGCCAGCCACACTGCTCGGCCAGTTGCTCGGCATTGGCGTTGTCGGCCAGGGCACGCATGGCCGGCAGGCGCAGGAAGCCCTGGCGCAGGCGCTGCACGCGACCGCCTTCCTGGTCGACGGCCAGGATCAGGTCCGGGCGCACCGCGCGAATGGACGCGCAGAGCTCGCGCACCTGGCGCGGGCTTTCTATATTGCGGGCGAAAATGATCAGACCGGCGACTTCCGGCTGACGAAGGATCTGCCGATCCTCGGCGGTCAGCCAGGTGCCGCCGATATCCAGCATCAGGGAACCTTGCATGGAAAATCCTTAGGAGAGTTCTGCCGCGGCCCAGTCGGGGCACGGCGCTTCGTCTATGCGTACCGCACAGTGGACGGGTACCCGGTCGAAGAGTTCCAGCACATCGGCATTGCGCAGACGAATGCAGCCGTGGGAGCGGGCTTCCCCCATGGGCTCGCTGTCCGGCGTGCCGTGCAGATAGATGTAGCGGCGGAAGCTGTCCACCTTCCCCAGGCGGTTGCGGCCAGGCTCGCAGCCGCTAAGCCAGAGGATGCGGCTGAGAATCCAGTCGCGCCCCGGAAAGCGCTCGTGCAGCTCGGCGCTCCAGACTTCACCGGTCCAGCGCCGGCCACGCAGCACGGCGCCGACTGGCAATCCGGCACCGATGCGCGCACGCACCTGGTGCAGGCCGCGAGGCGTGCAATTGGAGCCATTGGTTTCGCCCACACCGTTCAAGGCGGTAGACACGGGCAGGCGCAGAACCAGCCGCCCCCCGGCAAAGCCGTAGAGCTGCTGGTCGGCAATGGAGATATGCAGGAGATCGAGGGTTTGCATGGGCCGCAAGCTTAGCCGATCAGGCCAGCCGCGCCCATCGTTTTAAACCTTCGCGGCGGCGGACGGGGCCTTGTTGCGTGGCTTGAGCACCGCCTTGGCCAGCGCGTCGTCGGTGACGCCGGTTTCGGCGCGCATGCCGGCGGCGAGGAAGGGCACCATCAGGCGCATTACCTGCTCGATCGAGGTGTTCACCCCGAAGTCGTTTTCCGCCATGGCGCGCAGCGCCTTGATGCCCGACATGCTGAACGCCGCGGCGCCGAGCATGAAATGCACCCTCCAGAACAGCTCCAGCGGCGGCACCCTGGGGGCGGATTCGTTCACCAGCAGCATGTAGCGACGGAAAACTTTGCCATAAACCTCTTCGAGGTACTTGCGCAAGTGACCCTGGCTCTGACTGAATGCGAGTCCGAGCAGGCGCATGAAGATCGACAGGTCATTGCCGCTGCGGGGCTTTACCGCCAGGGCCTGTTCGACGAGCATTTCCAGCAGCTCTTCGAGGCTGGGCCTGCTCTCTGTTTTGGCCTGGCGCCGATCGAGCTCGCGCTCGAGGCTCTGGCAGAAGGGACCGAGAAAGCGCGAGAAGACGGCCTGGATCAGCGCCTTCTTCGAGCCGAAGTGGTAGTTCACCGCTGCCAGGTTGACCCCGGCCTTGCTGGTGATCAGGCGCAACGAAGTCTCGGCGAAGCCTTTCTCCGCGAACAGCTGTTCCGCAGCATCCAGGATGCGTTCGACGGTTTCCGACTGGGCCATGGCTCCTCCGCCTGACAAACACTTGTTTGAAACATACGTTTCAGCCAGCCGACTTGTCAAGCCGCGCATCCCATTATCCGACGCAACCGCCACGCCTTCATCGGCCGGCTCCTCCACGGCCGGTCCGGCCGGTAGCAACTCCCCTGCCCCGCACCTGCAATCCGAAAAGAGGCGTTGCCAAGACCGGATCACTGTATATAATTCCAGTCACTGTATAAAAAAACAGAGCGCCGCCATGCTGAAACTGACGCCCCGCCAAGCCGAGATTCTCGCATTCATCAAGCGCTGCCTTGAAGACAACGGCTTCCCCCCGACCCGCGCGGAAATCGCCCAGGAGCTCGGCTTCAAGTCACCCAACGCCGCCGAAGAGCACCTCAAGGCCCTGGCCCGCAAGGGAGCCATCGAGATGACTCCGGGCGCGTCCCGCGGCATCCGCATTCCCGGCTTCGAGCCCGGCGCCAACGATGACGACGGCCTGCCCGTGATCGGTCGGGTCGCCGCCGGCGCCCCCATCCTCGCGCAACAGAACATCGAGGAATCCTGCCGTATCAGCCCGGACTTCTTCCACCCTCGCGCCGACTACCTGCTGCGTGTTCGCGGCATGTCCATGAAGGACATCGGGATCTACGACGGCGACCTGCTCGCCGTGCACAGCACCCGTGAGGCCCGCAATGGCCAGGTGGTGGTGGCGCGCCTGGGCGACGAAGTCACCGTCAAGCGCTTCAAGCGCGAAGGCGCCAAGGCATGGCTGATAGCCGAGAACCCCGAGTTCGCCCCCATCGAAGTGAACCTGGATGAACAGGACCTGGTGATCGAAGGTTTGAGTGTCGGCGTGATTCGCCGCTAAAGGAGGCGTTATGCAGTTCCCGCAGTCGCTTGGCCGGTCCCAGCTCCCGCTGTTCCACGACGCCATCCTGGCCAACCCCGTGGTGCCGATGCTGACCGAGATGGTCGATGAAGCCCCCACGGAAGAACCGGAGGCCTTCAGCGAATTGTCCCTACGCGGCGCCACCGGCCACTGTCGGTACCTGCTGGCCTCCGTGCTGCGGGAACTGAGCGAAGAACAGGACGCGCGCTGGCTGACGTTGATCGGCGCCCCCGCCAGCCTGTCCCAGGCCTGGCTACGGGAGTCCGGGCTCAATCGCGAACGCATCCTCCTCTTGCAACCGCGAGGCGAGCAAAGCGCGCTGGAACTGGCCTGCGAAGCGCTGCGCCTGGGGCGTAGCCATACAGTCGTCAGCTGGCTGCAACTGGGCCAGAAAGCCAGACGGCAGCTGGCGCAGGCCGCACGCCAGGGTGGCGCGCAAAGCCTGAACATTCTGCTGGGCTGAAAAGAAGCGGGCGCCGGGCAAAAGCCTGGGCCTCATGACATCAGACGGTAACCGAATCAGCGGAAGATTCGGCACCAAGCCTCAATGCAGGACGCGCGGACCGTCGTTTTGGTCCATCTCGCCTTCGGCAAGCCGGCCAGCCATCTGCACACCGACATTCAGCATGGCCTTGGCGACTTCCAGGTGATGCCCCTGGAGGAAGGCCTTGGCATCGGCAGAGAAGTCCAGCGTCACCAACGCCTCCTCGTCCTCAGCCCGGCGCAGGATGATGCGCCCGTCAGGCAGTTCGACTATTTCCAGAAAGGACGTAGGCATAGACTCAAATCTCCACGAAAGGCGACCATTGTAACAGTCAGCCGCCAGCACGCCCTAGTCCGTCGATCAAATCAGCATTCGCTCAGGGTTTCCCGGAAGCGCAGCGCCAGGTCTTTCAGGTTCTGCCGCCAGGACTCCAGGGTTTCCCGAGAAATTGGCGCCACTTCCTCTTCCACGCTTACCGCCGTAATCAGCGGCAGGGTCGGAT
Organism: Pseudomonas sp. BN417; assembly: GCF_029871205.1. Taxonomy (GTDB): domain Bacteria; phylum Pseudomonadota; class Gammaproteobacteria; order Pseudomonadales; family Pseudomonadaceae; genus Metapseudomonas. The sequence continues at coordinate 171,210 of NZ_SSOJ01000141.1, read as the reverse complement.
CGACCTTGGCCTGCTTCGGCGCCTGCGGCGGCTGGAACAACGCCCGGTAGGCCGCAAGCAGTTCGGCCAGCCAGGTTTCGCCCTGCTGGGCCAACTCCACCAGTTCGGCCAGTTCCGGGCTGGGCGCAGCAGCCAGCACCTGCGGGGTCAGCAGCAGCTCGACGCGCGGCGCATTGGCCTCGGGCAAGCGGTAGTAGCCGGCAATCTCGTGGCAAAGACCGAGCAAGGCGCCGTAGAGGTGAAAGAGCGACGCCTCGCGCTCGGACTGCACCAGGGCCTGTGCATTCATCGCCCTGCCCTCTTCAGCCTTGCGCCAGGACTCCAGCGACAGACCGGCGAAGAACAGTTTCTGGTTGGTGCGGGTATAGAGCTCATGGGCCATGACGGCGCCCTCCACAGGGAACTCAGGCAGTATATGCGCGCCCGTTGCCGGGCGCGCAGCAGTCGGTCAGCGCTTGTCCTCGACCCTCCACTTGCCGCCGTCGAAGAAGGCGCGCCAGCCGGTGGGCTTGCCCTCCACCTCGGTCTGCACGTACTGCTCCTTGGTCTTGCGGCTGAAACGAATCACCGCCGGACGCCCTTCGGGATCCTTGGCCGGCGCAGCCAGCAAGTAGTGGTACTTGGCGTCCAGTTCATCCTTGTGCGGGATCAGCTCCTGCACCAGCGGCGCACGGGTCTCGCGGTTCTTGGGGAACTGGCTGGCGGCCAGGAACAGGCCGGAAGCACCGTCACGCAGCACGTAGATGTCGTCGACCTTCTCGCACTTCAGCTCCGGCATGCGGATCGGATCAATTTTCGGCGGCGCCGCTTCGCCGCTCTTCAGCAGCTTGCGGGTGTTCTTGCAGCTGGCATTGGTGCAGCCGAAGAACTTGCCGAAGCGGCCGGTCTTGAGCTGCATCTCGCTGCCGCACTTGTCGCACTCCAGGCTCGGGCCTTCGTAACCCTTGATGCGGTACTGGCCCTGCTCGATCTCATAGCCCGAGCAATCCGGGTTGTTGCCGCAGATGTGCAGCTTGCGGGTCTCGTCCAGCAGGTAGGCGTCCATGGCGGTGGCACAGATCGGGCAGCGGTGCTTGCCCAGCAACACGCGGGATTCGGACTCGCCTTCGTCGTCCGCGGCGATCTCGTCGCCCGGCACCAGGTTAATGGTGGCCTTGCAGCGCTCTTTCGGCGGCAGGCTGTAGCCCGAGCAACCGAGGAACACGCCGGTGGAGGCAGTCCGGATCATCATCGGCCGGCCGCATTCGCGGCAGGCGATGTCGGTCAGGGTCGGCTGGTTGGCGCGCATGCCCTTGTCGGCGCCTTCGGCCAGCTCCAGCTTCTTCTTGAAGTCGCCGTAGAACTCGTCCAGCAGGTGCTTCCAGTCACGCTCACCCTGGGCGACGTCGTCCAGATGCTCTTCCATGCCGGCGGTGAAGCCGTAGTCCATCAGGTTGGCGAAGCTCTCGTTGAGGCGCTCGGTGACGATGTCGCCCATCTTCTCCGCGTAGAAACGGCGGTTCTGCACCGCCACGTAGCCACGTTCCTGGATGGTGGAAATGATCGCCGCGTAGGTGGACGGGCGACCGATGCCGCGCTTCTCCAGCTCCTTGACCAGGCTGGCCTCGGAGTAACGCGCCGGCGGCTTGGTGAAGTGCTGGCTGGGCTCCAGCTGCAGCAGCTTGAGCAGCTCGCCTTCGTTCATTTCCGGCAGCACATCGTCCTCGCCCGGCTTGCTCTGTTGCGGCAGGACGCGGGTGTAGCCGTCGAACTTGAGGATGCGACCCTTGGCGCGCAGCTCGAACTTGCTGGCGGTGACGGCGACGCTGGTGGACAGGTACTCGGCCGGCGGCATCTGGCAGGCGACGAACTGGCGCCAGATCAGGTCGTAGAGACGCTCGGCGTCACGCTCCATGCCGGACAGCTGGGTCGGCTTGAGATTGACGTCGGACGGGCGGATGGCCTCGTGAGCCTCCTGCGCGCCTTCCTTGCTCGAATAGAAGTTCGGCTTGGCAGGCAGGTATTTCTTGCCGAACTCGCTGTCGATGAAGCCACGCACCATATCAATGGCGTCGGCGGACAGGTTGGTCGAGTCGGTACGCATATAGGTGATGTAGCCGGCCTCATAGAGACGCTGGGCCATCATCATGGTCTTCTTCACACCGAAACCGAGGCGGTTGCTCGCCGCCTGCTGCAGGGTGGAGGTGATGAAGGGCGCGGAGGGGCGGCTGGAAGTCGGCTTGTCCTCGCGCTTGGCGACCGTATAGGCCGACGCCTTGAGCTTCTCCAGGGCCGCCATGGCCTGGGCTTCATTCAGCGGCTTGAAGGCCTCGCCATTCTCCCGCGCCACTTCGAAGCGCACCTTGGCGCCCTTGGCGGTGCCGAGGTCGGCGTGTACTTCCCAGTACTCTTCCGGCACGAAGGCGCGGATCTCCCGCTCGCGCTCCACTACCAGCTTCACCGCGACCGACTGCACGCGGCCGGCGGACAGGCCGCGGGCGATCTTCTGCCAGAGCAGCGGCGAGACCATGTAGCCCACCACGCGATCGAGGAAGCGGCGCGCCTGCTGGGCGTTGACGCGATTGATATCGAGGTCGCCGGGCTGGGAGAAGGCTTCCTGGATGGCCTTCTTGGTGATCTCGTTGAACACCACGCGTTTGTAGCGGCTGTCATCGCCGCCGATGGATTCCCGCAGGTGCCAGGCAATGGCCTCCCCTTCGCGGTCCAAGTCGGTTGCGAGATAGATGGTGTCGGCATCCTTGGCCAGGCGGCGCAGCTCTTCGATCACCTTCTCCTTGCCGGGAAGGATCTCGTACTTGGCCTTCCAGCCATGGTCCGGGTCGACACCCATGCGGGCGACCAGCTGGCGCTTGGCCTTTTCCTTGGCGGACAGGGCCGGAGCCTCGGCAGCGGCCTTGCCACGCTTGGCCGGCTCCTTGGCGGCACTGGCCGAACCACTGGTAGGCAGGTCACGGATGTGGCCGATGCTCGACTTCACCACGTACTGGTTGCCCAGGTACTTGTTGATGGTCTTGGCCTTGGCCGGGGATTCCACGATGACCAGCGATTTGCCCATTGATCGGTGTATTCCTGAATGAAATATGTAAAAGGCGGGAGCCGCCCGTCGCGGCACCGCTATATATAGTGGCCAGCGCGGCGCGGTCAAGCACGCCCCTGGCCGTACAGCCCTCAGGGCTGCGGAAAGGGATCCGCCTCGGCACTCACCAGTGCGAAGCGCGCGATCTGCTCGCCATTCACCTGGACGGTCTCGGTGAACATGCTGAGCGGGCGTACCCAAAGGCCGTAATCACCATAGAGAGCCTGGTAGACCACCAGTTCCTCTTCGGTCTCTGAATGCCGGGCAATACCGATGACCCGGTACTGCTGCCCCTTGTAGTGACGATAGAGACCCGGTTGCAGGCTCATGGTTGCCTCACAGTGTTGATGCAGGCTATCCCGCAAAAGTTGCGCATGGTGCCGTTTCATTCGGCCCGAGGCCAGCCCTTGTTGGAAATTTCCTACAGTGGCATTCCACATATAAAGCAAAAACCGGGGCACTGGGCCCCGGTTTTTCATCTCCGCTACGCTCAGATGCGCTCGAAGACGGTGGTGATGCCCTGGCCGAGGCCCACGCACATGGTGGACACGCCCAGGGTACCGCCGTTCTGCTTCATCACGTTCAGCAGGGTGCCGGAGATGCGCGCACCGGAGCAGCCGAACGGGTGACCCAGGGCGATGGCGCCGCCGTGCAGGTTGACCTTCTGCTCCATCTTGTCGAGGAGCTTGAGGTCCTTCAGCACCGGCAGGGCCTGGGCGGCGAAGGCTTCGTTGAGTTCGACGAAATCGATGTCATCCATGGTCAGGCCGGCGCGCTTGAGCGCCTTCTGGGTGGACGGCACCGGGCCGTAGCCCATGATCGCCGGGTCGACGCCAGCGACCGCCATGGCGCGAACCACGGCCATCGGCTGGATACCCAGGTCCTGGGCGCGCTGGGCGGACATGACGATCATGCAGGAAGCGCCGTCGGTGATCTGCGAGGAGGTACCCGCGGTCACGGTGCCGCCCTTCGGGTTGAACGCCGGCTTCAGGTTGGCCAGGCTTTCGAGGGTGGTCTCCGGACGAATGGTTTCGTCGAAGTCGAACACCTTCAGGAAGCCGTTCTCATCGAAGCCCTGCATCGGGATGATTTCATCCTTGAACTTGCCTTCGACGGTGGCCTTGTGGGCCAGTTGGTGCGAACGCACACCGAACTGGTCCTGGGCTTCACGGCTGATGCCGTGCATCTTGCCGAGCATCTCGGCGGTCAGGCCCATCATGCCCGAGGCCTTGGCGGCGTACAGGGACAGGTGCGGGTTCGGGTCGACGCCGTGCATCATGCCGACGTGGCCCATGTGCTCCACGCCACCGATCACGAAGACGTCGCCGTTGCCGGTCTGGATCGCCTGCACGGCGGTGTGCAGGGCGCTCATGGAGGAACCGCACAGGCGGCTCACGGTCTGGCCGGCGCTGGTGTGCGGGATCTGGGTCATCAGCGACGCCATGCGCGCGATGTTCCAGCCCTGCTCCAGGGTCTGGTTCACGCAGCCCCAGATCACATCCTCGACTTCCGCCGGGTCGACCTTGGTGTTGCGCTCCAGCAGCTTGCTGATCAGGTGCGCCGACATGTCTTCGGCGCGGGTGTTGCGGTGCATGCCACCCTTGGAGCGACCCATCGGGGTGCGGCCGAAGTCGACAATGACTGCATCTCTAGGATTCAGGCTCATATTCTTCACTCTCGCTCAATTAGCCGAAAAACTTCTGGCCGTTCTTGGCCATTTCGCGAAGCTTGGCGGTCGGGTGATACAGCGCGCCCAGGTCGGCGTACTTGTCGGCCAGGGCCACGAATTCGGCCACGCCGATGCTGTCGATGTAACGCAGCGCACCACCACGGAAGGGCGGGAAGCCGATGCCGTAGATCAGGCCCATGTCGGCCTCGGCAGCGGTCGATACGATGCCGTCTTCCAGGCAGCGCACGGTTTCCAGGCACAGCGGGATCATCATGAAGTTGATGATGTCCTCATCGGTGACTTCACGCTGCTCGGTGACGATCGGCTTGAGCACTTCGTAGGCGACCGGGTCGGTGACCTTTTTCGGCTTGCCGCGCTTGTCCATCTCGTAGGCGTAGAAGCCCTTGCCGTTCTTCTGGCCCAGGCGGTTGGCCTCGTACATGGCGTCGACGGCGGTCTTGCCTTCAACGGCCATGCGGTCCGGGAAGCCTTCGGCCATCACGTCGCGGCCGTGGTGGCCGGTGTCGATGCCGACCACGTCGGACAGGTAGGCCGGGCCCATGGGCCAGCCGAACCTCTCCATCACCTTGTCGATGCGCACGAAGTCGACGCCGAAGCCCAGCAGCTTGGAGAAGCCGCCGAAGTACGGGAAGAGCACACGGTTGACCAGGAAGCCGGGGCAGTCGTTGACCACGATCGGGGTCTTGCCCATCTTCTTGGCGTAGGCGACGGTGGTGGCGATGGCGGTTTCACCGGACTTCTCGCCACGGATCACTTCCACCAGCGGCATCATGTGCACCGGGTTGAAGAAGTGCATGCCGCAGAAGTTTTCCGGACGCTTGAGCGCCTTGGCCAGCAGGCTGATGGAGATGGTGGAGGTGTTGGAAGTGAGGATCGCATCCTCCTTCACCACGCCTTCCACTTCGGCCAGCACGGCCTGCTTGACCTTCGGGTTCTCGACCACGGCCTCGACCACGATGTCGACATTGGCGAAATCGCCGTAGGACAGGGTCGGACGGATGGCATTGAGGGCCTGGGCCATCTTGGCGGCCGGCAGCTTGCCGCGGGAAACGCGCTTGTCCAGCAGCTTGCTGGCCTCGTTCAGGCCGAGCTGGATGGCTTCCTCGCGGATGTCCTTCATCAGGATCGGCGTGCCCTTGACCGCGGACTGGTAGGCGATGCCGCCGCCCATGATGCCGGCGCCCAGTACGGCGGCCAGTTTCACGTCCTTGGCAGCCTCGTCGTACAGCTTGCCCTTCTTCTTCAGCTCCTGATCGTTCAGGAACAGGCCGATCAGGCTGGCGGCGACCGGGGTCTTGGCCAGCTTGACGAAGCCTGCGGCTTCCACTTCCAGCGCCTTGTCACGACCGAAGTTGGCGGCTTTCTGGATGGTCTTGATGGCTTCGACCGGAGCCGGGTAGTTCGGGCCGGCCTGGCCAGCGACGAAGCCCTTGGCGGTCTCGAAGGCCATCATCTGCTCGATGGCGTTGAGCTTGAGTTTTTCCAGCTTGGGCTGGCGCTTGGCCTTGAAGTCCAGCTCGCCGGCGATGGCGCGCTTGACCAGGTCCAGGGCACCGGCCTGCAGCAGCTCAGGAGCGATCACGGCGTCGACGGCGCCGACTTTCAGCGCGTCCTCGGCCTTGTTCTCCTTGCCGGAGGCGATCCACTCGATGGCGTTATCGGTACCGATGATGCGCGGCAGGCGCACGGTGCCGCCGAAGCCCGGGTAGATGCCCAGCTTGACTTCCGGCAGGCCGATCTTGGCTTCAGTGCTCATCACGCGGTAGTCGGCCGCCAGGCACATTTCCAGGCCGCCGCCCAGGGCGATGCCGTTGATCGCGGCAACGGTGGGGACTTCCAGGTCTTCAAAGGCGCTGAAGATCTTGTTGGCTTCGAGGTTGCCGGCCATCAGCTCTTCGTCGGGCAGCTGGAAGTTGTCGACGAATTCGGTGATGTCGGCGCCGACGATGAACACGTCCTTGCCGCTGCTGACAACCACGCCCTTAACCGAAGCATCGTCCTTGATGGCTACGACTGCATCGCGCAGTTCATTCAGGGTGAGACGGTTGAATTTATTGACGGACTCACCCTTGAGGTCGAATTTCAGTTCGACGATACCGCCCTCAAGAGCCTTAACCGTGATGGCTTTACCTTCGTAAATCATCAACTGATCTCCACGGTTTGGGAAACTGGACTGTACGCATCGGAGCCGACCGGCGGACTCGCCCCCCGGCGCTGCCGGAGCATAGTCCCAATCGATCCGGCACACCCACCGACGCGATATTCGGGCTGGGTCAGGAGCGTCCGACAAGACAAACGCTCAATTCATACGCCCGTTTGATTTGGGTGAGCGCAGATTCGGGGAAAAGTCCGCGCTTGTCAATGACGCAACGTGACCGGCCGGCCACGATCCGAAGGCTCTGCTGCTGGGCTCGCGGCAAGTCGCGGAGGGAGCTGCAGCACTATTCGCTACGGCTATGGCACCCCATCACGGCCCCGTTGGCTGGCCCGCGGTACCTCCCGGGAGACGCTGGCAAATTGCCCTCCCCACAGGTACATTCGTGCCGACTCGCCCCGTACCGGGCGCCGAGTCACAGAACAACAACAATCGAGGCCAATGGCCCACGGAGTAGCACCAATGACGAGCCGCTTGCTTGCCATTCTGCTGAGCACACTGCTTACCCTTTCCGCCTTCGCCACCGAGTCCGCCCCGGCAGACAGCCTCCTCAAGCTGCACCAGATGCGCCTGGCCGCCCAGCGCAGCCTCGGCGACTTCTATATGTACAACGGCATGGAAGGCGACCAGCGCTATGCGCGCATGATTGACGAGTCGGTGCAGCAGGCCGACGCCCGCCTCAAGGAACTGGGCAAGATGCCCGGCGAAGCCTCCAAGGCCCTGAGCGCGCAGTTGACGCAGGAGTGGCAGGACTACCATGGCGAGCTGTCCGGACTGGTCACCGCGCTCAAGCAGGCGGGCTTCACCGACCTGCAACCGGTGGCGGACCTGACCGACCGCAACAAACGCCTGATGGAACTCTGCAACGCGCTTTACGCCAAGATCCAGCAGGAAGGCGCCGCCCAGGTGCCGCCACTGACCCAGCGCAGCCGGGACCAAAGCCTGCTGATGCAGACCATAGCGGTCGACTACGCGTCGCGCAGCGCCTCGGTAGGCGGCAGTTTCATGGGCGGCAGCGGCGGCAAGGCCATCGACGAGCTGGCCAGCGACTTCGCCTCCCAGCTGGCGAGCCTGGAGCAGGCGCCGCAGAACACCCCGGAAATCCGCCAGGCGCTGGATGGCATCAGCACCAAATGGCGCTACATCGAGAAATCGCTGAAGAACTACAACGAGAAAAGCGTGCCTTTCCTCATCAACAAGTACTCGGATCGCATCATCGACGGTCTCGAGGACGTTTCCGCCCGCTACTCGGCAGCCCAGAGCTGACCCCGCGGCGAGCGGCGCGACGGCAGGCCCGTCGCGCCGCCCCTCAGGCCAGCGCCTTGAGCGTGTCGGCGATGCGCTGGAGGTCCTCCGGCGTGCCGCGCTCCCCCCAGTAGAGGGCGATCATCTGCGAACTTGCCTCGACCTTGTAGACATCCTTCGGCAACCCAGCCAGGTGAGCCAGGACGGCCGCATCCTCGCACGGCTCGCGCCACTGGTTCACCCAATGTCCCGGCTCGCTCTGCCAGTAGCACCAGGCTTCATGCCCGCGCAGCCGTGGCCGGTGGTACTGGGCGCAGGAATGCGGCGGCTCCTGGGCCAGCCAGTGGGGCCAGTCCTGGCGCGACAACTGCATGGCCAGCCCCATTCGCCGCGCCTGCAGGCGCAGTTCCATGCGGCCCCGCTGTCCCTTCGACGGAACCAGCCAGACCAGCGGGCTGAGCGCCGCCAGGAGGAGCAAGAGGACGATCCAGAGGGTCATAAAGGTAATCCCTGCGCAAAAGCCTGTGTTAAATGTTGCGGACAGCCATACTTGTGATCATGCGTAACCTTAAGGAGGAGTCACCCATGCCCTACCAGCACATTCTGGTCGCTGTCGACCTGACCGATGAATGCCACCCGGTGGTGCGTCGTGCCCAGGCGCTGGCCCAAGGCAGCAATGCCAAGCTGTCGCTGGTGCACATTGTCGAACCCATGGCCATGGCCTTCGGTGGTGACGTACCCATGGACCTCTCGATGCTGCAGCAACAGCAGTTCGAACAGGCCCGCGAACGGCTGCAGGCCTTCGCCGGCATCTACTCCGAATTGCATGCCGATCAGCGCCACCTGGCCTACGGCCAGCCGCGCCAGGAAATCCACCGCCTGGCCGAGGAACAGGGCTGCGACCTGATCGTGGTCGGCAGCCATGGCCGCCACGGCCTCGCTCTGCTACTCGGATCGACCGCCAACGATGTACTGCACGGTGCGCCCTGCGACGTGCTGGCGGTACGTCTGAAGAAATCCGAATAGCACCCGTGAAACGCGCCGGCGCTGGCTTCAGTCGAAGCCTTCGCCAGCGCTCATTACCAGGGGACGGATCTTCTGCAACTGGGTTTCCAGCGAGTAGGTCATGCTGGAGGCCATGGAGAAGAAGGTCAGGAAGGCCTTGAGGTTCGAATCTCCTTCGCAGGTATCGTGGATGCGCTGCCAGAAGGCCTGGTTCACCAGCTGCAGCTGCTGGAACAACCGCACCAGCCCTTTCAGCTCCCAGTCCGCATGACGCCCTTCTCGGAAGTTGAAGTACTGCCGCGACAGGTAGAGCGACACCGCCCGCAGGATGAACTCCTGATTGCTGGCAAACGGCAGGTGCTGCTGGGCCATCGGCTTGAGCTTGCCCAGTACCGGGCAGGCGCTGGTGGCCATGATCACCCCCAGCAGGGCCCGCAAGCCCTCTTCCAATCCCACCGACTTGGCGTACTCGCGCTCCGGGGTCCTCACCCACACCTGCACCTTCTTGAAGGCTGGCAAGCCCTGGAAATCCTCGATCACCCGGTGCAGGTCCACCGCGGCCGGACAGTGGCTGTGGGCCTCCCGGCTGAATGGGCAGTTGCTGCACTGCTGGTGTTCGAGGCGCGTCCAATTCGGCGCGGCCACGGCTCGCTCCGGGCCGTATTCACGATCCAGCTCGATGCGATAGCTGAACTCGTGCAGGTCATCCAGGGTGATGCGGTATTCGATGGCCATGGGCTCTCCGGCTCACTTCCTCAACTGTCTTCCAGCTCCGCCCAGCGCTCGATCAGGCGGTCCAGTTCCTTCTGCACACCATCCAGACGCTCCAGTACCGCACGGGTCTCCTCCGCCGGACGCTGGTAGAAGGCTGGCGCGGAGATCTCTTCCTGCACCTTGGCCTGCTCCGCCTCCAGGGCTTCGATCTGACCGGGAATAGCCTCGAGCTCACGCTGCAGCTTGTAGCTCAGTTTCTTCTTCTGCGTCTCTGCCGGGGCCGCCTGGACCACGGGTACCGGTTCGGCGGCTTTTGGCGCCTCAGGCTTGCTCTCGCGGCTGTCGCCCACACCCAGCAGGCGCGGCGAGCCGCCCTGGCGCAACCAGTCCTGGTAGCCGCCGACGTATTCGCGTACCCGGCCCTGGCCTTCGAACACCAGGGTGCTGGTGACCACGTTGTCGAGGAAGGCCCGGTCGTGGCTGACCATCAGCACGGTGCCGGGGAAGCTGAGCAGCACTTCTTCGAGCAGTTCCAGGGTTTCCACGTCCAGGTCGTTGGTCGGTTCGTCCAGCACCAGCAGGTTCGCCGGCTTGCTGAACAGCTTGGCCAGCAACAGGCGTGCCCGTTCGCCGCCGGACAGCGCCTTCACCGGTGTGCGGGCACGCTGCGGGCTGAACAGGAAGTCGCCGAGGTAGCTCAGCACATGGCGGTTCTGACCATCGATGGTGATGAACTCGCGGCCTTCGGCGAGGTTGTCGATCACGGTCTTTTCCAGGTCGAGCTGGTGACGCAGCTGGTCGAAATACGCCACTTCGAGGCGAGTGCCCACCTCGATGGCGCCACCGGTGGGCTGGAGATCGCCGAGCAGCAGCTTGAGCAGGGTGGTCTTGCCGGTGCCGTTGGCGCCGAGCAAGCCGATGCGGTCGGAACGCTGCAGCACCAGGTTGAAATCGCGGATCAGTGGCTCGCCACCCGGATGGGCAAAGCTGACGTTCTCCGCCACCATCACCTGCTTGCCGGACTTCTCCGCCGTCTCCAGCTGGAAGCTGGCCTTGCCCTGGCGCTCGCGACGCTCGGAACGCTCGCGGCGCATTTCCTTCAGCGCGCGCACCCGGCCTTCATTGCGGGTGCGGCGGGCCTTGATGCCCTGGCGGATCCACACTTCTTCCTGGGCCAGGCGCTTGTCGAACAGCGCGTTGGCCGTCTCTTCCGCCGCCAGCTGCTGCTCCTTGTGCACCAGGAAGCTGGCGTAGTCGCCGTTCCAGTCGATCAGGTTGCCGCGGTCCAGTTCGAGGATGCGCGTGGCCAGGTTCTGCAGGAAGGAACGGTCGTGGGTGATGAACAGCACGGCGCCGTTGAAGCCCAGCAGTGCCTCTTCCAGCCAGGCGATGGCGCCGATGTCCAGGTGGTTGGTCGGCTCGTCGAGCAGCAGCAGATCGGGCTCGGCCACCAGGGCCTGGGCCAGCAGCACGCGGCGTCGCCAACCGCCGGACAGCTCGGCGAGGGTCTTGTCCGCCGGCAATTGCAGGCGGCTCAGGGTGCTGTCCACCAGCTGCTGCAGGCGCCAGCCGTCGCGGGCCTCGAGCTCCTGCTGGACGCGGGTCAGCTTGGTCAGGTCGGAATCGGACTGGATGTGCTGGCTGAGGTGGTGGAACTCGGCGAGCAGCGCACCGACCCCCGCCAGCCCCTCGGCCACCACGTCGAACACGGTGCGATCGTCAGCGGGCGGCAGCTCCTGCGGCAATTCGCCGATCTTCAACGCCGGTGCACGCCAGATCTCGCCGTCGTCGGCGAACTGGTCGCCCTTGACCAGGCGCAGCAGGCTGGACTTGCCAGTGCCGTTGCGGCCGATGATGCACACCCGCTCGCCGCGGGCGATCTGCCAGGACACCTTATCCAGCAGCGGCATGGCGCCGTAGGCGAGGGATACGTCGGTGAACTTGAGCAGTGTCATGGGGGGCCTCCGGAATCAGGGCGCGCATTCTACCCGGTTTGCCGGACCGTCTCTCGGGCATTTTTTACCGCCGATTTCGCTGGCTGGCGCAATGCTTTCACCGCCCTTGGCTAACGGCTAAGCTAGAACCTATTCGATGCCCGGAATGGAGCATCCACAACGATATACCTGCCCCCGGAAGTGTCATGCGCGGTCGTCTGCTCAGCCTGTTTTCCTGTTTGCTCCTTTCCACGGTCGGCCTGGAAGCCGCCCAGGCCGCCTCGGTGCCACTCGCCCAGCAACGATCGATGTACGACGAGGCCAAGCGCGCCCTGGCCAAGGGCGATACCGGCCCCTACCGCCGCTATGCCAATGCCCTGCGCGACTATCCGCTGGAGCCCTATCTCGCCTACGACGAGTTGACCGCCCGTCTGAAATGGGCGAGCAACGAAGAGATCGAGAAATTCCTCGCCGAACACGGCGACCTGCCTCAGGCGGGCTGGATGAAGCTGCGCTGGTTGCGCTGGCTCGCCGAGCGCGGTGAATGGAAGACCTTCGTCAACTATTACGACCCCAAGCTCAATTTCACCGAACTGGACTGCCTCTTCGGCCAGTACCAGCTCAAGCACGGCATGAAGACCGAGGGCTACGCCACGGCGAAGAAGCTCTGGCTGGTGGGCAAGTCGCAACCTGAAGCCTGCGACGTGCTCTTCGGCATGTGGAGTGCGCAGGGCCAGTTGACCGAGGAGCTGCGCTGGAAACGCGCCAAGCTGGCGGCCGAGGCACGCAACTATGGCCTGGCCAAGCACCTGGTGAAGACCATGCCGCGCCTGGGCGCCCAGGGACAACTCATGGTGGAGGTGGCGCAGAAGCCCCAGCTGCTCAGCCAGACCGGACGTTTCACCCCCGCCGACCGGCACATGGCCGATGCCGTCGGTCTCGGCCTGCGCCGCCTGGCGCGCCAGGAACCGGAGAAGGCCCTGAGCCTGCTGGACGTCTATGCCACCCGCCTGCCCTTCTCCAAGAGCGAGAAGGTGGCCATTGCCCGCGAGATCGGCCTGACTCTGGCCAAGCGATTCGATTCCCGCGCCCTACAGGTGATGACCCAGTACGATCCCGAGCTGCGCGACAACACCGTCAGCGAGTGGCGCGCCCGCCTGCTGCTGCGCCTCGGTCAGTGGCAGGACGCCTACCAACTGACCCAGCGCATGCCCGAGGAGCTGGCCAAGACCAACCGCTGGCGCTACTGGCAGGCCCGCAGCCTGCAACTGGCCCAGCCACAGAGCCAGCAGCCGATCCCGCTCTACCAGCCGGTGGCCCGCGAACGGGATTTCTACGGCTTCCTCGCCGCCGACCGTATCCAGGCGCCCTACCAGCTGAACAACAAGCCGCTGGCGCTGGACCCCAAGGTGATGCAGAAGGTACGCAACACCGCCGGCATCCGCCGCGCCCTGGAATTCCACGACCGCGGCGAGATCGTCAATGGCCGCCGTGAGTGGTACCACGTCAGCCGTCTGTTCAACCGCGACGAGATGGTGGCGCAGGCCAAGCTGGCCTACGACATGCAATGGTATTTCCCGGCCATCCGCACCATCAGCCAGGCCCAGTATTGGGACGACCTGGACATCCGTTTCCCCATGGCCCATCGCTCCGCCCTGACCCAGCAAGCCAAGGTGCGCGGCCTGCATTCGAGCTGGGTGTTCGCCATCACCCGCCAGGAAAGCGCCTTCATGGCCGACGCCCGCTCCGGTGTCGGCGCCATGGGCCTGATGCAGCTGATGCCGGCCACCGCCAAGGAAACCTCGCGCAAGTTCGGCATCCCGCTGTCTTCCCCGCAGCAGGTGCTCAACCCCAACGTCAACATCCAGCTCGGCGCCGCCTACCTGAGCCAGGTGCACGGCCAATTCAACGGCAACCGCGTGCTGGCCTCCGCCGCCTACAACGCCGGCCCCGGCCGTGTGCGCCAGTGGCTGCGCGGCGCCAATCACCTGTCGTTCGATGTCTGGGTGGAAACCATCCCCTTCGACGAGACCCGCCAATACGTGCAGAACGTGCTGTCCTACTCGGTGATCTACGGGCACAAGCTCAACGCCCCGCAACCGCTGGTGGACTGGCATGAGCGGTATTTCGACGATCAGTGATGAATGAAAAAAGGGCGCCGATAGCGCCCTTCTTCATTGCCCTTCGCGGCCCGCGTAGCCCGGATGCAATCCGGGAAGGTCCAGTCCCGGATTGCATCCGGGCTACGGCATCGGGTGCGCCATCCCGTTACTCCAGTGCGTAGGGTGGGCTTCAGCCCACCGAAAAACTCCGCGCCAATGCCTCACTCCAGCACCTCGACCTCCATCCCCACTTCCAGCACGCCGGTGCCGCGGTTGATCAGGTTCTGGCCGAAATACACCTCGCCCTCGCGCTCGCGGTAGGTCTTGAGGGTGGTAAGCGGTTCGCGGTCGGTGCTGCGATCGCCTGTGGCCGGGTCGATGGTGGTGAGGATGCAACGGCTGCAGCCCTTGGCCACGCTGAACTCGATGCCGCCGATACGAATGCGCTTCCAGCCGTCCTCGGCGTACGGGTCGCTGCCCTCCACCACCAGGTTCGGACGGAAGCGCAGCATTTCCAGGGGCCGTCCTACCCGCCCGCTCAGGTCATCGAGGGAGGCCTGGCCGATCAGCAACAACGGGAAGCCATCGGCGAAGCCCACCTTTTCCTCGGGCAGCAGGCTGCCGGGAATGTCCCGCGCGCGGTGCTCCGGCACATGCACCAGGCGACAGGCCTTGCCGAGGAAGCCGCTGAGCCATTCCGCCGCTTCGTCGCCGGCATCCGGCACGAACATGGAGGCACCCCAGACAAAGGCACCGCGCAGGTTGGCATCGGGCTCCGGCAGCGGCACCTGCAACGTCGGCATGCCTTCGGTGCTCAGGGTCAGCCCACCGGATTCGTTCCAGCGTGCCGACAGCTGGGACATCCGCGAATACGCTCGCTGGGTCAGGAATCGGCCGTTCTCGGCATCCACCAGCATCCAGCGGCGATCGCCCTCGAGACCCAGGCCGTCGAGGCGGGCCTGCTGCAGGCTTTCGCCAGTTGCGGACTTCATGGGGAAACGATAAAGGGACGAGAGACGCAACATGGCCAGCTTCCTGATGGGCGTTCGAGCAAAGCCCCCTTATACGCAGCCGCAGGCCTTCAGCTCAAGTTCAGCGGTCCCGTTGCAAGCGGTCCAGCACCACGTCCACCAACTTATCCGGCTGGAACTTGGAGAGGAAGTTGTCGCAGCCGACCTTCTTCACCATCGCGTCGTTGAAGCTGCCGGAAAGCGAGGTGTGCAGCACCACGTAGAGATTGCGCAGGCGCGGGTCGTTGCGAATCTCGGTGGTCAGGCGGTAGCCGTCCATTTCCGGCATTTCCGCATCGGTGAAGACCATCAGCAGCTTCTCGGTCATGTCCTCGCCGCGGTCCGCCCAGGCCTTCAGCATTTTCAGCGCCTTCAGGCCGTCGCTGGCCATATGCATGCGCATGCCCAGTTGCGAGAGGGTTTCCCGCAGCTGGGTCAGGGCAACCGTGGAGTCATCCACCAGCAGCACCTCGCGGCCCACCGCCATCTGCAGCAGCGGGTTGTCCAGGCGGTCGGCGGATACGCGGGTGCTCATGGGCACGATCTCGGCCAGGACCTTCTCGACGTCGATGATTTCCACGATCTGCTCGTCCACCTTGGTGATGGCGGTCAGGTAGTGCTGGCGGCCCGCGCCACCGGGCGGCGGCATGATGGACTCCCAGTTGAGGTTGAGGATGCGGTCCACGCCACCGACCAGGAAAGCCTGCACCGAGCGGTTGTACTCGGTGACGATGATAGTGCTGCGCTCATCCGGCACCAGCGGGCGCATGCCGACGGCCTGGGACAGGTCGATCACCGGCAGGGTCTGGCCGCGCAGGTTGACCACGCCGCACACCACCGGGTGGCGCTGGGGGATCAGGGTCAGCTTCGGCAACTGCAGCACTTCCTGCACCTTGAACACGTTGATGGCGAAGAGTTGGCGGCCGCTCAGGCGGAACATGAGGATTTCCAGCCGGTTCTCACCCACCAGCTGGGTGCGTTGGTCGACTGTGTCGAGAATACCGGCCATGGGACTTCCTCTGCTGCGAATGCGATGGGGGCGGACTGCCATGGCAGCTTGTCGGCAGGAAACCGGGAAACTGAATAGATATCACTGAGCCATCATTTCGTAGCCAATCCCATGACGCCAGCACCCCGGCGCTCAGGCCGGCAGCAACAGCGGCGAGTCCACCGGCAGGTGCACCCGCAGCGCCCGCTCCCGTGTGGCGATACGCAAGTTGGTGCTTTCCAGGGGCTCGCCATCAAGGTTGAGGTCCAGCCCTTCGGGCGCAGCCACGTCCACCCAGGGCAGCCGCGCACAGATGGACACCGCTTCCAGACCGAGAATGCCGCCCGACAGCAGCGTGGTCAGGGTGCCTGTCACGTCCTGGGGCGCAGGGACGATGCACAGCTCGAGCAGCCCGTCGTTCACCGTCGCCTGCGGACACAGGGGATGACCACCGCCCGCCTGGCGGCCGTTGCCGATACCCAGGGCGAGGAAGTCACCTTCCCAGTCGAAACCCGGACCGTGAAAGCGACCGAAGGCCGAATGCACTTCGGCGAAGTGAGTCAGGCCGGTCAGGAAATAGGCCGCGCCTCCGAGCACCCTCTTCAGGTCTTCGGAGGTATTGGCGGTAATCTTCGAGCCGAAGCCGCCGGTGACCATATTGAGGAAGAGATGGCCATCGGCGTCTCCCAGGTCGATGGCCAAAGGCTCCGCTTCGAGCAGCGCCAATGCTGCATCAGGCTCCAGGGGAATGCCCGCCGCGCGGGCGAAATCATTGGCGGTGCCCAGGGGCAGCAGCACCAGGCTGGCGTCGTTCCCGGCCCGGGCCATGGCCTCGGCCACCTCGCGCAGGGTCCCGTCACCGCCCCCGGCGATCAGGGTCCGGTAGCCCGCGGCCAGGGCTTCGTCCACCAGGCGACGGGCGTCCCCGCTCTCCCAGGTAACCCGTACCGCCAGGTCCCAACCCGCGGCACGGCGCGCCTGCACTGCCGCACGCACCTCGTCATTGGTGGCCTGCTTGCCATGCAGGATCAGCAAAGCCTTGCGCTCCCCCATGCTCACCTCCATCTGATCCGGATTCGCCCGAGTATAGGACCGCGCCCTTGCCGGAATGGCGTCATCGCCTGGCCGTCCGCCAATTAATCTATCGAAATAGAAGATATGAAAGCCGCACATATTGCGCTTTTACAGGGTTATATGATGATTGATCATGCAGCCCATTCCTCCCGGAGAAGCCCCTCCGCGAGCAGACAGGAGACTCGAACATGATCGAAGTACGCCCCTTCGCCGAACTGGGTGGTGCTCACCACGGCTGGCTCAATGCCCGCCACCACTTCTCCTTCGCCGGCTACTACGACAACCAGCGGATGAGCTGGGGCCAGCTGCGCGTCTGGAACGACGATGAGATCGCGCCCCACTCCGGCTTTCCGGCGCACCCGCACCAGGACATGGAGATCATCACCTACGTCCGCGAAGGTGCCATCACCCACCAGGACAACCTGGGCAACAAGGGCCGCACCGAGGCCGGCGACGTCCAGGTGATGAGTGCGGGCACCGGCATCGCCCACAGCGAGTACAACCTGGAGGACACGACCACCAAGATCTTCCAGATCTGGATCATGCCCACCGAGTATGGCGCCGCGCCCTCCTGGGGTGCCCGGCCGTTCCCCAGGGGCGAGCGCGCCGGCAGCTTCGTGACCCTGGCCAGCGGCATAGATGAGGGCACCGACGCCCTGCATATCCGCGCCAACGCACGGCTGGCAGCCGCCACGCTCAAGGCCGGCCAGAGCGCCGAGTACCGCCTGGAGAAGGGTCGCAAGGCCTACCTGGTCGCCGCCACCGGGCGTTACGAAGTCAACGGCATCGCCGCCGAGGCCCGCGACGGCGTGGCGGTGCAGGATGTGGAAGTCCTCAGCTTCACCGCCAGCGAGGACAGTGAAATCGTCCTGGTGGATGTGGCCTGAGTGCCGGACCCCACTTGGGGTCCCCTGTTGTGGGAGCGAATTTATTCGCGAATGAATTCGCTCCCACAAAACCCTCGATGCCTACCCAGCCTTACGCCGGATAGCCGGTAATCTCCCGGATCTTCCGGTACAGCGGCCGCAGCTGCTTGTACATCCCCTGGTAGACCTCTCGATACAACCGCTCGTAGGTCCGCTGCGCCTGCGGGTCGGGCTGGAACACCTGCCCCACCCGCGTCATGGCGCGGATTGCGGTCGGGAAGTCCGGGTGCAGGCCCAGGCCTACCGCGCAATCGATGGCCGCCCCCAGGCCCGAGGTTTCGTAGACATGGGGCCGCTCCGCCGGCAGACCGAAGATGTCCGCGGTCAGCTGCATGGCCGCATCGCTCTGCGAACCGCCGCCCGACACCCGCAGTCGGGTGATGGCCGTGCCGGAGCGTTTCTCGATCTGCTCCTTGCCCTGGCGCAGGGCGTAGGCCAGGCCTTCGAGAATGGCGCGGTAGATATGCGCACGGGTATGCACGTCGCCAAAACCGATGATCGAGCCCTTGGCCTCAAGCCCCGGCTCGCGGATGCCCGGTGACCAGTAGGGTTGCAGCATCAGCCCCATGGAGCCCGGAGGCACGCTGTTCACCAGTTCGTCGAACAATGCCTCCGGCTCCACGCCCAACTCCTGCGCCCGCTGCATCTCGCGCAGGCCGAACTCCTGCTTGAACCAGCTGACCATCCAGAAGCCCCGGTAGATCATCACCTCGGTATTGAAATGGTCGGGAATGGCCGCCGGATAGGGCGGAATCAGCGGAATGGTTTCCAGATACTTGCGCCGGGTGGTGTTGATGGTCGCCGTGGTGCCGTAGGACAGGCAGGCGACACTGGGCTCCACCCCACCGGCGCCGAGCACCTCGCAGGCCTTGTCGGCGCCGGCGGCGATCAGCGGCAGACCTTCCGGAATCCCGGTATGGCGGCTGGCCTCGGCGGTAATGCTGCCCAGGCGCTCACCGGGCTTGAACAGCTCCGGCAACTGCTCGCGGCGGACCGGCATGGACTGCCATTTCCAGTCCCGCGGCGCGGCCCATTTCAGGCGCTTGTAGTCGAAGGGCAGGTAGGCGACCTGGCAGGCCACCGAATCAACGAAGCGGCCGCACAGGCGATGGCTGATGAAACCGGAGAGCAATAGCACCTTGTGAGTCCGTGCCCAGATCCCGGGCTGGTTTTGCGCCACCCAATTGGCCTCGGCCTGGGCGCGGAAGTAGTCCACCGTGGATTCGAGGCCGATGGCCTTGAACAGCCAGCCCCAGGGCCCCTTGATACGCCCTTGCAACTCGGCCTGGCGCTGGTCCAGCCAGAGAATGGCCGGGCGTAGAGCCTTGCCCTGTTCATCTACATTGATCACCGTGCCACGCTGGGTGGTAAGGGACACGCCGCGAATCAGCCGGCGGTCGATGTCCACCGACGCCCAGAGCAGGCGGCAGGCTTCACCCAGGCATTCCCAGTAGTACTCGGGGTCCTGCTCCGCCCAGCCGGGCTGCCTGGAATAGTAGGCCTCGAGCGGCACCTTGCCCTTGCCGACCAGGTTGCCCTCCAGGTCGAACAACAGGGCCCGCACGCTCTGGGTGCCGTTGTCGATGGCCAGCAGATAGCTCTTTTCGCTCACGATGCGTCCTTGTTCTTGTTCTAGTCAGGCCGGCAGGCTGTAGCAGCGCTGCCAGAGCGCCAGGTAGGAGGCCTCTTCCCGGGCCCAATGGGCATCGTCCCAACCCAGCAGCGGCTGGCACAGGGCGCGGATGCGCGGCAGTTCAGCACGGGCGCCCCCGGGCAGCAGGAGGCCGAGCCGAGTGCGGCGCAGCAGCAGGTCGTCCAGGTGCAGCACCAGTTCGCCCTCCGCGGCCCAGGCCAGTTCGGCCCAGAGGGTATCGGTGGCGCCGACCCGCTCATTGCCCAGCAATCCGACCCAACGCGCCAGCTCGGCCTGGGCGCGTCCATGGCGGCCCGCCAGGCGCAGCCGCTGGCCGGGCGAAAGCCCGGGCATAGCCGACGACTCGCAGGGCGCGAAGACCGCGCCGCCGTGATCCTCCAGGCTGCGGCCGACGAAGGCGGCGCAGGCTTGCAGTACTTCCAGGGCCAACAAGCGGAAGGTGGTCAGCTTGCCGCCGGCCAGGGTCACGCAGCCAGGCTCCACCCAGAGGACATGCTCACGCTTCTCATCCGATGGCTTGCGCCGCGCCTCTCCGTCGCCCACTACCGGACGCACGCCCGCCCAGGTGGACAGCACATCGTCGCGCCCGATTCCAGCAGACGGGAACTGCAGGGTGCAGGCGGCCAGCAGGTACTCCACTTCCGCCTCGCTGATGCGCGCGTCCTGGTCCAGCCCGTCCTCGTGGTCGAGGTCGGTGGTGCCGATCACCGTCGCGCCCTCCCAGGGGAAGACGAACACCGGGCGCCCGTCGGCCGGGTGCATGAAGCTGATGGCGTGGGCCAGCGGCAGGCGCCAGCCCGGCAGCAGCAGATGGCTACCGCGCAGTGGGCGGATATGCTCCGAGCCCTGGACATTGCGCAGCCGGTCGGCCCAGGCGCCGGTGGCCAGGGCCACGGATCTGGCGCGAAAGCTGAAGCGCCGACCGCTTTCCACGTCCTCGGCCTCCAGGCCGGTGACCTTGCCCTGTTCCCGCCGCAACGCCAGCACGCGCATGCCGTTCAGCGCTTCGCCGCCTTCGGCCCGGGCCTCGCCCAGCACCCGCAGCACCAGCCGGGCATCGTCGGTGACCGCGTCGAAGAAGCGCGTACCGCCTTGCAAACCATCCTCAGTCAGACCGGGAACCATATAGCGCAGTTGCTGCAGCGGGTAATAGAGATGATTGCGTCGCCCGGCCAGGGCGTCGTATAGCGCCAGCAGGCCGCCGAATACCTTGGGCCCCGGGAAGCCGCCGCGATGGGGCATGACGAAGCTCAAGGGCTCCACCAGTCCCGGCGCCTCGGCCAGCAGGCGCTGGCGCTCGCGCACCGAGGCGCGGGTCAGGCCGAACTGGCCCTTGGCGATATAGCGCAGGCCGCCATGGACCATCTTCGAGGAGCGACTGGAAGTGCCCCAGGCGAAATCCCGCTGCTCCAGCAGCAGGCATTTCCAACCCCGGCGCGCCGCTTCCCGGAGGATGCCGGCGCCGCAGATACCACCGCCGACGACTATCAGATCCCAGTCGCGGCTGGCCAGCTCGGGCAACGCCGCGGCGCGCCAGTCGGCATTCCATTTGCTCATCGTCAGTCCTCGAGCAGCACGCCGGGGGCCAGGCGCCCCTCGGGGTCGAAATGCCGCGCGAGGGTTCGCAAGGCGGCCATGCCCAGCGGCCCCTTCTCGACCGGCAGCCAGGGCGCGTGGTCGCGGCCGACGCCATGCTGGTGGCTGATGGTGCCGCGGTTGTGGGCGATCACCTCGCTGGCGGCCGTCTTCAACTTGCGCCAGCGCGCCAGGGCCTCGGCGTAGCTGCCGCCGGGCCGGTAGACGTAGGTGGTGTAGATGCTCGAACCCTCGCCGTAGACGTGGGACAGGTGGGTGAACACGTGCACCCGCTCGCCCTCCTCCGCCAGGCCATTGCGCAGGCTCTCCTCGACTCGCCCAAGGAGGTTGTCGACGTTGACCCAGTCGGTGGCGGTTTCCAGGGTGTCCACCACGTAGCCGGCGCTCCACAGGCCGTGACGCAGGTAGGGGAAGCGGAAGCGGTTCTCCGCCCACTTCCGGCCCAGCAGGGTGCCGGTGAAGACGCCGCCGAAGCCCTTCAGCAGGCGCCGGGCCTGCTTCAGCGAGGCGGCATTCTGGGTGCGGCTGCCGGTGACGCCGAAAGTCAGCATGCACTTGCCTGCAGCGGCACCGCGCAAGGCCAGGTACTTTTCCAGCAGGGCGATCTGTCCCGGGTGGCCGGCCAGGGCCAGCTGGGTCTCGGTTTCGATGGCGTTGGACAAGCGCAGCATCGACAGCGGCACGCGCGCCTGGGCCAAGCTGCGGATGCCCTTGAGCGCCTGTTCCCAGCTGGGCATGAAGACTGCGTAGAACGACTCCTGCTCGGCCAGTCGGCTGACCCGCACCCGCACCTCGGATATGACCCCGAAGCGCCCTTCCGAGCCCAGCACCAGCTCGCGCAGGTCAGGGCCCGCCGCGGAAGCCGGGAAGGTGGGCAGTGCCATGGGCCCGGCGAAGGTTTCCAGGGTGCCGCCCGCGAACAGCTGCTCGATGCGGCCATAGCGCAGCGACTGCTGGCCGCTGGAACGGCTGGCAACCCATCCGCCCAGAGTGGACAGCTCCCAGGACTGCGGGAAATGGCCCAGGGTGTAGCCACGGGCACGCAACTGGCTTTCCACCTGCGGACCGCTGGCGCCTGGGCCGAAGGTGGCGATGAGGCTTTCTTCATCCAGTTCGAGGAGGCGGTTCATGCGCTCCAGGGAAAGGGTCAGCACCGGCCGCTCGCCGGCCTGGGGATTGATATGCCCCGCCACCGACGTGCCGCCGCCGTAAGGGATCAGCACCAGGTCGCGTTCGGCGGCCAGGACCAGCAGTTCACGGATCTGCTCCGGGGTTTCCGGAAATGCGACGCCATCGGGGAACTGGCCGAACTCGCCCTCGCGCATCGCCAGCCAGTCCGGCAGGCTCTGGCCACGGGCGTGGCGCACACGGAGCTCGGCATCCAGGCTGATCAGCGGATGGGCATCCAGCCGCGAGGCCGGCACCCGCCCCAGCACCTGCTGCAGGCCGGCATCGGCCAGGGGCTGGCCGGCGCCTATACGTTCGGCCAGGAAAGCCGCTCCATGGGCGGGCAACTCCACCACCGTTGCCTCATCACCCCAGCCGTTCCAGCGTCGCATGCCATTCTCCTTGTTCGGGTTGTTTCGAAGGCTTTCGATGGTTGCCTATACTAGCCAGCCGCCAAAGGGCGTCACTGTCGAATCGGGACAGTGGCCTTCGCCAATCAGGACATAACAAGAAAACACATGCACTCGCTCGGCTATACCTCGGTTCCCGCCCTCCTTAAATACCTGCGCCATGCCGAACAGTTGGGCCTCGACCAGGCCGCCACCCTCGCTGCCGCCGGCATCCGCGCCGCGGACCTGGCGGACAACGGCCGGCGCTTGCCCAGCGAAGCCCATGAACGCCTGCTCGGCCACCTGATCCGCGAATCCGGCGATGCCTTGTTCGGCTTGCATTCGGCGCGCTACGTGCAGCCGGGTTCCTGGAGCGTGCTGGGCTACATCACCATGAACTGCGCCACCCTGGGCGAGGCCATGAGCCGCATCGCGCCCTACGAGAAACTGGTGGGCGACATGGGCGTGAGCCGCATGGAGGCGGAGGGTGATCTGGTGCGGATGATCTGGAGCTGCCGCCACCAGGACCCGGCCATCCGCCGCCATATGGTGGAGAACGTGCTGGCTTCCTGGCTGCTATACGCACGCTGGATCGCCGACATGCAGCGCTCGCCGCAGGAGGTCTGGTTCGAACACGCCCAGCCCGAGGCGACGCGAATGGAGGACTACGAAGAGGTGTTCGGCTGCCCGGTGCGCTTCGAGCAACCCTGCAACGCCCTGCTGGTGCCCCTGGATTACCTGGCCGTGCCCCTGCGCCAGGCCGACGCCAACCTGCTGCGCACCCTGGAAGAACACGCGCTGGCGCTGATGGCCGGGCTGGACAACGACGAACCGCTGCCGCAGCGCGTGAAGAACGCCCTGCGCCTGCTGATGAAGGACGGCCTGCCACGCAAGGAAAGGGTGGCGGAGAAATTCCACATGACGGTTCGCACCCTGCAGCGTCACCTGCAACAAGCCGGCACCAGCTATCAGCAGATACTCGACGAGCTGCGCCGCGAGTTGGCCGAGCACTACCTCCTGCGTAGCGACCTGCCGATCCAGGACATCGCCTGCTACCTGGGTTTCACCGAGTCCCGCTCCTTCCACCGCAGCTTCAAGGCCTGGACCGGGCAGACGCCGGGGGAGTACCGCGAGGCGAAGCGGCAGGGTTGAGGGCAGGAACAGACCTGTGGGGGCGATTTCAATCGCTAAGCAGGACGCAGTCCTGCCTAGAGGCTTGCACGGGGCAGCTGCGCTGCCCTCAGCGAATGAATTCGCCCCCACAAGGAGAGGCAGATGCCTCGCAGTTGCTAAGCTTGCAACTCACTCAACGGAATGAACCGCAGGCTATCCCCCTCGGCCAGCGTGGTGCCCTCCAGCACCTCCACCAGCCCCTCGGCCCAGGCCGCGCTGCGCAGCACGCCGGAGCTCTGGTTCGGGTAGATCACCGCGCGGCCGTTCTCCAGCCGCGCGCGCAGATACTCCCGGCGATTGCCCGGCTTCTTCCAGGTGAAGCCGGCAGGCACCGCGAATCCCAGCGGTTCCACCTCCACCACTCCGAGGCGGCGCAGCAGATAGGGACGTGCCAGCAAGCCGAAGGTCACCAGGGTGGAGGCCGGGTTGCCCGGCAGGCCGATCACCGGCACCCCTCGGAAATGCCCGAAGGTCAGCGGCTTGCCCGGTTTGATCGCCAGCTTCCACAGCGCCAGTTCGCCTTCCTCGCGCAGGGCCGCACCGAGGAAGTCCGCCTCGCCTACCGAGACACCGCCGGTGGAAAGGATCAGGTCCACCTCCGCCAGCCCGGCCAGGGCCTGGCGGGTCAGCTCCAGATCGTCGGCGAGGATGCCGGCATCCACGACCGCGCAGCCGAGACGCTTGAGCCAGGCGATCAGCAGGCTGCGGTTGCTGTTGTAAATCTGCCCCGGCCCCAGGGGCTGACCCGGCGGCACCAGCTCGTCGCCAGTGGAGAGGACCGCCACCAGGGGCCGGCGGCGCACACTGAGTTCGGCGGCCCCCAGGGACGCGCACAGGCCCATTTCGATGGGGCCCAGGCGGGTGCCGGCGGGCAGCACGGATTCACCGGTATGGGTTTCCTGGCCACGGGGGCGCACGTTCTGTCCGGCCTTGAGGGATTCGAGCAACCGCACCCGGCCATCGGCCAGGACCTCGACGTTCTCCTGCATCTCCACCACATCCGCGCCTTGGGGCAGCGGCGCGCCGGTGAAGATGCGCGCGCAGGTGCCCGGCTGCAGCGGCTGCGGCGCGCTGCCGGCGAGGATGCGTTGGCTCACCGATAGCGGCTCGCCCTGCCAGTCGGCCAGGCGCAACGCATAACCGTCCATGGCGCTGTTGTCCCAGGGCGGCAGGTCCAGGCCGGCCACCAGCGGTTCGGCCAGCACGCGGCCATCGGCCTCGGCCAGGGCGACGCGTTCGATGGCCTCGATGGGCGCCGCCTCGGCCAGCGCCAGCAGGCGCGCCAGGGCGTCTTCCACCGGCATCAGGCCGGGGCCGCTCATCCGCGGCTCTCGCAGGCCTCGGCCTGCTTCAGGTGCGGGACGAAATTGCAGGGACGATGACGGTTGTCCAACTGCTCGGCGAAGATGCCATCCCAGGCGGTGCGGCAGGCATTGGTGGAGCCCGGCAGGCAGCACACCAGGGTGCCATTCGCCAGCCCGGCCAGGGCGCGGGACTGCATGGTCGAAGTGCCGATATCGGCCACGGAAATCTGCCGGAAGTACTCACCGAAGCCTTCGACCTGCTTGTCCAGCAGGCAGCTGACTGCCTCGGGGGTGCTGTCACGGCCGGTGAAGCCGGTGCCGCCGGTGATCAGCACCACCTGCACGCTGTCGTCGGCGATCCAGGTGGCGACCTGGGCGCGGATCTTGTACAGGTCGTCCTTCAACAGCACCCGTGCGGCCAGGTTGTGGCCAGCCGCGGTGAGGCGGTCGACGAACAGCTGGCCGGAGGTGTCGGTCTCCAGGCTGCGGGTATCACTGACGGTAAGAACGGCGATATTGAGCGGCACGAATACCGCCTCGGCCTTGTGACTCATGGCAGGCTTCCAGTTGTTAGAGTGAATGCCCGGTGTTATATCACAGCGCCGCCCCGGAGACCGTGCCATGTCCGACACGCCATTGCCGCCCTGCTCTATCCTGCTGCTTTCCGGCGGTCGCGGGCAGCGCATGGGCGGCCGCGACAAGGGCCTGCTGGAGTGGCAGGGCCGGCCATTGATCGCCTGGCTGCACGAGCGCGTGCGCCCCTACACCGACGACCTGATCATCTCCTGCAACCGCAATGCCGAGCGTTACGCCGCCTGGGCCGACCAACTGGTGCAGGACGACAGCCCGGACTACCCCGGCCCGCTCGCCGGCATCCGCGCCGGCCTGGCGGTGGCCCGCCACGAGCAGGTGCTGGTCCTGCCCTGCGACGCGCCGCTGGTGGATGACGCGCTGATCGACAGCCTGCTGCAAGCCGCCTGCGGGCGGCCCGTCATGCTGCGCCAGGGAAAATTCTGGGAGCCGCTGTTCTGCGTCCTGCCCCGCGCCTTGCTACCCGCCCTGGACGCCGGCTGGCGGGCAGGAGAACGCAGCCCACAACGCATTTTGCGCCAACTCGACCCGGTGGCGGTGGACTGCCCCGAAGGCGATCCGCGCCTGGCCAATATCAATACGCCCCAACTGCTGGGCGATTACCAGCCGAAGAATTGAACCGGTTCGCTGGAACTTTGGACGGATGTCTCTCGTCAGAAACGTCGTACAACCAGCGTAATCATCTAAGGAGATGACAAATGAACCAGCGGATAGTCCCCGCTTTCCTGCTCGCAATGGGTCTTATCACTCTCGCCGGCTGCTCCTCGCCGAGCGTGATCACCCTCAATGACGGGCGCGAGCTTCAGGTCGTGGACACTCCCGAATACGACGAGGACACCGGCTTCTACCAGTTCGAACAACTCGACGGCAAACAGGCCAAGGTGAACAAGGACCAGGTCCGTACCATCAAGGAACTGTGATCCTCGCGGCCCGCTCCCGTTTCTCCAGCGGAGCGGGCCCTTGCCTCCCCCGCCAACCCCGCGCCGTTCGCAGCCTCTCGCCCTTGCCCTCATCGCAGCGCAAAAAAATCAAAAAATTTTTCGCTAACCCCTTGTAGACCAAAAAGTTTTCTGTAGAATGCGCGCCACACAACGGAGCGTAGCGCAGCTTGGTAGCGCGTCTCGTTCGGGACGAGAAGGTCGCTGGTTCGAATCCAGTCGCTCCGACCAAATCCCGAAAAACCCGCCTTAAAAGGCGGGTTTTTTATTGCCTGCGATTTGTGCCTGAACACCCAATCCCGCCTTCTCCCCTGCCCTGGTCGATAGCCTTGCCTGCCAGCGGTTAGCGCAAGTCCGCACGTCACGGTCAATCCCGTGGCCGACCTTGGCCTAAAGGAGGCGCACAAGCGCCCAAGCTTATGCGGGCGCTTTTTTGCTGCATGCGCTTCGTGGCGGCTGTGCGCGGGACACCTGTCGCTGTCAGACGCCAGCCATCTGTTCGCGGCCGCGCGAAAGGCGCCGCTCAGGGCAAGTCCGTAGGTCGGCGCCGAACCTGCGAGGCCCAACGGGCGATGTTGGGCTTCGCTACGCTCAGCACCAACCCGCGAAGGCGCTCAGCTGGAAAGGAAGGACGCCACCGCGGTCGCATCGAAGGGCCAGCCCAGTTCGCTGCCGTTATCGCAACGGCGCAGGACGGGAATGCGCAGGCCGTAGGCCTGGACCCACTCTTCCCGGTCGGCGATATCCACCAACTCCACCATCAGGCCGCGCTCGACGAAGGGCATGAGCACACCTTCCGCCACCTCGCACAGGTGACAGCCAAGGGTGCCGAAGAGTTGGCATTCAGGAAGCATCGGGACGCGCCTCGAAGATCAGCGAGGCGCGAATTCTAGCACGCGGTCAGGCTGCCGGGGATGCCCCTGGGCCTTGTCCTGCAAGGGTTGCAGGCCATCCAGCAGGCGCATGTTGAGCGTCTCGGCCTTGGCCACCTGGGCCGGGTCGGCGCCGCGGGCGACGGTGTCCCCTCTGTTGCGGCCGAAGGCCGAGGCACTTGAGCCAGCCCCGACCAGTGGATCGAGGCTCAGGCGCCGGCGGCGCGCAACAGGATGACCGCCGCGTCCTTGGCTTCCAGCGCCTGGTCACCCGGCCCCTGGATATGGGCCATGGTGATGGCCCCTTCCATCAGGTACTGCAACTGGCGCGCCAGGCGCTCGGGCTCGGCGACTTCCAGGCGTTCCAGGGCGATGCGGAAATGCCGCTCGGCGTTGGCCTTGTGGCTCGCGGCGACACGATGGATGGGGTGCTCGCGGTCATGGAACTCGGCGGCGGCGTTGACGAAGGCGCAGCCGAAGAACTCGCCGTCGAGGATCAGCGCCTGCAGCCCGTCGAAGACAGCGAGGATCGCCGCCTTCGGCGAGAGGTTATCCAAGGCCCAGGCCATGCGTTGCCGGCTCGGCTCCAGGCGTTGCTGCAAGGCCGCCTCGATCAGTTCGTCCTTGGACTTGAAGTGCTTGTAGAGGGTCATTTTCGCCACCCCGGACTCGGCGAGGATCCGGTCGATGCCGGTGGCATGGAAGCCGTCGCGGTAGAACAGCGCGATGGCGGTGTCGATCAACAGATCGCGTTTGCTTGAAGCCATGTGAACCTCCTGGACCGACGCATTATGCGCAACCGCCCGCGCCGGCTCAAACCCGCGCCACACAGGCCCTGGCGACATTCGGGTGAAAATGGCCTTGAAATATACAGACCTGTCTGTCTAGTATTCGACACCATAACCCACAACAAAGGACGCCGCCATGCAACTCCACGACTTCCCCCTTTCCGGCAATTGCTACAAGGTGCGCCTGTTCCTTGGCCTGATCGGCCAGCAGGCCGAGGTGGTGCATGTCGACCTGCCCGCCGGCGCGCAGAAACGCCCGGAATTCCTTGCCATCAACCCGCGCGGCCAGGTGCCGGTACTGGTGGACCAGGGCCAGCCGGTGGCCGACTCCCAGGCCATACTTGTTTATCTGGCACGGCGCTACGCACCCGCCTGGCTCCCCGAAGACGCCCTGCAGCAGGCCCATGTCGCCAGCTGGCTGAGCTACGCCGCCAATGAAGTGCACCAGGGCCCCGCCTCGGCGAGGGTGTTCCTTCTGTTCCGCCGCCCCGGCGACCTCGAAGGCGCGCAGACCAAGGGCCGCCAGGTGCTGGAACTGGTGAACGCGCACCTGGCCGACCGCACCTGGCTGGTGGGCGGGCAACCGAGCATCGCCGACGTGGCGGTCTACCCCTATCTCGCCATGGCCGAAGAAGGCGGACTTTCGCTGGCGCCCTACCCCCATCTCCAGGCCTGGTTCGCGCGCATCCACGCCCTGCCTGGCTACCACGAACTGCCCCGCCTGTAACGGGCCCGGAGGCCATATGAGCAGCCCCTTCCATCCTGGCGAGCAGAGCATCCAGACTCGCCTTGGCGTTCGCGAGCAACTGGAGGCGGTGGGCAGCCGGGTGATCCGCGACCACATGCCGGAACAGCACCGCGAGTTCTTCGCCCTGTTGCCCTGGCTGCTGGTGGGCAGCCTGGATGCGGATGGCCAGCCCCAGGCCTCGGTGCTCTGGGGAAAGCCGGGCTTCGCTCGCTCTCCGGAAGCCACCCTGCTGCGCGTCAATGCCCGGCCCGAGGCGGACGATCCATTGGCCGCCAACCTGCACAGCGAGGCACGCCTCGGCCTGCTGGGCCTGGAGCTGCCGACGCGGCGGCGCAATCGCATGAACGGCCCGCTGGTGGAGAGCGACGGCGAAGGTTTCACCGTCGCCGTCCAGCAGTCCTTCGGCAACTGCCCGAAATACATCCAGGCCCGCGACTGGCGCTGGGAAGCTCGCCCGGCAGGCCCTCTGGAACAGGGCGTTGGCCTCGATCCGCGCTGGCTGGAGCTGGTGCGGCGCAGCGACACCCTGTTCATCGCCAGCCAGCATCTCGATCCCCACAGCGGCGGCGTGGACATCTCCCACCGGGGCGGTGCACCGGGTTTCGTGCACCTGGGCGAGGACGGCCAACTCTGGCTGCCGGATTACAGCGGCAACCTGATGTTCAACACCCTCGGCAACCTGCTGCTGGAACCCCGCTGCGGTCTGCTCTGGGCGGACTTCGACAGTGGCGACCTGCTGCACCTGGAAGCCCGCGCGCAACTCTACTGGCCGGAGCAGGCCGGGCAGGTCGATTTGCCGGCGCTGCCCGGCGCCGAGCGCCTGCTGGCTCTCACCCCCGGCCGCTGGCGCCTGCGCCGCAACCGTTTGCCGTTGCGCTTCGATGTAGCGCGGCCCTCCCCCTTCCTGCCCCAAGGAAACTGACCCATGCGCCTGCATTCGCTATTCCTGCTGGTCCTGCTCGGCACCTGCAGCCTCGCCGCCCAGGCCGAGGGCTTGCGTTTCGCCCTGGTGAAGACCGCCCAGACCGAGACCCTGGACGCCTTCACTCTGGCCGATGGCAAATGGACCGAGAAGGTGACCGTCAACCACGTGGCCGTGCTGATCCAGCACCACGCTGCCACCCTGCTCTTCGATACCGGCCTGGGCCGCCAGGTGGACGGCCAGTTCGACAAGGAGATGCCCTGGTGGGACAAGCCACTGATGAAGTACGGCGCGGTCACGCCGGCCCGCGACCAACTGGATCGCGACGGTATCCGCGTCGATCGCATCTACCTCAGCCATGCCCACTGGGACCACGCTTCGGCGCTGGTGGATTTCCCCGAGGTGCCGGTCTGGGCGCCCTACGAGGAAATCGAGTTCACCGAGATCGCCGCACCGCCGGCGGTGCTGCCGAGCCAGTTCGCCCATGGGGTGAAGTGGCGGCCCTTCACCTTCCTGCCCATCCCCTTCCTGGGATTCGAGGAGAGCCTCGACCTCTTCGGTGACCGCAGCCTGGTGCTGGTGCCCCTCGGCGGCCATACACCCGGCGCGGTGGGCCTGTTCGTGACGCTGGAAGATGGCCGCCGCTTCTTCTTCACCGGTGATGCCAGCTGGCGCCTGGAAGGTTTCACCGGACCGAAGGAAAAGTTCTGGATCAGCCGGAACATGGTGGACAACGACCGCGAAGGCACCCGCGCCCAGTTGCAGAAGGTCCACGAGCTGCTGCAGCGCGAGCCCGGGCTCACCGTGATTCCGGCCCACGACGCCCGTGTGCAGGACAAGCTCGGCTACTACCCGCAGTGGATCCAGTGAGCGGCCGACCATCGTCTAACTGCGGAATCTGTAACGAAATGCTTTAGTCACCTCGTTGTAACAGGACGACCCGACCGACCTGCAACCCACGAGGAGACAATAACAATGAGCAAGACCTCGCTTGCCAAAGCCGTGGCCCTGGTCACGCTTGGCGCCAGTATCACCCTGCCGGGCATCGCCCAGGCCGAGTTCATCAAGGACAGCAAGGCCAGCCTGGAACTGCGCAACTTCTACTTCAACCGCGACTTCCGCCAGGACAATGCGCCCCAGTCCAAGGCCGAGGAGTGGGCCCAGGGTTTCCTCCTGCGTTATGAATCCGGCTTTACCGAAGGCACGGTCGGCGTCGGCGTCGATGCCCTCGGCCTGCTCGGCGTCAAGCTCGACTCCAGCCCCGACCGC
>NZ_SSOJ01000141.1:26681-139830 GCF_029871205.1 Pseudomonas sp. BN417 | reverse complement strand
GGATGGCCCCTCACGCCGGGCCCCCGGAGCAATGATGGAGCGAGGGAACCCGACGAAGTCGGGCCGGATGCAGGGGCGAGCGTTCTTGGTTACTTCTTTGTGGTTCGGCATCCCGACGTTTGAAAGAAGTGACTCGCCGGGAGGCGAAACAGGGACTTGCAGCCCGCTCGATAAGCAGCTCGGCTCAGGACGCTCTAGCAACACTTAACGCAGACAAAGCAAAAAGAAACCCCGGGCAAGCCCGGGGTTTCCTTGGTTCCGCGGTGGCGATTAAGCCAGCAGTCCGTCGATCGCAGCGTTCAGGGTGGCGCTGGGGCGCATTACCTGGCTGGTCAGCTCCGGATTGGAGCGGTAGTAGCCACCGATGTCCACGGCCTTGCCCTGGACGCCGTTCAGTTCGGTGACGATGGTCGCTTCCTGTTCGGTCAGGGTCTTGGCCAGCGGAGCGAAGTGAGCCTTCAGCTCGGCGTCCTCGTCCTGGGCGGCGAGGGCCTGGGCCCAGTACAGCGCCAGGTAGAAGTGGCTGCCGCGGTTGTCGATTTCACCGACCTTGCGCGACGGCGACTTGTTGTTGTCCAGCAGCTTGCCGGTAGCTTCGTCGAGGGTCTTGCCCAGCAGTTTGGCCTTGGTGTTGCCGGCCTTGATGCCGGTTTCTTCCAGGGATACGGCCAGGGCCAGGAACTCGCCGAGGGAGTCCCAGCGCAGGTAGTTTTCCTCGACCAGCTGCTGTACGTGCTTGGGTGCCGAACCGCCGGCGCCGGTTTCGTACATGCCGCCGCCGGCCATCAGCGGAACGATGGACAGCATCTTGGCCGAGGTGCCCAGCTCCATGATCGGGAACAGGTCGGTCAGGTAGTCGCGCAGCACGTTGCCGGTCACCGAGATGGTGTCCTGGCCGCGGAGCTGGCGCTCCATGCTGGTGCGGATGGCTTCGTTGTAGCCCTTGATGCTGATGTCCAGGCCGGTCAGGTCGTGATCCTGCAGGTACAGCTCGACCTTCTTGCGCAGCTCGCGGTCATGGGCGCGCTCCGGGTCCAGCCAGAAGATGGCCGGGGTGTCGGACTGACGGGCGCGGGTAACGGCCAGCTTGACCCAGTCGCGGATCGGGGCGTCCTTGGTCTGGCAGGCGCGCCAGATGTCGCCGGCTTCGACTTCGTGCTGCATCAGCACGGTGCCGTCGGCCAGGACCACACGCATGGTGCCGTCGGCGTCCATTTCGAAGGTCTTGTCGTGGGAGCCGTACTCTTCGGCCTTCTGCGCCATCAGGCCGACGTTCGGCACGGTGCCCATGGTGGTCGGGTCGAAGGCGCCGTTGGTCTTGCAGAAGTTGATCATCTCCTGGTAGATGCGGGCGTAGGTGCTTTCCGGCATCACCGCCTTGGTGTCTTTCTGCTTGCCGTCCTTGCCCCACATCTGGCCGGAGTTGCGGATCATGGCCGGCATGGAGGCGTCGACGATCACGTCGCTCGGGATGTGCAGGTTGGTGATGCCCTTCACGGAGTCGACCATCGCCATTTCCGGACGGTGGCTGTACACCTCGTGGATGTCGTGGAGGATTTCTTCCTGCTGGGAGGCCGGCAGCGCCTTGATCTTGTCATAGACGCTGCTGATGCCGTTGTTCGGGTTGACGCCCAGTTCCTTGAACAGCTCGCCGTACTTGTCGAACACGTCCTTGTAGTAAACGCTGACCGCGTGGCCGAAGACGATCGGGTGGGAGACCTTCATCATGGTCGCCTTGACGTGCAGGGACCACATCACGCCGGTTTCCTTGCAGTCCTGCAGGGTCTTCTCGAAGAAGGCGCGCAGTTTGTTGCAGCTCATGAACATGCTGTCGAGGACTTCGCCGTCCTGCAGGCCGAGCTGCTTCTTGACTTCGACCTTGCCGTCCTTGCCGACGAACTCGATGCGCACGTCACCGGCCTTGGCCATGGTGATGGACTGCTCGCTGGAGAAGAAGTCGCCGCCGCGCATGTAGTCGGCGTGGGAGCGGGAGGCCATGCTCCACTTGCCCATGGAGTGCGGGTGCTTGCGGGCGTAGGCCTTGACGGCGGCCGGGGCGCGGCGGTCGGAGTTGCCTTCGCGCAGGACCGGATTCACGGCGCTGCCCAGCACTTTGGCGTAGCGGGTGCGGGTGTCTTTGTCTTCTTCGGACTGCGGGTCTTCCGGGAAGTCCGGCACGTTGTAGCCCAGGGCCTGCAGTTCGGCGATGGCGCCTTTCAGCTGCGGCACGGAGGCACTGATGTTCGGCAGTTTGACAATGTTGGCGTCCGGCGCGGTGGCCAGGACCGCCAGGTAGGCCAGATCGTCTTCGATGCGCTTGTCTGCTGCGAGCTTGTCAGCGAAGGAGGCCAGGATGCGTCCTGCAAGAGAGATGTCGCGGGTTTCGACATCGATGCCGGCCGAGGCGGCGAAGGCTTTGACGATAGGGAGGAGCGAGTAGGTGGCGAGCGCAGGAGCTTCGTCGGTGAAGGTATAGGTAATCTTCGGACGGTTGGACATTAACGTTTAACTCTCTTCTTTTCTGGGCGCGCAGAGTCTCGAAGCGCACTTGTAGACGCATTCGCTCAATGTCGACGTTGAGCTGAACCGAGAATTGCCGCGGGGGTAATGAAGCGCCAGTAGAACGTTGTACGGCTGGGCCATGGTGATGGCCTGGCCGTTGCGAGGACAGTGAGTCTGGTCCCAGACTGCTCGACCCCGGTGACTGTCAAGTCACGGCGCGCAGTATATCACTCTGAATCGCCGCCTGATGAACACTCGTTTTCGACTAAGGAAGATATGGTCGATGACCGCCCAACTGGAGTACGCTGACGCGCTGCAATAGGGTTCAACCACAAAACGGAGCTCAGCATGGGATACCAAAAGATCCAGGTGCCGGCAGTCGGTGACAAAATCACCGTCAATGCAGATATGTCCCTGAACGTACCGAATAACCCGATCATCCCCTTCATCGAGGGCGACGGCATCGGCGTCGACATCAGCCCGGTCATGATCAAGGTGGTGGATGCCGCCGTTGCCAAGGCTTACGGCGGTGCTCGCAAGATCTCCTGGATGGAGGTCTTTGCCGGTGAGAAAGCCACCCAGGTCTACGATCAGGACACCTGGCTGCCGAAAGAAACCCTGGAAGCCGTTCGCGATTACGTCGTTTCCATCAAAGGCCCGCTGACCACGCCGGTCGGTGGCGGCATCCGCTCCCTGAACGTCGCCCTGCGCCAGGAGCTGGACCTGTACGTTTGCCAGCGTCCGGTGCGCTGGTTCGAGGGCGTGCCCAGCCCGGTGAAGAAGCCCGGCGACGTCGACATGGTGATCTTCCGCGAGAACTCCGAAGACATCTACGCCGGTGTCGAGTGGAAAGCTGGCTCCCCAGAGGCCGAGAAGGTCATCAAATTCCTCACCGAGGAAATGGGCGTCAAGAAGATCCGCTTCACCGAGAACTGCGGCATCGGCATCAAGCCGGTTTCCCTGGAAGGCACCAAGCGTCTGGTGCGCAAGGCCCTGCAGTACGCCGTGGACAACGATCGCAGCTCCGTGACCATCGTCCACAAGGGCAACATCATGAAGTTCACCGAGGGTGCCTTCAAGGAGTGGGGTTACGAAGTCGCGCGTGACGAGTTTGGCGCCGAGCTGCTGGATGGCGGCCCGTGGATGCAATTCAAGAACCCGAACACCGGCAAGAACATCGTGGTGAAAGACGCCATCGCCGACGCCATGCTGCAGCAGATCCTGCTGCGTCCGGCCGAGTACGACGTGATCGCCACCCTGAACCTGAATGGTGACTACCTGTCGGACGCCCTGGCGGCTGAAGTGGGTGGTATCGGCATCGCGCCCGGCGCGAACCTGTCCGACACCATCGCCATGTTCGAAGCGACCCACGGCACCGCGCCGAAGTACGCTGGCCAGGACAAGGTGAACCCGGGTTCGGTCATCCTCTCCGCCGAGATGATGCTGCGCCACATGGGCTGGACCGAAGCGGCCGACCTGATCATCAAGGGCACCAATGGTGCCATCGCTGCGAAGACCGTGACCTACGACTTCGAGCGTTTGATGGAAGGCGCCAAGCTGCTGTCCTGCTCCGAGTTCGGCGACGCCACCATCGCTCACATGTGAGCCTGACGGCGCATACGAAAAGGCCGGTCATATGACCGGCCTTTTTTGTGCCCGAATATCAGGGGCTCAAATTTCTACCGTGCTGCCCTGGGGTTGGCTGATGGAGGCAGGCGCTTCGGTGGTGGCCGTGACGGCGCGAATATTCACGGCATGCAGCCCTTTCGGGCCCTGGATGATATCGAAGCTTACCGGCTGTCCAGCCTTTAGCGTCTTGTAGCCGTCCATCTGGATGGCCGAATAGTGGGCGAACAGGTCCTCATCTCGGCCTTCGGCAAGGATGAATCCATAGCCTTTGGCGTTGTTGAACCACTTGACCTTACCGCTAAGCATGCTGATATCCCTCTGCAAAGGACTCCATCACTGGAGTATCATCCACTTCGACTCCACGCTCCTGCGGCCACTTTAGCCACGCGCGTGGAACCCCTGATACCCGAAGACGGGTATCCACTGGTTGTAACACCGTTTTGCCGTTAGTCAAGGCGCCACCCGCATCGCCTGAGAAGCGGATCAAAGTCTTTACAGCGGCCGTTTTCCATTCACTCATGACCTTTATTTCCAGCATGCATGCAAGCAGCCAGATTCGACTAACATTCAATCAGGACGGTCCGCAGCATCATGAGGACGACTCCACCGGCCTGGCGGTGCAAGAGGCCAAGCCGGCCCTGCAGGCACCACCGATGTATAAGGTGGTGATGTTTAACGATGACTACACCCCAATGGATTTTGTGGTCGAGGTGCTCGAAGTGTTCTTCGGCTTGAACCGGGAACTCGCCACCAAGATCATGCTGACTGTGCATACGGAGGGTCGGGCGGTTTGCGGCGTGTTCACTCGCGATATTGCCGAAACCAAGGCCATGCAGGTCAATCAATATGCGAGAGAGAGCCAGCATCCGCTGCTCTGTGAGATCGAGAAGGACGGTTAACGCCGCCGCTTGGGTATGAGGTGAAGCCATGTTGAACCGCGAGCTCGAAGTCACCCTCAATCTTGCCTTCAAGGAGGCCCGTGCCAAGCGCCACGAGTTCATGACGGTCGAGCACTTGTTGCTCGCCCTTCTGGATAACGAAGCTGCCGCCACTGTGCTGCGTGCATGTGGCGCGAATATGGACAAGCTGCGGCATGATCTGCAGGAGTTCATCGATTCCACCACTCCGCTGATTCCTCAGCACGACGAGGATCGTGAAACCCAGCCGACGCTGGGCTTCCAGCGCGTCCTGCAGCGCGCAGTGTTCCACGTGCAGAGTTCCGGCAAGCGTGAAGTGACCGGTGCCAATGTGCTGGTGGCTATCTTCAGCGAGCAGGAAAGCCAGGCCGTGTTCCTGCTGAAACAGCAGAGCGTGGCCCGCATCGACGTGGTCAACTACATCGCCCACGGCATCTCCAAGGTGCCGGGGCATGGAGAGCAGCACGATCACGACCAGGAGATGCAGGACGAGGAGGGCGGGGAAGCCGCCGCCTCCGGCCATCCCCTGGACGCCTACGCCAGCAACCTGAACGAACTGGCTCGCCTGGGGCGTATCGATCCGCTGGTCGGTCGTGAGCTCGAGGTCGAGCGCGTCGCGCAGATCCTGGCCCGTCGCCGCAAGAACAACCCGTTGCTGGTGGGCGAGGCCGGCGTCGGCAAGACCGCCATCGCCGAAGGCCTGGCCAAGCGTATCGTCGACAACCAGGTGCCTGACCTATTGGCTGACAGCGTGGTCTATTCCCTGGACCTCGGTGCGCTGCTGGCGGGTACCAAGTACCGCGGCGACTTCGAGAAGCGCTTCAAGGCGCTGCTCAACGAGCTGCGCAAGCGCCCCCATGCCATCCTCTTCATCGACGAGATCCACACCATCATCGGTGCCGGGGCTGCCTCGGGCGGCGTGATGGATGCATCCAACCTGCTCAAGCCCCTGCTGTCGTCCGGCGAGATCCGCTGCATCGGCTCCACCACCTTCCAGGAGTTCCGCGGCATCTTCGAGAAGGATCGGGCTCTCGCTCGACGCTTCCAGAAGGTCGATGTCACCGAACCATCCGTCGAGGACACCGTGGGCATCCTCAGGGGGCTCAAGGCGCGCTTCGAGCAGCACCACCATATCGAGTACAGCGATGAGGCCTTGCGTGCCGCAGCGGAGCTGGCAGCGCGCTACATCAACGATCGGCATATGCCTGACAAGGCCATCGACGTGATCGACGAGGCGGGTGCCTATCAGCGCCTGCAGCCCGAAGAGAAGCGGGCCAAGCGCATCGAGGTGGCCCAGGTCGAGGACATAGTCGCCAAGATCGCGCGGATTCCGCCAAGGCACGTCACCAGTTCGGACAAGGAACTCCTGCGTAACCTGGAGCGCGATCTGAAGCTGACGGTGTTTGGCCAGGATGCGGCCATCGATTCCCTGTCCACGGCCATCAAGCTGTCCCGCGCCGGCCTGAAGTCGCCGGACAAGCCGGTGGGCTCCTTCCTCTTCGCTGGTCCCACGGGCGTCGGCAAGACCGAAGTGGCACGCCAGTTGGCGAAGGCTCTGGGCATCGAACTGGTTCGCTTCGACATGTCCGAGTACATGGAGCGGCATACCGTCTCGCGCCTGATCGGAGCGCCACCGGGCTATGTCGGGTTCGACCAGGGTGGCCTGCTGACCGAGGCCATCACCAAGCAGCCACACTGCGTGCTGCTGCTGGACGAGATCGAGAAGGCGCACCCGGAAGTCTTCAACCTGCTGCTGCAGGTCATGGACCATGGCACCCTGACCGACAACAACGGCCGCAAGGCGGACTTCCGCAACGTGATCCTGGTCATGACCACCAACGCCGGCGCGGAGACCGCAGCGCGGGCCTCCATCGGCTTCACCCTGCAGGACCACTCTTCGGACGCCATGGAAGTCATCCGCAAGAGCTTCACGCCGGAATTCCGCAATCGCCTGGATACCATCATCCAGTTCGGCCGCCTGAGCCACGAAGTGATCAAGAGCGTGGTGGACAAGTTCCTCACCGAACTGCAGGCGCAGCTGGAAGACAAGCGTGTGCAGCTGGTGGTCGACGACGAGGCGCGTGGTTGGCTCGCCGAGCGCGGCTACGATGCGCAGATGGGCGCGCGTCCCATGGCTCGCCTGATCCAGGACAAGATCAAGCGGCCGCTGGCCGAAGAGATCCTGTTCGGGGAGCTGGCCGAGCACGGTGGCTTGGTGCACGTCGACGTCAAGGACGGGGAGCTCAGCTTCGAGTTCGAAACCACTGCAGAGATGGCCTGAAGGCCATCCACAAAAAAGCCCGGCTTGATGCCGGGCTTTTTTGTGACTATCCGATCAGCGGGCGCGGTAGGTGATGCGGCCCTTGCTCAGATCGTACGGCGTCAGCTCGACGCGAACTTTATCGCCGGTGAGGATGCGGATGTAGTTTTTGCGCATCTTGCCGGAAATGTGCGCGGTGACGACGTGCCCATTTTCCAACTCCACACGGAACATGGTGTTGGGCAGGGTGTCGATGACAGTGCCTTCCATTTCGAAGCTGTCTTCTTTCGACATGCAGTAAAGCCCTCGGTATTCAGAGATGGGCCCTGCCGCATTGGCGGCGGGCAAAAACGGCGTGCATTGTGCCCGAAAACAGCGCTGTTCGCCAAGGGGCTTCAGCTGAGCGTCACCCAACGCTGGTTGACGAAGAGCTCGATCGGGCGGTACTGGGTCTTGTAATTCATCTTCCTGCAGTTCTTGATCCAGTAGCCGAGATAGACGGCCTGCAGCCCCAGACGGGCGGTTTCGCCGATCTGCCAGAGGATCGCGTAACGGCCGAGGCTGCGCTTCTCCTCGCTGGGGTCGTAGAAGGTGTAGACCGCAGAAAGGCCGTTGGGCAGGACGTCGGTCACCGCCACTGCCTTCAGTTCGCCGTGCAGGCGGAACTCGTAGAAGCGGGAGAAGGGCAGGTCGCGCACCAGGAAGGTGGCGAACTGATCGCGGCTGGGTGGATACATGTCGCCATCGGCATGGCGCTGCTCGATGTAGCGGACGTAGAGCGCGTAATACTCCTCGGTGAAGGAGGGGCGCACGGCAACCACGTTGAGGTCGGCATTGCGCTTGAGAATGCGCTTCTGCTGGCGGTTTGGGATGAACTGGTCGGCTGGAATGCGTGCCGGTACACAAGCGTTGCAGCGCTGGCAGTGCGGGCGGTAGAGGTGGTCGCCACTGCGACGGAAGCCCATCTCCGACAATTCGGCATAGACTTCCACGTCCATCGGCTGGCTGGGGTCGAGGAACAGGGTGGTGGCCTGCTCCTCGGGCAGGTAGCTGCATGGATGCGGTTGAGTGGCATAAAACTTGAGGCGAGCCAGCTCGGTCATGATCAACCCCCGGGAGAACCCTTCAGCAAGTGTATGTCAGCCTGCGGGGGCTCGCCTAGGCGATCCAGTCTGCGTTGTTCGGCTGGTCGAGATAGAGCTGCAGATAGCGGGAAAACTTCTCCCGGCTAATGGTTCTGGCGCCAAAGCTTTGCAGGTGCTGGGTGGGCATCTGGCAGTCGATCAGTACGAAACCCCATTGGTGCAGACGTTGCGCGAGGGTGGCGAAACCGACCTTGGAGGCGTTGTCGGCGCGGCTGAACATGGATTCGCCGAAGAACATCCGG
Source organism: Pseudomonas sp. BN417 (assembly GCF_029871205.1). Classification (GTDB taxonomy): domain Bacteria; phylum Pseudomonadota; class Gammaproteobacteria; order Pseudomonadales; family Pseudomonadaceae; genus Metapseudomonas. Next base: position 131,135 of record NZ_SSOJ01000141.1, on the reverse strand, counting down.
CCGATGGCGATTCCATAGAGGCCACCAACCAGTTCGTCATCCTTCCAGACTTCCACCGAATGGGCGACGCCGCGGCGGTGCAGCTCGGTATAGGCCGCTTGCATGGCGGTCGTGATCCAGGTGCCGTCGGTGTAGTTGCGCGGGCCGGCGCAGCCCTCGAGGACCGCCGGGAAGGCCTGGTCGAAGGTCACCCGGAAGCGTCCCTGGCGCAGCAGTTTGGCAAGGCTGCGGGAGATATGGACTTCCTGGGGTGGCAGGACGTTGCGCGGGTCGGGGGACCACCAGAGGATCGGCTGGCCGTCCTGGTACCAGGGGAAGCAGCCGTGTCTATACGCCTGGATCAGGCGTTCCGCCGACAGGTCGCCGCCAGCGGCGAGCAGGCCGTTGGGTTCGCGCAGGGCGCGTTCGAGTGGGGGGAAGGCGAGGGAGTCGCGCCGCAGCCAGGTAAGCATGGAGGAGGGGAGGGCGGGCCGGAGGGCCCGCCGTGCCTGTCAGTTGTCGTCGAGGTACTTCTCGGCGTCCAGCGCGGCCATGCAGCCCGAGCCGGCCGAGGTGATGGCCTGGCGGTAGACATGGTCGGCCACGTCGCCGGCGGCGAATACACCCACGGTGCTGGTGGCAGTGGCGTTGCCTTCAAGGCCGCCCTGGACGATCAGGTAGCCGTCGCGCATTTCCAGTTGGCCCTGGAACAGGTCGGTGTTGGGCTTGTGGCCGATGGCGATGAAGACGCCGGCCAGGGACAGTTCCTTGGTGCTGCCGTCGGCAGTGCTCTTCAGGCGCACGCCGGTCACGCCGGTATTGTCGCCCAGGACTTCGTCCAGGGTGTGGTTCCAGTGCAGGCGGATGTTGCCGTTGGCGGCCTTCTCGAACAGCTTGTCCTGAAGGATCTTCTCGGAGCGCAGCTTGTCGCGGCGGTGGATCAGGTGCACTTCCTTGGCAATGTTGGCCAGGTACAGCGCTTCCTCGACCGCGGTGTTGCCGCCACCGATCACGCAGACCACCTGGTTGCGGTAGAAGAAGCCGTCGCAGGTGGCGCAGGCGGAAACGCCCTTGCCGGCGAATGCTTCCTCGGACGGCAGGCCGAGGTACTGGGCGGAGGCTCCGGTGGAGATGATCAGCGCGTCGCAGCTGTAGGTGCCGCTGTCACCCTTGAGGATGAAGGGGCGCTTCTGCAACTCGGCAGTGTGGATGTGGTCGTAGACAATCTCGGTGTCGAAGCGCTCGGCGTGCTTCTGCATGCGCTCCATCAGGGCCGGGCCGGTCAGGCCTTCGACGTCACCGGGCCAGTTGTCCACTTCGGTGGTGGTAGTGAGTTGGCCGCCCGGCTGGATGCCGGTGATGATCACGGGTTTGAGGTTGGCGCGGGCGGCATAGACGGCCGCGGTGTAACCCGCCGGGCCGGAGCCCAGGACGATCAATCGGGAATGCTTGACTTCGCTCATAAAAAGGCCCCATAAGTCTTTGTCACAAAAGAGAATGCATGCTCCAATTGAGCATCACGCAAATCGTTGCCGGCTATGCTACACCGAAGCGCGAGACAGCGCCAAAACGCAGCCGCGACAATCCATCCCTGCGTGGCATCGCGCGGGCAAACCCGTACAATGGGCATCGTTCTGAATGGGCCGGACCCCGTTGATGGCATATCGCCGGGCGGAAATCCGCCCTCGACCGACTCTTGAACGCGCCCGGGGCGCAGGAAAAGACGCGTTTTGAAGAATTCCACGACCAGAGCCCAGACACCCGTCTGGCGCCAGCAATTGCATTATCGCCTCAAGGAAGGTGCGTTGATCGCGCTGGGGGCAATCTGCCTCTACTTGTGGATGGCACTGCTCACCTACGACTCCTCCGATCCGGGCTGGACCCACACCAGCAACGTCGAGCAGGTGCAGAACGCGGCCGGCCGGCTCGGTGCCTGGTTCGCCGACATCCTGTTCATGGCCCTGGGCTATTTCGCCTACGTCTTTCCGCTGCTCCTGGCGATCAAGACCCTGCAGGTCTTCCGCCATCGCCACGAACCCATCGACTGGAGCGGCTGGCTGTTCTCCTGGAGGCTGATCGGCCTGGTGTTCCTGGTGCTGTCCGGCGCCGCGCTGGCCGATATCCACTTCCAGGACCAGGTCGGGCTGCCGGCCTCGGCGGGTGGCGCCCTGGGCGAGAGCCTCAGCCACCTGGCGGTCAACGCACTCAATGTGCAGGGCAGCACCTTGCTGTTCTTCGCACTGTTCCTGTTCGGCTTGACGGTGTTTACCGACCTGTCCTGGTTCAAGGTCATGGACCTGACCGGCAAGATTACCCTCGATCTCTTCGAATTGATCCAGAGCGCCGTGAACCGCTGGTGGAGCGCGCGCCAGGAGCGCAAGCAACTGGTGGCCAAGCTGCGCGAGGTGGATGTCCGCGTCAACGAGGTCGCCGCGCCCGTGGTTTCCGATCGTCGCGAACAGGCCAAGGTCAAGGAGCGCCTCATCGAGCGCGAGGAATCCCTGACCAAGCACATGACCGAGCGCGAGAAGCGCCCGGCGCCGGTCATCGCGCCGCCTCCGCCGCCGAAAGCCGCCGAGCCGAGCAAGCGAGTGCAGAAGGAAAAGCAGGCGCCGCTGTTCGTCGATACCGCCATCGAAGGTACCCTGCCGCCCATTTCCATCCTCGACGTGGCCGAGAAGAAGCAGAAGAGCTTCTCCCCGGAATCCCTGGAGGCCATGTCGCGCCTGCTGGAAATCAAGCTGAAGGAATTCGGCGTCGAAGTGATAGTCGAGTCGGTCCATCCGGGGCCGGTGATTACCCGCTTCGAAATCCAGCCGGCCGCCGGCGTCAAGGTCAGCCGTATTTCCAACCTGGCCAAGGACCTGGCGCGCTCCCTCGCGGTGATCAGCGTGCGGGTGGTGGAAGTCATCCCCGGCAAGACCACGGTCGGCATCGAGATTCCCAACGAGGACCGCCAGATGGTGCGCTTCTCCGAGGTGCTGGCTTCGTCCGAGTACGACGAGGCCAAGTCGCCCGTCACCCTGGCCCTGGGCCATGACATCGGCGGCAAGCCGATCATCACCGACCTGGCCAAGATGCCCCACCTGCTGGTGGCCGGTACCACTGGCTCCGGTAAGTCGGTGGGTGTGAACGCCATGATCCTGTCGATCCTGTTCAAGTCCACGCCCGAGCAGGCGCGGATGATCATGATCGACCCGAAGATGCTGGAACTATCCATCTACGAAGGCATTCCGCACCTGCTCTGCCCGGTGGTCACCGACATGAAGGAGGCCGCCAACGCCCTGCGCTGGAGCGTTGCGGAGATGGAGCGGCGCTACAAGCTGATGGCCGCCATGGGCGTGCGCAACCTGGCGGGGTTCAACCGCAAGGTGAAGGACGCGGAAGAGGCGGGCACCCCGCTGACCGATCCGCTCTACCGCCGCGAAAGCATGGAAGACGAGGCGCCGCTGCTGAAGACCCTGCCGACGATCGTGGTGGTGGTCGACGAATTCGCCGACATGATGATGATCGTCGGCAAGAAGGTCGAAGAGCTGATTGCGCGGATCGCCCAGAAGGCCCGTGCCGCCGGTATCCATCTGATCCTCGCTACCCAGCGCCCCTCGGTGGACGTGATCACCGGCCTGATCAAGGCCAACATCCCGACGCGTATGGCCTTCCAGGTTTCCAGCAAGATCGACTCGCGCACCATCCTCGACCAGGGTGGTGCCGAGCAGCTGCTGGGCCACGGCGACATGCTCTACCTGCCGCCGGGTACCGGTTTGCCGATCCGCGTCCACGGCGCCTTCGTTTCAGACGAAGAAGTGCACCGTGTGGTCGAAGCCTGGAAGCTGCGCGGCGCCCCGGACTACATCGAAGACATCCTGGCCGGTGCAGACGAGGGCGGTGGCGGTTTCTCCGGTGGCGGCGAAGGTGGCGATGGCAGTGGCGAAGGCAGCGAGGACGACCCGCTCTACGACGAGGCCGTGCGTTTCGTCGTCGAAAGCCGCCGCGCTTCGATTTCTGCTGTGCAGCGCAAGCTGAAGATCGGCTACAACCGCGCCGCGCGCATGATCGAAGCGATGGAAATGGCTGGGGTGGTTAGCTCCATGAACGGCAACGGGTCGCGCGAAGTGATCGCGCCGGCACCGGTGCGAGACTGATCCGAAACGGATTCTTGACGAGGATTTCCATGCGACTGATCCGCATGCTGATGGTAGCGGTCCTGGGCTTGGCCGCCCTGCAGGTCCAGGCTGACGACAAGGTGGCCGTCGGCCGCCTGACCGAAATGCTGAACAAGGCGCAGACCATTACAGGCCGCTTCTCCCAACTGACCCTGGACGGTTCCGGCACCCAATTGCAGGAAACCTCCGGTGAACTGTCGCTGAAGCGCCCGGGCCTGTTCCGCTGGCACACCGATGCGCCGATGGAGCAGCTGCTGGTCTCCAATGGCGAGAAGGTCTGGCTCTATGACCCGGACTTGCAGCAGGTGACCATCCAGACCCTGGACCAGCGCCTGACCCATACCCCGGCGCTGTTGCTCTCCGGTGATGTTTCGAAGATCAGCGAGAACTTCGAGATCAGCCACAAGGAAGGCGGCGACGTCGTGGACTTCATCCTCAAGCCCAAGGCCAAGGACACGCTGTTCGACACCCTGCGCCTGTCGTTCCGCAACGGCGTGATCAACGACATGCAGCTGATCGACAGCGTTGGCCAGCGCACCAACATCCTCTTCCTCGGGATCAAGATGAACCAGGCGATAGACACCGCGCAGTTCAACTTCAAGGTCCCGGAAGGCGCCGACGTCATCCAGGAATAAGCCGTAACGCCCATGGACCTGTTCCGCTCCGAACCCATCGCCCAACCCCTGGCGGCGCGCCTTCGCGCCACCAGCCTGGACGAGTACGTGGGCCAGGAACACCTCCTGGCCCCGGGCAAGCCACTGCGTGAAGCCCTGGAGCAGGGCGCGCTGCACTCGATGATCTTCTGGGGCCCGCCCGGGGTGGGCAAGACCACCCTGGCCAAGCTGCTGGCCCAGGTTACCGATGCCCACTTCGAGACCATTTCCGCCGTGTTGTCCGGGGTCAAGGAGATTCGCCAGTCGGTGGAGATGGCCAAGCAGCAGGCGGCCCAGTATGGCCGGCGCACCATACTCTTCGTCGACGAAGTGCACCGCTTCAACAAGTCCCAGCAGGACGCCTTCCTGCCCTATGTGGAAGACGGCACGCTGATCTTCATCGGTGCCACTACCGAGAACCCGTCCTTCGAGCTCAACAACGCGCTGCTGTCCCGTGCCCGCGTCTATGTGCTGAAGAGCCTTGACGAAGCGGCGCTACGCAAGCTGGTGGCGCGTGCGCTGAACGAGGACAAGGGTCTGGGCAAGCGCGAATTGCGCCTGCCGGACGAGAGTTTCGCCATCCTGATGGCGGCGGCGGACGGCGATGGCCGACGCCTGCTCAACCTCTTGGAAAACGCTTCCGACCTGGCCGAGGACGGTGGCGAGATCGGCGTCGAACTGCTGCAGAACCTGCTGGGCGACAGCCGTCGCCGCTTCGACAAGGGCGGGGAAGCCTTCTACGACCAGATTTCCGCCCTGCACAAGTCGGTGCGCGGCTCCGACCCGGATGCGGCCCTCTACTGGTACGCGCGCATGATCGACGGCGGCTGCGACCCCCTCTACCTTGCTCGCCGGGTGGTGCGCATGGCCAGCGAGGATATCGGTAACGCCGATCCGCGCGCACTCAGCCTGTGCCTGTCGGCCTGGGACGTGCAGGAACGCCTCGGCAGCCCGGAGGGCGAGCTGGCGGTGGCCCAGGCCGTGGTCTACCTGGCCTGCGCGCCGAAGAGCAACGCCGTCTACATGGCGTTCAAGGCGGCGATGCGCGATGTCGCCGAGAACGGTTCGCTGGAGGTGCCCCTGCACCTGCGCAATGCGCCGACCAAGCTGATGAAGCAACTGGGCTATGGCGAGGAATACCGCTATGCCCATGACGAGCCGGATGCCTATGCGGCGGGCGAGGACTACTTCCCCGAGCAACTTGAGCCGCGCCAGTACTACCAGCCGGTGCCGCGCGGCCTGGAGCTGAAGATCCGCGACAAGCTGCAGCACCTGAAGAACCTGGATCGCAGCAGTTCCTGGCAGCGGAGAAAGCCGTGATCGGACTGATCCTGGCGGTCTCCGCCGGTGGCGTGGCGGGCACCCTGCTGCGCTTTGCCACCGGCAATCTCATCGCTGCCCACTGGCCACGCTACTTCTACGCCGGTACCCTTGCGGTCAACGTCGTCGGTTGCCTGCTGATCGGCTACCTCTATGGACTGTTCCTGCTGCGACCCGAAGTGCCGGTGGAAATCCGCTCCGGCCTGATGGTCGGCTTCCTGGGTGGCCTGACGACTTTTTCATCCTTTTCCCTCGACACGCTGCGCCTGCTGGAAAGCGGCCAGTTGCCAACGGCCCTGGGCTATGGGGCGCTGAGCGTGCTGGGCGGCCTGCTCGCCACCTGGGCCGGCCTGATACTGACGAAAATCTGAGAGACGAGAACCTGACATGCTCGATGCCAAACTGGTCCGCACCCAGACCCGGGAAATCGCGGAACGCCTCGCCACCCGTGGCTTTGAACTGGACGTAGCGCGCCTGGAAGCGCTGGAGAACCAGCGCAAGTCCGTGCAGACCCGCACCGAACAGCTGCAGGCCGAGCGCAACACCCGTTCCAAGGCCATCGGCCAGGCCAAGCAGCGCGGCGAGGATATCGCCCCCCTGCTGGCCGACGTCGACCGCATGGGGTCCGAGCTGGAGGAGGGCAAGCGCGAGCTGGAAAGCATCCAGGTCGAGCTGGACAACCTGCTGTTGAACATCCCCAACCTGCCGCACGAATCCGTGCCGGTAGGCGATGACGAAGATCACAACGTCGAAGTGCGCCGCTGGGGCACTCCGCGCAGCTTCGAATTCGAAATCAAGGACCATGTGGCCCTTGGCGAGCAGTATGGCTGGCTGGACTTCGAAACCGCGGCCAAGCTGTCCGGCGCCCGTTTCGCCCTGCTGCGCGGCCCCATCGCCCGCCTGCATCGCGCCCTGGCGCAGTTCATGATCAACCTGCACGTCACCGACCACGGCTACGAAGAGGCCTATACGCCGTATCTGGTGCAGGCTCCGGCCCTGCAGGGCACCGGCCAGCTGCCGAAGTTCGAGGAAGACCTGTTCAAGATCTCCCGCGAGAACGAGGCCGACTTCTACCTGATCCCGACCGCCGAGGTGTCCCTGACCAATATCGTGTCCGGCGAGATCCTCGAGGCCAAGCAGCTGCCGCTGAAGTTCGTCGCTCACACCCCCTGCTTCCGCAGTGAAGCCGGCGCCTCCGGCCGTGACACCCGCGGCATGATCCGCCAGCACCAGTTCGACAAGGTGGAGATGGTGCAGATCGTCGAACCGTCGAAGTCCTTCGAGGCCCTGGAGAGCATGACCGGAAACGCCGAGCGCGTGCTGCAGCTGCTGGAGCTGCCTTACCGCGTGCTGGCCCTGTGCACCGGCGACATGGGCTTTTCCGCCACCAAGACCTACGACCTGGAAGTCTGGGTGCCGAGCCAGGACAAGTACCGCGAGATTTCCTCCTGCTCCAACTGCGGCGACTTCCAGGCCCGCCGCATGCAGGCGCGCTACCGCAATCCGGAAACCGGCAAGCCGGAGCTGGTGCACACCCTGAACGGCTCCGGCCTGGCCGTTGGTCGGACCCTGGTCGCCGTGCTGGAGAACTATCAGCAGGCCGACGGCAGCATTCGCGTGCCCGAGGTACTCAAGCCCTACATGGGTGGTATTGAAGTCATCGGCTGATCGCCCGACCCACTGCAGGCGCAACGGAAAGTCCCACCGCCCGCGTAGCAGCTCGGCTGCACGCGGGCGGTGACCGTTTCAGCAATATCTCAACCGTCAATGCAAGAAGGCGCTTCTATGGATTACCTCCCGCTGTTCCACAATCTTCAAGGGCGCCAGGTGCTCGTGGTCGGTGGTGGCGAAGTCGCCTTGCGCAAGGCGCGCCTGCTGGCCGATGCCGGGGCTCGATTGCGGGTGGTGGCGCCGCGGGTCGAGGAACAGCTGCTGGAGATGGTCGAGCAGGGTGGTGGCGAGGCTCGCCAGCGTGGCTATCTGGATGCGGACCTGGATGGCTGTGTGCTGGCCATTGCCGCCAGCGACGACCAGGCGCTGAATGCCCAGGTTTCGGCCCAGGCACAGGCCTGCGGTGTTCCCGTCAACGTCGTGGATGCGCCGAAACTCTGCAGTGTGATCTTTCCCGCGATCGTCGATCGTTCGCCGTTGATCGTGGCGGTTTCCAGCGCCGGCGATGCGCCGGTCCTGGCGCGCCTGATCCGTGCCAAGATCGAAACCTGGATTCCCTCTGCCTATGGCCAGCTAGCTGGCCTGGCGAAGAAATTCCGCGACCAGGTGAAGACCTTGTTGCCCGACGTGCAGCAGCGTCGGGTGTTCTGGGAGGAAGTCTTCCAGGGTCCGGTCGCCGAACGCATGTTGGCGGGGCAGGGTGCCGAAGCCGAGCGCCTGTTGGCCGAGCGGGTGGCTGGTGGCGCGCCCAAGGCACTGGGCGAGGTCTATCTGGTGGGCGCTGGCCCGGGTGACCCGGACCTGCTGACCTTCCGCGCGCTGCGCCTGATGCAGCAGGCCGACGTGGTGCTATACGACCGTCTCGTAGCGGCGCCGATCATCGAGCTGTGCCGTCGCGATGCGGAGCGCATCTACGTCGGCAAGCGCCGCGCCGACCATGCCGTGCCCCAGGATGAAATCAACCGCCTGCTGATCGAACAGGCCAAGCTGGGCAAGCGCGTGCTGCGCCTGAAGGGCGGCGACCCTTTCATCTTCGGGCGTGGCGGCGAGGAGATCGAGGAACTGGCGGCCAACGGCATTCCCTTTCAGGTGGTGCCCGGCATCACCGCGGCCTCGGGCTGCGCCGCCTATGCCGGAATCCCGCTGACCCATCGCGACTACGCCCAGTCAGTGCGCTTCGTCACCGGTCACCTGAAGGACGGTAGCTGCGACTTGCCCTGGGGCGACCTGACGGCCCCGGGCCAGACCCTGGTGTTCTATATGGGCCTGGTGGGGCTGCCGCTGATCTGCGAGCAGCTGATCAAGCATGGCCGTGCCGCCGATACACCGGCTGCCCTTGTCCAGCAAGGTACCACTAGCCGCCAGCGGGTATTCACCGGCACCCTGGCCGACCTGCCGCAGCTGGTAGCGGAGCACGAAGTCCACGCACCGACCCTGGTGATAGTGGGCGAGGTGGTGACCCTGCGCGAGAAGCTCGCCTGGTTCGAAGGCGGTCAGGCCGGCGTCTGATCCTTTTGCGCTACGGGCAGGGCCGTCAGATGCCCACGGCCGTGGGCTCGGCTGAAGTCCTGTTCCGGGCCCAGCGGCACCACGCCCGTGGGGTTGATGGTGCGATGGCTGGCGTAGTAGTGGTGCTTGATATGGGTGAAGTTCACCGTCTCGGCCACGCCCGGCCACTGGTACAACTCATGCAGCCAGCCTGAGAGGTTCGGGTAGTCGGCCAAACGGCGCAGGTTGCACTTGAAGTGGCCGTGGTACACCGCGTCGAAACGGATCAGGGTGGTAAACAGGCGCCAGTCCGCTTCGGTGATCCGTTCGCCGGCCAGGTAGCGGCGCGTCTCCAGCAGGGCATCCAGTCTGTCGAGTTCGTCGAACAGGGTATGGAAGGCTTCCTCGTAGGCATCCTGGGTGGTGGCGAAGCCGGCGCGGTAGACACCGTTGTTGATCGCCGGGTAGATGCGTTCGTTGAGTGCATCGATCTCCGCCCGCAGCGGCTCCGGATAGAAATCCAGGTGGTTGCCGGTGAGGCGATCGAAAGCGCTGTTAAACATCCGGATGATCTCGGCGGATTCGTTGCTGACGATGCTGCCGGTCTGTTTGTCCCAGAGCATCGGCACTGTGACCCGCCCGCTGTAGTCGGAGCTGTCCAGGGTGTAGCGCTGGTGCAGGTACTCCAGCCCGTCCAGCTTGTCGCCGGTGGAGCCATGCTGCGGGTCGAAGGTCCAGCCCTGTTCCAGCATCAGCCAGCTCACCACCGATACATCGATCAGCGATTCCAGGCCTTTCAGCTTGCGGAAAATCAGGGTGCGGTGCGCCCAGGGGCAGGCCAGGGAAACATAGAGGTGATAGCGGCCGGCTTGGGCGGGAAAGCCGCCTATGCCCGATGGGCCGGGTACGCCGTCGACGGTAATCCAGTTGCGTCGCCGCGCGCTTTCGCGCTGGAAGCGCCCGTCCTTGGCCGTGTCATACCACTTGTCATGCCATTTACCATCGATCAGCAGGCCCATCGTCTGTCTCCGAAGTCGAGTTCGGTTTCCAGTCTATCGGCTGCTGATCGATAGAAAAGCGCAAATAGGTGCACCTACTTATCGGTCAGGTCGATAGCTTGCGCGCATCCCAAAGGCGCCGGGCCTCTTCGAAGGCCTGCTCGCGCGCCATGCCAAGGCCGTGAAGGGCCAAGGCCATGGTCGAGTGGATGGCCAACTGGCCATAGTCATCCTCCGTTTCGCCGCGCCAGACGGCCACCAGCTGGCTGGCATCCAGACTTTCCGGTTTCACGTGGCGCAGGGCGGAAAGCGCCGGCCATTCCTCGTCCCAGGCCTGGCCATCCGTGGTGCCGTAGAGGTGGCAGGTGCCATCGGGATTGACCTCGATCTCGCCACCTTCGCCCTTGATCACGATGGCGTGATCGCCGAGCAGTTGGCTGGCCTCCCGGTGCACGCCCTGGTAGCCAGGATGGAAGATGCTTTGCAGGCCGCAACGTGCGCCCAGTGGGTTGAGGATGCGTGCCAGGGAATGAATGGGGGAGCGCAAACCAAGGGTGTTGCGCAGGTCGATCATCCGCTGCAGCTGTGGTGCCCAGGCTCCGAGGGGGATGAACGCCAGTTGGCGCTCCTCCAGGGCCTGGGCCACCTGTTGCCAGTCCTGGCAGAGGGGGATGTCCAGCAGCTCCAGGAGCTGCTCGCTGTAGAGCCGCCCGGCGGTGTGGGCGCCGCCACCATGCAGGAGGATGCGCAGGCCGCTGTCGGCCAGGGCCTTGGCGGCGAGCAGGTACCAGGGCAGGTGGCGCTTCTTGCCTGCGTAGCTCGGCCAGTCGAGGTCGACGGCGATTTCCGGTGCCTGGTTGCGCTGGCGGAAGGCTTCGGTGAAGCCAGCCAGTTCCTCGGCGTTTTCTTCCTTGTGCCGCAGCAGCATGAGAAAGGCACCCAGCTGGGTGTCTTCCACTTGGCCATCGAGAAGCATGCCCATGGCGTCGCGGGCTTCCTCGCGAGTCATGTTGCGGGCGCCGCGCTTGCCTTTGCCGAGCATGCGGACGAACTGGGCGAAGGGGTGTTCCGGAGGTGTTATGAGGTTCATAGGCAATTGGTCGGCTTGGGCAGGCCGGCGAGCTTGGCGGCAAGCTTGGCGGGCGCGCCCTTGAACAGGCGGTTGAGGTGCAGGCTGTTGCCCTTGTCCGGGCCTAGCTTCTGCGCCACGTACTTGACCAGCGGGCGGTTGGCCGGGGACAGCTGGAATTCGGCGTAGAAGCCGCGCAGCAGATCGAGGATCTCCCAGTGCTCCGGTTGCAATTCCAGCTCTTCGCGCTCGGCCAGGGCGTGGGCCACGGCCGGGGACCAGTCGGCCAGCTCCCGGAGGTAGCCGTCCTTGTCCAGCGGGATGCTGCGGCCTTCAATCAGCAATTCGCTCATAACCAGCTGTTCACCTTGTCGTAGTGGCAGCAGAGCTCGACGAAGGCCGGGTAGTCCACCGCATTCAAACGATGCGGGCGGTCGAGCAAGGCTCGGGCTTCGAGGTCTTCCGCAAGGGCGTGCAGGGCGATGCTCTCGGGCATCAACTCCAGCGCCTGGCGGGCGACGCTGCCGGGCTGCAGTGCATACACGGCGTCGCCGCTGAGCAGCAGGCCGTCACCCGGTCCCAGCAGGCGAAGGCAACTGCCGAGGCGGCTGTCGGCGAAGGGGGAGTGGGAAAGGATGTGCAGGGTGGCCATCAGAGGGTGAGCACCTGGTCATAACGGTCGATTAGGGCGGTCAGGGCGCTGTCGTCAAGGACCTCCACCGCCAGGTTCAGGAGGGCGGATTCCAGGCCGCGCTCCTGCAGGCTGCGCGCCGAGGCGTACAGCGACTCCACGCCGAACAGCGGCAGGGCCTGCAGGTTGGCGGTCAGATCCTTCTGCTGGACGTTTGCCGGCTGCTGGGCAGCGACCAGCTGGAATACCCCGTCATCGAGGAACAGCATCCCCAGGGGCAGGTCGAAGGCGCCTCCGGCGAGCGCGATATCCAGTGCCTCGCGGGCGTTCGGCCCGGTCCAGGGCGCCTGGCGGCTGATGATCAGCATGGACTTCATATCAATTGCCTCCGAAGCAGACCAGGCGATCGGCCATCTGCGCGGCCTCGTGCAGTTGCCCCAGGCCGGACAGCTCCCAGCCATCCGCCAGGTTGGCTGCCGGCCGTGAGTAACGCTGCGCTTCCTCGGCATTAAGCACGCCACGGCGCAACGCTGCGGCGATGCAGACGACGCCATCGAGCTGGTGTTCGCGAACGAAGGCGCTCCATTCCGCGGAGAGGTTCGGTTCGTCCTGAGGGGCTACGACATTGGCGGAGGCACTGTGTACCCCGTCCTGGTAGAAGAACAGGCGGGCTATCTCATGCCCGCCGGCCAGGCAGGCCTCGGCAAAGCGCAGGGCGCGCCGGGAGGAGGGCGCATGGGGCGGGGCGAACAGGGCGATGGCGAATTTCATGGTCGCTCGGGCGAATGGAAAACAGCTGGAATGATACGGCCAGACGCGTTCTTTTGCCCGCCCGCGCGCAGAAAAAAGCCCGCCGAAGCGGGCTAGTCCGAGGAGGCAGGCGATCAGTCGTCGCTGCTGAAAACGCCAAACAGCTGTAGCAGGCTGATGAACAGGTTGTAGATGGACACGTAGAGGCTGATGGTGGCCATGATGTAGTTGCGCTCGCCGCCATGGATGATGGCGCTGGTCTGGAAGAGGATGCAGACCGACGAGAAGATCACGAAGCCCGCGCTGATCGCCAGCTGCAGGCCGCTGATGTTGAAGAAGATGCTGGCGAGCATGGCGCCGATCAGGACGAAGAAGCCTGCGGTGATGAAGCCGCCGAGGAAGCTCATGTCCTTGCGGGTGGTCAGCACGTACGCGGACAGGCCGAAGAACACCAAGGCGGTCATGGCGAAAGCCGAGCTGACCACTTCGCCGCCATTGGGCATGCCGAGGTACATGTTGAGGATCGGGCCCAGGGTGTAGCCCATGAAGCCGGTGAGGGCGAAGGTGGAGACCAGGCCCCAGGCGGAGTCACGCAGCTTCACCGTCAGGAAGAACAGCCCGTAGAAACCGATCAGCACCACGAAGATGCTGGGGTAGGGCACGCGCATCTGCTGGGCGAAATAGGCGACCAGGCCGCTGAACGCAAGTGTCAGGGCCAGCAGCCCGTACGTATTGCGCAGGACGCGGCTGACTTCCAGCTGCTCGGCCTGTGCAGGGTTGAGGGCATAGTTCTGTTCGTTCATCGCGACACTCCCGAAAGTTGATTCCGTGACCTTGGTCAGTTCTGGATCATAACAGAGGGCTTGAAAGCGCCAATTGCAAGAGTTTGACAGCGTGTTGCGTTCCGGTAGTATGGCGCCCCGCGCAAGCGGAGGTGTGGCCGAGTGGTTTAAGGCAGCGGTCTTGAAAACCGCCGAAGGGGAGACCCTTCCGTGAGTTCGAATCTCACCGCCTCCGCCATCTTTATAGCTGAAAGCCCCGGTATCCGGGGCTTTTGCGTTTCTGGGCGGTTCCCCAACCGTTCCCAGGCGCTACTGCCGGTTTCCGTTACTTATCCCATCATTTCCGTAGCTGGATTCTAGCGGGTCGCGCTGACCACCTCGCCAGCGCAACGGTAAACGGTCTTGGTGATCCGCTTACCGGTAGGCCGGAGCGTAGATCGATGCGGATCGCATTTGGGGCCGAGAAGAACAAGCGCAAGGCGAAATGGAGGGATTGGGCGCATGACCAGGTCAACGCGCTGAACCCGCCTGAATGCCTGGGCGCGGTGAAGCGTGCGCTGGCACGGATGGACTGACACAAAGAAGCCGCCGTGACCTCTAAAGGGCGGGAAAGTCTCGGCGGCAGGGGTGCGCCTTCTTGAGGGCGCTAGTTGTTATCGGGCCTTGTTAGCGCTCCTGGGGGCCGAACAGTGGAAGGCCGTAGGAGTCGACGCCGATCATCTTGCTTAGGGCATCTTCTGCTGCCTTGTGGGCGTCAGTTCGGGTAGCGAAGTGTGCGTGGTCGTATACGAGGTGAAGCCGTGAGCCGGACATGTCCTCAAGCGGCTGGACGGCAATGAAGGCGAGGGCGTAATTGCCGTTGACGCGGGTTTCTGCCCAAGCCGAGTGATCTGGGAAGTCTCGTCTAGTCATTGCAACCTCCTCTTTTGAGGGGAGGGAGAAGTTTCACCATTACACCCCTGACGCCGATGTGGCGACTAAATCGACCAATGGGGTACGCCGCCAGAGCAGGGGCACGCGCTGAAGGCCGCTTGGTCCCTTGGCTGCTGGTCTATCGCCCGCTTATCGGTTCGAGCCGGTCGGGGAAGTCGTTCCGCACGTTGTCCCTGGCACGGTCGACCCTGAGCCACTCGAACACCGCGGATGGCTCGCCTCGCCGCAGGACCATCACCTCGACGCGTTCCTTGGATATGGCCGGGTCCAACCATTGCCAGGCGGGTGCAGGGGATAGCACCAAGCGGCCGGTGCAGCATTTCATCGCCGTCGACGTTCAGTTGCTGTGCCTGGGCGTTGGGGGGAGGTGGTGCCTGGATGGTGCTTCGTCGGTCTCTCGGAACGGCTCCGGACTTCGGTCATCAGGTAGACAAGCTCGCGGAAGGTGCCGAACGGAGCACTGCGGCTGCACATGACCACTTTCTCTTCCGATTGGGAATGGGGCGCCGGCCATCAGGCTGGCACGGCGCCTTTGACATACCCGGTGGCGACCATCGCCGTATCCACGTGGTTGATGGTGGCGATGATGCGTTCCGCATCGCTCAGCGCTGGTGCCATGGTCCAGCGCCGGGTGTGGTCGTTGCCGATGCGCACCATGCCGAGGTGGCTGCCAAGTCTGCTGTCCACTTCGGGCACCGGGTCGAAGAAGCCCAGGCTGTAGCGCAGACGGCGGATATCGGCGGGAGCTCCGGTAAGGAACAACCAGCCCTGCTGCGCGCCATATTTGTCGGCGTAGGCCTTGAGCGCCGCCGAAGTATCCAGTTCCGGCTGCAGGGTAATGGAGTACATGAAAACATCGCGGCCCAGGCGCTCACCGAGCAGGGTCTGCAACTTGCGCAGGTTGGCGGTCACGGTCGGGCAGTTGCCCGTGCAGTGGACGTACATCATGTTGATGGCGACCACTTTGCCGCGTATCAGGTCATCGTAGAAGCGCACCTTGCGCCCGTCCTGGGTCTCCAGCAGGACGTTGGGGAAAGGCGTGTCGGTCGCCTTGCGGACTCTAAGGCTGTCTGGGGGGCTGTCGGGGATGGCGTAGCTGATGGCGCCGCCCACGGCGGCGAGCCCGAGACCACCGAGGAGTTTGCGTCGAGTGTTCATGAGCGGCCTCCTTGGTTCGGCGTATCGCTGCTGGTCATGCTGCTACCGCTTCCGCTGTTCGGCGATGGCCCGCTGTTGTCGAGCACGATGTCCCACCGGCCCATCATGGCGTGGTCCTCGTGGATCATGTTGTGGCAGTGGATCGGGTACTTTCCGAGGAAGTCGCGGAAGCGCAGGAAGATCCGCAGCGTGACATTCTCGCCCACCACGTAGACGTCCTTGCGGCCTTGTTCGTGCGGCGGTACCGGCACCTCGAGTCCATTCTCTGTCTTGCTCAGGATGCGGCCTTCCTCAAAGTGGATATGGATGGGGTGTTGCCAACCGTCGTCGGGGTTTACCAGCTCCCAGACCTCTGCGCTGCCCTGGCGAATCTCCGCATCGGCCCGGGTGGGATCGAAGAAGCGCCCGTTGATGTCCCAGAGGCCGCTATTGCGCTGGAAGATCCAGCGCCGGACCGGCGCCGCGGCGATTTCCGCCGGGTCCAGAGGGCGCAGCTCACGTAGCGTATCGGGCACCTGGCTGACATCGGCCTCGGGCGGGAAGCGGTCGACGATGATTTTCAGGAGGCGCACACCGGGCTCGCGCACATCGTCGGGCCGGCGGGTGTCTTCCGACCGGTGTCTCAGACGGTTCACCACGTACAGCTCGGTACCGATGGGGTACGGCGAGAAGTCGACCACGATGTCCCCGCGTTCGGCCACGCCCAGTCGCACGTGGGACTGATTACGCAGCGGGGCGGGCAGCAGGTTGCCGTCGTTGGCGATGTAGGTGAATGTCTGTTCCTGGTCGTCGGGTGTGACCAGGTAGAACTCGTAGAAGTGGCTCGGCCCGCTGTTCAGCAGGCGGAAGCGATACTTCCTGGCGGCGACCCGCAGTACCGGCTCGATGATCCCGTTCACGGCGAACTTGTCGCCCAGAACGCCTTCGGGGCCGACCTGATCCCAGAACAGGATGCCGTCGGGGTCGAAGCGCTTGTCGCTGAAGGCCAGGGTGTAGTCGTAGGGATAGCTGGGCAGGCGCAGCGCGGCGGGGTTGGAGTCGTGCTCGTTTCCGGAGTCGATGTCGTCGAACAGCAGGTAGAAGCCCACCATCCCCTTGTAGACGTTGGGGGCGGTGAAATCCATGGTGTGGTCATGGTAGAACAGCGTGCCCAGGCCCTCCCGCGGGTCGCCGATGCCGTTCTGGAACTCGTCGAAGCCGGCGGCGTAGATGTTGCCGTAGTGGTGGTCCAGGAATTCGCCTGGCGAGGCCAGTGTCGGGCCGAACTTGGTGGCGCTGTAGAAGTCGCCGGGGAAGCCGTCGCTTTCCGACGCGGTGTGGGCGTTGTGCAGGTGCGTCGAGATTTCCGGCGAGCCAAAGCCCTGGTGGTCAGCCGGCAGGCGGTTGCGGATGCGCACCACGATGGGCTGGCCATAGCGGGCGAATATCACCGGGCCGGGGGTGGTCGCATCCGGCCCGTTACCCTGGAAGCCCCAGATTGGTTGCAACGGATAGGCTTCGTTGAATTGCCACAGCGTATTTTCCCGGGCGATCAGCTCGTAGGTCAGTGCCACGCCCAGCTCGTTGAAGCGCTGGTGGGGCGCGCGACCGGCTTCACCGGCAGCGGTGTTGGCCTGTTCGGTGGGGGCGGGGGTGAGGAGCACCGGCGCCAGCAGCGTGATCTGCTCGGCCAGTTCCAGGGTCCAGGGGATGCTCGGCGGGCTGGGTGGGAAGACCGGGCGGACTTCCTCGTCGCCCTTGCCCTGGATGCGTACGGAGCGGGCGATCAGCGGTGCGGCCAGCGCGGCTGCGGACACTTTGAGGAAGGTTCTGCGGGATTCGCTCGGGACCGCGCACCTGTTGCTGGGTGTTCTGGGCGTGTTCATGGGGCCTCCCTCCCCCAAAAAAAGATTCTTGTTATTCAGGGATAAGGGCGCTACCGCTTTGATTCAGTTTATTGCCGGCGCACTGCGTTTAGGTGCCGATATCCTGACGAATTTCTTATCGTAACATTTTGTAACTTGAACTGAGTCAAAATAATGTCAATCGACTCCGCTCCTGCAATTAATTACCAACAATAAAAGGAGGCTGCTGATGAATAGCGGTCTCCTGGCGAACTCCAAGCGCCCCATCCATCCACGAGCCCCTGGCCTTCCAGCGCTGAATCGTGCTTCTGGGCGATGCTGCGGAGGATTTTGCTGAGGGTGGTTTGGTGCCAGCTGCGTTCGCGCCATTTGGCGAGGCCGGCGGGCAGGTCGGCGCTGCAGGTGTGGTCGGGAGCACCGCCGTGTTCGGTTTCGTCGACGGTGTAGCTGCCTTGGTCCACCAGGCCGGTGTCGCTCCAGCCGACCCTGGACCACTGGAACACCGCGGACGGCTGGCCTCGCCACACGACCATCACCTCGAGGTGTTCCATGGATATGGCCGGGTCCAGCCATTGCCAGGCGGGTGCAGGGGATAGCACCAAACTGCCGGCGCAGCATTTCATCGCCGTCGACGTTCAGTAGCCGTGACTGGGCGTTGGAAGGAGGTGGTACCTGGATAGTGCTTCGTCGGTCTTCCGGAACGGCTCCGGAATCCGGTCATCAGGTCGACACGCTCGCGGAAGGTGCCGAACTGAACACTGCGGCCCCATATGACCACATTCTCTTCAGTGGGGAGTTCGCGAGGCTGCATCAGCTTCCTAGTGGCGTATTTTCAATATCCCACAATCTCCCGATACCGCCGTTGGTACTCCTCGTATCTCAGGCCTTCGCGGTTCAGTTGCTCGAGTTGCAGCTCTCTCGTGGGGGCGGGGTCAATTGCGCGGGCAGCCGAGATTTCAGGTGCGATCTGGCTGGGTTCGGACGTGCTATCGGCGGACCGAATCTCGTCGACGATGCCCTTGGCAAATGCCTGGATCTGCACATCGGTCATCGCTGAGGAAATGCCTTCCCAGGTGGGAGCGCTGGTGTTGTAGCCGCGCTCCCCGTACTCCTTGGCCGTCTGCGCGTCCAAGTAGATAACCCTTGCATCCACCCAGGCGTCGTCCGCGGGCTCGGACTCGGTGACATAGCGGAAGTCATTCACCTTGATTACCAGGAGCAAGCCCGGAGTGGGCGCGGTCGAAATGGGGCCGACCTGCTCGGTTACGGAATACCCGTAGGTCGAAGCTTCACTCTGTATGGCCGCGCGCCAAGAGGATTTGAACTGGTCCCAGTCGGCGTTCCTGAAAACGTTGTTACCGGCCTTGAAGTTGACGATCAGCTGCGATCTGGCATCGGAGGGCAAGTCGAGTCGGGGCGACGGTTCCTCATTGGTCAGATCGGCTGCACACCCAGTCAGGAGTACGGCAGCGAGTAGCAGCAGAGCGGCGCGCATGGAGGCCTCCTTGTCATGGCGTGAAGACTCCATCTTATCCAGTCTGGCCTTCACGCGACTACGGGTTGGGGTGCTCCTACAGCTTCATATTCGCTTCTTTAATGACCTCGCAATCTCCCGATTCCGGTTCTTGGATGCGGGGCTGACGTTGCTCCTTGATGCGGTGGCCTTGGCTGTACTGCCAGCCTGAGCTACGCCTGTCGGCATCGGGACCGTCCTTGCTGATGAATCTGGCAAAGTGCTTGGCACCATAGCCGTGAAACTGTGACCGAGTGGATCGGCTATTCATGCCGGCGAGGCCACGTGTTGCTGAGAATCTGGCTCGCAAGGGGGTAAGCTGTCCTCTTTGTTAGACTCGACGCAGTGCTGCTAAAAGCCTCAAAGGTGATTCAGATCGAATCCATTGGATGGATATGTTTCAAGAGCCCCGCGCTGAGCGGGGCCCCGCCTAGGTACGGCGTTCATACACTAGGTCCTGGTGTTCAGCCTCTCGCATTCACCCATCGCCAGGGCCTCTTGTTCATGCTTGCCGCCGACATAGTCGCCAGTAGCCCTGTCGATGATCCGGTAACAGTAAGCATCAAGCGCGGTTCCTCCGATAACTTCACCATTTCTGATCCCTTTGGCCTGTGCTCGTGGGACCCTTTTCACCGAGAAGCGTGCACTCATGGTGGAACCCCTTGTGTAGGTAGAAGTGGAACATTTTTGATAGCCGTACCTTGCCGATCTCGCAACCTTGAAGTCGAAACGGATCGTTTCGGGGGCAAGTAGAGCCCCTGACTGAGCTGGTTTGCAACGAATCATCGAGGAGCGGCTGGAGACCGTTGCGCGGCGGTGTGCCGCAGGTGATCGCGACCCAGGTTTGGGTGGAGAACGAGTTGGAGCCGGTTCAGGTGTGGCTCCAGCAGGCGAGTCGGGTGAGGTTTGAAGAAGAATCCACGGGGGATCTCGAACAGGGCTTTGCCGAGTCCGGCGGGACAGGAGTGATTTCAAGCCGTTAGCGGGTCACGAATCGATGTGAGGAGAAGTCGCAAGCCCAGACTCTTCAGGGTATGCGACTCCCTGTTGATGCGTCCTTCAAGCTCCTGGGGCGTCTTCTACCGATATGCCTGCGCGTTCATTGCGGAGATCGCGGGCCTCGTGCCGGCTCTCTACCACGTCGATATCCGGTGCGTCGGGCACGTTGTTGGGTTCAGGTTCTGCCTCGACGACATCGACGTCCCGCGCGTAGGGGGCATTCTCCGCAACCTCTCTGGCAGCATCGGCGGCGTCTTCATCGGCTTCTCTGGTTGCATCTGCTTCAGCTCTGGCAGCGTCTCTAGCTGCATCTGCATCATCGTCCAATCGGCAAGCGTTCAATGTGTGACGGAATATTGACGATCTCGTCTTGCTGACTGCGTATGCCACTTTCGTATCGCCAATTTCATGCCGTTTTACGCCTCTGGATCCCTCCGATCTGGCCCGGATTTCACAGGATTCCGCTCTCGCTGATATCCCTCTGCTATCTATGCGACCGCTCATCCCTGAGCGGTAGCTGCAATTGAACCTGTTTTTCCTCTGCGCAAGGCTCTAATTCGGGCGTTTCAGGTTAGCTCTTAAGGATTGTCAACATGATGACAATCGGCCATTTACAATTTGATACAAATGCACTTTAGTCATGTTATTGACGTTCTGCGGCGCTAAACAAAACGAGCGAAGCTCAATCGCCCATAACTTCACTGGTGCAGTTTTTATAGAGATGCCTTGAGGTTTCCGTCCAGTGTCGAGGGCCAGCAACTGGAGAGAGTCATGAAACGCCCTGACTGCGAGCACGCAACAGGTCGGCCGGAGGATGCGGCAGACGGCGAGGGGAGAAGGAGATTCTTGAAACTGACGGCAGCGACGATGGCGGCGCCGCTGCTGATGACTGGGCGACAGGCCCGGGCCGGTGACGACGAGCCGGCGCCACCAGTGTTCCCGCCCAGCCCGGCGACTGTCCCCTGGGCGCACGAACTACCCACCCAGGTGAATCCGATACTTGCCGTGGCGTCCCTCAGTCCAGCACCAACCGAAGCGCCCAACATCGCCGCCGGTGAGGCGGGGCGCAATCCGCACCAGCGCTGGGCGCAGTTCTCGCCGGGCGCATTGCTCTACGAGATCAGTGCCAAAGAGCGCAATGACTGGGTCTACAGCCCGTCCTACCCGCCGCAGCGTATCTGGGGTTATCAGGCGAACACGCCGGACTTGACCATGCCCAGCACGACCTTCTTCGCGCGTTACGGTCGCCCGCTGATCTGTCGTATCCATAACAAGCTGCCGCAGAACCATGTGGGGTTCGGTACGCCGGAAATCTCCACCCACTTGCACAACCTGCACTGCGGTTCGGAGAGTGACGGCTTTCCGGGTGACTACTACAGCCCAACCAAGCACGGCCCGACCCTGTCTGCAAATGGCGAATTCAAGGATCACCTGTACTCCAATGTGAAAGCCGGGTTCGAAGCTCGTCAGGACCTGGTGGGAGACCCCACCGAGGCGCTGGGCACGCTGTTCTACCATGACCACACCCTGGACTTCACAGCGCCCAATCTCTACCTGGGGCTGGCCGGTTTCTATTACATATTCGACGAACTGGATTCAGGTAACGAGGCCGATTCGAACCCCAGCGCGCTACGGCTGCCCAGCCATCCGTACGACTATCCGCTCAACTTCAACGACCGGCGATTCGACGCCAGCGGCAAGCTGTTCTACGACCAGGTGAACCCGGAAGGGGTACTGGGCGACAAGGTATTGGTAAATGGTCGCATCGAACCCGTGCTGCGGGTGGCTGCGCGCAAGTATCGCTTCCGTCTGCTGAATACGGGGCCTAGTCGCTTCTATAACTTCGCCCTGGTTTCGCCGAACAACGTGATGCAGAAGTTTGCCCATATCGCCAATGACGGCAATCTCTTCACCGCGCCGCTGCTGAACCAGACCAACGTGAGCATCGGCGTTGCCGAGCGTGCCGACATAGTTGTCGACTTCTCCAAGTACCTGATCGGCACCCAGTTGTACCTGGTCAATCGGGTGCGCCAGGACCTGACCCGCGGACCCAAGGACATCAAGGACCCCGGCGTGCGGGTGCTGAAAATCATCGTCGACCGCTACCCGCCGGCCCAGGACCTGAGCCGTGTACCAGCGACCCTGCGCCCCCTGCCGTTGGTCACGCAGGCCGAAATCAACTCCGCGCCGGTGCGGCGCTGGATCTTCGAGCGTGACAAGGGCATGTGGGCGATCAATGGCAAGTTCGTCGATGTGAACAGCCCGAGGGCGCAGATTCCCAAGGGCGGTTACGAGATCTGGGAGCTGTCCAACGTCGACGACGGCTGGACCCACCCCATCCATATCCACTTCGAGGAGGGGCGGATCATCCAGAAAATCGTCAAGGGCGTGAGCGTCCCCATTCCGCCCCACGAGCAGGGGCGCAAGGATGTCTATGTGGTCGAGCCCTTCACCACGTTGCGGATATTCCTGCGCTTCCGCGACTACAAGGGCAAGTACCCCATGCATTGCCACAACCTGATCCACGAAGACCACGCGATGATGCTGCGCTGGGACATCGTCTGAGGCTGGCTGCGGAGCACCCTTGAAGTGGGAGGAATCACCATGAACACGCGAAGAACCATGTTGGCTGGAATCGGCGGCGCCGCTGCTCTGCTGGCGGGGTGGGCGGCCACGCGCGGCGCTGGCGGGCGAGTCGAAGCCGCTCCCGGAAATGGCGCAGGCGCCATCCCGTTCCCCAATGTCACGCTCTATACCCAGGATGGCCGCAAGGTGAAGTTCTACGACGACCTTATCCGCGGCAAGGTCGTCACCTTCAACATGATGTATACGCAGTGCACCGGCAAGTGCCCGACCATGACGGCGAACCTGCGTCAGCTCCAGCAGTTACTGGGGGATAGGGCAGGGCGGAGTGTCTTCATGCATTCCATTACCCTGCAGCCGTTGCTGGACACGCCGGAGGTGCTCAAGGCCTATGCGGAGAAATACCGCATTGGCCAGGGCTGGCAGTTCCTTACCGGCGACCCGGAGGATATAGAAGCTGTTCGCTTTAGCCTGGGCTTCTATGACATCGACCCGGAGATCGATAGAAACCTGACCAGCCACACCGGCCTGGTGCGCATGGGGAACGACAAATATCAGCGCTGGACCATGGCGCCAGCGCTGACCGGGTCGCAGCACATACTGTCCACGCTGAACCATGTCGATCGTGAATGGGGCGCAAGTTCCTGAAGAAAATACGCGAGGGTGTCTCCTGGTTTACAGGAGCGCCCTCCATTTCCTGGTCCCGACATTTTCAAATCTCACCTCAACTAAATGGCGCAAGTAGCGGTAAAATATGCGCTTTCATTATTCGCTCGTGCCTGTTTTCCGTTCCGACGTAAAATCGGTGGATGGAAAATTGACGCTTGCCGATTGGCGGTCACCAGCAACTGGCGCTAGGTCATTCTCCGGTCATTTGCTAATGTGAACCTCATTCGAACAAGCTTGCTGCTGCGGCAGCGCGCGATGCACTGAGAGGTGTCGCTTGATTAGGGTGCTGGTGGTCGACGACCACGATCTGGTAAGAACGGGGATTACCCGCATGCTGGCCGATGTCGATGGCCTGCAGGTGGTGGGGCAGGCCGACAGCGGCGAAGAGGCGCTCAAGAAAGCAAGGGAACTCAAGCCTGACGTGGTCTTGATGGACGTCAAGATGCCCGGCATCGGCGGCCTGGAGGCGACCCGCAAGCTTCTGCGCAGCAATGCCGACCTCAAGGTGGTGGCGGTTACCGCCTGCGAGGAAGATCCTTTCCCGACCCGGCTGTTGCAGGCCGGTGCGGCGGGCTATCTGACCAAGGGCGCCGGTCTGGAGGAAATGATCCAGGCGATCCGCCAGGTCTTTGCCGGCCAGCGCTTCATCAGCCCGCAGATTGCCCAGCAATTGGCGCTCAAGTCATTCCAGCCGCAAGCGAATGGCTCGCCCTTCGACCTGCTGTCCGAGCGCGAAATCCAGATCGCCTTGATGATCGCCAACTGCCAGAAGGTGCAGAGCATCTCCGACAAGCTCTGCCTGTCGCCGAAGACGGTAAATACCTACCGTTACCGGATCTTCGACAAGCTATCCATTTCCAGTGACGTCGAACTGGCGTTGCTGGCCGTCCGACACGGCATGGTAGACGCCGTCAGCTAAGATGTCCGACTCCTTCGATGCCAGTGCTTTCCTCGCCGCCTGCAGCGGGCGTCCGGGTGTTTACCGGATGCTCGATGCCGGCGGCAAACTGCTTTATGTAGGCAAGGCGAAGAACCTCAAGAAGCGGCTCGCCAGCTATTTCCGCAAAACCGGCCTGGCGCCCAAGACTGCCGCGCTGGTGGGCAAGATCGCCCAGGTCGAAACCACCATCACCGCCAACGAGACCGAGGCGCTGCTCCTGGAGCAGACGCTGATCAAGGAATGGCGGCCGCCCTATAACATCCTGCTGCGGGACGATAAGTCCTATCCCTATGTGCATCTCAGCGAGGGCGACTTCCCACGCCTGAGCATCCATCGTGGAGCCAAGAAGCAGAAAGGCCGCTACTTCGGCCCCTATCCCAGTGCGGGCGCCATCCGCGAAAGCCTCAATCTGCTGCAGAAGGCCTTCCTGGTCCGTCAGTGCGAGGACAGCTACTACAAGAACCGCACCCGGCCTTGCCTGCAGTACCAGATCAAGCGCTGCAAGGGGCCCTGCGTCGGGCTGGTGGACCCTGCCGAATACGCAGCGGACGTACGCCACTCGGTGATGTTCCTCGAGGGGCGCAGCAATGCACTGACCCAGGAGCTCTCGACCGGCATGGAGGAGGCGGCGCAGCGTCTGGACTTCGAGCGTGCTGCTGAACTCCGCGACCAGATCGGCATCCTGCGCCGGGTCCAGGACCAGCAGAGCATGGAAGGCGGCACTGGCGATATCGATGTGGTCGCCGCCATTGCGACGCCGGGCGGCGCCTGTGTCCACTTGATCAGCGTGCGTGGCGGGCGTGTGCTGGGCAGCAAGAATTTCTTCCCGCAGGTGGCAATCGAGGAGGAGTCGGCAGACGTGCTGGTGGCCTTCATCGGCCAGTACTACCTGGGCAACCAGGAGCGCGATCTGCCCGGCGAACTGATCGTCAATACCACTCATGAAGACTTCCCCACGCTGATCGCAGCCCTGGCCGAATTGCGTGGCCGGGAGCTGGATATCAGCCATCGAGTGCGCGGCACCCGTGCGCGCTGGCAGCAACTGGCGGTCACCAATGCCGAGCAGGCCCTGGCCGCGCGGCTGGCCAACCGGCAGCACACCGCCGCGCGCTTCGAAGCCCTGGCCGAAGCCCTGGGGCTGGACGAAGCGCCCCAGCGCCTGGAGTGCTACGACATCAGCCACTCCAGCGGCGAGGCCACGGTGGCCTCCTGCGTGGTGTTCGGGCCGGAAGGTCCGCTGAAGTCGGACTACCGCCGCTACAACATCGAAGGCGTCACCGCCGGCGACGACTACGCGGCCATGCATCAGGCGTTGTCGCGCCGTTTCAGCAAGCTGAAAGACGGGGAGGGCAAGCTGCCCGATGTACTCCTGGTGGACGGCGGCAAGGGCCAACTGACCATGGCCCAGGAGGTCCTGCAGGAACTGGCGGTTCCCGAGCTCATCCTTCTCGGTGTAGCCAAGGGCGTGACCCGGAAACCCGGTTTCGAAACCCTCTACCTGAACGACGCCGCCCACGAGTTCACCCTGCCGGCGGACTCTCCGGCTTTGCACCTTATCCAGCAAATCCGCGACGAAGCGCACCGCTTCGCCATTACCGGGCACCGCGCACGGCGTGGCAAGGCGCGTCGCACCTCCAGCCTGGAGGAAGTGGCCGGAGTAGGGCCCAAGCGCCGCCGTGAGCTGCTCAAGCACTTTGGCGGACTACAGGAGCTGAGCCGTGCCAGCATCGAGGAGATCGCCAAGGCGCCCGGCATCAGCAAAAAGCTTGCTGAGTCGATTTATGCGGCCCTTCACAGCGAGTAGAATGCGGCCTTCCTTCAGAACCAGCCGTAACGATGAATATTCCAAACCTGCTCACCGTTCTGCGCGTACTGCTCATTCCCGTCTTCATCCTGCTGTTCTATCTGCCGTTCTCCTGGAGCTATCTGGCAGCCAGCGCAGTGTTCGCCATTGCCGCGGTCACCGACTGGTTCGACGGCTATCTGGCCCGGCGCTGGCAGCAGAGCACACCTTTCGGCGCCTTCCTCGACCCGGTGGCGGACAAGCTGATGGTGGCCGTGGCGCTGGTGCTGTTGGTGGAAGAGCATCACAACCTCTGGCTGACTCTGCCGGCGGCTACCATCATCGGTCGCGAAATAGTGGTGTCTGCGCTGCGCGAATGGATGGCCGAGCTCGGTGCTCGCGCCCATGTCGCGGTATCCAACCTCGGCAAGTGGAAAACTGCGGCGCAGATGGTGGCACTGGTCATCCTGCTGGCCAATCCTCCGCTGTTTACCTTCTGGGTAGCCATCGGCTATTTCCTGCTGATCCTGGCGGCTGCCCTGACGCTGTGGTCGATGCTGCATTATCTGCTGGCGGCCTGGCCGCACCTCAGCACCGACCCGCAGGAAAAATAAAAGTTTTTTGAATCAAGGGGTTGACGGACGTTTCTGTTCCTATAGAATGGCGCCCGTCACCAAGACAAAGCGGGAATAGCTCAGTTGGTAGAGCACGACCTTGCCAAGGTCGGGGTCGCGAGTTCGAGTCTCGTTTCCCGCTCCAGTTTCACGCGATGACGCCGCCGCCAGCGGCGTCTTCGTTTAGGCCGGATGGCAGAGTGGTCATGCAGCGGATTGCAAATCCGTGTACGCCGGTTCGATTCCGACTTCGGCCTCCATCTAAAAAGCCCCGTAGATCAAAAGTCTACGGGGCTTTTTTCTGCCTGCGAGAAATGTGAGGTTGCGGCAGCGTTCTTTTGCTTCAAGTTCGCGACCCGGATTCATTTGGCCACTGTTCTGCGCCTAAGTGATTGATTCGAAATTTTATTTGGGCTTAAATCAGCGCCCTGCACCAACCCCCCTCCGGCCCGGATGGCGAAATCGGTATACGCAGAGCACTTAAAATGCTTCGACCTTCGGTCGTGCGGGTTCGAGTCCCGCTCCGGGCACCATTCAAAATCAATGGCTTGCGCATCCTTCTTCGAACTGTTCTAGCTCCGGACAGCGTTCTTGAGCACGGCTTTTCGCATTCAATTCCAGGCCCGGCCGCGGCTGGAAGAAAAAGGTCTAAGAACGCCCGGCCGATTTCTGAGGCCTTTGCTAATCTCAAAAATGGTAGGTGGATACGCAGACTGATGCGCAAGAGGATAGCGAGGAGACGCGGGGCGCGTTCCCAAGGGTACACGGTTAGAAAGATCTCCCCGATGAGATCCAGCCCTTACGCCGTGTGAAGCAGAAGAGGTGACATGCTTCTGTCAGATGCCTGATAAACCTTGCAAGCCGGAAACCAGCGCCGGCCACCTACTACGAATTCCAGGCCCGCCATGTGCGGGCCTCTTCGTTTCAGGCGGCGATATCTGGGTGAAGCGCTTTTCTATATGATCGGCAGTTACCAGGCTGTAGGAATCGGCTGGCGCGAGCGCAGAACCTTTCACGCCACGAACGGACTAAGGCTGAAGTTGCGGTGTGCCCAGGTGGCGCATCCGTTGTGCAATTCGGCCAGCTTTAGAGGAGCCTGAATGGATCAGGTGGAAGAGGGGATGCGAATGGAATCGAAAGAGCAGCAGTTGGTGCGGTTACTCAGCTTGACCACCCGGAGCCTCACGCACCTGACCGCTGCGATGAGTGAAATGTCCTTCGAGATGATGCGCAGCGACGACCCCGCCGTGAAGAGTGCGGGAGGGCGCATGATCGACCACCTGGCCGCCATAGGCGCTGGGCTTGACCAGCACTGGGAGCAACTGGCCGCCTACGGCGATATGCCTATTCCCTATGAGGGCAATGAGGCCCTGGTGGAATTGGAACTCAAGGATCTCCCGCAGTACTCCTGAAAGAACGGCCCGATCGGGCCGTTGCTGTTTCTCGGTACTGTCATGCCAGTGTCACAGCCCTGCCATGGGGCTTGGATGGAATCCGCTTATCTCAGGCGGAGGTTCTATCCATGCGGCTATGCGTGATCGGTGCGGGTTATGTGGGGCTGGTGACAGCGACCTGTTTCGCGGAAATGGGCAACCAGGTGGCTTGTGTCGAGCGCGACCCCTTCCGCCTGGCGCGCCTGGCCCGCGGCCAGGCGCCCATCTACGAACCTGGCCTGGAACCCATGCTCCAGGCCCAACTCGCCAGTCGCCAGTTGACCTTCACCGCGCGCATCGAAGACGGCGTTGACCAGGCCGATATCGTTTTCATCGCAGTCGGCACCCCCAGTGGCGAAGACGGGGCCGCTGATCTTTCCCATGTGCTGGCGGTAGCCGATGAACTGGGCGCCAGCCTCAAGCGCTCCTGCCTGGTGGTGGACAAGTCGACCGTCCCGGTGGGCACGGCGGAACGGGTCGCCCAGCGCATCCAGGCAGGTCTGTCGGCCCGTGGCCTGGGTTTCAAGGTCCAGGTCGCGAGCAATCCCGAGTTCCTCAAAGAAGGTTCGGCGATCGACGACTTCATGCGCCCCGACCGCGTCATCATCGGGTGCGACGACGCCGACGCGGCGGAACAGTTGCGCCGCCTCTACGCGCCCTTCCTGCGTAACCACGAGCGGCTGCTCAGCATGGGCGTGCGCGCGGCGGAATTCAGCAAGTACGCTGCCAATGCTTTCCTCGCCACCAAGATTTCCTTCATGAACGAAATGGCCGGCATCTGCGCGCGGCTTGGCGTGGATATCGAAGACGTGCGCCGCGGGGTCGGTAGCGACAAGCGCATCGGGACCCATTTCATCTACGCCGGTTGCGGCTATGGCGGCTCCTGCTTTCCCAAGGACGTTCGTGCGCTGATCCGCACCGCCGAACAGGAAGGCATGGAGCCCGGCATCCTGCGCGCCGTGGAGGCGCGCAACGCGCTGCAGAAGACCTTGCTGTTCCAGGCCCTGCGCGAGCATTTCAACGGATTCCTGCAGGGCAGGGTGGTCGCGCTCTGGGGGCTGGCGTTCAAACCGGGCACCGATGACCTGCGCGAAGCGCCCAGCCTGGTGCTGCTGGATGCCTTGCTGCAGGCCGGTGCGCGGGTCCAGGCCCATGACCCGGCGGCCAATGCCGGCGTCGCCGCGCGCTACCCCGAGGCGGTTGAATCGGGCCAGTTGCGCCTGCTGGATTCGCCCTACGCTGTCACCGAATGTGCCGATGCGTTGGTGCTGGTCACCGAGTGGAAGCAATTCCGTCAGCCGAACTTCGAGCGAATTCGTGGTCTTATGCGCATGCCCGTGGTCTTCGATGGACGCAATCTATACGAGCCGGCGCAGCTGGTTGAAGCCGGGTTCCTGTACCGGGGCATAGGACGGCCCGCAAGCGGGCATTGTAAGGCGAGTGCCGCCTGATTAGACTGCGCGGCGATCCGCCCAAAACCCACCTCTCAAGGTTCGAAATGATCAAGAAATGCCTGTTCCCCGCCGCCGGTTACGGTACCCGCTTCCTGCCGGCCACCAAGGCGATGCCAAAGGAAATGCTGCCAGTGGTGAACAAGCCGCTCATCCAGTACGGTGTTGAAGAGGCCCTGGATGCCGGCCTCAGCGAAGTATCCATCGTGACCGGTCGCGGCAAGCGTGCCCTCGAGGACCACTTCGACATCAGCTACGAGCTGGAGCACCAGATCAAGGGCACCGACAAGGAGAAATACCTGGTCGGCATCCGTCGCTTGATCGACGAGTGCAGCTTCTCCTACACCCGCCAGGTCGAAATGAAGGGCCTGGGCCACGCCATCCTCAGCGGCCGTCCGCTGATCGGCGACGAGCCTTTCGCCGTGGTATTGGCGGACGACCTCTGCCTGAACCTGGAAGGCGATGGCGTCCTGACCCAGATGGTAAAGCTCTACAACCAGTTCCGCTGCTCCATCGTCGCCATCCAGGAAGTGCCGCCGGAAGAAACCTCGAAGTACGGCGTGATCGCCGGCGAGATGATCCGCGACGACATCTTCCGGGTGAACAGCATGGTGGAAAAACCCAAGCCCGAAGATGCGCCGTCCAACCTGGCGATCATCGGCCGCTACATCCTGACCCCGGACATCTTCCAGCTCATCGAGCAGACCGAGCCGGGCAAGGGCGGTGAAATCCAGATCACCGACGCGCTGATGAAGCAGGCCCAGGACGGCTGCGTGCTGGCCTACAAGTTCAAGGGCAAGCGCTTCGACTGCGGTGGCGCGGAAGGCTATATCGAAGCTACCAACTACTGCTTCGAGAACCTCTACAAGACCGGCAAGGCCTATTGATCGGGTCCTGCCAGTGAAAAGGCCGCCTCCGGGCGGCCTTTTCGTTGCTGCCGCCGACGGATTCCTTCATGTGTGTCGTAGGGTGGACCACGCTTCACCGGTCCACCATTCGAGGTTTGGCTGGACACCGATGGTGGATGAAAAGAGCGTCATCCACCCTACGGCAGGGCTGCGACCTGCATTCGCTCCCACAGGATGAATGGCTGCGCTACGGAATCGGCAAGGCTTCCGACCCCGGCCCCAGCGGCTGCCCGTAGCTGAACTCCACATAGTTGCCCGCCGGGTCGCGCAGGCCACAGTAGTAGCCCACCGGATAGGGCTCGTCCCGCGGCGGCCAGACCAGGCAGCCTGCGGCCTCGGCCTGGGCGGCGATGGCGTCGACCCCTTCGCGGCTATCCACGGCGAAGCCGAAGTGGCTATAGTCGTCCGCCGCGAGTTGGCGGTCCTGGCCGCCGGGCATGATGACAAAGATGAACTGGTGCTCCTTGCCGGGCTCCGCCATCCAGACGATCTTCGAGCCCTTGCCGGCGCGCTCGTGGATCACGCGCATGCCGCAGAAGTCCGCGTAGAAACGGATGCAGGGCTCAAGTTCGGGCACATGCAGGGCCAGGTGGGTGAGGGTCGGACGCATGGGAATCTCCTTCTCGATGCCTCAAGGATAGGCCCGGCAACTGGCCAGAGACAGATCTTCCGGTATGCTGGCGGCTTGTTTCTGGAGACTTGCCATGGCTTACGATTTCGACCTCTTCGTAATAGGTGCCGGTTCCGGCGGGGTACGTGCCGCGCGCTTCGCGGCCGGCTTCGGGGCCCGCGTGGCTATCGCCGAAAGCCGCTACCTGGGCGGTACCTGCGTCAATGTCGGTTGCGTTCCGAAAAAGCTGCTGGTCTACGGTGCGCACTTTTCCGATGACTTCGAGCAGGCTGAAGGCTTCGGCTGGTCCCTGGGTGATGCCGGCTTCGACTGGTCGACCCTGATCGCCAACAAGAACCGCGAAATCCAGCGCCTCAACGGCATCTACCGCAACCTGCTGGTGAACAGCGGCGTCACCCTGCTGGAAGGCCACGCCAGGCTGATCGACCCGCACACCGTGGAAGTCGCCGGCCAGCGTTGCACGGCCAGGCACATCCTCATCGCCACCGGCGGTTGGCCGCAGATTCCCGACATCCCCGGCCGCGAGCACGCGATCAGCTCCAACGAAGCCTTTTTCCTCGAGCGCCTGCCCAAGCGCGTGCTGGTGGTGGGTGGCGGCTACATCGCCGTCGAGTTCGCCTCCATTTTCCATGGCCTGGGTGCGCAGACCACGCAGCTTTATCGTCGCGAGCTGTTCCTGCGTGGTTTCGACGATGCCGTGCGCCACCACTTGCGCGACGAGTTGGGCAAGAAGGGCCTGAACCTGCAATTCAATGCCGACATCGCCCGCATCGAGAAACAGGCCGACGGCAGCCTGTTGGCCACCCTCAAGGACGGCCGCCACCTGGAAACCGACTGTGTCTTCTACGCCACTGGCCGGCGGCCCATGCTCGACAACCTCGGCCTGGAGAACACCGGCGTCGAACTGGACGAGCGCGGCTTCATCAAGGTCGACGCCCAGTACCAGACCAGCGAGCCCTCCATCGTCGCCCTGGGCGACGTGATCGGCCGCGTGCAGCTCACCCCGGTGGCCCTGGCCGAAGGCATGGCCGTCGCCCGGCGCCTGTTCAAGCCAGAGGAGTATCGGCCGGTGGACTACGAGCACATTCCCACCGCCGTGTTCAGTCTGCCGAATATCGGCACCGTCGGACTCACCGAAGAGCAGGCGCGCGCCAAGGGCTGCAAGGTGAAGACGTTCGAAAGCCGCTTCCGGCCGATGAAGCTGACCCTCACCGAGAACCAGGAGCGCACCCTGATGAAGCTGGTGGTGGATGCTGAAACCGACCGTGTCCTCGGCTGCCACATGGTCGGCCCGGAGGCGGGCGAGATAGTCCAGGGCCTGGCCGTGGCGCTCAAGGCGGGCGCGACCAAGCGCATCTTCGACGAAACCATTGGCGTGCATCCCACCGCCGCCGAAGAGTTCGTCACCATGCGTACCCCGGTGGGTGCCTGACCTGCAGATGGAGAAACTCTTCTACCTGTCCGACCTGTTCGGCGTTGCGGTCTTCGCCATCACCGGCGCGCTGATGGCCGGGCGCAAGTCCATGGACCTGTTCGGCGTGCTGGTCATCGCCATCATCACTGCCCTGGGTGGCGGCACCCTGCGCGATGTGATCCTCGGCAACCACCCGGTGAGCTGGATCAGGGACGACACCTACATCCTGGTCGCCTCCCTGGCCACGGTGGGCACCGTGCTCTGGGTGCGCCTGACCCGGCCCATCAACGAAACCGGCTTGCTGCTGGCCGACGCCTTCGGCCTTGCCGTATTCACCGTCTACGGCACCCAGGTCGCCTTGCAGCATGAGCTGCAGCCGGGCACGGCGGTGATCATGGGCGTGATCACCGCCGTTGGCGGCGGGGTGCTGCGGGACATCATCTGCAACGAGGTGCCGCTGATCTTCCAGAAGGAGATCTACGCCATCGCCTGCATCGCCGATTCCCTGGTGTTCATTGGCCTGCGCGAATTGGTGGTTCCGGACTGGCTCGGCACCTCGCTGGCCATGCTGGTGGTGCTGATGATCCGGCTGGCGGCCATTCACTGGAAGCTGTCGCTGCCGCGCTTCCACTTGCTCGACCGGGACTGACGCCATGCTCGAACGCCTTGACCACCTGGTGCTCACCGTTGCCGATATCCCCCGCACCCTGGACTTTTACCAACGGGTACTGGGAATGCGCCACGAAACCTTCGGCAACGGTCGCCACGCCCTGGCGTTCGGCCAGCAGAAGTTCAACCTGCACCAGGCCGGCAAGGAGTTCGAGCCCAAGGCCGCCCAGCCCATGCCAGGTGCCATCGATCTCTGCCTGATCACCCGCTGGCCGTTGGAGCGGGTGCTGGAGCACCTGGCAGAGCAGGGCGTCGAGGTGGAGGAGGGGCCGGTGATGCGCACCGGCGCCCTCGGGCCCATTGAGTCGGTCTACTTCCGTGACCCGGACGGCAACCTGATCGAAGTCAGTCGCTACTCCGACTAGGGCTTTTCATTCCCGCTGCTGGCGAAATCCCGCAAACCCGCGACACTGGATGCAGCCGTTCTTCACCATTGCAGGCTGGAGGAAAGCTCCATGTCCAGATTCGTTCTGCTGTGCGCGCTGCTTCTCGGCACCGGCCTGGCCCAGGCCGAGATCAAGACCAGCGAAATTCCCTACAAGAGCCCGGACGGTACGTCCCTGGTCGGTTACTACGCCTATGACGACGCCATCGCCGGCAAGCGCCCTGGCGTGGTGGTGGTCCACGAGTGGTGGGGCCT
Organism: Pseudomonas sp. BN417; assembly: GCF_029871205.1. GTDB lineage: Bacteria > Pseudomonadota > Gammaproteobacteria > Pseudomonadales > Pseudomonadaceae > Metapseudomonas. The sequence continues at coordinate 97,449 of NZ_SSOJ01000141.1, read as the reverse complement.
CAACGACTACGTCAAGCGCCGTGCCCGCGACCTCGCGGCCCTCGGCTATAGCGCCCTGGCCATCGACATGTACGGCGATGGCAAGAACACCGAGCATCCGGCCGAGGCCCAGGCATTCATGGCGGCCGCCATGAGTGCCGAGGGCAACCCCACGGCGCGTTTCCTTGCCGGGCTCGACCTGCTCAAGCAGCAGCCCCAGACCGACTCGACAAAGTTGGCCGCCGTCGGCTACTGCCTTGGTGGCAAGGTGGTGCTGGACATGGCGCGGCAGGGCGCCCCCCTGGCCGCAGTGGTCAGCTTCCACGGCCCCTTGGGTACCGCCACGCCGGCCACGCCCGGCAGCGTCAAGGCCAGGGTTCTGGTGGAACATGGCGAGAAGGACACTTTGGTGCCCATGGCCGCGGTCAATGCCCTGAAAGAAGAGTTCGACAAGGCGGGCGCCGACTACCGGGTAGTCGTCCAGCCCAAGGCCAAGCACAGCTTCACCAACCCCGATGCCGACCGCCTCAGCCATGCCGGCCATGGCAGTGAGAAAGGGCCGGATCTCGGCTACAGCCAGATGGCCGACGAGAACTCCTGGGCCGACATGCAGGCGCTGTTCAAGGAAGCCTTCGCTGAGTGACGCCTTTGGCTAGGCTGACTCAGGCAGGCATCCAAGGGAGCCGTACCATGAGCAAGCTGTTGCAGACGATCTCGCCCATCGACGGCTCGGTCTATGTCGAACGGTCCTGGGCTTCGGCGACGGACGTCGGCTCGGCGCTGGAGCGTAGCGAGGCCGCGCGTGAAGCGTGGAAGCGCACCCCGGTGGCGGAGCGCGTCGCCATCACCCACCGCGCCGTAAGCGCCTTCGCCTCCCGCGAGGCGCAGCTGGCTGAAGAACTTTGCTGGATGATGGGCCGGCCGATTCGTTATGCGCCGGGAGAGATTCGCGGCTTCGCCGAGCGCGCCAGCTACATGGCCGATATCGCCGAAGAGGCCCTGGCCGATATCCGGCTGCCGGACAAGCCCGGCTTCACCCGGCTGATCCGCCGCGAACCCCTGGGCCTGGCCCTGGTCATCGCGCCATGGAATTACCCTTACCTCACCGCGGTCAACGCGGTCGTGCCGGCCTTGCTGGCGGGCAACTGCGTGCTGCTCAAACACTCCGCGCAGACCCCGCTGTGCGCCGAGCGCATGGTCGAAGCCTTCACCGAGGCCGGCCTGCCGCCGGGCGTGCTGCAATACCTGCATCTGACCCACGGCGACACCGAACGGTTGCTCCAGGCCGAGCAGGTCAGGCACGTCGCCTTCACCGGCTCGGTGGCCGGCGGCGCCATGGTCGAGCGCGCCGTGGCCGGGCGCTTCATCAGCTCGGGGCTGGAGCTGGGCGGCAAGGACCCGGCCTACGTGCGTGCCGACGCCGACCTGGGCCATGCCGTGGCAACCGCCATCGACGGCGCCTTCTTCAACTCGGGCCAGTCCTGCTGCGGCATCGAGCGCATCTACGTGCATGCCGACCTCTTCGATGACTTCGTCGAACAGGCGGTGGCCCTGGTCAGCCAATACCGCCTGGGCCGCTCCGACGACCCGGAAACCACCCTCGGGCCGCTGGTGCGCGCCGAGGCGGCGGAGTTCGTCCGGGCGCAGATTCGCGAAGCCGTGGGGCAGGGCGCCATGCCGCACTTGGACGCCGCCGCGTTTCCGCTGGACCACACGGGCAGCGCCTACCTGGCGCCCCAGGTGCTGACCAGCGTGCATCACGGTATGCGGGTGATGAGCGAGGAGTCCTTCGGCCCGGTGGTGGGCATCCAGAAAGTGCGGGACGACGAAGAGGCCGTGGCGCTGATGAACGACAGCCCCTATGGCCTGACCGCGGCCATCTTCAGCCAGGACGAAGAGGCTGCGCTGGCGCTGGCGGACCGCGTGGACGCCGGCACCGTCTTCCTCAACCGTTGCGACTACCTGGACCCGGCTCTGGCCTGGACCGGCGTCAAGCAGTCCGGACGCGGCTGCAGCCTGTCGCGCGTGGGCTACGAACACCTGACCCGGCCCAAGTCCTTCCACTTCAAGACCAGCCTGTGAGGCGCGCCATGGACCCGAGCCAATTCCGCATGAACTGGAACTACCCGACATCGGTACGTGTCGGTGTCGGCCGCATCGCCGAGCTGAGCGCGGCCTGCCGCGAACTGGGCATGTCGGCGCCGCTGCTGGTCACGGATCCTGGCCTGGCGGCATTGCCCATGGTCGACGCCGCCCTGCGCCAGTGCCGCGACAGTGGCCTGAGCGCCGGGTTGTTCCATCAGATCAAGGGCAATCCCACCGGGCCCAATGTCACGGACGGCGTAGCCGCCTTCAAGGCCGGTGGCCACGACGGCGTGATCGCCTTCGGCGGCGGCTCGGCCCTGGACGCCGGCAAGGCCATCGCCCTGATGGTGGGGCAGGACCGTCCGCTCTGGGACTTCGAAGACATCGGCGACAACGCCAGCCGGGTCAACGTGGCCGGCATGGCGCCGGTGGTCGCGGTACCCACAACCGCCGGCACCGGCTCGGAAGTCGGCCGCGCTGCGGTGATCACCGACGACCAGGCGCATATCAAGCGCATCATTTTCCACGCCAGGATGTTGCCGGCCATCGTGATCCTCGACCCGGAGCTCACCCTCGGCCTGCCGCCGAAGATCACAGCTGCCACTGGGATGGACGCGCTGTCCCACAGCCTGGAAGCCTATTGTTCGCCGCTGTATCACCCCATGGCCGAAGGCATCGCCCTGGAGGGCATGCGCCTGGTCAAGGACTACCTGCCGCGCGCCACCGCCAAGGGCAGCGATGTCGAGGCCCGTCTACAGATGCTGGTGGCCTCCAGCATGGGCGCTACCGCCTTCCAGCGCGGCCTGGGCGCCATGCATGCGCTGGCCCACCCGCTCGGTGCTCTGTACGACGCCCACCATGGCCTGCTCAATGCGGTGCTGATGCCCTACGTCCTGCAGGCCAATCGCGCCCATATCGAAGGACCCATGGCGCGGCTGTCGCGCTACCTGGGCCTGCCGAAGGCTGGCGTCGCCGGGGTGCTGGACTGGGTGCTGCACCTGCGCAGCCAACTGGACATCCCCCACAGCCTGGCCGAGATCGGCATAGACGATGCCCGTATCGAACAGGTCGGACGCATGGCGGAGGACGACGCCTCCGCCGGCACCAACCCGGTGCGCTATGACGCGGAGAGCTACAGCCGCATCTTCGAGAAGGCTCTGCGCGGACGGCTCTGAACTAATCTGATTTATGCAGCGGTGAGGTTCACCTGCTCCGTGCCCACGCGGGCCCTGGCCCGCTCCGGGGCAACGCTCCGGCGTTCTTCCAATCCCACGAACCAGGCCCTCGCCGGTGCATGCCGGTCGTGGTCCCGTGCCGGCCTTGGCTTCAACCTCGATGGGAGAGTGGACATGACCGAGTCATTCAAGGCGATCGGCGGCTGCCGCTGCGACCAGAACCCCGTGCGCTACGAGTACAACGCACGGCCAGCGGAATTGCACTACTGCCTGTGCACCGACTGCACCGATGTCTGCGGTGGCGCCTTGGCGATAATCGCCGTGGTGGACAGGAGCGCGTTCAAGATCACCGCCAACGCCGACAAGCTCAAGTGCTTCCACTCCAAGGCCAGTTGCCACCGCTACTTCTGCTCGGAGTGCGGCTGCCACATGTACCTGCACGTGGATGGCTTCCCCGATTTCGAACTGGTGCACGTTCCCACCCTGGACCGCGAATCCGATCCCGGCGGCAAGCCGGACCGCTATGTGTTCGTACGCTCCAAGCACCCGCTCCTGACCCTGCCGGACGATGGCCTGCCGCGCCACCAGGGCTGGGCCAATAGCGGTGAGCCGGTGGCGGCCTGATCAGGCGCGTTGCCAGCACAGCTCCGTAGGATGGGTGGAGCGCAGCGATACCCATCGGTAAGAGGTGAAGGGTATCGCGTTGCTCAGCGGAGTCTGTCAGTCGGCGTTGGCCAGGGTTTCGCGGAAGACCTCGAAGGCCGCCGTCGAATAGCCCTGGCGCCAGACCAGCAGGGTTTCCACCCGCATCAGCGGGACCTGGCGGAGCAGGGGCGGTTGACGCAGCAGTTCCAACACCGAGTGCGGCAGGATGCCGACGCAGGACCCTGCGGCCACGCACGCGAGGATGGCGTGATAGGAGCCGACCTGCTGCACCTGGGGCATGGGCCCGCCATCGGCGGACAACCAGCGTTCGGCGATCTGCCGGTAGCTGCAGCCTTCGGCGAAACCGGCCAGCCCGCGCACCTGCACATCAGCGGGCCCCTTGATCGGCGGGTGGTTGGCTGGCAGCACCAGGAGCAGTTCCTCCTCGAACACCGGCAGGGCCTCCAGCCCAATGCCAGGGGCTTCATTCCGCCACTGGTTCGCCCCCCTTGGCCAGGCTACCAGTGCGCAATCCAGGCGCCGCGCCAGCACGGCTTCCACCAGGGCCTGGCTGGTGCCGGTGCTCACTTCCAGCTCCACCTCCGGGCAGCGTCCGTGGAAGCTCGCCAGGGGGCCGGGCAGCCGGCTGGCCGCGGTGCTCTCCATGCTGCCCAGGCGCAGGCGACCGCTCGGTTGCTGCGGGTGCATGGCCTGGCGCGCCTCGTCCGCCAGGGTCAACAACCGCTCGCTGTAGTCGAGGAAGGCCTGGCCACGGTCGGTGAGGGTCATGCGCTTGCCGTCGCGGAGAAAGAGTTGGGCGCCCAGTTCGTCCTCCAGCTGGCGAATCCGTGTGGTGACGTTCGATTGCGCGCGCTGCAGGCGCTGCGCCGCACGGGTCACGCTGTGTTCCAGGGCGACTGCGCGGAAGATCTCGAGGCTGGAAAGATCCATGCTTTATGATCTCGTTTTGAGAATGAATTGTTAAAAGTATTCTCTATTTAGGATAAATTGGCCAGGTTTTCACGTGTCAGGGAGTTGCAGCCTCATGTCCATCATCCAACTGCTCGGTGTCGAACATCCCATCATCCAGGCGCCCATGGTCGGGGTTTCAACCCCCGCCCTGGCCGCCGCGGTATCCAACGCCGGCGCCTTGGGTTCCATCGGTATTGGCGCCAGCACCCCGGCCCAGGCCCGTGCCATGTTGGCGGAAACCCGTGGGCTGACCGGCAAGCCATTCAACGTCAATCTCTTCTGCCACCGCCCGGCCAAGGCCGATGCCCAGCGCGAGGCGGCCTGGCTCGAGCACCTGCGGCCCTTGTTCGCCGAGTTCGGCGCCGAGCCGCCAGCCGCCATCCGGGAAATCTACAAGAGCTTCCTCGACGACCCGGACATGCTGCAGATGTTGCTGGAAGAGCGTCCCGCGGTGGTCAGCCTCCATTTCGGCCTGCCGCCTGATGAGTGGATCCGGGCGCTCAAGGATGCCGGCATTCGCCTGCTGGCCAGTGCCACCACCCTGGAGGAGGCACGGCTGGTCGAGCGGGCTGGTGTCGACGCGATAGTCGCCCAAGGCGTGGAGGCCGGCGGCCACCGTGGCGTCTTCGAGCCCGAGCATGGCGATGCCGGTATCGGCACCCTGGCGTTGGTTCGGCTGATTGCCCGCCATACCCGCCTGCCGGTGATCGCCGCCGGCGGCATCATGGACGGGCAGGGCATAACGGCCGCCCTGGCCCTGGGCGCCCAGGGCGTGCAACTGGGCACCGCTTTCGTGCCATGCCCCGAGTCCGCTGCCAACGCGGCCTACCGCGCCGCGCTGAAGGGCGAACGCGCCCACCAGACGCGCATCACCGCCGCCATCTCCGGCCGCCCGGCGCGGGGGATGGTCAACCGACTCTGGACCGACCTCGACACGGCGGACGCACCGGCATTGCCGGACTATCCGAACGCCTACGACGCCGCCAAGGCCCTGCACGCTGCGGCCAGTGCCAAGGGCTGCAACGACTTCGCCGTGCAATGGGCCGGCCAGGGTGCGCCGCTGGCGCGGGAGATGCCGGCGGCGGAACTGGTGAGGCTGCTGGTGGCGGAGATGGGGGAGTAAAGGATGCGGGGGGAGGGCAGGCCTTCGGCCTGCTGGCAAATCGTAGCCCGGATGAAATCCGGGAGCGGCGGCGGGACTTTCCCCGGATTTCATCCGGGCTACGAACTACCAACTGCCGCATAGCCCCCTCCGAACTTCATCCTGCTAGTCGGGCATTTCGAGCGTCACAGCCAGAGCCGATGACTCATGACCTAAGAACGTAGTTTCCCTAGTTCAAATGAATTCGTTCCTACGGATGAGTCCATGCCCAACCAACCCAGCCCGACAAAAAAGCCCGAACGACCTTTCGGTCATTCGGGCAAGGGACCCAAAGGCCCCGGCGGATTCGTTTCTTCAGCCACCGGGCTGCTTGCGGTACTCGGTGGTGGTCATCCCGGCATAGCCCCAGTTATCGGTGTCGACTTCCTCGATGACGATATGGGTCAGGTCCGGGCGTTTGCCCAGGACCCTCTGCAGGGTCTCGGTGATCTCGGCGATGACCTGGGCTTTCTGTTCACGGGTCACGCCGTCACGGGTGATGCGTACGCTGACGAAGGGCATGGTTTTCTCCTCCTTACCAGGTGCCGGTGCTCATGCCGCCGTCCACCGCCAGCACTACGCCGGTGGTGAAGCTGGCGTCGGTGAGGTATAGCACCGCGTCGGCTATGTCCTGTACCTGGCCGATGTGGCCGACCGGTTGCAGGCCGTTGAGGAATTCACGGTAGGCAGGGTCGTGCATCGGCGTATCGACTATGCCGGGCGCCACGGCATTGACCTTGATGTCGTGCGGCGAAAGTTCCAGGGCCAGGGCGCGGGTGAACTGGTTGAGGCCACCCTTGATCAGCACCGGCAGGGAGGACGGCAGTGCGCGGTTCGGTTGCAGCGCGACGGATGCGGTGATGTTGACGATATGCCCCTGGCGGCGCGGGATCATGTGTTTCGCCGCGGCCTGGGAGGCGTAAACCACGCCCTTGAGGTTGGTGGCGAGCATGGACTCCAGGTCGTCTTCGCTGTACTCGGCGATAGGCTTGGCAATGAAGATCCCGGCGTTGTTCACCAGCACGTCCACCTGGCCGAAAGCTTCGATGGCACGCTCGAACAGGCGCCTGGAGGTTTCCGGCACGGCGATGTCGCCGGCCACGCCGATGAAGCGCTGCGGATTGCCCAACTGCTCGGCGGCGGAAGCCAGTCGCTCTTCGCTGCGGGCCGACCCCACTACGTTGAAGCCGCGTTCCAGGTAGGCCTTGGCCAGGCCCAGGCCGATGCCGCTGGAGGCGCCGGTGATCACTACGGTTCTATTGATGCCTTGCATGTCGATGGTCCTCGGATGAAACGATTGGGGTGATTTCGCAGAGGGCGCCTCTCTGTTGGAACGGACTATATTTGTGCGGGAAATGCAGATAAATATGGCGATCAGCACTTCAATTGATACCTGGTGTAACTAATCATGAAGCGTCAGTTCGACGACATCCTGCTCGGCAGCATCGAGCTGTTCTGCCTCGCCGCGGAGGAGGGCAGTTTCACCGCCGCCGCGTTGGTGGCCGGGGTCACGCCCGCCGCGGTCAGCCGTTCCATCTCGCGGCTGGAGGAGCGCCTGGGCGTGCGGCTGTTCGTGCGTACCACGCGCAGCATCCGCCTCACTGATGGCGGCCGTGGCTATTACGAGGAGTGCCGACAGGCCCTGGCGCAATTGGTCGAGGCCGAGCGGGCGGTGATGGGCCAGCAGCAGGAACCGGCCGGCGTGCTGCGCATCAGCATGCCCACCACCTATGGCCATCACCGGGTGCTGCCCCTGCTGCCTGAGTTCCGCCGACGCTATCCGCAGGTGAAGGTGGAGGTGCACCTCAGCAACCGCAATATCGACTTCGTCACCGAGGGCTATGACCTGGCGATCCGCGTGCGCGCCCAGCCGGATTCGACGCTGATCGCCCGCCACCTGGAGGATGCCCCCCTGGTGGTGATCGCCACTCCCGACTACCTGGAGCGCGCCGGCACGCCACGAACCCTGGAGGAGCTCGAGGATCACGAGTGCATCCAGTTCGAGTTGCCCAGCAGTGGCCGACGCATCTCCTGGCTGTTCAGGGAACAGGGGCGGGAGCGGGAGATCTTCGCCGATGGAAGCTACCTGTTGTCCGATGATGTGGTGCAGGGGGGCGTTACCTTGGCCAAGCACAGCGCGGGACTGTTCCAGACCTACCGTTTCGTCGTCGAGAAGGAACTGGCCGAAGGCAGCCTGGTGGAGGTGCTGCAGCCCTATGGCGGGCGTTCGCGGCCCTTCACACTGCTGTATCCGCAGAACCGCCATGTGCCGCTGCGCCTGCGCGCCTTCGTGGACTTCCTGATGGGCTATCGCGAGCAATGGCGTGTTGTCGATCCGCCGGGCGGCCAGTCGACTAACCACTGATTGGCTATCGTCTTTCAACCCCACCAGGAGATGCGTCATGAGCAAGCGGATCCACACCATCACCCCGTGCCTGTGGTTCGACGACCAGGCCGAGGCCGCCGCCAACTTCTACGTCGGCATCTTCCCCAACTCGAAGATCACTCTCATCAGCCGTTATGGCGAGGCGGGCAAGGAAATCCATGGCAAGGAACCGGGCTCGGTACTGACAGTCGGTTTCGAGCTGGACGGCCAGGGCTTCACCGCCCTCAACGGCGGGCCGGTCTTCACCTTCAACGAGGCGGTGTCCTTCCAGGTCAACTGCGAGACCCAGGACGAACTGGACCACTACTGGGACCGGCTTTCGGCCGGCGGCGACGACAACGCCAAGCAATGCGGCTGGCTCAAGGACAGGTATGGCCTGTCCTGGCAGGTGGTGCCTTCGGTGCTGATGGCCATGCTGACGGATTCCGACACCGTCCGGGCCCAGCGCGCCTTCACCGCCCTGCTGCAAATGCAGAAGCTGGATATCGCCGCGCTGAAGCAGGCTTTCGACGGTTGAAGCGACAACCGGCGTAGGGTGCGCCGTGCGCACCAGGCTATCCGCGCGGACGTTGCGGTGCGCGCAGCGCACCCTATACCTGTGGGAAGCGAATGAATTCGCCCCCACAAGGAAAGGTGCCGCGCGTCATCAGGCGTCGACGTTCACCACCACGCGCCCACGGACCTTGCCCGCCAGCAGATCGCCGGCCACGGCAATCGCCTCGCCCAGGCCGATCTCGCGGGTGATGGCATCGAGCTGGGCGATATCCAGGTCCCGCGCCAGGCGGTTCCAGGCTTCGACCCGCTCGGCGCGCGGGCGAGTGACGCTGTTGATCCCCAGCAGGCTCACGCCCCGGAGAATGAAAGGCGCCACGGTGGACGGGAAGTCCATCCCCTGGGCCAGGCCACAGGCGGCCACGGCGCCGTCCGCGTGCAGGCCGGCACAGACGTTGGCCAGGGTATGGCTGCCAACCGAATCGATGGCGGCGACCCAGCGTTCCTTGCCCAGCGGCCGGCCCGGCTCGGACAGTTCGCTGCGCTCGATGATCTCGGCGGCGCCCAACCCCTTGAGGTATTCCGCCTCGCTGGTGCGGCCGGTGGCGGCCACCACGCGATAGCCGAGGCGGGCGAGCAGGGCGATGGCGAAGCTGCCGACGCCACCGTTGGCACCGGTCACCAGCACGTCGCCCTGGCCGGGTTTCAGGCCGTGTCGCTCCAGGGCCAGCAGGCAGAGCATGGCGGTATAGCCGGCGGTGCCGATCGCCATGGCCTGGCGCGGGCTGAAGGCGGCCGGCAGCGGGATCAGCCAGTCACCGTTGAGACGCGCCTTCTGCGCCAGGCCGCCCCAGTGGGTCTCGCCGACGCCCCAGCCGTTGAGCAGCACTGAGTCGCCCACCTGGTAGTCAGGGTGGCTGCTGGCTTCCACTGTGCCGGCCAGGTCGATGCCCGGCACCATCGGGAATTGGCGCACCACCGGACTCTTGCCGGTGATGGCCAGGCCGTCCTTGTAGTTCAGGGTGCTGTAGGCCACGCGAATGGTCACATCGCCTTCGGGCAATTGCGCGTCATCCAGTTGGGTGTTGCGGGCGCGGTAACCGGCCTCGTCCTTCTCGATCAGGATTGCGTCGAACATGCTCACACCTCCATTTAGACCAATCGTCTACAAATAGGCCCGGAAAACCTAGCGCGGCAATCCGGCCAGAAACCCTTTGATGAAAATATCCAGCGGGACATTGTCCCGCGTCAGGCGGGCGCGCTGCACGGCGCCTTCCCAGCCGATCCAGAAAAACGCCGCCAGCTCGTCGCAATCGGCCTCGTCCGCCAGCTCTCCCACTGCCTGGGCGGTGCGCAGGCAGCTGGCCAGGCGGTCCTGCCAGGTGCGGAGGATGGCTTCCAGTTGCAGGCGGAACCCCTCCGGCAGGATGGCCACTTCCTGGCCCAGGTTGCCCACCAGGCAACCCCGGCAGAACCGGTGGCGGGCCATGCCGGCCTTGGCGTCCTCGACGAAGTTCTGCAAGCGTTGCAATGGCGCTACTTCGTCCTGCAGGAACCAGTGATCCAGTTTATGGGCGAAGTAGCTGGCATAGCTCTCCAGCACGGCCAGGCCAAAGGCCTCCTTGCTGTCGAAGTAGTGATAGAAGGAGCCCTTGGGCACGCCCACGCGCTTGAGCACCGTATCGATGCCGGTGGACATGAAGCCTTGCTCGGTAAGGATCTCCATGCCGCAGCGGATCAGCGCGGCACGGGTATCCGGGAAGTCGCGGTCGACCTTGGGCGGCCGGCCGCGACGGGGTTTGGAAAGGGTGTCGGTCATGGGAAGGGGATTTTGGACTGGTCGTCTAGAAAGTCAACCAAACCATGGTCGAAGGAGAGGCCGTGCTTCTGTTGTGGGGGCGAATTCATTCGCTTAGGGCTGCGCAGCAGCCCCTGGGACGTTCCAGGGCAGACCTTCGGCCTGCTTGGCGAATGAATTCGCCCCCACAGGGTGAGCGCCGCTGCCGCTCAAGGCAAACGCAGCACCCCGCGCACCGTGCCCAGGATCATCCGGGTCATCAACTCCCGCCCCTGGCCGGCCGGCAGTCCGCCGGCATCCAGCCAGGCCGGCAGCTGGTTGAGCAGCGAGACGATACTGGCCACTGCCCCGCGCCCGGCGGCATCCATGGGCTGTCCAGCCAGTTGCTGCAACGGTTCCAGCAGGGCTTCCTCATAGGCCAGGCGCAGGTCGCGAGCCTGCTCCAGGCGATCACCGGAGAGGCAGCGGGCTTCCAGTTCGGCCAGGCGAAAATGCAAGCCCATGGGCTCGTGCAGGGCCAGATGGGCGTCGATCAACGCGGCCAGCCGTGCGGCCGGTTCGGCGTGGCGGCGGGCGGCCAGGGCGGCGTTGTCCAGCAACTGCTCGTAGAGCTCCTCGATGAACTCGAACAGCAGCGCTTCCTTGCTCTCCACATGGTGGTAGATGGAGCCGACCCTGATCCCCAGCTGCGTCGCCAGGTCGCGCATGCTCACCTGGCCATAGCCCTGCTCGGCGAACAGGGCCAGGGCCAGGTGGCGGTTTTCCAGGTAGCGGGAAGGGCGGGCGGAACTGGCTTCGAGCATGGGGATGGCCCTCGCGAGTGGCATGCGTCGGCACTCTAGCCAGCATTGGGTTCCCAGGCCTAGGTCGAAAGCGCTCCGGCACGTTGGCGTTTTTTTCCATTGCCCGGCCGGGGAGGCCCGTGGAAATGGCCGGTTACTGTTCGTATATGAATGATGATGTTGAAATAATTCGGATCGGTAGTAGACTGGAGCCAAAGCACCTCTGCCAGGAGACGCCATGAACATTCCCGCCAGCCATGCAAGCCCGGATCTCCAAAGCGGCGAAGCCGGCCGCGTCGCGCTGAAGTTCTTCTTCAACCTGATGGACAAGTGGGGCTGCAACAAGGAGCAGCAACGCACCCTGCTGGGTTCCATCGGCAACACCACGTACTTCAGCTACAAGAAGCTGCCCAGCGTGCGCCTGCCCCATGACACCCTGGAGCGCATCTCCTATCTGATGGGCATCCACAAGTCCCTGCGCATCCTCTTCAGCAACCACGAGGAGCGTGCCTACGAGTGGGTGCACAAGGTCAACAGCGCCGCGCCTTTCAACGGCCGCAGCGCGCTGGAGTACATGCTCGGTGGCCAGGTGGTGGACGTGGCCGACGTACGTCGCTACCTCGATGGAGTGCGTGGCTGATGACCGATGAGCTCCTGGTGGAACGGATACCCGAGTGGAACAAGGCCTATCGCCTGGTCAACAGCGCCTTCCCGCCCATTTCTGTGTTTGAGGACACCCTCGACCCCGGCGACCTGGAACTGGCCTACGCCATCGAGGCCATGACCAACGACCGGCTGCGTGACCAGGACGGCGAGATTACCCGCGTGGCTGCCGAAGACCGCGTCAGCGGCATCGGCGCCACCGTGGTGATGGCGGTATTCACCCATATCGGCCGCGCCAGCCGCTTTTCCGACGGCTCCTTCGGCGTCTACTACTGCGCCAACTCGGTGGATGCGGCCATTGCCGAGACCCGCTACCACCAGGAGCGCTTCTGGCGCGCGACCCAGGAGGCGAGCATCGAAATCACCATGCGCGCCTACGTCAACAAAGTGGTCAATCCGATGCTCGATGTGCGCGACCGCGCCGACCTGCACGACCCGGACCCCATGAGCTACGGCACCAGCCAGGCCTTCGCCGGGCTCCATCGCAATGCCGGGAAGTGGGGCCTGCTCTACAGCAGCGTGCGCCTGCCAGGGCATGAGTGCGTGGCCGCGTTCCGCCCGCCGGCGGTGACCCTGCCGGTGCAGGGGCAACATTTCCGCTATATCTGGGACGGCCGCAGCCAGACCATCTCCTGCGTGCTCAAGGTCAGCCCCGTTCAATGATTCAGGTTGAATCTTCCCGGGGGCGTCCGGTCGATTGAGTAGGCCATCCGCCGCCAGGAGGACAGCATCATGGGAGAGGCACATTGCGCATGCCCCGGTTGCATCTGCAGCCTGGGCGATGAGGCGGTCTACCGCGATGGCAAGGGCTATTGTTGTCAGGCGTGCGCCGACCAGCATCCGCCGGGTGAGCATCAATGCAGCGACCCCACCTGCCAGTGCGGCGATCCCCATTGGCGGGATGTCGAGTAGCTACGCGGCGCCGGCCTGGTCCGGCGCCGGTTTCATTCCTGGTGCAGGTAGAGGGCGGAGGTGGAAACCGGTAGCAGCCGCAGATAGGTCGAGGCCAGGGCGAGTACCAGGAGGATGCTGCCCGGTACCAGCATCCACAGGATGAACTCATCGGCGATCAGCCCGTGGCGGGCAGCGGCGCGCGTCAGCGCGCGGGATGGGCCGCTGCCAGGCCCAGGGCCATTTTCAGCAGCTGGCGAAACGTTGGCAGGGCGGTATGGGCGAAGGCCTCCAGTTCCAGGTCATCGAGCTGGCGGGCGGCGAGGGCCAGCAGCTCGACCCTTTCCTCCAGGGCCCTGACTTGGCTGAGGGCGTAGGCTCGGTCGAACGCTTGCGGCCCGAGGGCGTGGAGGTCGCGGATGAGGATGCTGTCCGGGCAGGTATCGAGCCCGCCATGCAGGTATTTGCGGCAGGCGAGGGACTGGAGTTCGTCAGCACAACGGCTGTGCTCGACCATGCTTTGTAGCGCTAAAGCTCGGATATCGGCGCACTGGCTTTGCTGCAGCGCCATCTTCGCGGCTTCGATGCTGACCGCGTCCGCAGCCGTGACCTGGGTGACGAAATCGTTCGGCTCGATGTCGCCGCCTTCCCCTGAAATCGCGTCGGCGGCGACTGGGTTGGCCCAGTTCTGAAGGGCGGTGTGGTAGATGCCTTGAACGTTCATGCTGGACTCCGTACTGGAGGTGGTTTTTCGACTTTCCTTGTAATTGGGATGCGGGAAATCTGCGAAGGGTTCAGGGATTATTCTTCATGTGCCCTGAGCCTCGAACGAAGAGCGGTAAGGTGCGCCGTGCGCACTGCATGAGCGCCTGAGCTTCCCATAAGCGAATTCATTCGCGAAAGCAGGACGCAGTTCTGCCATTCAGCCTTATAGGGTGAACATCGCCTTTCAGGTCCACCATCCGCGTCGAAGCCAAGCTCCGATGGTGGACCGGTGAAGCGTGGTCCACCCTACAGAAGCGCTCAAGCGCTACATCCCTCCCTGCCATCCGGAAACCCGCAAAGGCTCACCCCCCGCAGCTTTCCACCAGCAATTCGTCCACCACAGCCACCAGCGCCTGCTGCCTCGGCAGCCCCGCATCCAGGGCTTCCCGGTAGCGCTGCAATTGGCGGTCGGCGTTGCTGCCGTAGCGCAGGATGTGCCGAGCCCGGGCGAAGGCGGCACCCCCGGTCATGCTTTCGTCCAGGGCGCCGCAAAAGGCGTGGGCCCGGGCCAGCCAGGCGCCGGCGGAGAGGCTGGCCTCCCCGGTGTCGTCGATGAACATGGCGTGGATGCCGAGGTGCCGCGCCCGCCAGTAATTCTCCGCCAGCACCAGCCGCTGCAGCGGATATTCCAGCGGATCGCTGTCGTCCCCGCCCAACGCACCGGCCACCAGGGCGCGGAACAGGCCGGCGATGCACAGGGCGTCCTCCACTGACGGGCAGGCGTCGGAGACGCGCAGTTCCAAGGTGGGGTAGCGCGCAGAGGGGCGGATGCACCACCAGATATCGTTCTCGGTACGGATCGAGCCGGAGGCCAGCAACCATTGCACATAGGCCTCGAAGGCCGGCTCGTCGGGGAAGTGCTCGTCAGGCAGGCCCATCCTCGGCCATTCGCCGCAGATCACCTGGCGGTAGCTCATGCATCCGCTGGGCCGGCCGAGCCAGAATGGCGAGGAGGCGCTGAGGACCAGCAGCAGCGGGAGCCAGGGCAGCACGCGATTCATCACCCGGACGCGGTCGGCCTCCGGCGGAATGCCCACATGCACATGCAGGCCGCAGAGCAGGCTGCGCTGGGCGATCAGGCGATAGTCGTCGAACAGCTTGCGGTAGCGCATCGAGGTATTGGCCTGCTGCGCGTGCCAGTCGGCGAAGGGATGCGAGCCGGCGCAGACCAGGCCCAGGCCGAAGCCCGCGGCCACCTGGGCCAGGCGGGTACGCTGTTCCAGCAGGCAGGCGCGGGCCTCGGCCAAGTCCCAGAGCACCGGGCTCACCAGTTCCAGCTGGCTCAGGAACATCTTCTCGGCCAGGCGCTCGCCGAGGGCCTCGCGGGCAGCCTGGAGCAGGCCGGCCGGCGGCTGCGCGGGAATGTCGCGGTTGCGCCTGTCCACCAGGAAGAACTCTTCCTCGATTCCGAAGCTGGGCGCCTTGCGTTCGTTGGGCATGCCGGCTGGCCAGAATGGGCGGTATCTCCAAGTGACGCCGCCTTCAGCCGCGAGTTCAAGTTCCGCTTGTCTCCTCGGCTGAATTTTTCGCCGTGGCCAACCCCCTACCTACTGCCCCGTGCCCAGCGCACCTACCGGCACGGCGGTGGCGAGCTGGGCAGCGGACTGTCCCTGGCGATTCTCGACGGCGGCCTAGGACTTCGATTCTTCCGCCAGCAGCGCCCGGCGTTTCTCCCGCTCCGACTCCTGCAGCTCGACGTCGCTGCGGATCTGCGCATGGCTGATCAGCGCGAAGATGAAGCTGCCGCCCACGATGTTGCCGGCCAGGGTCGGGCCGGCGAACACCAGCCAGAACTCGGCCCAGGCCAGCTCACCGGCGAAGGCCAGGTAGGACAACTCTACTGCGCCCGCCACTATGTGGGTGAAGTCGCCCAGCGCCATCAGGCTGGTGACCAGGATGATGATCCAGAACCTGGCCTGTTCCTGGGCCGGGATCATCCACACCATGGTGGCGATCATCCAGCCGGAGACGATGCCCTTGGCGAACATCTGCCCGCTGTCGTTCTCCATCAGCTGATGGCCTATCGCGAGAAACGCGGAGTCGGTGGCATTGTCGAAGATCGGCAGGTGCAGCATCACATAGGCCACCAGCAGGGTGCCGGCGAGGTTGCCCGCAAGCACGACGCTCCACAAGCGCAGCAGTCGGCCGAAGTTGCCCGCGGTGGGTTTGCTCATCACCGGCAGTACGGCGGTCAGGGTGTTTTCGGTGAACAGCTGCTGGCGCGCCAGGATCACTGCGAGGAAGCCCGCCGAGTAGCCGATGCTGGCGAGGGCGTGGGCGCCTTCGACACCTTCCAGGCGTGCGCGCAACAGGCCCATGGCCATGAGCGAGAGCCCCATGGACAGCCCGGCGGCCAGGGCCGACCACCAGAGCGCGGCGACCGTGCGTTGCAGCTCCTTGTCGCCCTGCACTCGGATGATCTCGTGGACCACCGCGGCCCGCGGCGGCTGCCCCTTCCTGACATCCTGTTCTTCCTTGGGGGTGAGGGCGGGGGTCTTGTCGCTCTTGCTCTTGTCCATGGCTCGCCTCGCGCTGCATAGGTAGGACATGCAGTAGTGACCGCCGCTGCCACTGCCACGCTCCGCAGCGTCGATAGCCGGCGGGCCGTCCGGGCAGAAAGGCTGAACGATCCACCGCCACCCCGCGTCGGAACCAGGGTAGGCCCCGCGCGGGCCTCCACTCCGATTATTGGCTCGGCGAGGCCCCGCCACGTCGACCCGGGAGAACGGACCCATGGATATTGCAAACGACCGCAAAGAAATCATCCGTGTACTCAACGACCTGATCGAGACCAGCAAGGACGGCGAGGCCGGCTTCAAGGTCTGTGCCGGGGACGTCAAGCGTCCGGACCTGAAGGACCTCTTCATCGAGCGCTCGCGGGAATGCGGCAGTGCTGCCGCCGAGTTGCAGCGGGCGGTACTGGAGCTGGGCGGCAAGCCCGAGGGCAGGACCAGTGTCGGCGGTGCCCTGCACCGTCACTGGGTGGACCTCAAGTCCCTGGTAACCGGCAAGGACGAAGAGGCCATTCTCAACGAGTGCGAACGGGGCGAGGACCTGGCCAAGAACCACTACGCTAAGGCCCTGCATCATGAGCTGCCCACCGATATACGGGCGATGGTCCAGCGTCAGTACGAAGGCGTGCTGCGCAACCATGACCAGATCAAGGCGCTGCGCAACGTCGAGCGCGCCCGCGCCCGCGCCTGACCAGTCCCGGCCGCCGCTTGCACGTGCAGGCGGCGCCGGTCAGCTGACCAGGAAGTTGACGAACTGCCAGGGATCGTCGCGGTCCAGTTCCTCGTCCATCAGTCGCCCGCGGTCCTGCAGCGGGTTCCAGTCGGCATAGAAGCCCGCCACTTCGCCCAGGTAGGGGCGGATGAGATCGAGCATTTCTGCGAAGGGCAGCTCCTCCGGCTCGAGGATGCCGCGCCGCGGATTGGCCATGGCCCACACCACCCCCGCGAGGACCGAAGCGGTCACCTGCAGGCTGGTGGCGCTGTTCTGCGGACAGAGTTCGCGGGCCTCTTCGATGGACAACCGCGAACCGTACCAGTAGGCCTGCCGCTCATGGCCGAGCAGCAGCACGCCCAGTTCGTCGCGGCCGCCGATGATGTCAGCGTCCAGCAGCCGTGCCTGGCGCTGGGGTCGCCAGTTGCGCGCGGCCAGTTCGTGCAGGGAGAGGAGGGCGTCGTTGCAGGGTTGGTAGGCGTAGTGCACCGTGGGTCGGTAGCGCGGATTGCTGCCTGTGCCCAGAGTGAAATAGTCGGCGAGGGAGATCGACTCGCCGTGGCTGATCAGGTAGCCAAGGGTCGGCCCGATCGACGGCGTCCAGCTGCGCACCTGGGTCACCGCGCCGGGCCGCTGCAGGTAGATGGACGCCTGGCAGCCGCTCTCGTGGCGAAGGCCGTCGCTGGGCAAGCGCTGCTCATGGCTGCCCCAACCGAGTTCGGCGGGCTGGCAGGCTTCGCTGATGAAACCGTCGATGGACCAGGTGTTGACGAACTCGTCGTCCACCTTGCGCCGCAACCCCTGCTGGGAATCCCGCTCGGCGATGTGGATGCAGCGCACCGCCAGGCGTTCGGCGAGCGCCGCCCAAGCTTCCCGCTCGGTCGGCGCGGATACCGGCTGGCCCAGGCCGGCGGCCAGGTTCAGCAGTGCCTGCTTGACCAGATGGGATACGAGACCGGGGTTGGCGCCGTGGGTCAGTAGGGCGGTGGGGGCGTCTTCGCCAGGTCGGCGCAGGGCCAGGACGCTTTCGCGCAGGGCCTGGTTGCAGCGCTGGGACAAGGTGCGACGGGGATCGGTATAGCCGCCGGCCCAGGGCTCGATGCAGGTATCCAGGTAGAGCACGCCGCGCTCGCGGCAGAACTCCAGCAGCGCCAGGCTGGAAACATTCACCGAAAGATTGAGCAGGAAGTCCCCGGCATCGAGCAGCGGTGCCAGCTCGTCGCGGTAGTTCGCCGCATCCAGACCGATGCGGCGGAACTGAACCCCCTGCGCCTCGGCAAAGGCCTGGCCGTGCGGGTCAGGACTCAGGACAACCACACGGCGTGGGTCCAGGTCGATATGACGGCGGATCAGCGGCAGCACGCCCTGGCCGATGCAGCCGAAGCCGAGCAGCACCAGGCGGCCTTCGAAACGCTGGAGCAACTGCGAGCTGGACATGGCCTGCATCACCTCGGCTGGGTGGGTTGGAGCCACCTGGGACGAGCGGGGCGCCTCTCCGGATCATAGCCCCGGTCGCGAAAGTCGGCCGGATGGCGCCACTGACGCAAAGGACTCGCTATCGGGTGGCGCCCACGTCGACCGCCAGGTCCTCGGCCAGGCGCAGGTGTTGTTCCAGCTGCGGCAGAGTCTGGATGGCGAAGGCGCGGATATCCTCATCCTCCGAGTTGGCCGCCTGGTGGAACAGCGCCACGCTGGCCTTGTGGGCCACCACCTGGTTGTTCGCATAGGCCTGGTCGAAGGACCTCTCGCCGCGCATCTCGAGGATTTTCTGCTTGGCCCGCGCCATCAGTGTGGGAGTCTCCGGCACCTTGATCCTGCGCTTCTGCGCCAGAGCGGCGAGCTGCCGGTTGGCCGCCGCGTGCTCGGTGACCATCATCTGGGCGAACTCCTTCACCTTGAGCGAGGTGCCCTTTCGCAGCGCCAGCTTGCCGGCTTGGACCTCGGCGATGCCATTTGCCGTGGCCTTGGTCACGAACTCCCGCACGCTGATTTCATCGGCGGCCTGCGCGGTCACGGCCAAGGGAAGCGATCCGAGCAGGGTGAACATCAGGATTCCAATGCTGCGAAACATCTGGCGTCCTCCAGTTCTGAACCTCTCACACGGTAGAAGAGGCGGGAAACGGGAAGTTCCATGCGGCCGGAGTCCGGCCAGCCCCGGCCAGCAGCCTCAGGATCTGCAGCGGGCCTGAAGACGCGCTCCGGCCATCGCCACCTTGCGCTCCCGGCGAGGCTGGTTGGGGATGAAGCTGGGCAGCTCGGAACCATGCTTGAATTGCAACGCCTGGTCGTCCCGCAGCGGGCCCGCTTCCAGGATGAGGTCGCGCCTGATCCTTTCCACCAGGGTTCGCAGGACCGCGCCGTTGCACAGCTCTTCGCGGTCGATCGCCCGGCGCACCAGGCGCTTGCCATGCTGGTCGCGCAATTCCAGTACCAGCGCGCCGTCCGGGCGCTGCTGGAACCGTACCTTGAAGTCGAAGAACGCTTCGGCGAGATACTTTGCTGCAATGGATTGAATGGCTTGCACTGTCCGATCTCCTTTCCGTTCACTTCCGATGGTCCTGGCTATCCGTGCGTCCTTGTCGAGTCGATTGGCCAGGCTGGGTTTCCTTGTTCCCCGGAAGGTGCGGCGCTCCCTGCTCAGTGTCGCTCCGCTGGTTGTTCTTCAAGGCGCACGAATTCACGAGCCGGGCACAGCGGCCCGCTCTGGAACAAGGTTGTGGGGGAACCCGAGGCTTTCGCCGTGCCCGCTTTCACGGTGCAAAAAAACATAGCCAAAATCAGCGTAAATGCGAGAAATTCGTCAAATTAGTGGTGCCAAAACAATGGCATAGCATCCGTTCGTCGGCAGCCATATCGGAGCGATAGCAGAGCGATACTGCGCGAACGGCTCTGCATCGGGCTTTGCCTGATGGCGCTGGGCAAACGCTCGACGGAAGGCCGTTCGCCAGCATTTACGACTGGACTTTCCCTGCTAGGTTTTCAAGTCCGGCTGCTCGATTGGTGAGAGGACTGATAATGAATAATTTGATGCATCGCCAGGTTGAGGACACCCTGAACAGAATGAGCGTCACCTTCCAGTTCGAATGCCTGTGGGGGGACGATGGCAGTTGCTCCATCATCCTCAGCAACCAGCACCTCGCCATACCCCGAACGACAGTGGCCGGCATCCGCCAGCAGGACCTGCTGGACGAAACCAGCACCCAGCGGCTGGCCCTCGAATTGATGGACAAATTGCTGGACGACTGATGGGACGCTCCAGCCTCAAGCGGCGCAGGACGCGAGCCCTGGTCCTGCGCCAACCGCCCCGCAAGGATTCGCGCAGCATCCAGCGCTTCGGCATCTGCATGCTCTTCGGCGTGTTGCTGCTGGGCATCTACGGCCAGTACGCCGGGCGTGGCCCCGGGGACAGCCGGCCGGTGCTACGCCAGCAGGCGCCGGTATTCCACTTCGAGACCCGGGTCGTCCGTGCCCCGGCCAGGGACACGGACGACACCCAGGCCGCCCGGGAAGCGTTCGACAACCGCGGACGCCTGCATTTCTAGCCCCTCGCCGGGCCGCCCGGCAAAAAGTCTGAATCATTCGTCATGGCTTCCAGTCGATTGAGGTAGGTACTCAGCTGGAGAAGCCAGATGATCCGCGACAACCCCCTGCCGCGAGCACCAGACGACGCCGAGGACCGCTCGGTGCGCGAGCTGGACTTCAGTGAAGAGCGTGTCGAGCGCCAGGGCCGCATTGGCGACCAGCGCCCGGCCGGCGAGGTCGAGAAGGAATTCCCGCCGGAGCGCGTGGCCGAGAGCGGCATGACCGGCGGCGAAACCCTGACCGACAGCGAACACGAAGACAACGTCACCCTCGATGACCTCAGCCCCGACACCCTCTACGACCTGACCGGCACCAGTGCGCCGGCCGATGCCGACCTGCGTCGCGTCGACGAGTCCGAGATCGGCGGCGGTATCGGCCTCGATGAAGCCGAGCTGGGGCGCTCCGCCCCGCTGGACGGCAAGCTCTGGACCGACAAGGTTTCGCCCGCGGGCGACGAAGAGGAATGAGCACGCGCGATCGCGCGGGGAGGCTCCATGAACAGTCCCAGGATTGGCTGGACTCCAGCCAAGCGTTTCGGCGTGAAAGTCAGGGTATCCCTGTCCCGCAAGCGTTCACGGCGCCATACCAGGGCGCGTCGGGGAGACCCGGGCGGCAGGGAGGAGTGATCCATGGCTTCGCTCCTTTCCCTGCGTAGGCACCGTTATCCGAGCGCTCCGCAAAGGCTGCCGGGCAGCCGCTTCATCCGCACTCCCAACACGGCCATGGGCTTTTTCCTGCAGAGGATTCGGCCATGAATGACAACCGCTGCGCCTGCCCCAGCTGTACCTGTGTGGTGGACGCCAACGCCCTGATCCGAGACGGCAAGGCCTACTGCTGCGCCGCCTGCGCCGACCGCCACCCGGAAGGCTGCAAGCAATGCCGCGATGCCGAGTGCCGCTGCGGCGATCCCACCGTTCGCGACAAGCCGAAGGAGTCCCAGGTGGACAACGCGCTGGAGGAAACCTTCCCGGCGAGCGATCCGATTTCGCCTTGACCTCCCGGCCCGCACCAGCCCCCGGCTTGACGCGGGCAACGGCATTGACCAGGTAGGTGGGGCACGTGCAGGCCTCTTCACACCGCCAGACCCAAGGTAAAAAAATCCGCCGCAACACCAACCGCGGCGGTTAGGGGAAGGGGATTAGCGGGCTTTGCGCAAGGCCTCGATCAACTCCTGCTTACGCATCTTCGAGCGGCCGGCGATATTGCGTTTGCGTGCCCGGTCCAGGAGTTCGGTCTTGCTCATCGAAGCCAGGGTGCTCCCCGGCCGGGGAACGCCACGCCGGGTCGCCGCGGCGCGGCGGGCAGAAGATTTGCGCGCGGCTCTCTTGGTTTCCGGGCTGGTGCGCTGGCCGGAACCGCCGGCTTTCTCGCCGCCGCCGGATTGCTTGTTCACGGTGGCCCAGGCGCGGGCCTCGGCTTCGCCTTCGGAAACGCCCTTGGCCTCGTAACTTGCCTCTATGTGCTCGGCCTTGCGCTTCTGCTTGTCGGTGTACTTCGCCTTGCTTCCACGTGGCATGGCGTGGTCCTCCTGATTCGTCGTGCGGCCGGACTGTCGCGCGGCCCCTGTTTCGGAAGAAGGCCGGGCCCGGGCGAAGGTTCAGCCCTTCTGATGAACGGGCCTGCCGCCCCTCGCATTGGCCGAACCTCTGCGGCTGGCCTGGCCTCAGAAGTTCATGGGCCCTGTCTCGGAAAGGCCGATGGACTTCAGCGAACGCATCCTGGTAACCCTGCTGAGCGAGTTCTCCGACCTCGGCCAGGTGGAGTACCTGACCCGCGCCATCCTGCGCCTGGGCCTGGCCATACTGCTGGGCGGGCTGCTGGGTTACGAGCGGGAGGTGATGGGCAAGGCCGCGGGCGTCCGCACCCATATGCTGGTGTGCCTGGGCGCCGCGCTCTTCGTCATGGCCCTGGAGCAGGAGGGGGCGGGACACGACGCCATCAGCCGGGTGATCCAGGGCATTGCCGCCGGCATCGGTTTTCTCTGCGCTGGCACCATCCTCAAGGGCCATAGCACCTCGGACGTGAAGGGCCTGACCACCGCCGCCGGGCTCTGGTCCGCCACTGCCATTGGCGTGGCCGTGGGCCTGGGCCGCGAAGCCACCGCCGTGCTCGGCACCCTGATGGCGCTGCTGGTGCTCCACGTGATCCCCCTGCTGGTGGACCCCAGGCCGAACGGCGAGCGGGGCAACGAACCGACCAGCAAGCCGAACGGCAAACAGGACGACGACTCTTAGGCAGCCATCGGCCACCGGTCCAAATCCCTGTGAACTTTTCCCGCCGATCCGCTTTCGGAACTCAAGAGGCCAGCGTTGCCGGGATGCCGCATCCGCCGGCCCGCCGCGCCTGACGGATTCACGAACGAAACGTCTGCCAGGCGTAAAGGAGCCAGGAGCGATGCTTTCGATCCAACAGGCCGAAACCGGCGCCATCCTTGCGGCCCAGCAACCGCGCCTTGCCATCGAGGGAGTGGAACCGGTCGTGGAAGGGGGGCGCTTCGCCGCCAAGTGCCTGAGCCATCAGCCACTGGACATCGGCGCGGTGATCTTCGCCGACGGCCACGACCAGCTGGCCGCCGACCTGCTCTGGCGCAAGGCCGGCGAGGCCGACTGGCAACGCGTGCCCATGCAGGCGCTTGGCAACGACCTCTGGACGGCGCGCCTGGTGCCGGACGCCGTGGGCCGCGCCGAGTTCGCCATCGAAGCCTGGGTGGACCTCTATGCCAGCTACCGTTATGAGCTGTTGAAGAAGTTCGGCGCGGGCGTGCCGGTGCAGCTGGAGCTCAAGGAGGGCGCGCAGCTGATCCAGCGCATTGCCGCCGAGGCGCCGGCGGAACTGGGCGCTGAGCTGGAGCAGCTGATGGACCGGCTGGAGACCCGGCAGGCCGTGGACGAGCAGGTGGCGCTGCTGATCGAGCCGGAGGTGGGCGAGCTGATGCGCCGCGCCGAGCACCGCCCGCATCTGCTGCGCAGCGACAGCTACCCGCTCGATGTGGAGCGTCGCCTGGCCCAGTTCGGCAGCTGGTACGAGCTGTTTCCACGCTCGGAGAGCGGCGACCCGCAGCGCCATGGCACCTTCGCCGATGTCCAGCGGCGCCTGCCCGAAATCGCTGCCATGGGTTTCGACGTGCTCTATTTCCCGCCTATCCACCCCATCGGCAAGACGCACCGCAAGGGCCCCAACAACAGCCTGGTGGCCGGGCCGGACGATCCCGGCAGCCCCTACGCCATCGGCGGCGGGGAGGGCGGTCACGACGCGCTGCACCCGCAGCTGGGCAGCTTCGAGGATTTCCGCGAGCTGGTGAACGCCGCACGGGCGCATAACCTGGAAGTCGCGCTGGATTTCGCCATCCAGTGCTCACACGACCACCCCTGGCTGCGCCAGCATCCCGACTGGTTCAACTGGCGGCCGGACGGCAGCATCCGCCATGCGGAGAACCCACCGAAAAAGTATGAGGACATCGTCAACGTCGACTTCTATGCCGAGGCCGCTATCCCCGGCCTCTGGCTGGCCCTGCGTGACGTGGTGCTGGTCTGGGTGGAGCTGGGCGTCACTCTGTTTCGCGTGGACAACCCCCATACCAAGCCCATGCCGTTCTGGGAGTGGCTGATCGCCGACGTTCGTGGGCGCCACCCGCAAGTGATCTTCCTCTCCGAAGCCTTCACCCGGCCGGCGATGATGGCGCGCCTGGGCAAGCTCGGCTTCAGCCAGAGCTACACCTACTTCACCTGGCGCAATACCAAGGACGAACTGCAGAGCTACCTCACCGAGCTCAACCAGCCGCCCTGGCGCCATTGCTACCGGCCGAACTTCTTCGTCAACACGCCGGACATCAACCCGTTCTTCCTCCATGCTGCGGGACGCCCCGGTTTCCTCATCCGCGCGGCCCTGGCCACCATGGGTTCCGGCCTTTGGGGCATGTACTCGGGCTTCGAGCTGTGCGAGGGGGCGGCGGTGCCGGGCAAGGAGGAGTACCTGGATTCGGAGAAGTACCAGCTGCGCATCCGCGATTACCAGGCACCGGGCAACATCTGTGCGGAGATCTCCCGACTCAATCAGATCCGCCGCGACAATCCGGCGCTGCAGACCCACCTTGGGTTCCAGGCCTACAACGTGTGGAACGACAGGATCCTCTACTTCGGCAAGCGCACCGAGGACCTGGCCAATTTCATCCTGGTCGCCGTCAGCCTCGACCCGGAGCATGCCCAGGAAGCCCACTTCGAGCTGCCGCTCTGGGAGTTCGGCTTGGCCGACGATGCCGACCTCGAGGGCGAGGACCTGATGAACGGTAACCGCTGGGTCTGGCACGGCAAGGTGCAGTGGATGCGTATCGATCCCTGGCATCTGCCGTTCGGCATCTGGCGCATCCGCCCGGTCCGCTGACAAGGAGCACGCCCATGGCCAAGCGCAATGGCGGCAGCGCCTTCCTCAACGACCCGCAGTGGTACAAGGACGCGGTGATCTACCAGGTCCACGTGAAGTCCTACTTCGATGCCAACGACGACGGCATCGGCGACTTCCCCGGCCTGATCGACAAGCTCGACTACATCGCCGACCTGGGGGTCAACACCCTCTGGCTCCTGCCGTTCTACCCCTCGCCTCGGCGCGACGATGGTTACGACATCGCCATCTATCGTGGCGTGCACCCGGATTACGGCAACCTTGCCGACGCCCGCCGCTTCATCGCCGAAGCCCACCGCCGCGGCCTGCGGGTGATCACCGAGCTGGTGATCAACCACACCTCCGACCAGCACCCCTGGTTCCAGCGCGCGCGCCATGCGAAGAAGGGCTCGAAGGCGCGGGACTATTACGTCTGGTCCGACAGCGACGAGAAGTACGCCGGCACCCGGATCATCTTCATCGACAGCGAGAAGTCCAACTGGAGCTGGGACCCGGTCGCCGGCCAGTACTTCTGGCACCGCTTCTATTCCCACCAGCCGGACCTCAACTTCGACAATCCCAAGGTGCTCAACGCCGTGCTCGGGGTGATGCGCTTCTGGCTCGACATGGGGGTGGACGGCCTGCGCCTAGACGCCATTCCCTACCTGATCGAACGCGACGGCACCAACAGCGAGAACCTGCCCGAGACCCACGCCGTGCTCAAGCGCATCCGTGCCGAGCTGGACGCCCGCTACCCCGATCGCATGCTGCTGGCCGAGGCCAACCAGTGGCCCGAGGATACCCATCCCTATTTCGGCGATGACGACGAATGCCACATGGCCTTCCACTTCCCGCTGATGCCGCGCATGTACATGGCCATCGCCCAGGAAGACCGCTTCCCCATCACCGATATCCTGCGCCAGACTCCGGAAATTCCGCCCAGTTGCCAGTGGGCGATCTTCCTGCGCAACCACGATGAGCTGACCCTGGAAATGGTCACCGATGACGAGCGCGACTACCTGTGGAACTACTACGCGGCCGACCGCCGCGCGCGCATCAACCTCGGCATCCGCCGGCGCCTGGCGCCGCTGGTGGCGCGCGACCGGCGCCGCGTCGAGCTGCTCAACAGCCTGCTGCTGTCCATGCCCGGTACCCCGACCCTCTACTACGGCGACGAGATCGGCATGGGCGACAACATCTACCTGGGTGACCGCGACGGCGTGCGCACGCCCATGCAGTGGTCGGTGGACCGTAACGGCGGCTTCTCCCGCGCCGACCCGGCCAGCCTGGTGCTGCCGCCGATCATGGACCCGCTCTACGGTTTCCAGACCATCAATGTCGAAGCCCAGGCCCACGACCCCCACTCGTTGCTCAACTGGATGCGCCGCATGCTCAGCGTGCGCAAGCAGCAGAAGGCCTTCGGCCGCGGCAGCCTGAAGATGCTGGCGCCGAGCAACCGGCGGATCCTCGCCTACCTGCGCGAGTACCAGGACGGCGACGGCCGGGAGGAGAGCATCCTCTGCGTCGCCAACCTCTCCAGCGCGGCCCAGGCGGTGGAACTGGAGCTGGCCGAGTACGACGGTCGGGTGCCGGTGGAAATGCTCGGCGGCGCATCCTTTCCGCCCATCGGTCAGCTGACCTACCTGCTGACGCTGCCGCCCTACGGCTTCTACTGGTTCTACCTGGCCGATGCCTCGCAAATGCCCAGCTGGCACCTGAAACCGGTGGAACGCATGCCCGAACTGCAGACCCTGGTGCTCTCGCGGGACCTCGGCGAGCTGATGGCAGGCAAGGCACGGCAGGCCCTGGAGTTCGAATCCCTGCCGCTGTACCTGCCCAAGCGCCGCTGGTTCCCTGGCGAGCGGCTGCCCGCCGGCAGCGTCCACCTGCTCTATGCCATGCCATTGGGGGAGGGCGCCGATGCGCCCTTGCTGGCCGGGCTGGAGGTGCACGGCGCCCACGGCAGCGAGTTCTACCAGCTGCCGCTGGCAGCGGTGCCCGAGCGTGCCAGCGGCAGCGACCTGCCACAGCAGCTGGCCCTGGCGCGGCTGCGCCGGGGGCGCAAGGTCGAGCTGCTGACCGACGCCTTCAGCCTGCCGCGCTTCAGCCAGGAAGTCCTGACCCACCTGCGTGCGGGGTCGGTCCTGCGCAGTAGCGGCGGCGAACTGCAGTTCCTCCCGGAACCCGCCCTCGCGGACTATCCATTGGCGGCCGATGCCGAGTTCAAGCTGCTGTCGGCGGAGCAGTCCAACAGCTCGGCGCTGATCGGCCACGTGCTGCTGCTGAAGCTGCTGCGTCGCGGCTTCTCGGGCATCCACCCGGAGGTGGAAATGGGGCGTTTCCTCACCCACCATGGCTACAGCCATGTGGCGCCATTCCTCGGCGAAGTGCTGCGGGTGGATGCGGCCGGCCAACCCCATACCCTGATGGTCCTGCAGCGTTACCTCGACAACCAGGGCGACGCCTGGACCTGGACCCTGAACAACCTCGACCGCGCCATTCGCGATGAACTGGCCGGCGGCTCGGCGGCCAGCGACTTCGACGCCCTGGCCGAGCTGAAACTGTTCGCCGGCATGCTCGGCAAGCGCATCGGCGAGATGCACGCGGTACTGGCGCGACCGGTGGACAGCCCGGACTTCGGCTATCGCCCGAGCGGCGAGCAGGACAGTTCCGCCTGGGCCACCGCCATCAGCGCCGAGCTGCGCCAGGCCCTGGAGGCCCTGGCCAAGGCTCGCGAGCGGCTGGCGCCGGACGATGCCGCTTCGGTCGAGTGGCTGCTGGCCGAGGAGGAGGGCTTGCTGCGGGTCATCGGCCGGTTGGCGACCCTGGCAGCCGGCGGCATCCGCATCCGCGTGCATGGCGACCTGCACCTGGGCCAGGTACTGGTGGTGCAGGGCGATGCCTACATCATCGACTTCGAGGGCGAACCCAGCCGCCCTCTGAACGAGCGTCGCCAGCGCCACAGCCCGATGAAGGACGTCGCCGGCATGCTGCGTTCCTTCGACTACGCGGCGGCGGTAGCGCGGCGCAACGCCTGTGGCGCAGATGGCTCGCCGGAATCGCAGAACGCATGCCGCCAGGTGGTCGCCCGCTACCGCGCCGATGCTCGAAGCGCCTTCCTCGACGCCTACCGCCCGGCGGCCAACGGCCTGCCCCACGAATGGCATGGCCGTGAAGGCGAGGGCGCCGCCCTGGCGCTGTTCAGCCTGGAAAAGGCGGCCAATGAAGTCCTCTATGAAAGCCGCCATCGCCCGGACTGGGTCGATGTACCCCTGAACGGGCTGCTGGAGCTGGCCCGTCACCTGCTGGGACACCGCACATGACCGACGAAAGACTGGAACGCCTGCGCCGGGCGGAAGAGGGCGACCCCTTCGACTACCTGGGACCGCAACGGCAGGGAGAGGCCACTCTGGTGCGGGTCTGGCTGCCTGGCGCCGAAGCGGTGGAGCTGCTGGCCGCCGACAGCGGCGCATCACTGGGGGCGATGGTACTTACCGATGCCGACGGGCTCTTCGAGCTGCAGCTGGCCGACTGCCCGGCCTACCGCCTGCGCATCCAGTGGCCCGGCGACCAGCAGGAAACCGAGGACCCTTACGCCTTCGGGCCCCTGCTGGGCGACCTGGACCTATACCTTTTCGCCGAAGGCAATCACCGCGACCTGGGCAGCTGTTTCGGCGCACAGCTGATGGAGCAGGACGGCATTCCCGGCGTGCGCTTCGCGGTCTGGGCGCCGAACGCCCGACGGGTGTCGGTGGTGGGCGAATTCAATCGCTGGGACGGCCGCCGTCATCCCATGCGCCTGCGTTACCCGTCCGGGGTGTGGGAACTGTTCATCCCGCGCCTGGGCGCCGGCGAGCTGTACAAGTACGAAATCCTTGGCGCAGACGGCCTGCTGCCGCTGAAGGCTGACCCGGTCGCCCTGGCCGGGGAGATGCCGCCGGCCACCAGTTCGCGGGTGGTGGAGCCCCTGGCGTTCGACTGGCAGGACCAGGACTGGATGGCCCAGCGCGCCAGGCACCAGGCCCAAGACCAGCCGCTGGCGATCTACGAGCTACACCCCGGCTCCTGGCAACGGGTCGACGAACGTCCGCCGAGCTGGGCGGAACTGGCGGAACGGCTGATCCCCTATATCCGTGACCTCGGCTTCAGCCATATCGAACTGATGCCGATCATGGAGTACCCCTTTGGCGGTTCCTGGGGCTATCAGCCGCTGTCGCTGTTCGCCCCTACAGCACGCCATGGCACCCCGGCGGACTTCGCCGCCTTCGTCGACGCCTGCCACTGTGCGGGCATCGGCGTGATCCTCGACTGGGTGCCGGCGCACTTTCCCACCGACGAACACGGCCTAGGACGTTTCGACGGCACCGCGCTCTACGAGTACGCGCACCCCTTCGAGGGCTTCCACCAGGATTGGGACACGTTCATCTATAACCTCGGCCGCACCGAGGTGCACGGCTTCATGCTGGCTTCGGCGCTGCACTGGCTGCGGGTCTACCACGTGGACGGGCTGCGCGTGGATGCGGTGGCCTCGATGCTCTACCGCGACTACTCGCGCAAGGACGACGAATGGATACCCAACCGCCATGGCGGGCGGGAGAACCTGGAGGCCATCGAATTCCTCCGCCACCTCAATGAAGTGGTGCATGCCGAAGCGTCCGGAGCCCTGGTGATCGCCGAGGAATCCACCGCCTGGCCGGGGGTCAGCCACCCGACGGGCGAGGGCGGGCTGGGCTTCGCCTACAAGTGGAACATGGGCTGGATGCACGACAGCCTGGGCTATATCCAGAAGGAACCCATCCACCGCAAGCACCATCACCACCAGCTGACCTTCGGCCTGCTCTATGCCTTTTCCGAGCATTTCATCCTGCCGATCTCCCATGACGAAGTGGTGCACGGCAAGGGCTCGCTGCTGGGCAGGATGCCCGGCGACCGTTGGCAGCAGTTCGCCAACCTGCGCCTGTACCTGGCCTTCATGTGGACCCACCCGGGCAAGAAGCTGCTGTTCATGGGCTGCGAGTTCGGCCAGTGGCGCGAATGGGACCACGACCAGCAGCTGGACTGGTATTTGCTGCGCTACCCGGAACACGCCGCCGTGCTGGGCCTGGTGCGCGAGCTGAACCGCCTCTATCGCAATGAGCCGGCCCTGCACCGGCGCGACGACCGCGCGGAGGGCTTCCAGTGGCTGATCGGCGACGACCAGCACAACAGCGTATTCGCCTGGTTGCGTCATGCCGAAGGTGCAGCGCCGTTGCTGGTGGTGCACAACTTCACCCCCGAGCCACGGCCCGGCTATCGCGTCGGCGTGCCCCGCGCGGGCCTCTGGAAAGTGTTGCTGAACACGGACGATGAAAGTTTCACCGGCTCCAATGCCGGCTCGAGGGGCACCCTGGCCAGCGAAGCCATCGACGTCCACGGTGAAGCCCAGTCAGTCAGCCTCGACCTGCCGCCCCTGGGCACGCTGATCCTGCGTCCGGAAGGCACATTCCCCTAGGTTGCTTTACCTGTGGGGGCGAATTCATTCGCCAAGGGCGGCAAAGCTGCCCCCGTGGCACCCACAAGAGAACGCCAGGCTTGGGAGCTGGGCTGTTGGGCTTCGCGGAGCTCAGCCCAACCTACCGGGAGCAGGCCGGCACCGGTCCATCAGGGGCATGCTTTACCTGTCCGTGCTGCCGCTAATACGGCGGATGCGCCTTTTCCTGCTCCCTGGCCATCTCCAGGTGCCGCTGGAGCACCGGCAGGGTGTTGCGGGCGAAGTCCTGGACATCCGGGTCGCCGGTCTCGACGGCGCGGCTGAAGAAGGCCAGGCCTCCTCGTTGGTCTTCACCTGGTTTCGGGCGAACGGTCCTCCGGGCTAGGAGTAGCGCGCGGAATGATGGGGGTAGTCGCCCACCCGCGCGCCTATGACCATTTCGCTGATCCAGCTGGTGAGAATACTGGTGTAGGCCTGCTGGTCGCAGTCCTGGCTCAAGGCGTGGTCGGCGCCATCGAGAATGCGATGGGTCATGGAATGGGCCTTTTCGAAGGCCGCGCGGTAGCTCATCAGCGTCGTGTGGGGCACGAAGTCGTCGTGCTCGGACTCCACCAGCAGCACATCGCCGGCGAACTGGGCGCAGGATGCCAGCGCCAGGTTGTCCTGGGGGTTCCAGGGAATGCGTCGGTAGCGCTGCAGGCGGGCCACGTCGAGCTGGTGCTTGGGCATGTCCCAGTCATCGTCCCAGTAGAGCGCCGGCACCCGCAGCGCCAGCCATTTCACCGGCCGCAGGGTGGTGAGGAAGGTCGACAGGTAGCCGCCGTAACTGCTGCCGATCACCGCGATGGCCTCGGCGTCGATGGCCGGGTGCTCTGCGAGACGGTCATAGGCCGCCACTATGTCGGCCAGGTTGTGCTCGCGGGTCACGCTTTCCTTGGCGGCGATGGTCTTCTCGTGGCCGCGAAGGTCGAAGGTCAGGCAGACGCAGCCGAGCCCGGCGATGCCCTTGGCCCGCGCCAGGTCGCGGTGCTGGCTGCCGCCCCAGCCGTGCACGAAGAGAACGCCCGGGACCTTGGTCTCGGGCGAGAGGAGCGTTCCGGCTATGGCGTCATTGTCCACGGCGATGTCCACCGTCTGGCTATGCGCTGTCATAGGGTTCCACCTTGACGTATTTGCTGAGCAGACCCAGTTCGGGTTCGTCGCCGCGATAGAGCCGCGTCGAATGGGCCGGCGCTGGCGCGTCGCCATAGATTTCGCAGGTCGAAGCGCGGATCCGCTGCAGCGCCGGGTCGGCCGCGAAGGCCTCCAGGGCGAAGACTTCCGCCGCGCTGGCACCGCCAATGCGCCAGGACTGCTCCAGCACGCCCGAGCGCTGCCTGCCCTGGGCGTCCAGGCCGCGCGCCACGTCATAGTTGCGCCGCGAGGCGAAGAAGCCGGGGTAGGCGGCGAAGGCCGCCTGTTCGTAGAGCTGCGCCTGCTCCACGGCCAGGCGCACGGGTCTGGGCATGTCCAATCGCATCAAGGCGTCGTAGTCGCCGCACACCAGCACCAGATCCGAGCCGCCATAGACGGGGGAGCCATTGTTGTCGCGGGTCAGGCACTGGGTGCCGTAGTAGCTGGCGGTGATGCCGGCCACCTGCACCTGGCCGACGCTATAGGTGTCGGGCTGCTCGAGATCCTCCTCCAGCACCAGGCCCCAGGTGCCGATTTCCTCGGCGTCCTGCTGGGCCAGGGCGTCGGCCAGTTCGCGCAGGTTCCAGATCACCAGCTGGCCACGGCCGGCCTTGCCGCGCACCGGCTTCAGGCGAGCCGGACCGCGCTGCAGCAAGGCCTCGCCGGCGCGCTGGGCATCGCCCAGGTCGAACACCGTGTAGCCGTGCAGGACGGCCTTGCCCGCCTGTTCGGCAAACCGCTCGGACCAGCCCGGCGGCACCCGCGAGGGCCGCTTGAACAGGGGATGGGTAATGGCCTTGGTGGCCATGAAGGGCTGCGGTACCAGGCCACCGAAGAAATCCTCCGGACCCCGGATGCCAAGGCCGTTGGCGTTGCCGATCAGGGTCTCGTCGGGGAGGAAGTAGCAGTGCTCGGCCTCGTGCCGGGCCGGATCGAAGCGGCCGAGGAAGGCGCAGCCAAGCATCCCGGCGATCTTCTCGCCAAGGACCTTGTGCACCGCCAGCTCGTGGTCGAGGAAACGTTCGCCGACCTGCAGCAGTACGACGCCTGTCCTGGCCTTCATCACTGGTCCTGCCACGTGCCGCCGCCGTTCTCGCAATCGCTGCGGGCCTGGCCCAGGTGGGCGACGCTGTGGTAGTGGGTGAGCACATGGCAGGCACCGGCCAGGGCGGTGCCACTGGCCAGGTTGCCGAGCAGGAAGAGCACGGCGGCGATACGCATGGGTGGTCTCCTTGGCGGTGGCGGCCATTCACTGGTTCTGAACGGGGCATTTCCCGGGGAGTTCAGGGTTCCTGATAAGCGGTGCGCGGGCGGACGACAAAAATCTGAACTCATGCAAAAAGCTGCGGACTCAACTTCAAGGAGCAACTGCCAGTGACGGAGGAGAAAGCCATGAGGCGGGACTGGGACCTGATCAGGGAACTGCTGTTGGCGATCGAGAAGCTGGAGCCGGGCTACCACTTCGTGGCGCAGCCCATTGGCGAGCACAGCCTGGAATCGGTGAACTACCACATCCACCTGCTGGAGCATGCCGGGCTGGTGGAGTGCGTCGAGTACCACCCCTGGAGCGGCGACCCCGGACGCGTCGCCACCGCGCTGACCCTGATTGGCCATGACCTGCTGGACAGCATCCGCGACGACGACACCTGGCGGGCGAAGAAGAACATCCTCCTCGCGCGCCTTGGCGTCATTTCCTACGACGCCCTGCGCAAGAGCGCCTGAACCCGCCCCGAATCCGAAGAGACACGGCCATGCCTGGGCAATCGAGCACTGCCGCGGACGCCATCCGGGCGTTCAAGAACAGCATCCTGGCGAAACTCAAGTACACGGTGGGCAAGGACCCAGGCAACGCCTTCGATCACGACTGGTTCGAGGCCGTGGCCCTGGCCGCCCGCGACCATGTGATCGATCGCTGGGAAGAGGCCACTACCCTGGTCGACCGGCAGGATGAGAAGCGCATTTATTACCTGTCGCTGGAGTTCCTCATCGGCCGTCTGCTGGTCGACAACCTGAGCAACCTCGGCCTGCTGGACGTGGCGCGTCAGGCCCTGGCGGAGCTGAACGTGGACCTGGAGCGGATCCGCGAGGTCGAGCCCGACGCCGCCCTTGGCAACGGCGGCCTGGGGCGTCTGGCGGCCTGCTTCATGGAGAGCATGGCCACCCTGCGCCTGGCGGCTCACGGCTACGGCATCCGCTACGAGCACGGGCTGTTCCGCCAGGTGATAGTGGACGGCTGGCAGGCCGAACACACCGAAACCTGGCTGGACTTCGGCAATCCCTGGGAGTTCGAGCGGCCCGAGGTGGCGTACAGCATCGGCTTCGGCGGCAGCGTCTTCACCCACGTGGAGGAAGACGGCACCAGCCGACAGATCTGGCACCCCCACGAAACCATTCGCGCCATCGCCTACGACACCCCGGTGATCGGCTGGCGCCGTTCGGCGGTGAACACCTTGCGCCTGTGGCGCGCCCGCGCCGAGGAAGACCTGCAGCTGGACCGCTTCAACGCCGGCGACCACTTCGGCGCGGTGGCCGATGTGGTACGCGCCGAGAGCATCTCGCGGGTGCTCTACCCGGCGGACATCACCGATGCCGGCCAGGAGCTGCGCCTGCGCCAGGAGTTCTTCTTCGTCTCCGCCTCGCTTCAGGACCTGCTGCGCCGGCATATTGAGCAGCACGGCGATATCCAGTGCCTGCCGGACAAGGTGGCGATCCAGCTCAATGACACCCACCCGGCCATCGCCGTGGCCGAGCTGATGCGCCAGCTGGTGGACCTGCACCAGCTGGAGTGGAGCCGCGCCTGGGAACTGACGGTGGCAACCCTGGCCTACACCAACCACACCCTGATGCCGGAGGCCCTGGAGTCCTGGCCGGTATCGCTGATGGAGCGCCTGTTGCCGCGGCACATGCAGATCATCTACCTGATCAATGCCCAGCACATAGATGCCCTGCGCGCCCAGGGCATCCACGATTTCGCCCTGCTGCGGGCGGTGTCGCTGATCGAGGAGGAGCACGGTCGGCGAGTGCGCATGGGCAACCTGGCGTTCCTCGGTGCCCACAGCGTCAATGGCGTCTCGGCGCTGCACACCAGGCTGATGCAGGAAACCGTGTTCCGCGAGCTGCACAAGCTCTACCCGCGGCGGGTGAACAACAAGACCAACGGCGTGTCCTTCCGTCGCTGGCTGTTCCAGATCAATCCGCAGCTGACCCGCCTGCTGGTGGATACCCTGGGCGAAGCAGTGCTGGACGCCCCCGAAAGCACCCTGGAACAGCTCGAACCCTTCGCCGAGAAGCAGAGCTTCCGCAAGCAGTTCGCCCTGAGCCGCCAGCACAACAAACAGGCGCTGGCCCACCTGGTGCGGCAGCGCCTGGGCATCGCGCTGGATACCGGGGCCATCTTCGACGTGCAGGTCAAGCGCATCCACGAGTACAAGCGCCAGCTGCTCAACCTGTTGCAGACCGTGGCGCTCTACCAGGCCATTCGCAACGACCCGGCCACCGACTGGGTGCCACGGGTGAAGATATTCGCCGGCAAGGCCGCCGCCAGCTACCAGCAGGCCAAGCTGATCATCAAGCTGGCCAACGACATCAGCCGGACCATCAACGACGACCCCACGGTGCGCGGGCTGCTCAAGGTGGTGTTCATACCCAACTACAACGTCAGCCTGGCCGAGGTGATCATCCCGGCGGCCGACCTGTCGGAGCAGATCTCCACCGCCGGGCTGGAAGCCTCGGGCACCAGCAACATGAAGTTCGGCCTCAATGGCGCCCTGACCATAGGCACCCTGGACGGCGCCAATGTGGAGATGTGCGAGCGGGTCGGGGCGGAGAACATGTTCATATTCGGCTTGACGGCGCAACAGGTGGAGGCGAGGCGCCGCGGCGGCGAACGGGGCATGGGCAGCGTGATCGCCGAATCCGAGCGTCTCGGCGAAGCGCTGGAGGCCATACGCGCCGGCGTCTTCTCGCCGGACGACCCCTCACGCTACGCGGCACTGGTAGATTCCCTGTTGTTCGACGACCGCTTCATGGTCTGCGCCGATTTCGACGCCTACTGGGACGCCCAGCGGCAGGTCGACAAACGCTGGCAGAACGGCTCCACGTGGTGGCGCTCGGCGGTGCTCAACACCGCCCGCATGGGCTGGTTCTCCTCCGACCGGATCATTCGCGAATATGCCGAGGAAATCTGGCAGGCGCCGGTGAAGCCCTGAGAGGGCGCCGCTCCAGGCTCTTTGTGGGGGCTTTTGGTGGGGGCTCTTTGTGGGAGCGAATTCATTCGCGAAAGGCCTGCGTAGCGGGCCCCTACCTACCCCCGGGCCGGCCTTCGGCCTGAATCGCGATTGAAATCGCCCCCACACCGATCCCCCGCTTCTGCGGGGTCAAACCCAATCCGCAATCCTCACCCGCTGGCGCAGGTGCAGCCCGAGCATCAGCTCGTCCAGCGCCCCGGCGGCGAAGCGGCGCAGGTGCTCCACGGGCTGGGCCTTGTTGCTCTCCGGGGCATGCACGAAATCGTCGAACTCCAGCGGCTCGTCGGCTTCGGGCGGGGTTTCCACCAGGGTCCACTGCAGGTCGCTGTGCAGCAGGCGCTGCTGCAGGTACTCGGCGGCGGGCGCCGGGCTGTCGGGCGACTGTTCCAGCCAGAGCAGCCGGTCGATCACCATCAGGCGCTTCACCCCGGCGATGCTCAGCCCGTCGATCAGCGCACTTACCGCACTGAATACCTTGTGGAAGGCCCGATCGCTGCTGTCTACCGGGCCTGCCGGCAGCCGCGTGCTGGACAGCACGCAGATCACCGCATCCTTGCCCACCACGCTCTGGCTCACGCTGAGGGCATCGAACAGGTTGCCGGTCTTGGCGCGGATGCCGGGGCGCGCGGTGACCGAATTGAGGTCGCTGAGCACGGCGGTGGCTTCGTACTGGCGGTGCAGGGCCTCCACCAGCAAGGCGCTGCCCAGGGCGCCCTGGGCGCCGTAGATGGCCAGCTTCACCGCGGGGGTCTCGAGATTCTTCATGGCTGCAGGTTATGGGCCGGGGTAGGGCCGTCCTTTTTCGGGTGGACGATGCGCGTCACCTGGATGTCGGTGATGGCCTCTGGTAATTCGGAAGTATGGATGGAACCCAGGTAAAAGCGCGCCTGGTCGGGTGTCATGGCCTCGCTGTCGGATCTCACTTCCACGCTGCGAGTCTGGTCATTGAGGATGTAGCTGATCAGGTAGAGGGTCTTCTTTGGCATGGGCTGGCTCTCCGTCTGGCGTTGCTCCTGCTCGGGTAGACAGACTGGACGCGGCGCCGGGTTCCATCTTTCCGCTGGGTGGAGCCCTCCGGCGAAGACCTGAGCTAACGGCGCAAGCCCGAGGTCCAAGGTTCCATGCACGGCTCTTGCGAGTAGCGCGGGAGGCTGTAATGACCTTCATCTGCTTCTTCTACGGCTGCGCATGGAAAGCGGGCACCCCGGTCCACATGGGCAACGAGGACCTTATCTGGCATTGCTGCAGCCGTTGCGGCAGCAGCCGTTACCTCAAGTTGGAGGCAATGCGGGCGCCGGCTGGTCGCTCGGCGGAAGGGTGAAACGTTCGCACCACCTGGCAAGGCGGCCAAAGAAGGCACGGCTGCAAGGGTGGACCCGACTCGGCGCTTCGCCGCCTTGAGGTGGCGGGCCTGTGTGGACGAGGCGGGGGCCTTGTGTAGGAGCAAGGGGACGCCGAGTTCTTGCTCGCGAAAGGCTGTTCGCGAGCAAGCTCGCTCCTACAAGCCCAGCTCGGGCTACGGTCTGAGTCGAACCGAACCGTCGGGTGGATTTCCACCTGTCGGCGCCGCAACCACCTACAATTTTTCAGGTGCCGGTTTGACCCTGTGCTTGTGGTGTCGGCGGATATGCTTGGCGCGTTTTTCCAGGATCAGGTAGGCGATCACCGCCACCATCAGCGGCAGCAGGAAGTAGAGGGTGCGGTAGCCCAGCAGCGCTGCCACCAGGCTGCCCTGGCTGAGCTGATCGTGGAGCAGGGCGAGGAAGACGGTCTCCAGTACGCCCAGGCCGGCGGGGATATGGGTGATCACCCCGGCCACGCAGCTGATCAGCAGGATGCCGAGGATGGACGGGTAGAAGGCTTCCTTGGGCAGCAGCCAGAAGATCAGCGACGCCATCAGCGCCCAGTTGATGGCACCCAGCCAGACCTGGATCAGCGCCAGGCGCAGGGAGGGCAGGGTGATCTCGTGGTCGCGCCAGGACCAGGTGCGGCGCTTGGCGTAACCGCAGGCATAGAGGTAGGCGCCGGCCAGGGCCAGGAGCAGGAATCCGATCAGCTGCAGGCCGGTGATGCCGATCTTCCAGTTATCCGGCAGGTTCACCATGCGCAGCGAGAACACCAGCCCGGCCAGGGCCATGTAGCCCACCCAATTGGTGATGATGCCCAGGCTGATGACGCGGGTGACGGTGGCGGTGTCCAGCCCCAGGCGCTTGTACAGCCGGTAGCGCAGGGCCACGCCGCCGACCCAGGTGGTGAAGTTGAGGTTGAAGGCGTAGCAGACGAAGGCCACCGGGATCACCTGGCGTGCCGGCAGATGGTGCTCGGTATAGGCCCGGCCGATCAGGTCGAAGATGCTGAACACCATGTAGCTGGAGAAGGCCAGGGCGACGCCCACCATCAGGGTGAGGGTGCTGTAGGTCTTGAAGGATTGCTCCACTTCCCGCCAGTCGAGGTTCTTCACCAGGGTGTAGAGCAGCACCGGCACCAGGATCAGGAAGAACAG
Source organism: Pseudomonas sp. BN417 (assembly GCF_029871205.1). Taxonomy (GTDB): domain Bacteria; phylum Pseudomonadota; class Gammaproteobacteria; order Pseudomonadales; family Pseudomonadaceae; genus Metapseudomonas. The sequence continues at coordinate 59,098 of NZ_SSOJ01000141.1, read as the reverse complement.
GGTGAACAGGCGCATGCCCCAGGTGAACCAGGGATTCTCCTTGTCGGTGGTCATCAGGTCTTGCCCTCGTCATAGCGGGGCCCGGCGTCGGCGTCCGTTTCCGGGTGCAGGGATTCGAGGCTCGGCGCGTGAGCTGGGAACCAGCCGGCAATGGCCGGGAAACGGCGGATGAAGTGGAAACAGAGAAAGATCAGCGGCGCCCGCCACCAGTAGCCGCGGATGATCCGCTCCAGGCTGATGCGCGTGCAGTGTTCCGTGGCCAGCTGCACCAGGTGGTTGTGCAGGCGCTGGTTGAAGTCCGCGTCGCGGATGATCAGGTTGGCTTCCAGGTTCAGCGCCAGGCTCAAGGGGTCGAGGTTGCTGGAGCCGACGGTGGACCATTCCCCGTCCACCAGCGCCACCTTGCCGTGCAGCGGCCGCTGGCAGTACTCGTGGATGGTCACCCCATCGCGCAGCAGGTAGTTGTAGAGCAGCCGCGAGAAGCCCCGCGCCCAGGGCATGTCGGGCAGGCCCTGGAGGATCAGGCTGACCTTCACCCCGCGCCGGGCGGCGTTGCGCAGCTCGCGCAGCAGGCGGTAGCCGGGGAAGAAGTAGGCGTTGGCCACCACCAGCCGCGAGGTGGCGGCCCGAATGGCCTGCAGGTATTGCTGTTCGATATCGGTGGTGTGCCGGTCATTGTCACGCTCGGCCAGCAGCACCCGCACCCTGCCCGTGGGCCGCGCCGGCGGCCGCACCTGGCTGGGCTCGTCGAGGGCCGGGCGCAGCAGACCCAGGCTTGAACGGTGCAGGTCGGCCACCACCGGGCCGGTGACTTCCACGGCGTAGTCCTGCTTGGCCATGGGGCCGTAGTCGGCCAGGTGGTCGGCGGAAAAGTTGATGCCGCCGACGAAGGCGCGCTCGCCATCGATCACCACTATCTTGCGATGCAGGCGGCGGAAGAGGTTGGTGCGCATGCCCAGCAGGCGCGGGCTGGGGTCGAACACATGGACGTTGACTCCGACCCGGGTCATGGCGGCGACGAATTCCCGGCCGAGGTCCGCGGTGCCATATCCGTCCACCGCCAGCTCCACGCGCACGCCGCGTTGGGCCGCCTCGATCAACACCTGCTGCAGCTCGTGGCCCACCTTGTCCTCGAAGATGATGAAGGTCTCTATCAGCACTTCTTCGCGGGCGGCGCGGACGCAGTCGAACACCCGCGGGAAGTAGTCCTCGCCATTGATCAGCAGGCTGACCTGGTTGCCGTCGCGCCATGGACTGGTCAAAGCCGGATCTCCGCGGCCAGCGGCGCGTGGTCGGAGAGGTGCGACCAGGGCCGGGTTGAGAGCACCACCGGTTCGTGGCTGGTGGCGTTGCGCACGTAGATGCGGTCCAGGCAGAGCAACGGATAGCGCGCCGGGAAGCTCTTGGCCGGCATGCCATAGGCCCAACGGAAGGCTTCCACCAGCGACTGCTCGGCCAGCAGGTTGTCGGCGCGCAGGCGCCAGTCGTTGAAGTCTCCGGCGACTATCACCGGCGCTTCCGGGGAGAGGGTCGCCAGCAGGTCGCAGAGCAGTCCGAGCTGATTCTGCCGGTGCGATTCGCGCAGCCCCAGGTGCACGCAGATGGCATGCACCTCGCGGTGGCCGGGGACGTCCAGCACGCAATGCAGCAAGCCGCGCTGCTCGTTGCCGTTGACCGTGACGTCGTGGTTGTCGTGCTGGATGATGGGAAACTTCGACAACAGCGCATTGCCGTGATGGCCGTTGGGGTAGACCGCGTTGCGGCCGTAGGCGAACTGCGGCCACATGCTGTCGGCGAGGAACTCGTACTGTGGCGTCGTCGGCCAGTCCCGGTAGCGCTTGGCGTGGCGGTCATGGTTGCCCAGCACTTCCTGGAGGAATACCAGGTCGGCTTCCGTGGTGCGTACCGCGTCGCGCAGCTCCGGCAGGATGAAGCGTCGGTTCAGGGCGGCGAAGCCCTTGTGGGTGTTGATGGTCAGCACCTGCAGCCGATGCACCGCGGTGACCCGGTCGATGACGATCTCGGACGTGGGAATGGTGGTCACGGTCTCGCTCCTGCGAATCTCACTCATGACTCGACCCTCAGTGGTTGCCCGGCCTGGCCGAGCGCGCTTCGTGGCAGGACGAGGCGCCGATGGGCTCCTGCAGGCCGGGCTCGGGTACATCGTCGAGCCGAATATCCCCCACGTCATGGAAAACCACGGCTTTCATGTTCTTCTCCTGGTGCCGCCGGCGAGGTCGGCAGGCGCAGTCGCATCGGCCGCCGGAGCGCGGCCCCTAGTTTTCCGACTGGCAGGGCGGAGAGGGGTTCAGGGTTTTTGACGGGGGGAATGCCGCGCGTCCGAGGGCGCACCTGCGGCCTGTTTTCGCGAATGAATTCGCCCCCACAGAAGAGCGGCCCCTTGGAGCCTAGGGGTTGGCGGCCTGCAGCTCGAACAGCAGCAGCGAACGGCTGGTCACGGCGTATTCCGAGCCGAAGTCGTGCGCTTCCAGGGCCCGAAAATCGGGCCTGTTGGTATCCAGCAGGCAGGCCCAGCCGCTGCCCTGGGCCACTTCCGGGAGGCGGAAGTTCACCGCTTCGTGGTGGGCGTTGACCAGCAATAGCAGGGTGGCGTCGGCGCCGCTGCGGCGGATGCCGGTGGGCTGGGCGCGGCCGTCCATGAGCATGCCCATGCAGCGCGCGTGGTCGTCCAGCCACTGTTCCTCGGTCATTTCGGCGCCGTCGGGGGCCAGCCAGGTCACGTCCTTGACTCCCAGCTCCTCGTTGTAGAGCCCTACCAGGAACCGGCTCCGACGCATGATCGGATAGGCCCGGCGCAGGCTCACCAGGCGCCGGGTGAACTCCAGCAGGCTGCGGCCTTCCTCGTCCAGGGACCAGTCCACCCAGCCGGTTTCGTTGTCCTGGCAGTAGACGTTGTTGTTGCCATGCTGGGTGCGGCTGAATTCGTCGCCGGCCAGCAGCATCGGGGTGCCCTGGGAGAACAGCAGGGTGGCCAGCAGGTTGCGCATCTGCCGCAGGCGCAGGGCGCGGATCTCCGGATCGTCGGTGGGGCCTTCGCAGCCGTGGTTCCAGGACAGGTTGTGGTCGCTGCCGTCACGGTTGTCCTCGCCATTGGCCTCGTTGTGCTTGTGGTCGTAGGTCACCAGGTCGCGCAGGGTGAAACCGTCGTGGGCGGTGATGAAGTTCACCGAGGCGAAGGGCCTCCGGCCGCGCTGGTTGAACAGGTCGCCGGAAGCGGTGAGGCGCTTGGCGAGCTTGGCCATCTGCCCGCCATCGCCGCGCCAGAAGGCCCGCACCGAGTCGCGGAAACGGTCGTTCCATTCCGCCCAGCCGGGTGGGAAACCGCCCACCTGGTAGCCGCCTGGTCCGCAGTCCCAGGGTTCGGCGATCAGCTTCAGGCGGCTCAGCACCGGGTCCTGGCGGCAGGCCACGAGAAAGCCGTGGCGCTCCTCATAGCCATGGGCTTGGCGGGCGAGGATGGTCGCCAGGTCGAAGCGGAAACCGTCCACGCGCATCTCGCTGGCCCAGTAGCGCAGGGAATCGGTGACCATCTGCAGCACGCAGGGATGGCTGAGGTCGAGGGTGTTGCCGGTGCCGGAGTCGTTGACGTAGCAGCGCCGTTTACCGGACACCAGGCGGTAGTAGGTGGCGTTGTCGATGCCGCGCATGCTCAGGGTCGGACCCAGCTCGTTGCCCTCGGCGGTGTGGTTGTAGACCACGTCAAGGATCAGCTCCAGGCCGGCGTCGTGCAGGTGGGCGACCATTTCCTTGAACTCGTTGACCTGGCCGCCGGCGAGGTAGGCCGGATGGGGCGCGAAGAAGGCGATGCTGTTGTAGCCCCAGTAGTTGTTCATGCCCTTTTCCAGCAGGTGCTTGTCGTTGAGGAAGGCATGTACCGGTAGAAGCTCAATGGCGGACACTCCCAGGGAACGTATGTGCTGCAGCAGCTCTGCGTTCATCAGGCCGGCGAAGGTGCCGCGCAGGCTCTCGGGCACCGCCGGATGGCGCATGCTGATGCCGCGCAGGTGGGCCTCGTAGATCAGGGTGCTGTCCCAGGGGGTACGGAAGCGTTGCTGTGCGCCCCAGGTGAAGGCCGGGTCGATGACCCTGCACTTGGGCACGAAGGCGGCGCTGTCGCGCTCGTCGAAGCTGAGGTCGGCGTCCTTCGAGCCGATCACGTAGCCGAACAGTGATTCTGACCAGCGCAGCCTGCCCACCAGTTGCTTGGCGTAGGGGTCGATCAGCAGCTTGTTCGGATTGAAACGGTGCCCCGCGTCGGGCTCGTAGGGGCCATGCACCCGGTAACCATAGACCTGTCCCGGATGGGCGTCGGGCAGGTAGCCGTGCCAGATCTCGTCGGTGTATTCCGGCAGGTCGATGCGCTCCAGTTCGGTCTCGCCGGTGGTGTCGAACAGGCACAGCTCGACCCTGGTGGCATGGGCCGAGAATAGCGAGAAATTGACCCCCAGACCGTCCCAGGTGGCGCCCAGGGGGAAAGGATGGCCCTCGCTGACCCGCGAGTGCCGAACGATCTGCGGAGCATGGGCGCGCGGCCTGCTCATGGAACCTCCTCAGTGGCCGTTCAGGATCAGGTCGCGCGGGTCGAACCGGTTTTTTTCGCCGACGCCGGTTTCTCGGGCGCAATCTCCTGCGCGTTCTCGGGCGCGGCATCGATCAGGCTCATCGTCTTCGGCTTGCTGATGCGCCGCGCCCGGGGAGGCGCCTTCACCGGCTCTTCGGTTTCGGCGTCGACCAGCACGCAGGCCATCTCCCAGTGGCGGGCAGCCTGGCCTTGCGGGCGGCCCTCGGACTCCCAGATCTGGTAGGCGAGTTCGCGGATGCGTTCCTCGTTCTTGCTCATGGCTGCGGCTCCCGGCTCGAAGGGGTGAAGAACAACAGGTTGACTGGAAATTCCGCCAGGAGCTCCCCGAGGGCCAGGCTGCCCCGCGACGGGATCAGCTCGCGGGCGGAGAAGCTGCCGGTGAAGTGTCCGGCACGCAGGGCCCGGGGCAGGCGCACATGGGTGTCGCCCCAGCGCTGCGGCGGCACCAGGGGCTGATCCTGGCCATCCAGCAGCGGCGCCGCCAGGCGCGGCACCACCACCAGCAGGCTGCGGCCGGCATGGCTGCGGGCGAAGGCCAGGACCCGTTCGGCGTGCTCGCCCTCCACTTCCAACGGCTGGTAGTCGCCTTCGCGAAACAGCTGCGGCTGGGCCTGGCGCAGGTTCAGCACGGTGGCGATCAGCCGCTGCTTGATGCGGCCGTCGCGCCAGGACGCGATCAGCGCGCGGGGCTCGTCCAGGTTGCAGAGGGCAGCGATACATCCCGGATAGTCCACGGGCTGGCGGTTGTCAGGGTCCACCAGGCTGAAGTCCCAGAACTCGGTGCCCTGGTAGAGGTCGGGGATTCCCGGCGTGGTCATCCGCAGCAGGCACTGGGCCAGGCTGTTGAGGACGCCCGCCGGGGCCAGGGCGGTGGCCGCGGCGGCGAGCTCCTGGCGCAGGGCGCGCGCCTGTTCGCTTTGCATCAGGCGTACCAGGAAGTCCCGGCAGGCGTTCTCGTAGGCCTGGTTGGGGGCACTCCAGCTGCTGCGCAGGCGCGCTTCGCGCAGGGCCTTTTCCTGCCAGCGCACCAGGCGCTCCAGGTAGTGCTGCAGGCCTGCGGCATCCTCCAGGTCGAGCCCGGGGGGCCAACTGCCCAGCAGGCACTGGTAGAGGGTAATCTCGTCGGCCGGGGCGATCCCCTGGCCCTCGTCACCGGCCCGGCGCCAGGGGGCGGCCAGGCGCCGCCAGGCGTGCACCGCCTCGACGAACCAGCTGGCCCGCTCGCTCAGTACTGCCAGGCGCGCGCGGCTGTCTTCGCCACGCTTGTGGTCGTGGGTGGCGGTGGCCAGCAGGTTGTCGGGGAAACTCGCCGCGCGCGCGGCGCAGCAGCGGTGGAAGTCCGCCAGCGGGGCGCTGAACCGTTGCGGGTCGAAGCCCACGTCGTTGCGCGAAAGCAGCACCACCGAGCGGTAGCAGGCGGTGTCCTCCACCGCCTTGGCGGCGGCCGGCGAGGTGAGCTGCTGGAAGCGCCGCAGCATCTGCCGGCGCAAGCGCCGCTGCGGGCCTGGCGGCAGGGCGCGCTGGGGGTCGCCGCCGAGCCAGCGGTCCAGGTAGTCCAGCAGTGGCCGGTCGGCTTCGCCGATGCTGCCACGGGCGCCGTCCAGCGCCTGCTGGAAGTATTCGGCATCCTGCTCGGAGCGACCGCAGGCGCCGGCATAGGTGCGGTAGACGGGGAAATGCACGATCAGCTCCAGCAGCGCCCGGCGGATGGCGCCCAGGGTCAGGTCGCGGGTGGCGATATCGCCCCGGGCGATCTGCAGCAGGCCTTGGGCCACGGTTTCCAGGTCGCCGGCCAGGGAGCTGGCCAGCAGGGCCCGGCGCGCCTCCCGTGCTTCTTCGAGGAAGTCGCCACTGCGTCCGCTGACGGCTTTCCACAGCGCGCAGAGGCGCATTTCGCCAAGCGGGTCGTGCTGCAGCAGCGACACCTGGTTCATGAATTCGTAGCCGGTACTGCCGTCGACATCCCAGTCGCCGGGCAGGCGCTCGCCGTGGGCGAGGATCTTTTCGACGTAGATGGGGAAGTGCCTTCCCGCCAATGCCGGCGGACTCTTGGCCAGCAGGGCACGGACCCTGCGCCGCAGACGACGGCAGTAGCTGCGCGGATCGGCCAGGCCGTCGACGTGGTCGATGCGCAGTCCGTCCACCAGGCCCCGCTCGATCAGCTCGAAGACCTTGGCGTGGGTGGCCTCGAAGACGTCCTGGCGCTCCACCCGCAGGCCGCCCAGCTCATTGATATCGAAGAAGCGCCGCCAATTGATGTCGTCGGCGGCGGTGCGCCAGCTGGCGATACGGTAGGGCTGGCGTTCCAGCAGCCGATGCAGGCGTTGCAGCCCGGCCTCACTGTCACTGCGGTACAGCGCCAGGCCGCGCTCCAGGGCCAGCGTGTGGCGCTCGTCGCGGGCCAGCAGTGCCAGGCTCTGCTGCAGCTCGACGGCCTGGCGCCGGGCATCCCGCGCGCCGGCCAGGCGGTCGAAGCCCTGGGCCAGGGCGGACAGCTCCGGGGCGCCGCAGCTGCGCAGGATTTCGCCATAGCTGGGCGGCGAGATGGGGAAGCGGTGCTCGAAATGCCGGGCATGGAAGCTGCCCTTTTCGGCATCGAACACCAGCGGCACCTCGCCGGCGGCCAGCACCTCGCCGTAGTCGCTGCGCAGGAAGGGCGCCAGCAGTTGGCCATGGAGCAGCGGGTCTGGAGACTGCCACTGGATGTCGAAGAAGCTGGCGTAGGGGCTTGCGGTGCCCCACTCGAGCACATCGAGCCACCAGGGATTGCCGTCGCCGCCCACCGCCATGTGGTTGGAGACCACATCGAGGATCAGCCCCATGCGCTGCCGCCGCAGGGCCTCGACCAGGCGTTCCAGTGCGGCTTCGCCGCCGAGTTCCGGATTGATCCGCGTCGGGTCCACCACGTCGTAGCCATGGCTGGAGCCGGGGCGGGCGCAGAGCAGCGGCGAGGCATAGACATGGCTGACGCCCAGGTGGGCGAAGTACGGTACCAGGGGCACGGCGTCGTCCAGGGTGAAGCCGCGGTGGAATTGCAAGCGCAGAGTGGCGCGCAGGTCAGTCATGTTCGGGCCCCCGCTGGATCGCGCGGCTTTCCACCAGGCGGTCGAGGTGGCGCCGGGCAAGGGGCTGGTCGAGCAGCTCGGCGGCCGCCACCGGCCAGCGCCGCCGCCAGTTCGGGTGCACATCCCCCGGTCCCGGCAGGTTGGGTTGCTCCAATTCGCCAAGAGCGTCCTCCAGGGGCAGCAGCACCAGGGGCGCCGGGGTTTCGCCGACGTAGCCGATACAACCTTCGACACAGGCCTCCAGGCTGCACTCGTGGACGGACAGCTGGCCTTGCTGGCGTAGCGCGGCCACCAGCGCATGGCATTCGCGCTGGCGCTCGTCCAGGTCTGCTCGGGCCTGCTCCGGGACGCTGTGGCCGGCCTTGAGCCGCCATTCGACATCGCGGCCCTGGAACCAGCCCTGCAGGCTGGGCAGGTCGTGGGTGCTGGTGGTGGCCAGGGCGTTGTCTGGCCAGTGCTCGGGGGGGATGAAACGGCCGTCGCGTTGTTCGAACAGCAGTACACGCATGCCCAGGACCTGGCGCCGCGCGAGCTCTTCGCGCAGCCCCTCGGGCACAGTGCCCAGGTCCTCGCCTATCACCAGGGCCTGGTGGCGCCAGGATTCCAGGGCCAGCAGGCGCAGCAGGTCGCGGAAGGGGAACTGCAGGTAGGCGCCGGCATCCGGCGGTGCGCCCTGGGGAATCACCCAGAGCCGCTGCAGGCTCATCACGTGGTCGATACGGATGCCGCCGGAATAGCTGAAGCTGGCCCGCAGCATCTGGATGAAGGCGCGGAAACCCTGCCCCCTGAGGCCCTGCGGCGAGAAGGCCCAGACCCCCCAGTTCTGCCCGGAACGGTTGAGGATATCCGGCGGTGCGCCCACGGTGACCATGGGCAGCAACTCGTCCTGGCAGGCCCAGGCCTGGCTGCCGGCACAATCGGCACCCACCGCCAGGTCGGCGATCAGGCCGATGCGCATGCCGGCGCTCACCGCACTGATCTGCGCGCGCTCCAGACAGCGGGCGATCAGCCATTGGCTGAACGCGTGGAATTCGATTTCCGCCGCGTGCTCCACGGCGAAGCGTTGCACCGCGGCGTGCTGCGGGTTGCGCAGGTGCTCCGGCCAGAGTCGCCAGTCGCCGGGCAGGCGGCTGTCCAGCATGTGCCGGTGCAGGGCCTCGAAGCGGCTGTGCAGCAACAGGGCGTCGCCACCGCGTTCGCGGAAGCGCTCGAAGTCGTGGTGCAGCGGCCCGTTGTCTTCGTTGAAGTCGCGATAGAGCTGGCGTAGCAGCGTCTGGCGAGCGCGCGCTACCGCCGGCCAGTCGATCAGCGGGAGGGCTTCCAGGCGGGCGAACTGCGACCCCAGGCCGGTGATTTCCAGCGCCCGGGCGACTGCTGCCTCGCCCAGCACGCTGGCCGGCGCCGCGTGCAGCACATTGAAGTGCAGCCGGCTGGAGGGCGAGTAGGGGCTGTACTGCTGGCCGTTGGCGCTGCACAGGGCATGTACCGGGCTGATGGCCAGGGCATCGGCGCCCTTGGCGGCGGCGCTGCGGGCCAGGTCTTCCAGGGCGCGGGTGTCGCCCAGGCCACCGTCACCGGGGCGGCGCAGGGCATAGAGCTGCGCGCCCAGGCCCCAGATGCGTTGGCGTTCCGCCAGCTCCATCACGCCCTGGCAGGCGGGCGGCGCCACCGCCAGGCAGAGCTGGTGCTCGCCAATGGCCAACTGGTGGTAGCCGCAGGTATTCGGCGCGACGAGGCGGCCATCGGCATCCAGGCGGCCATCCAGCAGGCGGCCGTCCTCCAGGCGCAGCTGGTAGGACTGGCCGGGGCGCTGGCCGTCGGCCAGGGACAGCACTTCGCCCTGGTCCAGGGTGACCAGGGCGCCGGGCCAGCCGCTGTGCCGGCGCGCCTCGATCGCCGCCAGGCTGCCGGCGATCTGCTGCGGGCTCTGGGCGGCGAAGCCAAGGGCTTCCAGCAGCATGCGCTGGGCCTCCGGGCTGATCCGTTGGGGCCGGCCGCCGGCATCCACCCAGTCCAGCAGGAGGCCTGCGGCGCTGGCCAGGCTGGCCAGTTGCGCATCGCTCATGGCGCGCTCTCCCGCAGTACCAGGGCGCTGCGCGGCGGCAGGCGGTGCTCGGCGAGGTCGAGCCCGTCCACCCGGTGGGCATGGAGCAGCTCGGCATTGGCCGGAGCCCTGTCGAAGGGTACCGGAGACGCGCCGAGGTTGAGGGCGATATGCAGGCGGCTGTCATCGCCCAGGCGCCAGGCGGCGGCCACCGCGTGGGAACCAAGCACCCTGGCGCCCAGGGGGCGGCAGCCGGGTAGACGCGGGACGATCCACAGGTGGCGCAGGCGCAGCAGCTCGCGGTACAGCGCTAGCCATTCGCGGTGGCGCAACTGGTGGGCCGGGTCCAGGTCGGGCAGGCTGCTGTCGAAGGTCCGCGACGAGTTGGGGTCGGGAATGGCCTCGCGCAGCGCGGCATCGGCAAAGGCCGAGAACTCTGCGAACTCGTCGCGTCGGCCATCGCGCACCGCGCGACCCAGCTTGTCGGGGTGATCGGTGAAATACAGGAAAGGCTGGGCCGAGCCCCATTCCTCGCCCATGAACAGCAGCGGCACCATGGGCGAGAGCAGGAGCAGCGCGGTGGCGGCCTTGAGCGCGTCAAGGTCGGCCAGCACCGGCAGGCGTTCGCCGAAGGCGCGGTTGCCCACCTGGTCGTGGTTCTGCAGGAACAGCACGAAGGCGGTGGGCGGCAGGTGCGCGCTGGGTTCGCCGCGGGCAGAACCATGCCGGTTGCCCTGGCCCTGGAAGGCGAAGCCTTCGCCCAGGCAGCGGGCCAGCTGGGTGGCGGGAGCCTGCGCATAGTCGGCGTAGTAGCCCTCGTGTTCACCGGTGAGCAGCACATGCAGGGCGTTATGGCCGTCGTCGTTCCACTGGGCGTCGTAGCCTTGCCGCATCAGGCTGGCCTCGTTGCGCTCATTCTCCAGGACCAGGTGCACATGGCGGCCGGGCAGCAGCCCGGCGCGTACCCTGGCAGCCAGTTCCAGCATGAACGCGCGGTCGCGGATGGCGTGCACCGCGTCCAGGCGCAGCCCGTCCATGCGGTAGTCCTCCAGCCACATCAGGGCGTTCTCGACGAAAAAGTCGCGCACCGCCTTACGGCGGAAGTCGATGGGCGCGCCCCAGGGCGTCTGCCGGTCGGCGCGGAAGAACTCACTGGCATAGTGGCCGAGGTAATTGCCCTCCGGACCGAAGTGGTTGTAGACCACGTCCACCAGCACCATCAGGCCCAGCTCGTGGGCGCGGTCCACCAGGCTGCGCAGCTCGTTCGGCGTGCCGTATGAGGACTCCGGGGCGAACGGCAGCACGCCGTCGTAGCCCCAGTTGCGCTTGCCGGGGAACTCCCCCAGGGGCATCAGCTCCACGGCTGTCACGCCCAGGTCGCGCAGGGCCGGCAGGTAGGCCTCGACTTTGGCGAAACCACCGAGCAGGCCCACGTGCAGTTCGTAGATCACCGCCTCATGCCAGGGCCGGCCGCACCAGCCGGGTGTGCGCCAGGCGTAGCGGGAAGGGTCCACGACAATGCTGAAACCGTGGACATCGCCCAGCTGCTGGCGCGAAGCCGGGTCCGGCACCCGCAGGTCGCCATTGACCAGGAAGCGGTAGCCGCCGCCCGCGCGGCACGCCAGCTCGCCATCGAACCAGCCACCGTCCTCGGGCTGCAAGGGGTGCAGCGAGCCGTCCTGCATTTCCACCGCGACTGCACGGCAGTCAGGCGCCCAGAGAGCGAAGAGCACGCGTTCGGCATCCAGCAACCTGGCGCCGTGGCGTTGCGGGGCGGTCATCAGTCCTGGCCCCCGACCTCGCGAACGTCGCCCAGCAGGCGCAGGTAGAGCTCGTCGTAGGGGGCGACCGACTCCTCCCAGTACAGCGGCGAGGCCATCGCCTTGCAGCGCATGGCATCGAACAGCTGCGGGTGGTGGTAGACGGCCAGGGCACGCTGCAGGGCGTCCAGGTAGCTATCGACCGTCGGATCGTCGAAGAGGAAACCGGTCACGCCGTCTTCGATGGTGTCGGCCAGGCCACCGGTGCGCCGGGCGATGGGCAGTGAGCCGAAGCACTGCGCGTACATCTGGCTCAGGCCGCAAGGTTCGAAGCGCGAGGGCATCAGCAGGAAGTCGCTGCCGGCGTAGATGCGTCGGGCGTCGGTTTCGTTGAAGCCGATCTGTACGCCGATGCGGCCGGGGTGGCGTTCGCCCAGTTCGACCATGGCCTGCTCCAGTTCCGGCTCGCCCTGGCCGATCACGGCGATGCGGCCGCCCTCGGCGACTATGTGCTCGGCCACTTCGCGGGTCAGGTCGATGCCTTTCTGCTGGACCAGGCGCGAGACCACGGCGAACAACGGGCCGTCGACATCGTCCAGCTGGAACAGCTGCTGCACATGTTCGGCGTTGGCGCGCTTGCCTTGCCACTGATGGACGCCGAAGCCTTCCACCAGGTGCGGGTCGCTGCCCGGCTCCCAGCTTTCGTCTATGCCGTTGGTAATGCCGCTGAGCTGGCCTTCGGCGACCTTGCCCTGGAGCATGCCTTCCAGGCCGCAGCCGAAGTCGGCGGTGGTGATCTCCTGGGCATAGGTCTCGCTCACCGTGGTCACGTGGCTGGCGTAGGCGATACCGCCCTTGAGGAAGGACAGCTTGCCGTAGAACTCCAGGGCCTCGTGGCTGAGTGCCTCGGGTGGCAGGGCCAGCTCGGGGCTGCTCTGCAGGTCGCAGATGCCCTGGTAGGCCAGGTTGTGGATGGTGAACACAGTGGGCGTGCGCAGGCCGCGCCAGGCCATGTAGGCCGGGGCCAGGGCCGCCGGCCAGTCGTTGGCGTGGACCAGTTCCGGGCACCAGCTGATGCAGGCGGTGCCGGCGGCGATCTCGGCGGCCGCCAGACCCAGGCGGGCGAAGCGGATATGGTTGTCCGGCCAGTCGTGGCCATGGCCGTCGCCGTAGGGCGTGCCTTCGCGCTCGTAGAGCTCGGGGCAGATCAGCAGGTAGACGATCAGCCCGTCGGGCAGGTCCAGGCGGCCGATGCGGCAAGGGGGCAGGGCGGCGAGGCCGCCGACCTGGCCGATGATGCGGATCGGCAGGCCGGCTTCCAGCACCTGCCGGTAACCGGGAATCAGCACGCGGATGTCGTGGCGTGACGACAGGGCCTTGGGCAGGGCCGCCGACACATCGCCGAGGCCGCCCACCTTCACCAGGTCGGCGAGTTCGGAGGTGACGAACAGGATGCGCTTCTTGCTGGCTTGCAAGCTGCCCAGGTGCAGTTCGGCCCTGGGTTTGGCGCTGGGGGATGCGACCTCATCGATGCGGGCCGTGGCTACGGCAGTTCCCATGGTGTGCTCCGATTTTTCTGGTCCTTGTTCTGCGGTCCCCTCGGTCGGCAAGACTTCTACCGGACCTTGCGGACGCGCGCGCCGACTCCCTGCTATCTGGCTCCCGCCAGCCGTACAGGCGCCTTCTCGTGGTGCCGATCTTTTCGGACCCCACATCAGTCCTGACTGACCCGCCGGGCAGATGGTTCGACTTTTTTTCTGTCCGTCGGTCCATCCCTCGATAGGCTGAACTTTGCCCGCGGTCAGGCCTTCCATAAGACAAGGCAGGCCTGTCGCAGAGGAGGGATGGAGATGCGCGAGATCGAGCAGGTGGTGAACTTCCTGGGGAAGTACAGGCTCACCCTGGTGACCGCTGAATCCTGCACCGCCGGGCTGATGGCCTCGCTGGTGGCGGAAGTCTCCGGTGGCGGCGCGGTGCTGGACAGTGGCTATGTGGTCTATTCGCCCCGGGCCAAGCAGGCCTGCCTGGGCGTGCATGAACAGACCATCGAGCGCTACGGCCTGACCAGCGAGGAGGTCACCCGCGAAATGGCGGTGGGTGCCTTGCAGGCCAGTCAGGCAGATATCGCCCTGGCCAACACCGGCCTGGCCGAGGCCGACGGTGGCATGGACGGCGTGCAGTGTTTCGCCTGCGCCATGCGGATCAACGACCACGAAGGCGTGGTCAGCGAGACCCTGCGCTTTCGCGGCGAACGCAACGAAGTGCGCCAGGCCGCGGCGCGTCATGCCCTGCTGCAGCTGCCGTATTACTACGAGCGGCTGCGCCAGGCGGGAGGGAGGTGAGCGTGGACCCGCATAGCGAAGCCTGCAGCCGCTGCCTTGTGGCCTGCTCGCTCTGCATCACCGAATTTCTCATGATCAGGAGCGAGGCGGAGCGCAAGGCGGTCAGGCGTTGCCGGGGACTTTGCGGCGAGTGTATGGACAGCTGCCGGCGCTGTGCCGAAGCCAGCGGGGAATGTGCAGCGGCGCTGGTTGATGAAGTTAAAGTTGTTTCTTGAATATATTTTTCAAGGTGTTGTTATTAAACATAAAAATATCAATCTTGAGAAATCGCACGAACTCCCGGAGGACAAGGGGAGTCAGTTTTCCTGTATTCGCCCCATGCAATCGGGAGTTCGCAATGAATGCCATCGAGCTACTCAAGCAGGATCAGCAGTACTTCCGCACCGTGGACGCCCTGGTCATCCCCGACCTGCTCAAGACCGACCCCGGCTCCGTTCCCTTCTCCGGTCGGGTGAGGTCCTCAAGGAACTGATCGAGCACCACCTGGACGAGGAACAGAAGGAAATGTTCCCGAAGGCCGCCAAGCTGCTGGGCAAGGTCAAGCTGGAAGAACTGGGACAGCAGATGGAGGCCCGAGGGCGCCAGTTGAAGCAGGCGAAGGCGGCCTGAGCCTTCTGCTCTGGGTGGAAAGCACATTTCATATCCACCAGCGGAGCTGGACTTGGCGCCGAGGAATCGATTAAGCGCGATCCACTGTGGGGGCGACTTCAGTCGCTGAGCAGGCCGGAGGCCTGCCCTGCAAACTCCCAGGGGCTGCTTCGCAGCCCATGGCGAATGAATTCGCCCCCACAAGGACCGAATCCCGGCCCACCCTTCAGGTCCATCCGTTCAAACCGCCAGACACCCCGGCGCATGCCGCGTCCAGCCGCTGGCCTGCTCATAGGCATGGGCCAGTTGCAGGACGGCCAGGTCGGCCTGGTGCGGTCCGATGATCTGCAGCCCCATGGGCAGGCCACGGCTGTCGAAGCCCACCGGTACGTTGGCCACTGGGCAGCCGGAGAGGGTGCCGGGGATCACCACTTCCATCCAGCGGTGGTAGGTATCCATGGTCCGGCCGGCAATTTCCTGCGGCCAGTGGACCTGCTTGTCGAAGGGGAAGACCTGGGCGCTGGGCAGCAGCAGGTAGTCGTAGCGCTCGAACAGGCGGCTGATGGCGCGGTACCAGTCGGTGCGCGCGGCCGAGGCGCGGGACACGTCCATGGCCGACAGGCGCAGGCCGTTTTCCACCTCCCAGATGGCTTCCGGTTTCAGCAGCTCGCGCTTGGCCGGGTCGGCGTGGAAGCCTCCGAGCGAGCTGGCCACCTGCCAATGGCGCAGGGTACGCCAAGTGTCCCAGAGCCTGGCCATGGAATAGTCCGGCCGGGCTTCGTCGATCTCGCAGCCCAGGGCCTGGAAGTCCTTGAAGGACGCACGGCAGAGCTCCAGCACGCCGCGTTCCATCGGCAGGTAACCGTCGAAATCCCCCAGCCAGCCGAGACGGGCGCCCTGGAAATCCCGTTGCAGGGCACCGGCGAAGTCCTGGCCGCCTTCGGCGATGGACAGCGGCGAGCGAGGGTCGCCGCCGGCCTGCACCGAAAGCAGCAGGGCGACGTCGCGGGTGTTGCGGCCCATGGGGCCTTCGTAGCCCAGCTGATCGAGGAACAGGTCGGCGGCGTCGTCGAAGGGCACCCGGCCCTGGGACGGACGGAAACCGATGATGTTGTTGAAGGCCGCTGGGTTGCGTAGAGAGCCCATCATGTCACTGCCGTCGGCCACCGGTACCAGGCGCATGGCCAGGGCCGCCGCTGCGCCGCCGCTGCTGCCGCCGGCGGTGCGGGTCGGGTCGTAGGCGCAGCCGGTGGCGCCAAACAGCGGGTTGTAGGTCTGCGAGCCCAGGCCGAATTCCGGGGTGTTGCTCTTGCCGATGATGATGGCGCCAGCAGCCTTCAGGCGCTCGACCATGATGCCGTCACGCTCGGGAACATGGTCGCGGTACAACGGCGAGCCCAGGGTGGTGCGGATGCCGCGGGTGAGGGAGAGGTCCTTCACCGCGTGGGGCAGGCCGTGCATCCAGCCCTGGTAGTCGCCACGGGCCAGCTCGGCGTCGCGCTGGTCGGCCTCGGCCAGCAGTCGCTCGGCCGGTTGCAGGCTGACCAGGGCGTTCACCCGCGGGTTGAAGCGCTCGATATGGGCCAGGTAGTCCTGCATCACCTCGCGGCAGGACACCTGGCGCTGGCGGATGTGCAGGGAAAGCTGGTGGGCCGGCAGCTGCACCAGCTCACTGATGGGTTGGTTCTGATTGCTCATGGTTTTGCCTTGGGCGAACGGCGGGTTGCGGGAAGCCCCGCCCGAACGGGCGGGGGCGGGGCGACTCAGCGCATCAGGCTGGTCCAGACGCGGTCGGCCAGGCGGATGGCGCCTTCGCCGCAGGTCTTGCTGAACAGCACCTTGGTGCCATCGGGAATGTGCAGCTCGGGGGCGTCCTTCAGGCTGGCGTCCAGGTAGGGCTCCACACCCTTGATCGGGCTCTGGTGCTTGAGGAAGTTCTGGGTCAGCGCGGCGTTTTCCGGCTGGCTCAGGAAGGCGATGAAGCGCTTGGCGTTATCCGGGTTGCGCGCACCCTTGGGGATCACCAGGTTGTCGACCCAGGCCAGTACCCCTTCCTTCGGGTAGAGGTAGCGCAGGCTCGGTTTCATCTCCCGGGCGCGCATGGACGAACCGCCCCAGAACAGCGACATGTCGATCTCGCCCGAGGCCAGGTTCTCGCGGATGGAGCCGGCCTTGGAGCTGTAGGTCTTGACGAAGGGCTTCTGGGTTTTCAGCAGGGTCAGCACCTGTTGCATCTGCTTGGGGTCTTCGCTGCACAGCGGGATGTCCAGGTAGACGCTGGCGGCATCTATCACCTCGCTGGCCGAGTCGAACATATTGATCCTGCCTTGCAGCTCAGCCGGCGGCTGGAACAGCACCGAGTAGCTGTCGAGCGGGCCCTTGTAGGTGTCGGTGTCGACGACCACGCTGGTGGTGCCCCAGATGAAGGGCACCGCATAGGCACCCTCCGGGTCCCAGGTCGGCTTCTTCAGGTTGTCGACGATACTGGCGTAGTAGGGCTGCTGCGCCGGGTCGAAGCGCTCCAGCAGGTTCTCCTGGACCAGGATCGGCACGAACTGGTGGGAGGGGATGGCCAGGTCGTAGCCGGTGTCGCCCTGCTTGAGCTTGGCCAGCAGGGTCTCGTTGGAATCGTAGGAGTCCACCGTGACCTTGATGCCGGTTTCCTTCTGGAACTTCTCCAGGATCTGCGGCGAGAAATAGCCGCTCCAGCTCACCACGTTCAGTTGGCCTTCGGCCTGTGCACCGACACTCAGGCCCAGCGCCAGGCCGGCGCCCAGGGTTTTCATCACTGCGTTCATGGGTTGGCTCTCCAGTTCAGTGTTTTTTCTTGCCGAGCAGGTAGGACAGGGTCACGAACAACACCGAAACCCCGAGGATCAAGGTGGAAACCGCGTTCACATCGGGCGTCACGCCCATGCGCAGCAGGCCGAAGATGAAGATCGGCAGGGTGGTGGTGCCGGCCTGCGACACCATCATCGAGATCACGAAGTTATCCAGCGAGACGATGAAGGCCAGCATCAGCCCCGAGACGATCCCCGGCATCAGCAAGGGCAGGGTGACCTTGCGGAAGGTGCGCCACTGGCCGGCGTAGAGGTCGGCCGCGGCCTGCTCCAGGGACAGGTCCATGTCGTCCAGCCGGGCGCGGATCGGCAGGTAGGCGAAGGGGATGCAGAACACCGTGTGGGCGATGATCAGGTTGCCGTAGCCGAGCGACAGGCCGAGGGTCGAGAACAGCGCCAGGGTGGCGACGCCGACCACGATCTCCGGCAGTACCAGCGGCAGCATGATGGCGCCGATGGACAGGCGCAGGCCCTTGAAGCGCGCGCCCCGCGAGGTGCCGAGGGCCGCCAGGGTGGCGATGGCGGTGGCCGCCAGGCTGGCGCAGATGGCGATCAGCAGGCTGTTGCCGGCGGCCTGGCGCAGCGCCTGGTTGGCGAAGGCGGCGCGGTACCAGTCGAGGCTGAAGCCGGTCCAGATGGTGGCGGACTGGTTGGCGTTGAAGGAAAAGATCACCAGCACCAGGATCGGCGCGTAGAGATAGACATAGAACAGGAAACTGAAGCCGCCGAAGCCGGGGAAATCCTGCACGCCCAGGCGGGCCTTGCCGAACAGACGCAGCATCACACACCTCCGCGGGCGAGGCGCTGGCGTTCGGCGCGCAGCGCATAGACGGTCAGGACCAGCATCACCGCTGCCATCAGCACCAGGGACAGGGCGGCGCCGAAGGGCCAGTTACGGGCATCGCTGAACTGCCGGAAGATCAGGTTGCCGAGCATCATCTTCGTCCCGCCGCCCAGCAGTTCCGGGGCGATCATGGCGCCGAGGCAGGGCACGAAGGTGAGGATGGCGCCGGCGAGGATGCCCGGCCTGGCAATGGGCAGCACCACCTTGCGCAGGGTGCGCAGGCGCCCGGCGTAGAGGTCCTGGGCGGCTTCCAGCAGGCGCATGTCCATCTTCTCCAGGCAGGCGTAGATGGGCAGCACCACGAAGGGCGCGTAGGTGTAGACCAGCCCCAGCAGCACCGCACCTTCGGTGTAGAGCAGCTGCAGCGGCTGGTCGATCAGCCCGAGCCCCATCAGGCTGTTGTTCACCACGCCGGTGCCTCGCAACAGCAGTATCCAGGCGTAGGTGCGGATCAGCAGGTTGGCCCAGAAGGGCACGGTGATCAGGAAGATCAGCAGCCCGCGCCGGTGCGCCGGCTGCATGGCCAGCCAGACGGCGACCGGGAAGCCCACCAGCAAGGTGATGGCGGTGGTCGCGGCAGCGACGCCCACCGAGCGCAGGGCGATGACCAGGTAGGAGTCGGCGAAGGCCAGGCTGTCGTCCAGCTGGCGCTCGAACAGCAGCGACAGGTAGGACTCGGTGCTGAAGACGCGGTTGACCCCGCCGTAGGGGTTGGCCTCCATCAGCGAGTAGGCGACCACTATCAGGATCGGCAGGATCAGGAACAGACCGATGGCGACCAGGGCGGGTGACACGCCGAGGAAGCTCTGCATGGCCTGGCGGCGCGCCAGGAGGGCGCCGGGCGGTTGGATTGCTGGAGTCATGGCGATGGACCGGTGTCGGGTGGCGAGTTCAGTCCAGCAGTACGCTGGCGCTGTCCGGATCGAGCAGCAGGGCGGCGGCTTCGCCGGCGCGGAAGCGCTGGCCCTGGCCGGCACGGTTGGGCGTGCGCACGGTCAGGCGGCTGCCGTCGGCGAGGCTGACGTGGTAGTACAGGTCCGTCCCCAGGTAGACCTGGTTGTCGATGCGGCAGGGGATGGCGCCGTTCTGGGCCGGCTCCACCAGATGCAGGCGCTCCGGCCGGATCGACAGGCAGACCTCCTGCCCGGGGATCGCACCCTCGTGAACTGCCGCGCGGAACGGCTTGCCGCCCGGCCCCTGGTAGACCGCCTGGCCGTTCTCCAGCTGCAGCAGTCGCGCTCCGATGAAGTTGGTCTCGCCGATAAAGTCCGCCACGAAGCGGTTACGCGGCCGTTCGTAGATTTCGTCCGGGCGGCCTACCTGCTGCACCTGCCCTTCGGAAAGCACGGCGATGCGGTCGGACATGGCCAGCGCTTCTTCCTGGTCATGGGTGACGAAGATGAAGGTGATGCCGGTGCGCGCCTGGATGCTCTTCAGCTCCTCGCGCATGGCCTGGCGCAGCTTGAGGTCCAGGGCCGACAGCGGCTCGTCCAGCAACAGCACCTTGGGGTGCGGCGCCAGGGCGCGGGCCAGGGCCACGCGCTGCTGCTGGCCGCCGGAAAGCTGGCTGGGGCGGCGCTCGGCGAAGCGCTCCATCTGCACCAGGGCGAGCATTTCGCGGACCCGCTCGGCGACCTGGGCGCGGCTCATGCGCTGTCCCATGGGATGGGACTCGAGGCCGAAGGCGAGGTTTTCGCCGATGGTCATGTGGGGGAATAGCGCGTAGTGCTGGAACACGGTGTTGACCGGACGCCGGAAGGGCGGCAGGTCGGCGATGTTCTCACCGTAGAGGAGGATTTCCCCGGCGCTGGGGAACTCGAACCCGGCGATCATCCGCAGCAGGGTGGTCTTGCCGCAGCCGGAAGGGCCGAGGAGGGTGAAGAACTCGTTGTCCCGGATATCCAGGTCGATGTTCTTCAGGGCTACCGGCCCGCTCTGCGGATCGCCATAGACCTTGCGTACCGCGCGAACCGACACCGCTGCCGTGGGCAACGGAAGATGCACCGCATTCATCACTGCTTCTCCTGTTCCCCGTGGTTGGGCGGCCGCGTATTCTGGCGGCAGGGCCTTGGCCCACGGGCTTTCGATTGTTGTTTTAGGCAGCCCCGGCAATGGGTCGGGGGTAAACAGGGAGTTGATCGGGAGGTTGTTGTTCTTCGTGCTCGGAACCGATCATCTGGCAGGGAAAGCGGCCTATAAAGCTCAATTTTCTTACATGTGATATTAAAAAAACTAACAGCAAGAAGGTGCCGCCCAGTCCATGTCCATCCGCCGTTTGCCGCCCCTCAATGCCGTGCGCGCCTTCGAGGCCGCCGCCCAGCTCGGCAGCTACGTCGCCGCCTCCAAGGCCCTGCACGTGACCCAGCCGGCCATAGGCCGCCACGTGAAGCTGCTGGAGGAGTGGCTGGGGGTGAAACTGTTCGACCGTACCCCGCGGGGGGTGGAGCTCACCCTGGCCGGGCGCCAGTACTACGCGAAGATCAGCTCAGCCCTGGCGCAGATCGCCGACGCCGGCAATGAAGTGGCGCGGCAGGGGGCGGTGCGCTGGTTGAAGATCCTCGCCGTGCCGGCCTTCGCCAAGCGCTGGCTGACGCCCAAGCTGGAAGCGGTCAGCCGCATGCGTCCGGGCCTGAAGATCGCCATCGAGCCCAACTCCACGTTCACCGAGGTGGATGGCAAGAGCGCCGACCTCGGCATCGTCTATGGCATGCCCGGCCAGTACAGCGGCACCCACGCCACCTTGATGCAGCCCCGGGTCTTCCCGGTGTGCTCGCCCGACTACCTGGCCCGCAGCGGCCCCATCCAGCGTCCGGAAGACCTGGCCCGCCACGACCTGATCCACTACGACAGCGAATGGTGGAACCTCTGGTTCGCCAGCGTCGGCCTGGACGTGCAGGTCAGCTCCGATGTGCTCTACCTCAGCAACGACTACGCCCTGTCCCTGGCCGAAAGCGGCCGCGGTATTGCCTTGGCCAACGAGGTGCTGGTCAGGCAGGAGCTGGAGGAAGGGCGACTGGTGCGGGCGATCGATGTGGACGTGCCGCTGGAAAGCTACCAGCTACTGACGCCGCCGGGGCCGGCTTCGGCGGATGTGGAGTGGTTCCTGGAGTGGATTTCCGGGGCCTTGCGGGAGGAGTTTCCCGACTCATTCGCCTGAGTCGCCCCCACAAGGAAGAGCCCACCCTGCGGTTGGAGGACCTGCCTGGCCTCAGAACCGTTCGCCCGGCGGCAGGTAACGCCACTGACCGACGGGAACCTTGCCCATCGGCACGCCGCCGATGCGGATGCGCTTCATGCCGACGACATGCAGGCCGACGGCTGCGCACAGGGCGGCGATCACTCCCGGCCGGGGGTTCTTCAGGGCGAAGCGCAGGTGGGTTTCGTTCTGCCAGCTGGCCTTGACCTTCGGCAGCTCCTCACCCTTTGCCTTGATGCCGTGCTTGAGACGTTCCAGGCCGTTCGGCGCCATCTCGCCGGTGACCTCGACCACGTACTCCTGCTCCAGCTTGGCGGCGTCTTCGTTGAGCTTGCGCAGGGTGCGCCAGTCCTGGGTCAGCACCAGCAGGCCGCTGGCCTTGGGCTGCAGGGGCAGGGTGGTGGTCAGGCGGGCGAAGTGGCTGCGAAGCGCGCGCACCTCGGCACGGTCGTCCGGCCAGCGGCTGGCCGGCGTGAGCAGCTGTTGGGCCGCCTCGAAGCTCAGGCCCGCCGGCTGGTTCAGCAGCAGGGTCATCGGCTCCAGTGGGTCAGGCGTCGCGCCGGGCAGCAGTGCCACGACCTGGTCCGCCACCTTGAACTGGGGCTGCTCCATGACCTCGCCGTCGACCGTGACCCAGCCGCCCTCGATATACAGCTCCGCCTCCCGGCGCGAGCAGCCGGTCAGTTCGATAACGCGTTTGGACAAGCGGATTGCTTCGGTCATGGGGAGGGTCGCAAAGGGGAGAAGGGCGCAATGGTAAACCCTCCAGACACTCCCGGCACTGCGGATTGCTTTTCCTGTGGGGGCGAATTCATTCGCTAAGGGCTGCGCAGCAGCCCCATTGGCGTAACCAGCAGGGCAGACCTGCGGTCTGCTCAGCGATTGAAATCGCCCCCACAAAAGAGAAGCAGGCAACCCATTGTCAGCCCCACCAGGCGGTCAGGGCCTCCCGATGCACCTTATGCGCCGCTTCCTGCACCGTCGGCACCAGGCGCAGGCTGGCGCCGGGCAGGCATTGGGCCAGGCGGGCGACGGCCAAGGGGGTCAGGGCGCCGAGGCGCGGGTAGCCACCGATGGTCTGGCGGTCGTTGAGCAGGGCGATGGGCTGGCCGTCGGGCGGTACCTGCACGGCGCCAAGGGCGATGCCTTCGGAGATCATCGACTGGCGCTTGCATTCCAGTACCGGCCCGAGCAGGCGCACGCCCATGCGGTCGGCGCGGGTGTCCACGGTCCAGGAGGTGTTGAAGGCGTCGAACAGGCTCTGGCCGGAGAAGTCGCCGGCCTGGGCGCCCATGATCAGTTCCAGGCGGGCTTCGCCGCCCAGGTCGGGTATCGCCGCTCGCGGTACGTCGCGTATCGAGCCGGCTTCGCCCTGCCAGCGCAGTTGGTCGCCGCTGGCCAGGGCCTTGCCATTGGCGTGCAGCCCGCCGAGCTCTTCCCTGGCCATCGTCGACAGGCTGCCGAGCTGACGTTCGCCAAGGAAACCACCGGGTGCTGCCAGGTAGGCGCGGGTGCCCTGGCGTGGATGGGCGAAGGCCAGACACTGCCCGGCGCGTACCTTGAAGGCGCCCCAGGCCGGCAGCGGCTGGCCGTCGAGGCTGGCGCCCAGGTCGGCGCCGGCGATCGCCAGGGCGCCGTCCCGCTGGCAGGTCAGGGTGAGGCCGCCGAGGCCGATTTCCACCACCGCCGCATCCGGGTGGTTACCCAACATCCAGTTGGCCCAGCCCATGGACACCCAGTCCAGGGCACCACCCTGGGTCACGCCCAGGTGGCGGCAGCCGAAGCGGCCCTTGTCCTGGAGCAGGATGAAGGGCGTGCTGCTATCGATGCGCAGGCTCATTGCAGGGTCTCCAACGGCGTGTCGTCGCCGCCCAGGCGGATGAATTCGGCGTGGTCGATGGGCTCGAAGCGCACCCGGTCGCCGGCCTGCAGCAGGCTGTAGCCATCCAGGCCGAGGTCGAACAGGCGCACCGGTGTGCGCCCCAGCAGGTTCCAGCCGCCGGGGCTTTCCACCGGGTAGACCGCCGTCTGGCGCTCGGCGATACCGACGCTGCCAGGGGCGATGCGCTTGCGCGGGGTGGTCAGGCGCGGCGCCGCGAGGGCTTCCTCTACCAGGCCCATGAAGGCGAAACCGGGGGTGAAGCCCAGGGCGAACACCTGGTACTCGCGCTGGCTGTGGCGTTGCACCAGCTCCGCCACACTCATGTTCTTGCGCCGTGCCAGGGGCTCCAGGTCCGGGCCCACGCGTGGGTCGTACCAGGTGGGAATGCTGTGGCTACGGCCGCCGGCGCGGGTTTCCGGGCTGAGGTCGGTGAGGGCGCTGGCGATCAGCTCGCGGGCCTGGCGCGGGTCCAGCTGTTGCATGTCGTAATGCAGCAGGAGGGTGGTGTACGAAGGCACCAGGTCCACCAGGGCGGGGCCGAAGGCTTCGCGCAGGCGGGAGCCGGCGGCCAGCAGCCAGGGCATGTTGGCTTCGTCGATGCGCTCGAACAGGCGCAGGATGAAGGCGTCGATAGCCGCCACTTCGATGCGCAGTTGCGGGGTGCTCATTGGGCCTCCAGCGCTTCACGTATGCGTTTGACAGCGGCAACCGAGCCCGGGTTGTCGCCGTGTACGCAGAGGGTATGGGCCTTCAGCGGCAGGTCACTGCCGTCGCTGGCCAGGAGCGGCTCACCGCGGGCCAGGGTGAGGGCCTGGGCCACCACCTGCTCGGGGTCGTGGTGCACCGCACCGGGCAGGCTGCGCGACACCAGGTAGCCGTCACCGTCATAGGCGCGGTCAGCGAAAGCCTCGAACCACAGGGTCACGCCGTGTTCGTCGCCGATGGCCTGGGCCGCGCTGTTGTCGCGGGTGCTCATCAGCATCAGCGGCAGTTGTGCGTCATAGGCGGCCACGGCGCGCATCACGGCGGCGAGTATGGCCGGGTCGCGCATCATGTCCTGGTACAGCGCGCCGTGGGGCTTCACGTAGCTGACGCGAGCCCCCTGGGCGCGGCAGAGGCCGTCGAGGGCGCCGATCTGGTAGAGCATCAGGTCTTCCACTTCGGCCGGCGAGCAGGCCAGGGAGCGGCGGCCGAAGCCCACCAGGTCCGGGTAGCCGGGATGGGCGCCGATGCTTACCTGGTGCTGCACCGCCAGGGCGATGGTGCGGCGCATGGTGCCGGGGTCGCCGGCGTGGAAGCCGCACGCAATGTTGGCGCAGTCGATCAGCGGCATCACCTCGGCATCCAGGCCCATGGTCCAGGCGCCGAAGCTTTCGCCGATATCGCAATTCAACAGCAGGCTGCTCATGGTCAGTCCTTCAGGTACGGGCCCGTCCGGGCGCGGAGGGTTTTCATGGAGGCAAAGCCGTCCCGTTGGCGGCCAATGCGCTGGCCGCCAGTGGGGAGCAGGGGTATTGCCGGTCAGATCTCGAGTTGCTTGCCGCGGGTTTCCGGCAGGCTGAGGGCCGCGAGGATCACCACCCCGTAGGACACCGCGGCGAACCCGCCGATGCCCAGGCTGAGCGGGACATGCTCGCTGATCATGCCGATCAGCATGGGAAACAGCGCGGCGATGGCGCGGCCCGAGTTGTAGCAGAAGCCCTGGCCCGAACCACGGATGCGGGTGGGGAAGAGTTCGGTGAGGAAGGAGCCCATGCCGCTGAAGATGCCCGAGGCGAAGAAGCCCAGGGGGAAGCCCAGCCAGAGCATGGCGGCGTTGCTCACCGGCAGTTGGGTGTAGAGCAGGACCACGACGAAGGAGCCGACGGCGAAGAGGATGAAGTTCTTCTTGCGGCCGATCAGGTCGGTGAGGAAGGCGCTGATCACGTAGCCGACATAGGAGCCGACGATGACCATGGCCAGGTAGCCGCCGGTGCCCAGGACAGTCAGGCCACGCTCGGTCTTGAGGAAGGTCGGCAGCCAGGAGGTGATGGCGTAGTAGCCACCCAGGGCGCCAGTGGTCAGCAAGGAGGCGCGCAGGGTGATGCTGAGCATGCCCGGGGCGAAGATCTCATAGAAGCTGACGTGCTCCGCGCCCTGGTTGTGCTTCTGCGCTTCCTTGTAGATTTCCGGTTCCTTCACCAGGCGACGCACCACCATGACGAACAGGGCGGGCAGCAGGCCCAGCAGGAACAGCGCGCGCCAGGCGTCTTCCGGCGGCAGCAGGCTGAACATCAGGGAGTAGAGGATGGCGGTCATGCCCCAGCCGATGGCCCAGCCGGACTGCACCAGGCCCACGGCCTTGCCGCGATCCTTGGCCTTGATCACTTCGCCGATCAGTACCGCGCCGGCGGTCCATTCGCCACCGAAGCCGAAGCCCATCAGGGTGCGGGCGATCAGCAGTTGCTCATAGTTCTGCGCAAGGCCGCAGAGGAAGGTGAAGAAGGCGAACCAGAGTACCGTCAGCTGCAGGGTCAGGACGCGGCCGATGCGGTCGGAGAGGATGCCGGCGATCCAGCCGCCAGCGGCGGAGGCAATCAGGGTCAGGGTGTGGATGAAGCCGGCCTCGCCGGTGGTGATGCCCCAGATGGCGATCAGGGTGGGGATGACGAAGCTGAGCATCTGGGTGTCCATGCCGTCCAGGCCGTAGCCTATCTTGCAGCTCCAGAAGGTGCGTCGTTCCTGCTTGTTCAGGGCCCGGTACCAGCCGAAATGGCCGCCCTGGTCCACATCCAGGCCGCCCGCTTGGGTCGCGTGTTTTTCCATGGGGTTCTCCGATCGCTGTTCTTGGCGTTGTATGAGCATTCGGTGGATGCGGAGTCGGTGCCCGCAGCCTGTGGCCGGATTCTTGAGCGGGGCTGGCGAGTGCGTCCAACTAATTAAAACGGCCGCGGGAGATAAGAAATTCCGATACCCGGATGCAGTTGCCCGGATCGATGATGCGCGGCCTGGCGGATACGGCGTTCGTCGTTCGCCTAGGCTGGCTGGCACAGGAAGTGCTGGAATCTACTGTATCTTTCCACCTTCGCACCGCTTGGCCCCTTGCTCGCTGGAAACCGCCATGAACCTGAAGTTCCTTGAAACCTTCGTCTGGGTCGCCCGCCTGAAAAGCTTTCGCTTGACCGCCGAGAAGCTGTTCAGTACCCAGGCGTCCATCTCCAGCCGCATTGCCGTACTGGAAGACGAGCTGGGCGTGAAGCTGTTCGTGCGCGACTCCCGGGGTGTGACCCTGACGCCCGAAGGGCACAAGGTGCTGGAATACGCCGAGCAGATGATGGACACCATGCATGCGCTCAAGCAGTCCATCGATACCAGCGCCACCACCCAGGGGCGCATCCGCATCGGCGCCATGGATACCGTGATCCATACCTGGCTCAGCCCGCTGGTCGCCAGGGTGATGGAGCTGTTCCCGGCGGTGGAGATCGAGCTGATGGCCGACACCGCGCGCAACCTGTCCGAGCAGTTGCAGAAGGGCTACCTGGATCTGATCTTCCAGACCGACCCGTTGCGCCACGAGTCGGTGCTCAACCTCGAACTGGGCAGCTATCCGCTGTGCTGGATAGTGTCCACCGGTTCCATCTACCACCGCGACTACGCCACCCTGGCGGAGCTCGCCAGCGAGCGGGTGGTGACCTTCTCCAAGCATTCGCGGCCGCACCAGGATGTGCTCAGCCTGCTGCATGCCAACGGTGTGGCGGCGCCGCGCCTGAACTGCGTCAACTCGGTGGCGGCCATGACCCGCCTGTTGCGCGACGGCTTCGGCATCGGCGCCTTGCCGCCGGCCCTGGTGAGCCAGGAACTGGAGCGTGGCGAGCTGACCATACTGCGCATCGGCCCGCCGCCGCCGAGCCTGCCGCTGGTGGTGTCCTGGCGCGGCGGCACCGGGCTGGAGCTGGTGGACGAGGTGGTGGAAGTGAGCAAGGCGGTGGTGACGCACTATGCCGGCAACGTCGGCAAGGAACGCTTCGTCCAGGCCCCGCTGAAGAAGGGCGAGGGACGCCTGCGTTCCCTCTGATTCAATTTTCCCGATGGCCGCCCCCGGAAAATTCTTGTTGGACGTCGGGCCGGCCGGCTGACTAAAAGATCGGCCAGTCCCCAACGGAGCCGGCCCATGAGCAAACAAGACCTGCACGAACTCGCCAAACTCGCCCCCCGTGAGCTGCGCCGGCTGATCCGCCGCGGGGACTACGACGGCCACACCAGCGGCCTCGGCCAGCGCCACCTGCAGGCCAACCTGGTGATCTTGCAGAAGTCCTGGGCGGACGAGTTCCTGCGCTTCTGCGTGCTCAACCCCAGGTCCTGCCCGCTGCTCGACGTGACCGAACCCGGCTCGCCGTATTTCGAGAAGCTCGGCCTGGACGTCGACGTGCGCAGCGACCTGCCGCGCTACCGCGTCCACCGCCGCGGACGGGGCTTCGAGGAAGTGACCGACATAGGCGAATTCTGGGAGGCGGACTTCGTCGCGTTCGCCATCGGCTGTTCCTTCTCCTTCGAGCAGGCCCTGCTGGATGCCGGTGTGCCGCTGCGCCATATCGAACTTGGGCGCAACGTGGCCATGTACCGCACCGCCATCGATACCAGTCCGGCCGGACGCCTGGCCGGCAAGATGGTGGTGTCCATGCGTCCGATGAAGGCGGCAGACGCGGTTCGCGCCATCGAGATCACCGCGCGTTTCCCCATGACCCACGGCGCGCCGGTGCATATCGGCAACCCGGCGCTGATCGGCATCCGCGACCTGTCCGCCCCGGACTATGGTGACCCGGTGCCGGTGGCCGAAGATGAAATCCCGCTGTTCTGGGCCTGCGGCGTCACCCCCCAGGCGGTTCTCGCCGAAGCCGAGCCCGAGCTCTACATCACCCACGCACCTGGACACATGCTGGTCAGCGACCGGCTGTACGGGGAGCTCTAGTACCAGCAAAGGCCGGTAGGGAACTTCTGCAGGAGCCAGCTTGCTGGCGAAGGGGCTCATTTCGCGAGCAAGCTCGCTCCTACGGGGCTTCCGGCTCGTGGCTAGCGCGTCATGCCGGCTTGGCGCCCGGCCAGCCGGCCTGGTGCAGGGCGCGGGTCAGGGTCTCGACATCCAGTCCCGGCACCCGGTGACCGTTGCCCTCGGTGGTGGGGGAGGCCAGCATCGCATTGATGATGGCTTCTTCCACGGCCTCGGCTGCGGCGAGGAACAACTCGCTGATGTGGTCATTGTTGACCATGCGCAGGTTGTCGCAGGTCGGCGCGCCCTTGGCCTCGTAGGCGGGGGCCGGCAGCTGCCGGTTGCCGGTGGAGAAGGCGACGAAGATGTCGCCGCTATGGTCTTCCGTGCCACCGCCGGTACGGGCCAGGCCGATGCTGGCGCGCTGGGCGAGGCGCGTGCACTGGTGCGGCAGCAGCGGCGCATCGGTGGCCAGGCAGACGACGATCGAACCCATGCCCGGATGCGGCAGCCTTGCCCTGAGGAAGGGCGAGTCCACCTGTTCCATGTAGCGGCCCACCGGATAACCGTCGACGCGCAGTTCCTGGCGGACACCATGGTTGGCCTGGACGATGGCGCCCACCGTCCAGCCGCCCTGTTCCTCGCTCAGGCGGCGGGAGGCGGTGCCGATGCCGCCCTTGAACTCATGGCAGATCATGCCGCTGCCACCGCCCACCGCCCCTTCGGTCACCGGGCCGTCCACGGCGTTGTCCTGGGCCTCGGCCACATGCTCGAGATGGACGTGGAAACCATTGATGTCGTTGAGCAGGCCGTCGAAGGTTTCCAGGACCACCGGCATGTTCCAGTACAGCCGCCCGTCCTCGGGCTGGTCCTTGCGGTCCAGGGCGATCAGGGCGTCCCGCACCACACCCACGCTGTGGGTATTGGTGAAGGCGATCGGGCTGGTCAGCAGGCCGGCCTCGCGAATCCACTCCAGACCCGTGGCATCGCCATTGCCGTTGAGGATGTGCAGACCGGCGAAGCAGGGCTGCTGGTTGGTGGATCCCGGGCGCGGTTCGATCACCGTGACGCCGGTCTGGATATCGCGGCCTGCGGCGGTTCGGCCGCGTATATCGCAATGGCCGACCCGCACGCCGGGTACATCGGTGATGGCGTTGAGGCGGCCGGGTTGCAGTTGGCCGAACTGGAGTCCGAGGTCTCGGGCACGTGGTTTCATCGTCGTTCTCAATGGTGGGTGGTTGCGGATGAGGGAAGGGTTACTGGCCGCTCTTAACCTTGCTCCAGACGCGGGTGCGCAGGCGTTCGGCCTTCTTCGGCAGCGGCTGGAGGGTGAACAGCCTGGCCATGGCGTCGGCCGGCGGATACACGTCGGGATTGTTGCGGGTCGCCGCGGCGACCATCGGGGTGGCGCTGAGATTGCCGTTGGGATAGTTGAGGAACTCGGAAATCGGCGCGATGACTTCCGGGCGCAGGAGGTAGTCGATGAATGCCAGGCCCTGCTGCGGATGCGGCGCCGCCTTCAGCAACACCAGGGTGTCGAACCAGACGGGCGCGCCTTCGGCCGGCAGGCTGTATTCGACCTTCACGCCATTGCCGGCCTGTTCGGCATTGGTCTTGGCTTCCAGCATGCCGCCGGACCAGCCCAGGGCCACGCAGATGTCGCCGTTGGACAGGTCGGTGATGAACTTGGAGGAGTTGAAGTAGGCGATATGGGGGCGCAGCTTGAGCAGCAACGCCTCGGCCTTCTCGTAGTCCTCCGGCCGGGTGCTGTTGGGCGGCAGTCCCAGGTAATGCAGGGCGATGGGCAGTACCTCGGACGGTGAGTCGAGCATCGCCACGCCGCACTGGCTGAGTTTGGCCAGGTTCTCTTCCTTGAACAGCAGGCCCCAGGAATTCACCGGCGCCTGGTCGCCGAGCACGGCGCGGACCTTGTCGACGTTGTAGCCGATGCCGTTGGTGCCCCAGAGGTAAGGCACGGCATAGCGGTTGTCCGGATCGTTGACGGCCAGCTTGGCCAGCAGTTCGGGATCCAGGTTCTTCAGGTTGGGCAACCGTTCCCGGTCCAGTGGCTCGAGGACGCCGGCGGCGATCAGGGTCGGCAGGCTGAAGTTGCTCGCCACCACCACGTCATAGCCGCTGCCGCCGGTGAGCAGTTTGCCTTCCAGCACCTCGGCACTGTCGAACACGTCGTAGATCGGTTTGATCCCGGTGTCGCGCTTGAAGTCCGCCAGGGTGGTGGGGCCTATGTAGTCGTACCAGTTGTACACGTGCACGCTGGGCGCTTCGGTCGCGGCGCCGGCGGTCGACAGCCATGCCGACAGGCATGCGCCAAGTCCGAGGTTGAGGTACGAGCGGTGACGAAGCATGATGCGGCACTCCTGGCCTGCGGCAGGCCCCTGGTGGTCGAGAGTCCCGAGGCTAGAGGTCGGAGGTGGCGCTGCACATTCCCATCACGGGTTATGCGAAAGGGGTAGAGAGTGGAAGCCTTGTTGAAGGAACTACCGGTGCATCAGGGGCTGGCGCGTGTTTTCGCCAGCCTCGGGCGGGACGCGTTCTGGCGCAGCCTGGTGGATACGCTGCGGCTGCTGGTGCCCCTGGACAACGCCCTGGTGGCGCTGATGCGTCCGGGCCGGGTGCCGCACCTGCTGGCCGACTTCGAGTTCCGCGGCGGGCCGGACGAGCGCGAGGACCTGGCGGACTACTGTGCCGGCCGGTACCTGCTCGACCCGTTCTACCTGGCCGCCTGCAACGGCATCGCCGATGGCCTGCACAGCCTGGAGTCGGTTGCGCCGGACCAGTTCCAGCAAAGCGAGTACTACCTGAGCTACTTCCGCAGCGTGGTCGGCGGTGGTGAGCTGCAGTTCATCTGCAACCTCGACGATGCGGTGCTCGGCCTCTCGCTGGGGCGCGAGCAGGTATTCGCCGCTGACGAATTCGGGCGTCTGCTGTGCGTGCGCGACTGGGTGCTGGCGGCCATGCGCAGGCACGTCCAGCTCATGCCCCCGGAAGCCCCGGTGAACGAGGCGATGGCCAGCGACCTGGCCACCATCCTGGGGCGGTTCGATGCGCGTCTGACCGAGCGCGAGATGGAAACCGCCCGGCTGATTCTCCAGGGCTTTTCCAGCAAGGCCATTGCCCAGCGCCTGGGGATTTCACCGGAGACGGTGAAGGTGCATCGGCGCAACCTCTACAACAAGCTCAATGTCAGCGGCCACGCCGAGCTGTTCGCGCTGTTGCTGCACCCCCATTGACCGATACCGGGAAGGGCCGGCTCAGGCCTGCGGCGCCTTGGCCGCCGTTTCCTTGCTGAGCCTGTCCACTGCGCGCTGCAGGCGTTCCAGGTCGGTACGCAACTGGCGCAGGGCTTCATGGCGGTCGTGCAGCACTTCCTTCATGTAGCAATGGCCGGTCACCCCGCGCAGCAACAGGAAGGCGCCCATGCCAAGGTTCCAGATGCCCCCGAGGCCACCACGTTGAAAGCCGCGACGCGCCATGAGCAGGCCGGAAATGATGGAGCCTGCCCGCTCCCAGCCCTCGACGTTCTGCTCGTACGCCGGGCCCATGATCTGCCATTGGTTATCCATGGTTCGAATCCTCCCGTGTTGGTTTGAAACTTGACTGGCGGCGGGAGCGCGGCGTTCAGCCGACGGGATGAGCGGTCGGTGCGCAGCCTAGCGCTGGCCGGCCGGTGGCTCCTTGCCGCCTTTCTTGTCGGGGCTCATCAGGTACACCGTGAGGATGAAGCGCGCCGGCACCAGCGACAGCAGGCCGAGCATGCCGAACACGGCGATCAGGGTGACGCCGCCAGCGGCCTCGGTGACATTGCTGAACACCGCCAGGCCCACCGCCATCAGGAACATCACCACCCCGAACCATTGCAGCCCCTGGGCCCAGCGGAAGAGGGGCGACTGGCGCACTTCAAGCAGGTGGCGGTTGGATTCGTTCTCTTCGGTCATAGCTGCATCCTCGGAGACTTTCCCTTTTTCAGACTAGCAGCACGCTGGTCATGTTCAGGCGACGAACCCACGTAGGGTGCGCTGCGCGCACCGAACCCTCCGCGCGGGATTGCCGGTGCGCATGGCGCACCCTACGGGCAGCCACGCGCGACCCTTGGGGTGGAAGCAAAAAAAGGTTCATCGCGGATTTTCGGGGGAGGCATTGGATTCGCGCTGGATTGGCAAGATTGTCTGATCGCCATTGATTGGCGCCGTGCAGCTGGATGCGGCCCTCTCCCCCGGCCCCCGCCCTGCGCCCCGGCCTGATCGCTTCGCGCTCAGGCGCTCATCG
>NZ_SSOJ01000141.1:0-26631 GCF_029871205.1 Pseudomonas sp. BN417 | reverse complement strand
TGGCACGGCGATTGCGATACCCCCCTTGTCATCACCGATGGCGCGCGGCCCTCAGGGCCTTCACCTCAACGATACAAGGAAGCAGCCAATGCCAACTCCCGCCTATATCAGCATCCAGGGCAAGACCCAGGGCAACATCACCCAGGGCGCCTTCACTGCCGACTCCGTGGGCAACGTCTACCAGGAAGGCCATGAGGACCAGATCCTGGTCCAGGAAATCGAGCACCTGATCGCCACCCCGACCGACCCGCAGAGCGGCCAGCCTTCCGGCCAGCGCGTGCACAAGCCCTTTATCTTCACCGCGCCGCTGAACAAGGCCACCCCGCTGCTGTATCAAGCCCTGGCCTCTGGCGAAATGCTTCCGGAAGTGGAAGTGAAGTGGTACCGCACCTCCACCGAGGGCAAGCAGGAGCACTTCTTCACCACCAAGCTCGAAGACGCCACCGTCGTCAACATCAACACCGTCCTGCCGCACGCGCAGGACCCGAGCAAGGCTGCGTATACCCAACTGGTCAAGGTCGCCATGGCCTACCGCAAGATCACCTGGACCCATGCCATCGCCGGCACCGAAGCCTCTGACGACTGGCGCAAGCCCCAGGAAGCCTAACCCCCAGGCATATCCGGCAACCGGCGCTACGCGCGCCGGTTGCTCCCTCTTGCACAAGGAGCACTGGGCCGGCAGCGGTCCGGCAAGGATTTCCCATGGCCGTTCAATCCGATTTGCGCTTCACCTTCCTCGCCGGCAGCGACGACTTCGAGGTGGTCGAGTTCCACCTCAACGAAGGCCTGTCCGAGACCTTCAAGCTGGACGTCGACCTGAGCTGCGCCAACCCGGCCGTCGACTTCGGCCAGGTGCTCGACGGCCCCGGGCTGCTCACCATCTGGCAGGGCGGCCAGCCGGTGCGCTTCGTCCACGGCACCGTCTCGGCCTTCGTCCAAGGTGATACCGGCTTTCGCCGCACCCGCTACCGCGCCACCGTGGAGCCGCGTCTGACCCGCCTGCAGCTGGCCTCGGACTGGCGCATCTTCCAGACCCTCTCTGTGCCCGACATCGCCCAGGCCGTGCTCAAGAAGCACAGCATCACCCTGGACTACGAGCAGAAGGTCACCAACCCCCACGAACCGCGCGAGTACTGCGTGCAGGCCGGCGACACCGACTACCACTTCGTCGAACGCATCATGCGCGAGGAAGGGTTCTTCTACGGCTTCCAGCACAGCGCCGAGGGCCACCGCCTCATCCACTGCGACCGCCTGTGGATATTCGGCAAGCAGGCGGGCCTGCCGGTGGAGTACAACCCCATGGCCGGCGGCGACCGCCCACGCCCGGCGCTGCGCAGCTTCGCCTACAGCGAGAACGTGCGCACCGCGCGCCAGACCCAACGCGACTACGACTTCAAGAACCCGCGCTACCACCAGCAGACCAAGCGCGATGGCGACTACCTGGTGCACCAGGCGCGCGGCTATGAGCGCTACGACTACCCCGGGCGCTACAAGAGCGCGGCGGGCGAGGGCTTCACCCAGGACCGCCTGCGCGGCCACCGCGGCGATGTGCGCCAAGCCACCGTCGAGGGCGACGACGCGCGCCTGGTGCCGGGCATCGCCTTCGACCTCATCGGCCACCCACGTGCGGACATGAACCGCGGCTGGCGCCCGGTGCGCATCGAGCACCATGGCAGGCAGTACACCAGCCAGGCCGAGGAAAGCGCCGACGCCGCCCAGGGCACGCACTACAGCAGCACCGCCACCCTGGTGCCGGACGATGCCGAGTGGCGCGCCGAGCCGCTGTCCAAGCCGCGCATCGACGGCCCGCAGCAGGCCACCGTGGTCGGCCCACCGGGCGAGGAAATCTACTGCGACGAGTACGGCCGGGTGAAGGTGCAGTTCCCGTGGGACCGCGAAGGCAGGAACGACGAGCACAGCTCCTGCTGGATACGGGTGTCGCAGAACTGGGCGGGCGCGCTCTGGGGCCACATGGCCATCCCGCGCATCGGCCAGGAGGTCATCGTCAGCAACTTCGATGGGGACCCGGACCAGCCCGTCATCACGGGCCGGACCTACAACGCCCTGCAGTTGCCGCCCTACGAGCTGCCGGCCAACAAGACGCGCATGAGCATCAAGAGCCAGACCCACAAGGGCGATGGCTTCAATGAAATCCGCTACGAGGACGAGGCCGGGCAGGAAGAGGTCTTCATCCACGCCCAGAAGGACCAGAACAACATCGTCAACAACGACGAGACCACCTTCGTCGGCCATGACCGTAGCGAGCGCGTGGACAACGACGAGACCGTCTCCATCGGCCACGACCGCAAGGAGGATGTCGGCAACGACGAAACCATCTCCATCGGCCGGCACCGCAAGGAAGACGTGGGCAAGAACGAGACCATCGAGATCGGCCGCAACCGCCGCGTCACCATCGGCGGCCACAAGACCGAAACCGTCGCCAAGACCAAGATCGAAACCATCGGCATGGCCAAGTTCCTCAGCATCGGCGCGGCCTACCAGACCAGCGTCGGCGCAGCCATGAACACCTCCGTGGGCCTGAGCCAGTCCGAGCAGGTTGGTATCAACAAATCGATCAACGTCGGCAAAACCTTCAGTACTGAGGTCGGAGAGGAACTCACCATCACCGTCGGCAAATCGAGCCTGGTGATGAAGGCCGACGGCACCATCCTCATCAACGGCGTGAAGTTCGACTACTCGGCCAGCGAGCACATCCAGCTCTCCAGCAAGGTCGTCGACATCAACTAGCACAGGGAGTGCCGCGCCATGGAATTTCGCAACCTCACCCCATTCGGGGCGCTGTGCTACAGCGCGCTCGACCCGGACGGCCAGGAACACCCCGTCATCGCCATGAAGGTCGGCTATCGCCTGGAACCCTTGCCGGGCCGACCCGGCCAGTGCAGGGCGGTGGTGCTCGATGACGAGCCGCTGCCGTTGTGTCTGGCCGATACCCACTACGGCGAGCCCGGCACCAGCTCCGTGCGCGAAGAGAGCGACCTGGCCCCCTTCAAGCCCTGTTGCGACGTCATCGTCGTCGGGCACGCGCATTCACCTGCGGGGCTACCCGCACGCAACTGGGAAGCTGGCCTGCGCATCACCTCCACCCGCCCCAGGCAGGAGTTCCCCGATCCGCCGCTGCCCAGCCGGCCGCCCGGTGTACGGCTCACCGCCGCCGAGCTGCAGGAGCACCAGGACCAGGTGCGGGAAGCTCGACGCCG
Organism: Pseudomonas sp. BN417; assembly: GCF_029871205.1. GTDB lineage: Bacteria > Pseudomonadota > Gammaproteobacteria > Pseudomonadales > Pseudomonadaceae > Metapseudomonas. The sequence continues at coordinate 23,413 of NZ_SSOJ01000141.1, read as the reverse complement.
CAGCAGCGAACAGCGCACGCCGCTCCTGCTGCTCGACAAGACGCTGCGCTTCACCGGCCCGCGCGAGTTTCGGCACGGCCTCATCGGCTGGAGGCTGACCGAGCCGGAACTGGCCACCCGCGTCCCCCTGCGCTGGGAGCACGCCTTCGGCGGGGCCAGCCAGGTGCCCAACCCACAACATGCCAGCGACCCGAACCAGCCTGAGTATCTACTCAACGAAGTCTGCTTCAGCAACCCGCTGGGCTGCGGCTGGCTGGAACACCGGTACGAGAAGCTGCACTACCAGCACACCGGCCACATGCTGGTGCGCCTGCCGGCGCCGCAGATAGAACACCCGGGCGAGCCCATCGAACGCCTGCTGCGCCCGCATCACCCGGCCGGCGGGCTCGATGCCCCAGCCATGGCCGAAGTCGCCGCCGACTACGGCTACATCCCTGCCGGCTTCGGCGTCGTCGGCCGCGCCTGGGCACCGCGCCTGGCCCTGGCCGGCACCTACGACCAAACCTGGGAAGACACCCGTTGGCCAGGGCTGCCCGAAGACTTCGACTTCACCTACTGGAACGGCGCCCCGGCCAACCAACAGGTGGCCTATCCCTCGCCGGACGCCCGCATCGAACTGCTGAACCTGGTCGACCCCAGCTTCAGCGCAGATGGCCAACTCCATATCCAACTGCCAGGGCACCGCCCCTTCATCCTGCTGCGCCTCGCCGACGGCGTGGTGCTGCCGCTGCCCATGCTCACCGACACCCTGCGCATCGATACCGATGCCATGACTCTGTCGTTGACCCACCGCATCAGCCTGCCAGGCAGTCTCGACATCCGCGTGCTCGAAGCCCGCCTCGAGGTCGACCCGGCCGCTCCGATCATCACGCGCGCCCCGCGCCATGAGCAGGAGACCGTCTGACATGGCCGACAACGTAGTGGCGCGCAAGCAGAGCAAGTGGCTTGTCGTCAGCACCGCCCCGGACGTGTGCAAAACACCAATGGGCAGCAGCATCCCGCCCGTGCCCTATCCGGTCACCGCGGAACTCCAGACCAGCACCGGCGTGGCCACCAGCGTGCGCGCCAATGGCCACCCGGTGGTCATCTACAAGAGCAGCTACACGCCGCAGACCATCGGTGACTCAGCCGGCGCTGCCAAAGGCGTGAAGAGCGGCACCGTGGAAGGTAAATGCCACCCGCTGGAGCACAGCGGCACGGTACGCGCCGAGGGATGCTACCTGGTGCGCCATGACGACCAGTTCTGGATGAATGGGGTGTAGGTCATGGCAGAGCCCCTCATCGTCAGCAAAAGCATGACACCCGTTGGCAATGGCAGAGTCATCGGCACCAGAGGCACGGGGAACGGGGTCACCGTTCAAAACTACCAAGGCGACACCCTCACCACCCAGGTTGACTTGAGCTACGCGGAATACGCCCAATTCCGTGAAGACTTTGCCGCCAAGTTCGGCGTGAAGTTGCCCAACTACATCGAGCCCGAACTCGGCAAGAGCGCTGCTGGCGCCACCACCCCCAACGGCAATACCGTGGGCCGGGTCGTCGGCGAAGCTGCAGCCGGCAAGGCTGGCGCCAGCGGCTCCAACCCCGCAGTGGCTGCAGAGAGCGTTTTAGACGATAAAGTACTGGATGGCCTGCAGACCGGGCTGGATATCGTCGGCCTGATTCCCGGGCTCGGCGAAATTGCCGACCTGGCCAATGCTGGTATCAGCTTGGCACGCGGAGACTACGCAGGCGCCGCCCTGTCCTTGATCTCGGCCATTCCTTTCGCGGGCTGGCTGGGCACAGCAGGCAAAGCCGCCCGGCATGGCACCAAGATAGCGGGCGACGCCTCGGCCAGGGCAACCAAGGAAGGGGCGGAACGGGCGAGCCAGAAGAAGGTCACGGATGAAGCCGAGAAGAAGGGCAAAGAAGAGGCCGAAAAGACAGCGGCTCGCAAGGAGTCTTCAGGCGCGCAATCTAAAAAAAGTAAAGCCAAAGAAAAGGGAGACTGCGGCGAATGGCTTTCCAAAATGGACATGTTTGACCAAGGCTTCGATGAAGTTGTTGCGGTTCAAAACAACTCTGGACACGGAGTTGATCTGATCGGTCGCAACAGCAAGACTGGTGAGGTTAAAGTGTGGGAAGTAAAGACGACAGACGGACCTACTGCCGGGAAACTCAGTAAAGCTCAAAGGGATATGGGGGGAGCAGACTTTACAAAAGACCGCTTGTCCCGAGCAGTCAATGGCGATGGAAATTACAGAAAGTTACCCAACGTCAGAGCTAATGCCATGAAGGCAACTCAATGGATTAAAGGGGCGGGTCAAAATGTCACATACGAGAAAAGAGATGTCTTCATTGACGATATTGACAAAGGGTGCATGAAACACCCAACACGAAAATCTAAGAGCAAGTCTTGGCAATAGAGAGGCTGGAGCATTTGTAATGGATAAGCGAGCCTTTGAACGCGTAAAAAAGAATGTGGCTTTTTGGCTACTTGAAGACACGAGAGATGCTGTTTCACAGCAGCTACTCCATGATGACCCCTTGGTATTTTTCGGCTCTCTTGACCCGACCAAAGACAAGAGCGCCATCGCACTAATTAGCATGAACCTTGAACATTTGAGTCAGTGGCATCTTGTCCAATATGAGAATGCCCTGATAAACCAAAACTTGTTACGTGAGCATCATCTTGGACAGGCAGCAAAGTATGCAAAGGCGGCGCTCGACACAAATGAGACACTCATAAGCCGGGGCTTTGAAAAGAATATTGATTGTGGCGTGCTACTGACTAATGCTGCATTGACCCTTTCACTTTCCATTATTGCTGGCTGGAAAGAAGATGCGCGCTCTGTATTGAATACATTAGTTTCCGGTCTCGATAGCCCGCTGCTTGATCTTCGCAAGAATCCTCGACACCGAAAAGGCGTGCTATTTCGCCATTTCTGGTTCCTGCTACAACTCTGCTCCGACATGTTCTCAAAGTGCGTGGCATCGGACAGCTACTCATATCCAGAGGATATGAGTCCATACACCGAGGCTCTGGAGAACTGGAAAACTAGCGACCCTGACCTGGTTCAACGCCTTATCTCTTCCATGGCTGATTTTCATCTGGCCCATTCACGGAGCACTGGCCATGAAGACATTTTGGAGTTCGACGTTGAAAGCCGGGCGCTGTTCCCCTATGAAATTCTTGCATTTTTACGGATTCGAGAATGGGCCGGAGTGAAGAATCCTGACTCCTATGATCATCCCCTCATGAATACTGCTTTGGCTCAGATGAAGGTAGATCCTATACCTTATCCATCCCCGGACTTCTCTGACAAAGTAATCGAAGATTTAATGAAGTAGGTAAGATATCGGGATCTGCTGATTAAAAAGCTCACTAGCCAGAAACTTAATTCATTCGAACGGCGTCACGCTGGCCGTCGACAATTATGTCGATCAAGCTCAGTGAACGAATGGCGAACGACAATGGCATCTCTTTCCTGAAGATTTTCCAGTATAGAAAGCTGATTGAGAATAAAAGGGGACAGATTTATTTTCTATACTCTAACCTTGTAGACCCACCCTTCTCTTTGATTCTCCCCCGAAAAATTAGAGCAGGAAAAATAAATCTGTCCCCTTTTCGCGCAGAGGATGCAAGAAGGCCTATATGATGGCTGCAAAGAGAGTTCTAAAAGATAACGACTGGTTTGATAAAAAGTTAAACGAAATTATCAAGTCTCAGCTATGAGGTTGGCTATGGAATACTTTGAATATTTGGGATATTACTACGGCGAGGAAAAATTAGGCATCCTGCTAAAAGAGCTTGCTATAGATGAAGTTCCGGTATTGCCGCGCGGAGACACTGATGCCTACTTATTGAAGGAGGCTGCAGGAGTTGAGCTGACGCTTTCAGATTCTGAGTCGCTCAAGTTCCCAGAGCGTGATTATCCCGACGGGGCACTTGTCTTAGTGAACGTTCGTTACTATGGAAAAGAAATAGGGGGTTTTTCTATTTTCCAGGGCCTCCTGCCATACGGCATCGGATTCGGGCAAAAGAAATCCGAGCTCTTTTCCTTGCTTGGTGAACCGGAATGGAGAAACCCTGACGAGAGCCGTCTGCGCTGGATTCTTGGGAACCATCGAGTTCATGTCACTCTCAACGATGATGGCGAAGCAATAATTGTCTCTGTGGGATTGCCATTTTAGCCGCTAATGTAGCTACAGAATTTCTGGTGAATTTGATAGTTGATGGACACTCACGGCATGAACGCAACGGATATCACATCAATGTTTGGCGTAGCCAGTGATGATGGGCAATTGAATAGCCTGTTTCTCGAATTGAATACGCTCCGCCGCCCGCAACGACCTGAGGCAGCCGATTCCAAGTGCTATGACTGGATCTTGGTCCGCAAGCGGGGGCTGGAGCTGGGATTCGTAGATGAGGAATTTCAGCTTGCCACCAGTCGCTTTCGTTGGGGGCACGGAAGATTGATTCTCGCACAAGCATATTTCTATGCTGGTAACAGAATAAAAGGGGACAGATTTATTTTCTATGCTCTAACCTTGTAGACCCACCCTTCTCTTTGATTCTCCCCCGAAAAATTAGAGCAGGAAAAATAAATCTGTCCCCTTTTCGCGCAGTCCCCTTTTCGCGCAAACCCGATTAAAAAATTAGGAAAACTCAGATGGCAAAAGAATTTGAAGACTATTTTTCCGAGTATCAAACGGATATGGTTAGCATTGCCCTTGAGTATGCAGACGGAAGGGCAGATGAAATATTCATATATGGAGCCTGTGAAGATGGCACAACGGCGTTTGACGTCTTTTATAGAATCAATGGAAAAATAGTAGAAAAAGACAACCTAAATTCCGCAGTAGTCAGCGGCATTAGCGCGTATGACACGTCAGGTGAGAGGCAAAGCGCAATGCTTAACATTGGACTCGACAACCTAGATAACATTGAAGCGAAATGCGGAGAATTCCATCGAGAAATGCCGACTGAAATCCGTCTGCACTACGATGTTAAGAACAACAAAATGCGTGCAAAGTATAGATATGACCGCATATTCTCTGAGCATGCAGATATCTTGCCTGACGACGTATTTGATACCTGGCTCCAAAGCGTTTCAAACGGCGAACCTCCTCTCGGCTAAAGAATAATTGTGCTCCATATATTCGAAGGAACGAGAGATATGATTCAGCCTATTTCGCAAGGAAATGGCCGTTCCATTTTTCGCACCTACATCTCTTGGGTAGATCTAGATAGATGTATCAAAGGCTGTCTCGCCCTCATGGAATAAACATTATCCATTTCTCATGACGCCAGAAATTGAAGCGCTCTACCCAGTGATAGCTCAAGCCGCAGTAAATGCTGCGCCAAGTAACTTTCAGAAAATCTTGGCTACAGCTGAAATGCTTGATGATGTATCTGGATACTGAAATTTTCTATCAAATTAAAGAAGGGGAATTTCATCACATCTACGACAACATCGATGAGTTAGATGAATTGCTTTTTAAGCTGCGAAAGGCCTTCATCGCAGCTGGCGAACAACCATGTAGGAAAAAGGGGACAGATTTATTTTCTCTACTCTAATTTCGATCAGGCCGGACAGGTAGCGTTGGAAATATCACTACAGAGACGGCAGACCAATTGAGGCACACTGCAATGTGTGTTGTGGATAACTTGGTAGCACAACCAGCCCCACCCTAGATGTGGTTTCTCCCTCCATGGATAACTAGAGCCTGCTCTCTCCCCTAGGAATTAGAGTAGGAAAAATAAATCTGTCCCCTTTTCGCCGAGAGTAGGAAAAATAAATCTGTCCCCTTTTCGCCGTCCCCTTTTCGCCAATATGCGGAACTATCAGCATGGTCTAGCAAGAGAAAAAGCATATCGTGAGTCATGGGGAGCTTCTGAAGGAACAATTAAAACCCCGTTCACTAATCGACAGATAGACATCCTGAAAGAAGGAGAGTCATATGCAGGCCAGCTTAAAACCGGAAAAGTTAGCCTAACAAAGGAAAATCAACTCGCCATCCAAAAAGATGCTGCACTGGTAAAGGATGGCTGGAAAGTAGAGCACATATTAGAGAAAGGAGCTTCAAAACCGTATTTAGAAGAATTGAAACAATCAGGAATAGATTACAAAATAGGACCACAATTACCACACTAAGGAATTAGCCATGAGCATAGATAAGACAGAAGCCATAGAGACGTTCGATGAGTTCTTGATGCTAATGGACGGCCAAATAGACTGGCTCACAGACGAAGCTAAAAAAAATAACATAACCCTTGATAACAAGCCTGACACACCAGAAAAACTCGAAAAACTTTTTGATGCAATGTCAAAAGGACTGAGCGAAGAGGATAAAACCAGTTTGATTATTATTTTCGGACGCTATCTTGGAGAGTTTGTCAGACTGAGCCATGGGGGTAAGTGGGTTTTACCTCTCGATGATGAAAAGAGCGTGAACTTTAATATACCCGTGATTACTGGCCATTCAAAAATAGATGGATTGGAATTTGCCCCTATACGCTTAATGAGAGCTTATGCTCTTCGCGACGGCGAAGGCACATTACGGCGTGCCATTGAAAACCATATAAACCCTCAAGCTTTAGACCCGAGCAAAGAAATCGCACAGGAAGATAGTAGCAACAAGAGCTAATCCAATCAGAGGAATGGAGCACCCAAACTCACGAAAAAATAAAGGCGACAAAGATTAAACTGCCCTAAGGGGCGAAAGGGGACAGATTTATTTTCTATACTCTAACCTTGTAGACCACCCTTCTCTTTGATTCTCCCCCGAAAAATTAGAGCAGGAAAAATAAATCTGCCCCCTTTTCGATTCCCCCAGGAAAGAAAGGAAAATAAACATGAGAGATTCACACTTTGATCTTTTCATAGAAAATATGGGAGAAGCTAACTTCCGAACGGATATCTCAGAAGCAATTATTGCCGCGTGGTCTAGCAAGCTTCCTCCTGTCTTGCTAGACGTCTGGCGCCAAGAGGGTTGGGCCTGCTATGGGCATGGGCGCTTTTGGACGGTTAATCCAAGTGAGTATGAGCACATCAAGGATGCGTGGTTGGAAGGGACGCCACTAGCTACACTTGATACCTTTCACGTGATTGCTAGGAGTGCATTTGGCGACCTCTACCTATGTGGTGAAAAAACTGGTGCAAGCACAACAATTATCAGCCTTCATAACGAGATATTAGCTCAGAAAAACAGACTGAAAGCCAAGTCACTGGAAGACCAAGACACATCGATTCAAGCGCTATTTGGTGTCAGTGATCCAGAAGACTTTGACTTTACGGACACCAATGGAAAATTGCTCTTCGACCGCGCCATGAAGAAGTACGGCCCTCTGGCGCCAGACGAAATGTATGGCTTCGAGCCCGCGCTCGTGCTGGGCGGCAGTCCCACCTTGGAAAACCTGCGCCGCCTGAAGCTGGACCCGCACCTGCTCATCCTGCGCAACTTCGACACGCCGACCTTGCCGTTCTCCGGTGTCGACCTCGAAAAGCTCATGAAGTAGCCATGCTAAGCGGCCAGGTGAAAGCCTGGTCGCGCACTACTTGCACTAGTGCATTCTCCTAGTCATCGGCATCGCGCCCGACGTCTGCAAGACGCCCATGGGCAGCAGCATTCCGCCGGCTCCGCCGGTTTTAAAAAGCTGGTAGCACGGGCGCCTGGCATGAGCGCGCAGCAGGTGCTGCAGCAACTGGAACAGCTGCGCGCGTAGAACTACCGAGCGCTGCACTCGCTAGACCTGCCCCTCGGCTCGCCACCCACACCGCCGCACTGCGCGGCTTGCGGGTCATCAGCATGGATGTGCTGAAGGCGGCCACGGCGAACACGGCCTGGATGGCTATCATCGGCGAGGGGCTGCCGTCCTGCAGGGCGTCGAGGATCACGCCGCTCAGGCTGACGCCGATGCCAACGATGCGCTGCGGCCCCAGCTGCATGATCGTTCGCTGGGTGAATAGCGCCCCGCCGATCAGGCCGGAAATGGTGGCGCCAAAGGCCAGCCCGTACTCGGCGGAACTCAGTCCCAGCAGGCCGATGTAGTCAGTCGCGAAAAATGAACTTCACCACCGCATCCGCATGGGCATCGATCGCCTCGTGCGTGAGCACGGCCCGATCATGGGAGAACTCCAGCTCCGCGGTGACCAGGTAGGGCATCTGCGCGATGGCCACCACCATGTAGAGCATCATCACCGGGTCGATCCCCCCGAGTCCCTCGGGCAGCCGGGTGTTCTCGATCAGCCTGAGGGTCCGCGCGTGGTTGGGGCGGATGTAATTGTCCGAGACCCACCTCAGCCGCTCCGACGGCATGATGGATTCCTGCACCATCAGACGGGCATGTTCGGGATGTCGCGCGCAGTAGTGGACATAGCTCCTCACGTACTGCTTCAGCGCCTCCAGCGAGGCCTCGCCCTCGGCCACCTCCGGAGCGGGAATCTCCTGCGCCAGGCGGTCGAACAGGTAGGCGGCGCTCTCGCGCCAGAGCTCCTCCTTGCCGCCGAAGTGGTAGCGGATCATCGCGTGGTTGACCCCTACCCGCTCGGCGATGTCGCGCACGCTCACCGCGGCGAAGCCACGGGTGGAAAACAGGTCCAGTGCCGCCTGCAGGATCTCTGTCCGCGTCTGCTCGCTGCGCTCTTGCTTGGTTACTCGTGGCGTCGCCATAGGTCCTTGTCACCGCCCCATCAATCCGGAAGCGGCAAGTCTGGCGCAGGTCGCCAGGCATTGACAACCCACTGTCGAAGGTTAATTATCCGATCGGATAAATTATTGCGTACACTGCGCCATCGCATGAAAACGCCCGTGAAGCGGCATTCGCCACGGGGAGAACAACAAGCCGAACACGGCACGCACGGGAGTCGAACATGGTGGCGCTAGCGCCGGCCGGGGCACATCGCCGGCTATCACTGGGCAGGAAGATCGCGCTGGGCGCGGGCGATTTCGGGGTGAACCTCTACTGGCAGATCGCGACGCTTTTCCTGCTGTTCTTCTACACCGAGGTGCTGGGCCTTTCGGCCTCCGCCGCGGGCCTGGTCTACATGAGCGCGCTGATCTGGGACGCGGCCGTCGACCCGCTGATCGGCGCCATGGCCGACAGGACCCGGACCCGCCTGGGCCGCTTCCGTCCCTACCTGCTGCTGGGCGCCGTGCCGCTGGCGGTGTCCTTCGTGCTGATGTTCAGCCTGCCGCGCGGCGAAGGCACGCAGCTGGTGGTGCTGACCATTGCCAGCCACTTCGCCTTCCGCACGCTGTACGCCCTGGTCTCGGTGCCCTATGCCTCGCTCTTTGCCCGCGTCACCCGGGACAGCGCGGAACGGGCGACCATGGCCGGCATCCGCATGGTCTTCGCCATCCTCGCGGCCATGGCCGTGTCGGCGATAACCCTGCCGGCAACGCGCTATCTCGGCGGCGGCGCACAGGCCTGGGCGCTGGTGACCGGCCTGTTCGCCGGCGTCGCCTCGCTCATGCTCTGGACCGCCGCACTGGCCGCCGGCGCCAACGACGCCAGCGATGCTGACGATGGCAGTGCCGCTGCCTGGCCCGGCGCACGCCGCGCGTTCGCTGCCCTGCTGCTCAACCGGCCATTGCTGCTGGTGCTGGGCATCGCCCTGATGTACTCCTTCGCCAGCACCTTCTTCTCGAAGAACCTTCTCTACTACTTCAAGTACGTGCGCAACGACCCCGACTTCGGCGGGACGGCGCTGGCCCTGATGGCGGTGGTGGCCGCCCTGGCGGCACCGTTCTGGGCCTTGGTCGCGCGCAGGCGCAGCAAGCGTTTCGCCCTGCTGGCCGGCACCGGCTTCTACAGCCTGGGCTTCCTGCTCTGGTACCTGTTCAGCGCGTCCGGCTATGCCGTGCTGCTGTCGATCCTGGCGCTCATCGCCATCGGCGCCAGCGCCAGCGTGGTGTGCTTCTGGGCGATGGTCCCGGACACAGTCGAATACGGCCAATGGCGCTCGGGCATCCGCACCGAGTCGCTGATCATCGGCACCGTGATCTTCGCCCAGAAGGCCGCCCTCGGCATCGCCGCCGGCGCCCTGGGGCTGGCACTGGGGGGAATCGGCTTCGTCCCCAACGCCAGCCAGTCGCCGCAGACGCTGCACCTGCTGCTGGCCGCGATGTCCCTCGTGCCCTTGCTGGGCAGCGCCGGCGTATTCCTGCTCGGCTGGGCCTACCCCATCGACCCGGAGATGCACCGCCGGCTCGTGGAAGCCCTGGTCCACCCCACGCCAATGCACGACCCGGCAGAACCGCCCGGGAACCCCCTGGCCCTCCCAACCCAGCCGCAGAAAAGCGGTGAACCCCTGTGAAAGACAACCATAAGAAGGAGATCAGCATGACGGTAACCCGTGATCGTTCCGATCAGGCTACCCGGGACAACGCACCAGCCGCCGACAGCGGGATGGACGCACGATTCTGCGACGATTTCGTCTGGGGCGTCGCTTCGTCCGCCGCGCAGACCGAAAGCCGGCGGGGACGCGGCTACAGCAACTGGGATGCCCTCTGCGATGAGCGGGGCGTGGTCCACGATGGCTCCACCAACCGCCTCTGCACGCAGTTCGAGGAACGCTACCCGGAAGACCTCGCCCTGCTCGGCGACGCCGGCGTGAAGGCCTTCCGCTTCTCCATCGCCTGGCCGCGCATCCAGCCCGAGGGGCCCGGTCCGGCGGACGCCGACGGCCTGGCGTTCTATGACCGCCTGGTCGACGCCATGCTGGAACGCGGCATCACGCCCTGGCCGACGCTGTTCCACTGGGACGTGCCGACCTGGGCCGGCGACTTCCGCAACCGCGACATCTGCCAGCGTCTGGCCGACTACGCCGAGATAGTCGCCGGCAAGCTGGGCGACCGCATCCAGCAGTGGATCGTCCTGAACGAACCGAACAGCGTCGCCCTGCGCGGCTATGCCTCCGAGGTCCACGCCCCGGCGCTCAACTCCGCCGAAGCCGCGTTCGCCGCCATCCACCACCAGAACCTGGCCCAGGGGCTGGTGTTCCGGACATTGCGGGCGATGCTGCCCGGCCAAGCGCGCATCGGCACCACGGTGAACCTGCAGCCGGTGCGTGGTGAGGCCGGCCGGGTGAAACACGCGGCGGCGGCGCAACTGGTGGACGCCCTGTGGAACCGCACCTTCGTCGATCCGCTGTATGGCAAGGGCTATCCCCAGCCGGTGGACAAACTGGTGTCTCCCTTCGTCGTCGATGGCGACATGGAGCTGATCGATGTCCGCCCGGACTTCCTCGGCATGAACTACTACAGCCGCATCTACGTCCGGCAGGCCCCCGGCGAATCCCTCGGCATCGCCCAGGGCGAGCCGCCGGCGAACCTGCCGCGCACCGCCTACTTCCACGTGGAGCCCGAAGGCCTCGACGAAATGCTGCTGCGCCTGCACCGGGAATACGACGCGCCGGAGATCTATGTCACCGAGACGGGCTTCGCCATGCCCGACCCGCAACCCCGAAACGGTGTGGTGGACGACCCGGAGCGGATCGCCCACCTGGCGAGCTACCTCAAGACCGCCCAGGCCGCCCATGCCCAGGGCGTGCGTCTCAAGGGCCTGTTCTACTGGTCGGCGACCGACAACTGGGAATGGGCCCAGGGCTTCGCCAAGCGCTTCGGACTGATCCACGTCGACCGGCAGACCCTGGCCCGCACGCCGAAGCGCAGCCTCGACTACTTCGCCCGCTGCATCCGCCACAACGCGGCGCTCGACGCGCCCTCCTGAGGCATCGCCCGGCCCCGCGCCGGGACCAACCGATCACCCCACTTCACCGCACGCGGTTGGACACCGCCGAGCAGCGGTACGCAACAGCTTTGCCTGAACGATCGAAAAAAGCGGGCCGCCTGGCGGCCCGGACAACAATGATCAGACCTTAGGGTGTTTCACCATGGAAACAATCCATCGCCCTCTTCCGCCGCATGTTCCGGTTCGCGCCGGCCTCGCCCTCGCCAGCCTGCTGCCGCTGTGCATGGCATTCCAGGCCCAGGCGCTGGAGTTCAGCTTGGCCGATGGCGAGGTGTCCGGCTCGCTGGATACCACCCTGTCCTACGGCACACTGTGGCGCGTCCAGGGCCGCGACCGGAACAACGACGACATCAACGGCAACGATGGCAACCGCAACTTCAATACCGGCCTGGTTTCCGAGGTGTACAAGATCACCTCCGACCTCGGCGCGACCTGGCGCAACTACGGCCTGTTCCTGCGTGGCTCGACCTTCTACGACACGCAGGTCATGGACAAGCGCAACGACTACTACGACAACAACTCGCCGCCCCAACCGAGCCAGTCCTTCCCCCGCGACGACCGTTTCACATCCGAGACCCGTGACGTGGCAGGCCATCGCGCGGAGATTCTCGACGCCTACCTCTACGGCAACTGGGATATCGACGGCAAACCGTTGACCGTGCGCCTCGGCCGCCAGGTGTTCAACTGGGGCGAGGGCCTCTATTTCAGGGGCGGGGTGAACACCACCAACCCGGTGGATGCCGCCGCCCTGCACCTGCCGGGTTCGGAGGTGAAGGAAGTCCTGGTGCCGATCGAGGCCATCAGCTTCAACGCCGGGCTGACCGAGAACCTGTCGATGGACGCCTTCTACCAGTGGAACTGGAAGGAGACCCGCATCGACCCCGTGGGCACCTTCTACGGCGGAACGGACCTATTCGCCGATGGCGGCAACACCGCCTACACGCGAATTGCCGCGCTGGCCAACCCGGCCTTCCAGGCGCTCTATCCGCAGCTGGCAGCCAGCCACTTCGCAGGGCTCCAGGGCACCGACTTCCTGGACGCCAACGGCGTGCTCAAGGTCGCCAGCGTCGGCCAGGACCTCAACGCCCGGGACGACGGCCAGTTCGGCGTGGCTTTCCGCTACATGGCGGAATCGCTCAACGCCACCGAGTTCGGCTTCTACTTCGTCAACTACCACGCCAAGGAGCCCTCGATCGCGGCACAGCTGAACCCCTCCTATGCCGGCGTGAACCTCGACCAGTTGGCTTCCCTCGGCGGTTTCCGCAGCTACGGGCAACTGGTCAGCGCCGCCCGTGGCGGCAACGCGGCGGCAGCCCAGGCACTGGGCCTGGTCAACGGCGCCACGGTGGTGGACCTGACCAACCAGTTGACCGCCCGGCGCGAGTACCCGGAAGACATTCGCATGCTCGGCCTGAGCTTCAACACCACCCTCGGCGAAGCCACGCTGTTCGGCGAACTGGCCTACCGCCCCAACCTGCCGATCGGCGTCGCCAGTACCAACGACCTGCTGGGCGACCTGATCAGCCAGGCCCCGCTGGTGAACAGCGGCCGCAGCGCCGAGATCGTCGGCCAGCCGATCGCCCTGGGAACCGGGGCGAGCGTGCACAACTACGAGCGGGTCGAGTCGTTCAACACCTCCATCGGCGCGATCTACAACTTCGGTCCCACGCTGATCTTCGATTCCCTCACCGGCGTCGCGGAGCTGGCCGGCGATCACCTGCGCGGCAGCAGCCTGAAGTACACCGCCTTCGATGGCAGCGTGCGCTACTTCACCAGCGGCGCCAACAAGGGCTATTCCTCGGGGTTCGGCGGCGCCAACAAGGGCTATTCCTCGGGGTTCGGCCGCGACAGCCAGGTCGACCGCAATGCCTACGGCTACGTGATCCAGTTCGCCGGCACCTGGAACGACCTGTTCGCCGGCATCAACCTCTCGCCCTACCTGGTGTTCCGGGAGGACTTCCGGGGCAACTCCTATTCCGCAGGCAACTTCATCGAAGGACGCAAGGCCCACACCCTCGGGTTGAAGGCCTCCTACCGCAGCTCCCTGGAAGCGGAACTGCAGTACACCGAGTTCTACGGCGCCGGGCAGCACAACAGCTCGCGGGACCGCGACAACATCGGCTTGAACCTCAAGTACTCCTTCTGACCCACCCCCACGCCGGCCCCTGGCAGGGGCCCGGCGGGCATCTCCATGGAGAACGCTCATGCCCAACCTGAACTTCCTGGCCAGCGCCGCAGCCGCGCTGGTGTTCCTCACCAGCGGCGCCCTGGCCGCGGTGTCCCCCGACGAAGCGGCCCGGCTGAAGACCGACCTGACGCCACTCGGCGCCGAGAGGGCCGGCAATGCGGCCGGCACCATCCCGGCCTGGGCGGGTGGCATCACCCAGGTGCCCGACGGCTACCAGCCCGGCCGACACCGCATCGACCCCTTCGCCGAGGACAAGCCGCTGTTCACCATCACCAAGGCCAACCTGGAGCTGTACAAGGCCAACCTCAGCCCCGGGGCGATCGCCCTGCTCAACGCCTACCCGAACGGTTTCAGCATCCCGGTGTACCCCAGCCGCCGCTCGGCCTCGGCGCCGCAGTGGGTCTACGACAACACCTTCGACAACGCCACCAGCGCCCACCTGGTGGAGGGCGGCAACGGCTTCGCCGATGCCTTCGGCGGCATCCCCTTCCCCATTCCGAAAAGCGGCCTGGAAGCCCTTTGGAACCATGTCGCCCGCTATCGCGGCACCTACTTCGTGCGCAACTCCTCGGAAGCAGCCGTGCAGCGCGACGGCAGCTTCACCCCCGTCACCACCCAGTACAACATGCTGTTCAAGTACTACCAGCAGGGCGGCAGCTTCGCCGGGTTGAACAACACGCTGTTCTACTACCAGACGGTGGTCAGGAGCCCGGCACGCCTGGTGGGCACCGCCTCGCTGGTGCGCGAGACCCTCGACCAGGTCAGCGAGCCCCGCCATGCCTGGAGCTACAACCCCGGACAGCGCCGGGTCCGGCGCGCCCCGCTGTTCGCCTACGACACCCCCGGCACCACCACCGACGGCCTGCGCACCATCGACGACACCGACATGTTCAACGGTGCTCCGGACCGGTTCGACTGGACTCTGGTGGGCAAGCGGGAAATCTACATCCCCTACAACAACTACAAGATTTCCAGCCCCGAGCTGAAGTACAAGGACCTGATCAGGCCCGGTCACATCGACCCGCAATACACCCGCTTCGAACTGCACCGGGTCTGGGTGGTGGAAGGCAAGCTCAAGCCCGGCGCACGCCACGTCTACAGCAAGCGCACCCTGTACCTGGACGAGGACAGCTGGAGTGCAGCGATGGCCGATCAGTACGACGGCCGCGGCGAGCTGTGGCGGGTATCCATGGCCTACCTGACCAATACCTACGAACTGCCCTCCACCGGTTCAGCCCTGGATGTGTTCCATGACCTGCAGTCACGCCGCTACATGGTGCAATGGCTGGACAACGAGCAACCGGGGATCACCGACTACAGCCAGCCGGCGCCGAGCGACGACTACTTCAGCCCCGCCAGCCTGCGGGCGCGTGGCGTGCGCTGACAGAGAGGGCTGAGCGTGCGAGGCCCGGTGATGGGCGGGTTGTCGGGCCTCGCTGCGCTCGGACCAACCTACGGAGTCCGGGTTGGTATCGCCGTCTCGGAAACCGCGCAACGGAAACCGATATGGCAAGCCGAACCGTCGGCGCGAAGACCCTGCCGCGCCGCCGGGCGGTAGCGCTGGCAATAGCTCGGCGCACAGAGGAAGGAGCCGCCCTTGATAACCTTCTCGGTCTCTTCAAGGGCGGGCTGTCCCGCCGCACAGCTGGGGCAGGAGGTGGCGCGTTCGGCGTAGTCATCCGCCGTCCATTCCCAGACGTTGCCGATCATGTCGAACAGGCCGAAAGGGTTGGCCGGGTAATGGCCGACAGCGCTGGTGAATCCCGCTGCCAACCCGTCCTCACGGTGCCAGGGAAAGTCGCCGCGCCAGAAATTGGCCAGCTGCCGCCCCTCGGGCAGCAGCTCATCGCCCCAGGCGAAATCGGCGCCCACCAGCCCGCCACGGGCGGCGAACTCCCACTCCGCCTCGCTCGGCAGCCGCTTTCCGGCCCAGGCGGCATAGGCCTGGGCGTCCCGATGGGTGACATGCACCACCGGGTGGTTCTCCCGCCCCGTCAGGCCCGACCCGGCGCCCTCCGGGTGTCGCCAATCGGCTTCCGGGTCCAGCTGCCACCAGAACGAAGGATCGTGCAGGGGCACCGGCCGATTGGGCTTGCGAAACACCAGGGAGCCGGCACGGCCGCCGGGCTGCCCCGGCACTGGCCGTTCGGCCTCGGTGCGGTAGCCGGTTTCCGCCACGAAGCGGGCGAACTCGGCGTTGGTCACCGGCCCCGGGTCCAGCCGGAAAGGCTCAACCCTGGCCTCGCGCAACGGCCGCTCCTCCCCATAGAAGCGCTCCGAACCCATGGTGAAGGTGCCGCCGGCCAGGCGGCACATGCCCGCCGGATGTCCTGTCATATCAGGCGTGCCTTGATTGCATCGACCAGGCGCTGGCGCAGGAAGCGCGTGACTTCGAACACCGGTTCGTCCGGGTCGAAGCTCCCCTCCAGCACCTGCGCCAGATAGCGGCAGGCATTGCGCACGTCATCGTCGTCGTCCTCGGCGTTGGCCTCGATCGCCGGCAATGCCTGCCGCGCTGCGTCGCCACAGTAGGTCAGCGCATTGATCGCCTGCAGGCGCAGCGGTTTGGGATGGCCCGCCTCCAGGTATTCCGCGAGCAGCGCTATCGGGCCCTCGGTTTCCTGCAGATGGACCAGCGCCTCGGCGGCCACGATACGGGTCTGCGGCAAGTCCTCGCGCAGGGTGCGCAGCAGCCTCTGCCGCGCCGGTTCCGCCTGGTCGCGCAACATGAGCAGGCCGCTGGCGGCCCAGAACCGGACCACATCGTGCGGATCGTCCAGGTCGGCCAGCAAGGCCTTCAGCGCAGCGGGATCGCGCTGCGCGGCACGCGCCGCCACCTGCATGATCCGCTCCAGCGGGTAGGCTCCCGGCCGACGGCTGTTCAGGTAGCCCTCCAGTTCCGAGCCCTCGGGAATGAAGCCGTTGTCGTTGATCTCCAGCAGGTGCCGGTCGAGGGCCGCGCGCAGTTCCTCGAGCCTGTCGCGGTGCTGCGGGGAACTCGCCAGGTTGACCACTTCATCGCGGTCGAGGGCGAGGTCGTAGAGTTCCTCAAAGGGCCGTTCCTGGAAGAACACCGCCTGTTGCGGCGAGAGCTTGCCTTCCTGGAACAGGCGCAGCCAGTCGCGGTAGCCCTCGGCCACCCAGGCGAATGCCTGGTACTGGCCTCCGACGCGGTGCGACATGTAGTTGCGGATGTAGCGGTAGCGGGTATCGCTGACGGTACGCACAAAGTCGTAGCGCTCGTCCATGCGGTTGCGCATGCCGAAGGCGTAGCGCTGCGCCTTCACCGCCGGGACACCGAACAGCGCGGCACCCTGCATCTGCGGCGGCGCCGGGACGCCGGCCAGGGCCAGCACGGTGGGCGCCAGGTCGATGAAGGTCACCGGGGTGTCGACCTGGCTGCCGGGGCGGACCTCGGCCAGGTGCGCCCACTTGGGGGGAACGCGCACGATCAGTGCGCAACGCAGCCCTTCCTCGTAGCAATAGCGCTTGCTGCGGGGCAGCACCCCGCCATTGTCCGAGTAGTAGAAAACGATGGTGTCCTCGGCCAGGCCGTCTTCCTCCAGCTCGGCCAGGCGTTCGGCGATCTGGCCGTCGAGTCGCTCCATGAGGTTGTAGTAGGAGGCGAAGTCCCGGCGGATTGCCGGCGTGTCCGGCAGGTAGGTGGGCACGCGGATGTCCGCGGGTTTCACCGCGCCCTTCCGGCTGAGGAAAATCCGCGACTCGTGGGTGGTCTCGTAGTTGAACACCGCCATGAAAGGCATGCCCTGCGGGCGCTTGCGCCAGTGCGCGCGGTCGCTGCTGTCGTCCCAGATCGCGGCCGGGTCGACGTCGCAGTTGTAGTCCGTCTTGGCGTTGTTGCTGCAGTAGTAGCCCGCCTCGCGCAGGTACTGGGGATAGGTCTTGAGCACATCCGGCAGCTTCGCCTGGGCGCGCATGTGGTTGGCCGGCGCGCAGGACTCGGCCCGCACGCCGGTGAGAATGCCGAAGCGCGAAGGCGCACAGACCGGGGCGTTGGCGTAGACATGGCGGTAGAGGATGCCCTCCTGCGCCAGGCGGTCGAGGGTGGGCGTCCTGGCCAGCGGATCGCCATAGGCGCCGATCAAGGGACAGTTGTCCTCGCTGACCAGCCAGAGGATGTTCGGCCTGGACTGGCCGCGCCCGGCGGCGCCCAGCGAAACGC
Organism: Pseudomonas sp. BN417; assembly: GCF_029871205.1. Lineage (GTDB taxonomy): Bacteria > Pseudomonadota > Gammaproteobacteria > Pseudomonadales > Pseudomonadaceae > Metapseudomonas. The sequence goes on along the minus strand of NZ_SSOJ01000141.1, from coordinate 5,305 downwards.
CGGTCAGGGAGGAAGCCAGCAGGATGGAGCCCAGTTGCAGGAGTCGACGGCGGTCGAGGTGCGGCATGTCTGTCTGCTCGTCAGGGAGGCCGGGGCGGCCATTGGAAGAATGGTTTCACGGGACGGCCGGCTTGCAGCCCCCGCATGGATCGATGCCGAAAATAATCCATATGGATAAATCATGGCAAATCCCGATCCGAAACCTGTCGTCCCCTGCAAAAGATCAGCTTCGAGGCACCTACACAAAGCCCCGACGGCGCGAAGACCCCAAGCCTTTCAACCCACCACCGGCGCCGCAGCGCCGCGCGCCTTGCGGGTCATCAGGGCGAAGCCGCTGAAGGCCGCCACGGCGTACACCACCAGGGAGGCGAGCGCGCCGGTGGCCACCAGGCTGACACCGATGCCGACGATGCGCTGCGGGCCCAGCTTCATGATCTTGCGCTGGGTGAACAGGGCCCCGGACGCCCCATCCCACGGACCTCTTCCTTCCTGCATGAACGCACCGGCGGAAAGAAAGGTTCTTCGCGGATTTTCGGGGAGGCATTGGATTCGCGCTGGATTGGCAAGATTGTCGGATAGCCATTGATTGGCGCCGTGCAGGCGGATGCTGCCCTCTCCCCCGGCCCCCGCCCTGCGCCCCGGCCTGATCGCTTCGCGCTCAGGCGCTCATCGGCACCGGAAGCGGTGCTTCCGAACGCGTACCTCTTCGCCCCGCAGGCGGGCGAGGGGTGACTTAGCCGGCGAGTCTGGAGCAAACCTGAAGCTCATACAGGTCTGAAACCGAGCAGCGAGGGTGGGGCCGGGATGGCGCCCCTTCAGGAGGCCGAGCGGAAGCGTTGCAGAGGGGGACGAGCGGCATGGATGCCGCGAGAGGCGTGTAGGGCCAGGGATGGCCCTTCGCGCCGGGCCCCCGGCGCGACGCTGGAGGGAGGGAACCCCGGCGAAGCCGGGGCCGGATGTTGGGGCAAGTTTTTTGGTTCCTTTTCAACGATTGGAAAAGGGACTCGCCCGGGAGGGCGAAACCGAGACCTGAAGCCCGCTCGGCAATGAGCCGAACGAAAAGACTCCAAGCCCCCTCACACCAGATTGCCAATCCGGTCTGAGCAAAATCTCCCCGGTAATCCGCGAAGAACCGAAAGAAAGCCAGGGCGATTGAGGCCGAGGGCCGACGCTGCCGAATGCCCACGGCTCGAGCCGTGGGCAATCGAGGCGCAATCACTGCGGGTCGGCGGCCAGTATCGCGCTGGCCAACTCCAGGTCACTGCTCGCTTGCAGGCCGGGATTCTCACTGCGGAGTCGTTGCAGCTCGGCCTCGAGATAGGGACCGCGTATGGCGCCGTCGCTGGCAATGAAGCTGCTGGCATCGTCCTGCACCGGGCCGACAAGTTTTTGGTCGCCGCCGCTGGTGAGGTAGGTGGAGGCAGTGGTGGCACCGGTGGAGAGGAGGTTGCGCAGCAGGTCGTCGTCTTCGGCCATGGCCGACGCGAAAGGAAGGGCGATCAGCGCGAGGGTTGCAGCGGTGTTGCAAAAACGCATGGTGACTCCTTGGGGGTTTGCGTCACCCTCAGATTGCAGCCTGAGGAGTGAGTTCCAGCGTCTCTCTGCGATTTCCTCGAAGTACTGCTCCTGCCGAGTAAACATCCGCGCTGCATGATAAGGAGCAGCAGCGCCCATCCCAGGCGGCCATTGCCGATACGATTCAGGATTAGTTAGCGATCCGCGGCGTTCCTGGGTGGCCGAACGCGCACGATATGCAAGCGCCCTGCGCCAAGGAGCGGCCTGCGAACTGGAGTCGACCGCACAAGAAAGCCCCGCATGCGGGTTGTTTTCATTTCCGCTCCGTCACTCCAGCAACCCACCCGCCCCGTCCATACGTCCGGCGTCGCCTTGCGCTACTGGTTAGCCTTGCCCAAGGACATCCATTGCATGGCTCGAATGTCCTCCCAGGAGACGGTCAGATCGGCGGCGCCGAGCGCAGCATCACCGACTTCAGGGCGAATGCCGACTTGATCCCCGCGACACCGGGGATGCAAGTCAGGGTGTTGGTCAGGAACGCCTGGTAGGCGGCGAGATCCTTGACCACCACACGCAGCATGTAGTCGGCGTCGCCGGTCATCTGGAAGCAGCTCATCACCTGCGGCGCCTGGACAATGTGCTCCTCGAACCGGGCGAGGTAGTCGACGGTCTGCTTTTCTAAGGAGACCGAGACGAACACGCTCATCGCCCCGGACAGGCGCTGCTCGTCGAGCCGCGCGAAATAGCCCTGGATGTAATGCTCCTCCTCCAGGCGGCGTACCCGACGCAGGGTCGGGGTCAACGACAGGCCAATTTTCTGGGCCAGGTCGCGCCAGCTCAGGCGGCCATCTTCGGCCAGTGCGCGGAGGATTTTCAGGTCGATCCGGTCAAGTTCGGACATGGCGGCATAACTCTACGATTTTTGATTTTATTAGTTCAAACATACCAATACTGCCTCGCAGCACTAGTCACTTTGGAGCAAAAAACTAGCGAGCGAAGCATATACTGAATTCACAAGAACAAGCGACGAGGGCCTCACCATGAGTGATGTCACGCACGAAAACCTCCCCAGCCGCACCCGCGCGCACTGCCGTTTCACCTCTCCCCTGCCGGGACTGCTGCATCCCCCCAGCCCGCCTCCCGCCACGCGTGTTCTTTCCTGATCCGTACCCGCTCGCTCCCTGAGCCATTGCCGCCGGAGGCAACATGACCGATTACGCGCCCTTGCGCCTTCACGTACCGGAGCCCACCGGGCGACCGGGCTGCCAGACCGATTTCTCCTACCTGCACCTGTCGGATGCCGGCACGGTGCGCAAGCCGCCCATAGACGTCGAACCTGCCGAAACCAGTGACCTGGCCTACAGCCTGGTCCGGGTGCTCGACGACGACGGCCAGGCCGTCGGCCCCTGGAACCCGCAGCTGAGCAATGAGCTGGTACTGCGCGGCATGCGCGCCATGCTCAAGACGCGCATCTTCGACGCACGCATGATCACCGCGCAGCGGCAGAAGAAGCTGTCCTTCTATATGCAGTGCCTGGGCGAGGAGGCCATCGCCACCGCCCATACCCTGGCCCTGCGCGACGGCGACATGTGTTTCCCCACCTACCGCCAGCAAGGCATTCTGGTCGCCCGCGAATACCCGCTGGTGGACATGATCTGCCAGTTGCTCTCCAACGAGGCCGACCCGCTCAAGGGCCGCCAGCTGCCGATCATGTACTCGAGCAAGGCCGCCGGCTTCTTCTCGATTTCCGGCAACCTTGCCACCCAGTTCATCCAGGCGGTGGGCTGGGGCATGGCCTCGGCGATCAAGGGCGACACCCGGATCGCCTCGGCCTGGATCGGCGACGGTGCCACCGCCGAGTCGGACTTCCATACCGCCCTGACCTTCGCCCACGTCTACCGCGCGCCGGTCATCCTCAACGTGGTCAACAACCAATGGGCGATCTCCACCTTCCAGGCCATCGCCGGTGGTGAGGGCACCACCTTCGCCAACCGTGGCGTGGGTTGCGGCATCGCGTCCCTACGGGTCGACGGCAACGACTTCCTCGCCGTCTACGCCGCCTCGCAATGGGCCGCCGAGCGCGCCCGGCGCAATCTCGGGCCGAGCCTGATCGAGTGGGTCACCTACCGCGCCGGCCCGCACTCCTCCTCGGACGATCCGTCGAAATACCGCCCCGCCGACGACTACAGCCACTTCCCCCTCGGCGACCCCATCGCCCGTCTGAAACAGCACATGATCGGCCTGGGTATCTGGTCGGAAGCGCAGCACGAGGCGCTGCACAAGGAGCTGGAAGGCGAAGTCATCGCCGCGCAGAAAGAGGCCGAAAGCCACGGCAGCCTGCTCGACGGCCACCTGCCCACCGCCGCCAGCATGTTCGAGGACGTCTACAAGGACCTGCCGGAGCACCTGCGCCGGCAGCGCCAGGAGCTCGGGGTATGAACAGCATGAATCCGCAAGCAGAAACGGCCCAGGCCGTGACCAGCATGACCATGATCCAGGCGCTGCGCTCGGCCATGGACATCATGCTCGAGCGCGACGACAACGTGATCGTGTTCGGCCAGGACGTCGGCTACTTCGGCGGCGTGTTCCGCTGCACCGAGGGCCTGCAGAAGAAGTACGGCACCTCGCGGGTATTCGACGCGCCGATCTCCGAGAGCGGCATCATCGGTGCCGCCGTCGGCATGGGCGCCTATGGCCTGCGCCCGGTGGTGGAAATCCAGTTCGCCGACTACGTCTACCCGGCCTCCGACCAGTTGATCTCGGAAGCCGCGCGCCTGCGCTACCGCTCGGCCGGCGACTTCATCACCCCGATGACCGTGCGCATGCCCTGCGGCGGCGGCATCTATGGCGGCCAGACCCACAGTCAGAGCCCGGAGGCGATGTTCACCCAGGTCTGTGGCCTGCGCACGGTGATGCCCTCCAACCCCTACGACGCCAAGGGCCTGCTGATCGCCTGCATCGAGAACGACGACCCGGTGATCTTCCTCGAACCCAAGCGCCTGTATAACGGCCCGTTCGATGGTCACCACGACCGCCCGGTGACGCCCTGGTCGAAGCACCCGGCCAGCCAGGTACCCGAGGGCTACTACAAGGTTCCGCTGGACCGCGCGGCGATCGTCCGCCCCGGCGCGGCGGTCACCGTGCTGACCTACGGCACCATGGTGTACGTGGCCCAGACGGCTGCCGAAGAGACTGGCGTCGATGCCGAAGTCATCGACCTGCGCAGCCTCTGGCCGCTGGACCTGGAGACCATAGTCGCTTCGGTGAAGAAGACCGGCCGCTGCGTGATCGCCCACGAGGCGACCCGCACCTGCGGTTTCGGCGCCGAGCTGATGTCGCTGGTCCAGGAGCATTGTTTCCACCACCTGGAGGCGCCCATCGAGCGCGTCACCGGTTGGGACACGCCCTACCCGCACGCCCAGGAATGGGCCTATTTCCCCGGGCCGGCACGAGTCGGCGCGGCATTCAAGCGCGTCATGGAGGTCTGAATGGGCATTCACGTCATCAAGATGCCGGACATCGGTGAAGGCATCGCCGAGGTCGAACTCGTCGAGTGGCACGTGCAGGTCGGCGATATCGTCGCCGAAGACCAACTGCTCGCCGATGTCATGACCGACAAGGCCACGGTGGAAATCCCCTCGCCGGTGTCCGGGAAGATCCTGGCCCTGGGTGGTACCCCGGGCCAGGTCATGGCCGTCGGCGACGAACTGGTCCGCCTGGAAGTGGAAGGCACAGGCAACGTCAAGGCGGGCGGGCAGGCGCAAGCACGCACTGAAGTGCCGCACGCGGA
>NZ_SSOJ01000140.1 GCF_029871205.1 Pseudomonas sp. BN417 | reverse complement strand
GCCAACTTCGCCCACGGGGTCGCCGGCTGCGGCGGCGGCGACAAGCAGCGCCTGCGCCTGCTGGACTCGGCCAACGTGGCCATCGTCACCGCCTACAACGACATGCTCTCGGCGCACCAGCCCTACGAGGACTACCCGGAGAAGCTTCGCCAGGCCCTGCGCGAGATTGGCTCGGTGGGCCAGGTGGCCGGCGGCGTGCCGGCCATGTGCGACGGCGTCACCCAGGGCGAGCCGGGCATGGAGCTGGGCATCGCCAGCCGCGAGGTGATCGCGCTGTCCACCGCGGTGGCGCTGTCGCACAACATGTTCGATGCGGCGCTGTTCCTCGGCATCTGCGACAAGATCGTTCCCGGCCTGCTGATGGGCGCGCTGCGCTTCGGCCACCTGCCGTCGATCTTCGTCCCCGCCGGGCCGATGCCCTCCGGGCTGTCGAACAAGGACAAGGCCGAGGTGCGCCAGCGCTACGCCGAGGGCAAGGCCAGCCGCGACGAGCTGCTGGCGTCGGAGATGGCGGCCTACCACAGCCCCGGCACCTGCACCTTCTACGGCACCGCCAACACCAACCAGATGCTCATGGAGATCATGGGCCTGCACCTGCCGGGCGCCTCCTTCGTCAACCCGAATACCCCGCTGCGCGAGGCGCTGACCGTGGCGACCGCGCGCCAGGTCACCCGCCTGACCAAACAGAGCGGGCAGTTCCTGCCGCTCGGCGAGCTCGTCGACGAGCGCGTGCTGATCAACGCGGTGGTGGCCCTGCACGCCACCGGCGGCTCGACCAACCACACCCTGCACCTGCCGGCGATCGCCCAGGCCGCCGGCGTCCAGCTGACCTGGCAGGACATGGCCGAGCTGTCCGAGGTGGTGCCGACCCTGGCCCACGTCTATCCCAACGGCCAGGCCGACATCAACCACTTCCACGCCGCCGGCGGGGTGGCCTTCCTGGTGCGCGAGCTGCTCGACGCCGGCTTGCTCCATGAGGAGGTCAACACCGTGATGGGCCGCGGCCTGCGCCGCTACACCCAGGAGCCGTTCCTCGCCGACGGCCAGCTGGTCTGGCGCGAGGGTGCCGGCCAGAGCTTGGACGCGAGCATCCTGCGCCCGGTGGCGAACCCCTTCTCGGCGGAGGGCGGGCTGCGGGTGATGGTCGGCAACCTCGGCCGCGGGGTGATGAAGGTCTCCGCGGTGGCGCCCGAACACCAGGTGGTGGAAGCGCCGGTGCGGGTGTTCCACGACCAGCAGGCGCTGGCCGAGGCCTTCCAGGCCGGCGAGCTGGACCGCGACCTGGTGGCGGTGATGCGCTTCCAGGGCCCACGCAGCAACGGCATGCCCGAGCTGCACAAGTTGACCCCCTACCTCGGCGTGCTGCAGGACCGAGGCTACCGGGTGGCGCTGGTCACCGACGGGCGCATGTCCGGCGCCTCGGGCAAGATCCCGGCGGCGATCCACGTCTGCCCGGAAGCCTTCGACGGCGGTCCGCTGGCGCGGGTGCGCGATGGCGACCTGCTCCGCGTCGACGGCCAGGCCGGGACCCTGGAACTGTTGGTGGACGCCGCCGAGTTCGCCGCCCGCGAGCCGGCGCGCTGGGACCTGGAGCCCAATGTCGGCACCGGCCGCGAGCTGTTCGCCTTCATGCGCGAGGCCTTCAGCACGGCGGAGCAGGGCGCCAGTGCCTTCACCCGCAACCTGGAGAGCTTGAAGTGAAGCTGGCGCTGGTCGGAGATATCGGGGGCACCAATGCGCGTTTCGCCCTCTGGCGTGACGAAAAGCTGGAGTCGGTGCGGGTGCTGGCCACCGCCGACTTCGCCGGGCCGGAACAGGCCATCAGCCATTACCTGGCCGGTCTCGGCCTTGCCGTCGGCAGACTGAGTGCCGCGTGCCTGGCGGTGGCCGGGCCCGTGAGCGGCGAGCATTTCCGCTTCACCAACAACCACTGGCGCCTCAGCCGCTCGTCCTTCTGCCGCACCCTCAAGGTGGACGAGCTGTTGCTGGTCAACGACTTCACCGCCATGGCCCTGGGGATGACCCGCCTGAAGGACCATGAGCGCCTGCAGATCTGCCCCGGCATCGCCGAACCGGGTAGTCCGGCGGTGGTGATAGGGCCGGGCACGGGACTTGGCGTCGGTACCCTGCTGCCCCTGGATGATGGCCGCTGGAAGGCCTTGCCGGGGGAGGGCGGGCATGTCGACCTGCCCATCGGCAATCTGCGCGAGGCGACCCTCTGGCAGCAGCTGCACGGCCAACTCGGCCATGTCAGCGCCGAGAACGTGCTCAGCGGCAATGGTCTGCTGCAGCTCTATCGCGCCGTCTGCGCCGTGGACGGCCAGGCGCCGCGCCTGGCCTCTCCGGCCGAGGTGAGCGCCGCTGCACTGGCCGGAGACCCGCTGGCCGAGGAGGTGCTGGAGCTGTTCTGCAGCTGGCTCGGCCGGGTGGCCGGCAACAATGTGCTGACCCTTGGCGGCCGTGGCGGTGTGTATATAGTCGGCGGCGTGGTGCCGCGCTTCGCCGCCTTCTTCAAGAACAGCGGCTTCTCCCGCGCCTTCGCCAGCAAGGGCTGCATGAGCGGCTACTTCGAGGGCATTCCGGTGTGGCTGGTGACGGCCGAATATCCCGGCCTGGAAGGGGCGGGCGTGGCCCTGGAACAGCACGGTCCGTAGGATGGGTGGAGCTCCGCGATACCCATCGATGCGGAGCGATGGGTATCGCTTCGCTCCACCCATCCTACAAGGCTCGACATCGAGTGACTTGATAACAACAAAGGACGGCCACTGTGAGCCAATCCGGAAGATCCATTCTCCTGGTGGATGACGACCAGGAAATTCGCGAACTGCTCGAAACCTACCTGAGCCGCGCCGGCTTCCAGGTGCGCAGCGTCGCCGATGGCCAGGGCTTTCGCCGCGCCTTGGGTGAAGAGGCGGCGGACCTGGTGATACTCGATGTGATGCTGCCAGACGAAGACGGCTTCAGCCTGTGCCGCTGGGTGCGCGCCCACCAGCGCCTGGCCCAGGTGCCCATCATCATGCTCACCGCCAGCTCAGACGAAGCGGACCGGGTGATCGGCCTCGAGCTGGGCGCCGACGACTACCTGGGCAAGCCCTTCAGCCCCCGCGAACTGCTGGCGCGGATCAAGGCCCTGCTGCGCCGCGTCGGCTTCGGCCAGGAGCGCGCCGTGGTGGAGGTGCTGGCCTTCGACGATTGGCGCCTGGACATGATCAGCCACCGTCTGTTCCACCTCGACGGCGAAGAGGTGATCCTTTCCGGCGCCGACTTCGCCCTGCTGAAACTCTTCCTCGACCACCCGCAGCAGATCCTCGACCGCGACACCATCGCCAACGCCACCCGCGGCCGCGAGGTAATGCCGCTGGAGCGCATCGTCGACATGGCCGTGAGCCGCCTGCGTCAACGCCTGCGCGACACCGGCAAGGCGCCGCGGTTGATCCGCACCGTGCGCGGTGCGGGCTACCTGCTGGCGGCCCAGGTCACGCCGCACAGCCATGCCTAGCCGCCTGCGGCTGATGCCGCGCTCGCTGCTCGGGCGCATGCTCTTTCTCACCCTGTTGGTGGTGCTGCTGGCCCAGGCGCTGTCCAGCGTCATCTGGCTGTCGCAACTGCGCGCGAGCCAGATGGAAGGCCTGCTGACCAGCGCCCGCAGCCTGGCCCAATCCATGGCTGCGAGCGTCAGTTACATCCGCTCGCTGCCGCTCGGCTACCGCCCGATGGTGCTGGATCAGCTGCGCAGCATGGGCGGCACGCGATTCTTCGTCTCCCTCAATGACAAGCCGCTGGACATGCGGGTGTTACCGGAAACGCCGCGCAAGCGCGCGGTGCTGGACGAGGTGGATGCGGTGCTGCGCGAGCGCCTGGGCAAGCGGGTGGACCTGTCCCTGCACTTCGTCAGCCCGGACGAACTGCGCATCTTCAACAGTGGCCTGAAGCTCGACGAGCTGCCGCGCTCCTGGGCCCATTACGCCCTGACCCTGGAGCCGGTGAATCCCCCGGTGCTGGTGACGCAGATCCAGATCGGTCCCAGCGAATGGCTCTACCTCGCCTCGCTGATGCCGGAGCCCTATGCCAGCCTGGAAGACCAGGGCCTGCCTGCCCAACAGCTGTGGTTCATCGTCCTGACCAGCAGCTTCCTGCTGTTGTTCATCGGCTTGCTGGTGCACTGGCAGAGCCGGCCGCTGAAGCGCCTGGCCACGGCGGCGCGGGAGATGTCCCTGGGTGCCGAGGTGGAGCCGCTGCCTGAAGCCGGCGGCAGCGAAGTGGTGGAGGTGAGCCGCGCCTTCAACAGCATGCGTGAGCGCATCAGCCGCTACCTCAGCGAACGCAGCCAGTTGTTCAGCGCCATCTCCCATGACCTGCGCACGCCCATCACCCGCCTGCGCCTGCGAGTGGAACTGCTGGATGACGAAGTGCTGCAGACCAAGTTCAGTCGAGACCTGGACGAGTTGGAGCTGCTGGTCAAGGGCGCCTTGCAGTGCGTGAAGGACACCGACATCCACGAGAACATCGAACAGGTGGACCTCAACCACCTGCTGCACGGCCTGGTGGAGCCCTACCTCGGTACCGGCCAGGTGACCCTGGAGGGTGAGGCGCTTTCCTGCTACCCCGGCAAGCCGCTGGCCCTGCGCCGCTGCATCGGCAACCTGGTGGACAACGCGCTGAAGTACGGCGAACGCGCGCACCTGCAGATCGAAGACAGCAGCGACGCCTTCGTCCTGCATGTGGATGACGAAGGTCCCGGCGTGCCCGAACAGCGGCTGGAGCAGGTGTTCGAGCCGCACTTCCGCCTGGCCGGACACCAGCAGGGTTACGGCCTGGGCCTGGGCATCGCGCGCAATCTGGCGCACAGCCATGGTGGGGAATTGAGCCTGAGGAACCTGCGTGAGGGTGGGTTGCGGGTGACCTTATGGTTGCCGCGGCAGGCGGGGTAGCTCGCTGCCCTCTCCCCATCCCTCTCCCTGAAGGGAGAGGGATGGGGAGAGGGTGTTTTCCCGGGCGCGGAGTTTTGTAACCACCCCGTGACCATCCGCTATCCCTTTGTTACCCGCGGGCTTGAGCGCCGTGGTTAGACTGCAGGCAAGCGCAAGCACCGACTTGCACAGCCATAAAAACAAAAAGGTGTCCCATCCATGAATGCCATTTCCCGCCTGGCCGCTGTCGTATCCCTCGCCTCGCTGTTTCCCTTGTCCGCCCTCGCCGGCGAAGTGGAGGTCCTGCACTGGTGGACTTCCGGTGGCGAGAAGCGCGCCGCCGATACCCTGCAGAAACTCGTCGAAGAAAAAGGCCACAGCTGGAAGGACTTCGCTGTCGCCGGTGGTGGTGGCGAGGCTGCCATGACCGTGCTGAAGACTCGCGCCGTGTCCGGCAACCCGCCCTCGGCCGCGCAGATCAAGGGGCCGGATATCCAGGAGTGGGGCGAGCTGGGCCTGCTCGCCGAACTGGACGAGGTCTCCGCTGAGGGCAAGTGGGACTCGCTGCTGCCCCGGCAGGTGGCGGACATCATGAAGTACGACGGTCACTACGTGGCCGTGCCGGTCAACGTGCACCGGGTCAACTGGCTGTGGATCAACCCGCAGGTGTTCCAGAAAGCCGGCGCCACGCCGCCGACCACCCTCGACGAATTCTTCGCCGCCGCCGACAAGCTCAAGGCGGCCGGCTTCATTCCGCTCGCCCACGGCGGCCAGCCCTGGCAGGACGGCACCGTGTTCGAGGACCTGGTGATCAGCATCCTCGGGCCCCAGGGCTACCACAAGGCCTTCGTCGAGCAGGACAAGGCCACCCTCACCAGCGACAAGATGGTCGAGGTCTTCGCCGCCCTGAAAAAGTTGCGCGGCTACGTCGACCCCGACGCCGCCGGCCGCGACTGGAACAGCGCCACCGGCCTGGTCATCAGCGGCAAGGCTGGCATGCAGATCATGGGCGACTGGGCCAAGAGCGAGTGGAGCGCCGCAGGCCTGATGGCGGGCGCGGACTACCAGTGCCTGCCATTCCCCGGCACCCAGGGCAGCTTCGCCTACAACATCGATTCCCTGGCCATGTTCAAGCTCAGCGATGAGGCGAACATCAAGGCGCAAAACGACCTGGCGCGCACCATCCTCGAACCGCAGTTCCAGCAGTTCTTCAACCGGAACAAGGGCTCCATCCCGGTCCGCCTGGACCAGGACATGAGCAGCTTCGATGCCTGCGCCCAGCAGTCCATGAAGGACTTCAAGGAGGCCGCGGCCGGCGATGGCCTGCAGCCCAGCCTGGCCCACGGCATGGCCGCTTCCAGCTACGTGCAGGGTGCGGTGTTCGACGTGGTGACCAACTTCTTCAACGACCCCGCCGCCGACCCGAAGAAGGCCGCGCAGCAACTGGCCGCCGCGATAGAAGCGGTGCAGTAAGCGGTCGGGTCGTCTGAGCGGCGGCCCCAATCCCCGACTTTTCCTAGCGGTGCATGCCCCCAGGCGTGCATCTCGGGATCTGTCGCGCCTCGATTTCCGTGCCTTAGCTCTTTCGTTGCGAGGAGTCATACATGTCTTCAACCGCAGTCTTCGCCAAAGCCTCACCGCTGGACGCGCTGCAACGCTGGCTACCCAAGGTGGTGCTGGCGCCCAGTGTGCTCATCGTGCTGGTCGGTTTCTACGGCTACATCCTCTGGACCTTCCTGCTGTCCTTTACCAACTCGCGCTTCATGCCCAGCTACAAGTGGGTGGGGCTGCAGCAGTACCAGCGCCTGCTGGACAACGACCGCTGGTGGGTGGCCAGCCACAACCTGCTGGTCTACGGCGGGCTGTTCATCGCCATCAGCCTGGTGCTCGGGGTGTTCCTCGCGGTGCTGCTGGACCAGCGCATTCGCCGCGAGGGCTTCATCCGCACCGTCTACCTCTACCCCATGGCCCTGTCGATGATCGTCACCGGCACTGCCTGGAAGTGGTTGCTCAACCCGGGGCTGGGCCTGGACAAGCTGCTGCGCGACTGGGGCTGGGAGGGCTTTCGCCTGGACTGGCTGGTGGACCCGGACCGGGTCGTCTACTGCCTGGTGATCGCCGCCGTGTGGCAGTCCTCGGGCTTCGTCATGGCGCTGTTCCTCGCCGGCCTGCGCGGGGTGGACCAGTCGATCATCCGCGCCGCCCAGGTGGATGGCGCCAGCCTGCCGGCCATCTACCTGCGCATCGTGCTGCCGAGCCTGCGCCCGGTGTTCTTCAGCGCGCTGATGATCCTTGCCCACATCGCCATCAAGAGCTTCGACATGGTGGCGGCGATGACCGCCGGCGGCCCCGGCTACGCCTCCGACCTGCCGGCGATGTTCATGTACGCCCACACCTTCACCCGCGGCCAGATGGGCCTCGGCGCCGCCAGCGCGATGCTCATGCTCGGTGCGGTACTGGCGATCCTGGTGCCCTACCTGTACTCCGAATTGAGGAACAAGCGCCATGACTAGCCTGGCCGGAAAACCCGTGTTCAGCTTCAGCCGCCTGGCCATCTACAGCACGCTGATCCTGGCCTGCGCCGTCTACCTGGTGCCGCTGGTGGTGATGCTGCTGACCAGCTTCAAGACCCCGGACGACATCCGCAGCGGCAACCTGCTGTCGATCCCGGATGCGTTCACCCTGGTGGGCTGGGCCAAGGCCTGGGCCGGCGTCGGTGGCTACTTCTGGAACTCGGTGAAGATCACCGTGCCGGCGGTGATCATCTCCACCCTGCTCGGTGCGCTGAACGGCTATGTGCTGTCCATGTGGCGCTTCCGTGGCTCGCAGCTGTTCTTCGGCCTGCTGCTGTTCGGCTGCTTCCTGCCGTTCCAGGTGGTGCTGTTGCCGGCGTCCTTCACCCTCGGCCAGTTCGGCCTGGCCAACACCACCGGCGGCCTGGTGCTGGTCCACGTGGTCTACGGCCTGGCCTTCACCACGCTGTTCTTCCGCAACTTCTACGTGAGCATCCCGAACGCCCTGGTGAGCGCGGCGCGGCTGGACGGAGCGGGGTTCTTCACCATCTTCGGGCGCATCCTGCTGCCCATGTCGGTGCCAACCATCATGGTCTGCCTGATCTGGCAGTTCACCCAGATCTGGAACGACTTCCTCTTCGGCGTGGTGTTCGCCAGCGGCGACAGCCAGCCCATCACCGTAGCCCTGAACAACCTGGTGAACACCAGCACCGGGGCCAAGGAATACAACGTCGACATGGCCGCCGCGATGATCGCCGGCCTGCCCACCCTGCTGGTCTACGTGCTGGCCGGCAAATACTTCCTGCGCGGGCTGACTGCCGGCGCCGTCAAAGGCTAGGAGTCGCACCCATGGCTACCCTCGAACTGCGCAACGTCAACAAGTCCTACGGCAGCGGCCTGGCGGACACCCTGAAGAACATCGAGCTGTCCATCGACTCCGGTGAGTTCCTGATCCTGGTTGGGCCCTCCGGCTGCGGCAAATCCACCCTGATGAACTGCATCGCCGGGCTGGAGAGCATCAGCGGCGGGGCGATCCTGGTGGACGACGCCGACATCAGCGGCATGAGCCCCAAGGACCGGGACATCGCCATGGTGTTCCAGTCCTACGCCCTGTACCCGACCATGAGCGTGCGCGAGAACATCGCCTTCGGCCTGAAGATCCGCAAGCTGCCCGCCACCGAGATCGACGCCGAAGTCGCCCGCGTGGCCAAGCTGCTGCAGATCGAGCACCTGCTGGAGCGCAAGCCCGGCCAGCTTTCCGGTGGCCAGCAACAGCGCGTGGCCATGGGCCGGGCCCTGGCGCGGCGGCCGAAGATCTACCTGTTCGACGAACCACTGTCAAACCTTGACGCCAAGCTGCGGGTGGAGATGCGCACCGAGATCAAGCTGATGCACCAGCGGCTGAAGACCACCACCGTCTACGTGACCCACGACCAGATCGAGGCCATGACCCTGGGCGACAAGGTGGCGGTGATGAAGGACGGCATCATCCAGCAGTTCGGCACCCCGCGAGAGATCTACAACGACCCGGCCAACCTCTTCGTCGCCGGCTTCATGGGCTCGCCGCCGATGAACTTCATACCCCTGCGCCTGCAGCGCCGCGAGGGTCGCCTGGTGGGCCTGCTGGACAGCGCCGACGGCCATTGCGAACTGCCCCTGGGCGAGGCCGACAGCGAACTGGAGGGGCGCGAGCTGATCCTCGGCATCCGCCCGGAACAGATCCAGGTCGGCGGCGCCGCGGCAGGCATCCGCGCCGAGGTGCAGGTGCTCGAACCCACCGGGCCGGACACCCTGGCCTTCGTCGAGATCAACCAGACCAAGGTCTGCGTACGCCTGGCGCCAGATGCCGCGCCGCGGGCGGGCGAGATCCTCGACCTGCAGTTCGCCCTGGACAAGGTGCTGCTGTTCGACGCGCAAAGCGGCGAGCGCCTGGGCGGCCTGGAAAGGGCGAGCAACCCCGAGCGGCCGGCCAGGGTCGCGCAGCTGAAGGGGCGTTGAATCTGTAGCCCGGATGAAATCCGGGGGCGGCTGGCACGGCCTTCCCGGATTGCATCCGGGCTACCAGAGCCGGGAGGTTCCGGCACGGCGATCCATCGAAACACAACAATAAAAATCTGGAGTGGACATGAGCACGACTTTCAAAGGTTTGTGGGTACTGCCCTGCGCGCTTTTCGCGGTATCCGGGGTGGCGCAAGCGGTGGAGTTCACCGGCTACATGCGTAGCGGCGCCGGCGGCTCCAGCGAGGGCGGCACGCAATCCTGCTTCCAGCTGCCGGGGGCGCAATCCAAGTACCGCCTGGGCAACGAGTGCGAGCAGTACATCGAGCTGGACCTGCGCCAGGACCTCGCCAGGCTCGACGACGGCTCGGTGATCAGCGTCGAGGGCATGGCGCAGCTCTACAACGAATACGGCCATACCCCCGAATTCACCGGCGACCACGGCTTCGCGCGGATGAACCAGATGTACGCCGAGTGGAGCAACATGCCGGCGCTGAATGGGGGCTCCTTCTGGGCCGGTCGCCGGTTCTACAAGCGCAACGACATCCACATCTCCGACTACTACTACTGGAACCAGAGCGCCACCGGCTTCGGTTTCGACGAAGTGGCCATCGGCGACCTCAAGTACAGCTACGTGTTCTCGCGCAAGGACAACTACGACCAGGACCCCTACATCAACCGCCACGACTTCAACGTCGGCGGCTTCCAGACCAATCCCGGCGGCGAGGTCGAACTGGGTGTCAGCTACATCGACAAGCCCGACAGCACCGACGCCCACAGCGGCTGGGCGGTGGCCGCGCAGCACAAGCAGCAGGCATTCCTCGGCGGGGTGAATACCTTCGCCCTGCAATACGGTCGTGGCCCGGGCACCGCCCTGGGCTACACCGGCGACCCGACCCTGGACAACGCCAACAAGAGCTGGCGCGTGGTGGAGTTCTTCGACTGGCAGGTGACGCCCCGCTTCGGTGGCCAGTTCGAGATCGTCTACCAGAAGGACACACGTCCGGACGGCGATGACCAGAACTGGCTGTCGGTGGGCGTGCGCCCGAGCTACGCCATCACCGAGCACTTCAAGCTGGTCACCGAACTGGGGCGCGACCAGGTGGAGGCCCCCGGCGGCACCCGCAAGCTGACCAAGTTCACCATCGCCCCCTCCTGGTCGCCAGCCGGCCCCGGCTTCTGGGAGCGCCCGGAAATCCGCCTCTACTACACCTACGCCAGTTGGAACGAAGCGGCCCGGCGCGCGGCCAGCGAACTGGCGGCCGGCTCGGCGCTGTCCGATACCGGCGCCTTCGGCGATGCCCTGCACGGCTCCAACTTCGGCGTGCAGCTGGAGTACTGGTGGAAGTGATGCGGAGCCTTGGTGAGCGCCGGTGAGCCACGCCCTGCCCGGGTGCAACGGGTGAAGGCGGGGGAGGGCGCGGACCATCCCTTCGCCGACTTGTTGCGACCGGCGGCCGGGCAGCCGTTCCGCTGGAGCGAGCAGCAGGGGCGGGAGCTGCTGCTGGTGGAGCACCCGCGCTGCCAGGCGGTGTTCAGCCGCCAGGGCGGGCAGTTGCTGCACTTCCAGCCGCGCGGCGAGCGTCCGCTGCTCTGGTGCGCGGCGCGCTGGCCGCGGATCGGCGCCATTCGTGGTGGCGTGCCGGTGTGCTGGCCCTGGTTCGGCCGCCACCCCATGGAGGGCGGTTGGCCCCACCACGGCTGGGCGCGCCTCTCCGATTGGCGGCTGACCTGCAAGGAGGTGGATGGCGACGGGGTGCATCTCAGCTGGCGTCTCGACCTGCACGACTGGCAGGTGGAGCTGGAGGCGGAACTGGGCGAGCGCATGAGCCTGCAACTCACCACCCGCCACCGCGACAGCGAGCCCTGCGTCCTCAGTCATGGGTTGCACGCCTACTGGCGGGTCAGCGATGTGGCTCGGGTCGGACTGCTGGGACTGGCGGGCGCCGAGGGCCGCGACCTGCTGAGCCGCGAGCCGTGTCGGCAGGACGGCGAGCTGCGCATCAGCGACGGTTGCCACAAGGTGTTCCGCCAGGGTGGCCGGGTGCGCATCCAGGACCCGGGCTGGCAAAGGCGCATCTGCATCGATGGCGGCGGCAATGCCAACACTGTGGTCTGGCACCCCGGTAGCCGGCCGCTCTGTGAGGTGAGCTGGGCGGAGGGCTTGGGTTTCTTATCCGTGCAGGGCGCGGCCTGCGGCGAGGACAGTGTGACCCTGGTAGCGGGGGAGGACGCGAGGTTGAGCCTGGAGGCGTGGGTGGGATGAGCCGTGGGGGCTGGTCTCCGTTGCCCTCTCCCCAACCCTCTCCCTGAAGGGAGAGGGGCCGGGGGAGAGGGTTGCCTCAGGAAGGCTCTTCGTCACTCGGATACCGGCTGGCGTTGAGGCTTTCCTTGATCCTGCGCAGGTGCGGCTGGAAGTCCACGCCGCGGCGCAGGGTCATGCCGGTGGCGAGCACGTCGAGCACGGTGAGCTGGATGATGCGCGAAGTCATCGGCATGTAGATGTCAGTGTCTTCCGGCAGGGGGATGTCCAAGCTCAGGGTGCTGGCCTTGGCCAGCGGCGAGTTGGCGGCGGTGAGGCCGAGTACGGAGGCGCCGTTCTGCCGCGCCAGGCGTGCCACTTCCACCAGTTCGCGGGTGCGGCCGGTGTAGGAAATGATCACGAAGAGGTCGCCCGTGTGGGCCACCGAGGCCAGCATGCGCTGCATCAGCACATCGGAGTGGGCGGAGACGGCGAGGTTGAAGCGGAAGAACTTGTGCTGGGCGTCGAGGGCCACCGAGGCCGAGGCGCCGAGGCCGAAGAAGTGGATCTGCCGGGCCTGGATCATCAGGTCCACGGCGCGGCTGATCAGTTGCGGGTCGAGGCTTTGCAGGGCGCTGTCCAGCGAGGCGATGGCGCTGCCGAAGATCTTCCGCGTGTAGGCCTCGGGACCGTCGTCGGCCGCAACCGCCTGGCTCACGTAGGCGGCGCCGCTGGCCAGGCTCTGGGCCAGCTGCATCTTCAGTTCCGGATAGCCGTTGACGCCGAAGGAGCGGCAGAAGCGATTCACCGTCGGTTCGCTGACCTGCGCCGCCTGGGCCAGTGCGGCGATGCTGTAGCGGGTGGCCTGTTGCGGGTCGCGCAGTATCACTTCGGCGACCTTGCGTTCGGCCTTGTTGAGCTCGTCGAGGCGGTTCTGGATCTGTTCCAGCAGGTTGTGCACGCGGTCCATTTGGGTTCCTGGGAAGGGGCCTGCAATCGGTGGCCTATCGTATCAGGGGTGAGCCACCGGAATCTGGGATATGGGTAAATGTAGTTTTATTACTACATTTTGTCTTGATGAGCCGCTCCTTTGGGTGTATTCATAAGCTCATGTTTGAAGGAAGAACAAATATCATGGCCTCACAACTTGTCGAACCCTGCACGTTGGCCCTGTTCGGGGCCCTTGGCGACCTGGCGCTGCGCAAGCTGTTCCCGGCGCTCTACCAACTGGATCGTGCCGGTCTGCTGCCCGCCGAAACGCGCATCCTCGCCCTGGCGCGCGAGGACGGCGACCCCGCGGCCCGCCTGGACGCCATCGGCGAACACCTGCGCCGCCATGTGCCGGCCAAGGAGGTGGAGGAGGAAGCCGTGCAGCGCTTTCTGACGCGCCTCGACTACCTGGCCATGAACTTCTTCGACGCCGATGCCTATCCGGCCCTGGCCGACCGCATCGGTCCGGCTTCCCAGCTGATTGCCTATTTCGCCACTCCCGCCTCGGTCTATGGCGCCATCTGCGCCGGCCTGGCCGCCACCGGGCTCGCCGAACGCACCCGCGTGGTGCTGGAGAAGCCCATCGGTCATGACCTGGAATCGTCGCGGGTGGTGAACAACGCCGTGGCGGCGCATTTCCCGGAGGACCGCACCTACCGGATCGACCACTACCTGGGCAAGGAGACGGTGCAGAACCTGATCGCCCTGCGCTTCGCCAACAGCCTGTTCGAGACCCAGTGGAACCAGCACCACATCTCCCACGTGGAAATCACCGTGGCCGAGCAGGTGGGCATCGAGGGTCGCTGGGGCTACTTCGACGAGGCCGGCCAGCTGCGCGACATGATCCAGAACCACCTCCTGCAGCTGCTCTGCCTGATCGCCATGGACCCGCCCAGCGACCTCTCCGCCGACAGCATCCGTGACGAGAAGGTGAAGGTGCTCAAAGCCCTGGCGCCGATCGGTGTTGAGCAGCTCGGCCAGCAGGTGGTGCGTGGCCAGTACGTGGCGGGGAGCATCCTCGGCAAGTCGGTGCCCGGCTACCTGGAGGAGGACAACGCCAACACTCACAGCGACACCGAGACCTTCGTCGCCCTGCGCGCGGAGATCCGCAACTGGCGCTGGTCCGGTGTGCCCTTCTACCTGCGTACCGGCAAGCGCATGCCGCAGAAGCTTTCGCAGATCGTCATACACTTCAAGGAACCGCCGCACTACATCTTCGCCCCCGAGCAGCGGCCGCTGATCAGCAACCGGCTGATCATCCGCCTGCAACCGGACGAGGGTATTTCCCTGCAGGTGATGACCAAGGACCAGGGCCTGGACAAGGGCATGCAGCTGCGCAGTGGCCCGCTGCAGCTGAGCTTCTCCGACACCTACCGCAGCGTGCGGATTCCGGATGCCTACGAGCGGCTGCTGCTGGAAGTGATGAAGGGCAACCAGAACCTCTTCGTGCGCAAGGATGAGATCGAGTACGCCTGGAAGTGGTGCGACCAGCTGATCGCCGGCTGGCGGCAGCAGGGCGCCGCGCCCAAGCCCTATGCGGCAGGAACCTGGGGGCCAGTGGCCTCCATTGCATTGATCACCCGTGATGGCAGGAGCTGGTATGGCGATCTGTAATCTCGACCTGCCGCGGCAGGTCACCGGGCTCGCCCTCGGCAGCCCCGAACAACTGGCCGGTGAATTGGCCATCACCGTGGCCAACGCCCTGCGCGCGGCCCTCGATTCCCGCGGCTCGGCTGTGTTGGTGGTGTCCGGCGGGCGCAGCCCGGTGGCCTTTTTCGAGCGGCTGTCCAGCCAGGTTCTCGACTGGTCGAAAGTGACCGTCAGCCTGGCTGACGAGCGCTGGGTGCCGGTCAGCCATCCGGACAGCAATGAGGGCCTGGTGCGCCGCCACCTGCTGCAAGGGGAAGCCGCCAGGGCGCGCTTCTTCGGCCTCTACCAGAGCGCCCCGAGCGTGGAAGAGTCGGCCCGCCTGGCCGCTGCGGCGCTGGCCGAGCTGGCGCCCATCGATGTGCTGGTGTTGGGCATGGGCGAGGATGGCCACACTGCCTCGCTCTTCCCCGGCAGCCCGAACCTGCGTGAGGCCCTGGGCGCCGATTGCCCGCAGCGCTGCCTGCCGATGCTGGCGCCCAGCGTGCCGCATCAGCGCCTGACCCTGACCTTGCCGCTGTTGGCCAGCGCCCAGCTGACCCTGCTGGCCGTGCAGGGCCAGGCCAAGCTGGCGACCCTGGCCGACGCCCTGGCCGGGGACGACGTGGCGGCGATGCCGATCCGCGCCTTCCTCCATCGACCCCTGGAAATCCACTGGTGCCCCTGAGCCCGAAGGACCGTATATGACCAGTCTCCCCAGCAACCGGGCCACCAGTCGCGACGCCCCGCCGAGCATGGCCGACAAGGCCGCCCTGATCGATATTCTCTGTGGCGCCGCGCGCATCCTCCCGGTGATCACCATCGAGCGCGAGCAGGACGTCCTGCCGCTGGCCGATGCCCTGGCCGCCGGCGGCCTGCGCACCCTGGAAATCACCCTGCGCTCGGAACACGGCCTGGCCGCCATCCGCACCTTGCGCGAGCAGCGCCCGGAGCTGTGCGTCGGCGCCGGCACCGTGCTCGACGAGCTGATGCTGGCCGAGGCCGAAGCCGCCGGCTCGCAGTTCATCGTCACCCCCGGCTGCACCGCCGAACTGCTGCGCGCCGGCGTCTACAGCCCGCTGCCGCTGTTACCCGGCATCAGCAGCGCTTCCGAGATCATGCTCGGCTACGCCCTGGGCTACCGGCGCTTCAAGCTGTTCCCGGCGGAGATCTGCGGCGGCATCAAGGCCCTCAAGGCCTTCGGCGGACCCTTCCCCGGCATCCGCTTCTGCCCCACCGGCGGGGTCAACCCCGGCAACCTGCGCGACTACATGGCCCTGGCCAACGTGATGTGCGTGGGCGGCACCTGGATGATGGACAAGGAGTGGATCCGCAACGGCGATTGGCAGCGGATCGAGGAATGTTCCGCCGAGGCGCTGGCGCTGCTGGGCTGAGCCCGGCGAAGGCGCTGCTTGCTTTTTTGTGGGGGCGAATTCATTCGCTGAGGGGCACGCAGTGCCCCCCCCCCCCGGGGGAGTTTGAAGGGCAGCCCTTCGGCCTGCTAAGCGAATGAATTCGCCCCCACAGTTCTGTAGCCCGGATGCAATCCGGGAGCGGACTACCAATGCCCCCGGATTTCATCCGGGCTACCGATCCAATCCCTTTCGATCCCCTGCAGGGGATTCCGCCAAACGGTTTGCTGAAACGATTTACCAAACGAAAAAACCACGTTAAAACCTGACTTCACCTTCACCCGTCCGTTTCCGAGGGATGAGCAATGACCGACAACAAGAATCTCGATGCGCTGTTCCCCACTGCTGCCGAAATCCCCGAGCGCTATCGCCCCGGCGCGCCCATCGAGCAGCGCGAATACCTGGTGAACGGCGAGCTGCTGCGCTGGGATGGCCCTCTGGCCGCGGTACGCAGCCCGATCTTCCTGGCCGGCGACAAGGGCGATGAGCAGGTGGTACTGGGCAGCACGCCGCTGCTGGACGCCGACGCCGCGCTGGCTGCGCTTGACTCGGCGGTAGCGGCCTACGACCACGGCCAGGGGCTCTGGCCGACGATGCGCGTGGCCGAGCGCATCCAGCATGTGGAGAAATTCCTGGCGCGCATGCGCGAGCAGCGCGAGGCGGTGGTCAAGCTGCTGATGTGGGAAATCGGCAAGAACCTCAAGGATTCCGAGAAGGAGTTCGACCGCACCTGCGACTACATGGTCGACACCATCGAGGCGCTCAAGGAGCTGGACCGCCGTTCCAGTCGTTTCGAGCTGGAGCAGGGCACCCTCGGCCAGATCCGCCGGGTGCCGCTGGGCGTGGCCCTGTGCATGGGCCCCTACAACTACCCGCTGAACGAGACCTTCACCACCCTGATCCCGGCGCTGATCATGGGCAACACCGTGGTGTTCAAGCCGGCCAAGTTCGGCGTGCTGCTGATCCGCCCGCTGCTGGAGGCCTTCCGCGACAGCTTCCCGCCGGGCGTCATCAACATCATCTACGGTCGTGGCCGCGACACCGTCAGTGCGCTGATGGCCAGCGGCAAGGTGGATGTGTTCGCCTTCATCGGCACTCACTCCGGCGCCAGCGACCTGAAGAAACTGCACCCGCGCCCGCACCGCTTGCGCGCGGCCCTGGGCCTGGATGCGAAGAACCCGGGCATCGTCCTGTCCAGGGTGGACCTGGACAACGCGGTGAGCGAAGCCATCACTGGCGCGCTGTCCTTCAACGGCCAGCGCTGCACCGCGCTGAAGATCCTCTTCGTGCACGAGGATGTGCTCGAGCCCTTCCTCGACAAGTTCTGCGCCAAGCTCGCCGCGCTCAAGCCCGGCATGCCCTGGGTCGATGGTGTGGCCCTGACCCCGCTGCCCGAGCCGGGCAAGGTCGACTACCTCAACACTCTGCTGGCGGATGCCGTGGCCAAGGGCGCCAAGGTGGTCAACCCGGGCGGCGGCAGCCACCGGCAGAGCTTTTTCTATCCCGCTGTGCTGAGCCCGGTGAGCCGGGACATGCGCCTGTACAACGAAGAGCAGTTCGGCCCGCTGATCCCGGTGGTGCCTTACCGCGAGCTTGAGGAGGTGATCGACTACGTCCTCCATTCCGACTACGGCCAGCAGCTCAGCCTGTTCGGCAACGACCCGGCCCAGGTCGGCCGCCTGGTGGACGCCTTCGCCAACCAGGTGGGCCGCATCAATATCAATGCCCAGTGTCAGCGTGGCCCGGACACCTTCCCCTTCAACGGCCGGAAGAACTCCGCCGAGGGCACGCTGTCGGTACATGACGCCCTGCGCGTGTTCTCCATCCGCACCCTGGTAGCGACGAAATTCCAGGCGGACAACAAGGAACTGGTCAGCGAGATCATCCGCAACCGCGAGTCGAACTTCCTGACCACGGATTACATTTTCTGAGGACCCGCACAGGCTTCCCCTTTCCTTGTGGGGGCGAATTCATTCGCTATGCAGACCGCAGGTCTGCCCTTGGGGGCACTTCGTGCCCCTTAGCGAATAAATTCGCCCCCACAGAAAAGCCACAGCCCCGTCGCCAAACGGAGATTCCATGCCCCGCCCCATCAGCCGGGACACCCGGCTCTGCATGTCGCTGTCCGGTCGCCCCGGCAACTTCGGCACGCGCTTTCAGAACTACCTCTATGAAGCCCTGGACCTGGACTTCATCTACAAGGCCTTCACCACCCGCGATCTGCCAGCGGCCATCGGCGGCATCCGTGCCCTTGGCATCCGCGGCTCGGCGGTGTCGATGCCGTTCAAGGAAGCCTGCATCCCGCTGCTGGACGAGCTGGACGCCTCCGCCTCGGCCATCCAGTCGGTGAACACCATAGTCGCCGACGACGGCTGGCTGAAGGGCTACAACACCGACTACAGCGCCGTGGCCAGCCTCCTCGAAAGCCGTGCGGTGCCCAAGGACATCCGCTTCGCCCTGCGCGGCAGCGGTGGCATGGCCAAGGCCGTGGCCAGTGCGTTTCGCGACAGCGGTTATCGCCACGGTGGCATCCTCGCCCGCAACCCGGAAACCGGCCCGGCGCTGGCGGCGGGCTGTGGCTATGAATGGCTGGCGGAACTGGGCGATACCAGGCCGCAGATGCTGGTCAACGTCACCCCGCTGGGCATGGAAGGAGGCCCGGAGGCCGACACCCTGGCCTTCAGCCGCGAGCAGGTGGAAGCGGCGCAGTGGATTTTCGATGTCGTGGCCTTGCCGGTGGAAACCCCGCTGATCCTTCTCGCCCGCGAACTGGGCAAGCCGGTGATTACCGGCGCCGAGGTCATCGTGTTGCAGGCGGTGGAGCAGTTCGTGCTCTACACCGGCGTGCGGCCGGAGGCGGAGCTGATCGAAAGGGCGGCGGCGTACGCACGAGGGTAGGCGGGTGGCGAAATCCTGTGGGGGCGATTTCAATCGCTAAGGGGCACGCAGTGCCCCCAAGTCTGGTACGAAGGGCAGACCTTTGGTCTGCATAGCGAATGAATTCGCCCCCACAAGGGAGGGCAGGGCGGGTACAGGCCGGCTCAATCCTCCGGCAAATTCGCGTAGATCTTCTCCAGGGTGCCGTTGAGCTTGGCGATCTGGGCTTCGCTCAGGTCCTTGAAGCTGTTGGTGAAGATGTGCGCGGTGTTGACCTGGATCTCTTCGACCATGCGCCGGCCCTTCTCGGTGATGGACACCTGGGTCACGCGGCCGTCGTTACTGCAGGGGGCGGTGTCCACCAGGCCGTCGTCCTTCATGCGGTAGACGATCTTGGTGACGGTGGAGAGCTTGGCGATGGCGTGCTCGGAGATTTCCGAGATGCTCGACTGGCCGTTCTCCTTGAGGATGAACAGGATGCGCCAGCGCGGGATGTCCAGGTCGATCTTCTTCAGGGTCTTTTCCATGGCCATGTTGTAGCGGCCATAGACGCGGGCGATCCAGTAGAAGGGGAACTCCTCCTTCTTGAAGTCGTCACTGGCGGGGTTGTAACGGTTGAGGCGCTTCTTCGGGGTGCTCATGCGAAAGGCGGCATAGGTTCCTGCTGACAGGGGGAGAGTTATAGGGGGTTGCGTCGAACCTGTCGACAGTCAAGTGGCTTCGCCTTGACCTCGGTCAGCCCCGGTGGCTGGCCCGGCCTCGCGGCCGGGCCGGGTGGTCAACTGGCGAGCATCTCCTGGTGTTTGCTGGCCAGGCCCAGGTAGGCCTCGATCACGCGAGGGTCATCGGCCAACTGCGCGGCGGGGCCCTGCATGGCGATCTGGCCGGTCTCCAGCACGTAGGCGTAGTCGGCCACGCGCAGGGCGGCGCGGGCGTTCTGCTCCACCAGCAGGATCGACACCCCCTGCTGGCGCAGGGTGGTGATGATGCGGAAGATCTCGCGGGTGATCAGCGGCGCCAGGCCCAGGCTGGGCTCGTCGAGCATCAGCAGCTTGGGCTTGGCCATCAGCGCGCGGCCCACGGCGAGCATCTGCCGTTCGCCGCCGGAGAGGGTGGCGGCCAACTGGTCGCGGCGCTCCCACAGGCGCGGGAAGAGGTCATAGACCTCCTTCAGCGTCTGGCCGTGGTCGCGCTTGCCGCTGCGGTGGCGCTGGAAGGCACCCAGCAGCAGGTTGTCGGCCACCGTCATGCTGCCGAACAGCTCGCGCTTCTCCGGCACCAGACCGAGGCCGCGCGACACCATCACTTCCACTTCCGGCACCGCCTCCAGGCTGCCGTCGAAGGCCACCCGGCCACGGGAGCCGAGCACGCCCATGATGGCCGAGAGCAGGGTGGTCTTGCCGGCGCCGTTGGGGCCGATCACGGTGACGATCTGCCCCTGGCCGACAGTAAGGCTGGCATTGGACAGGGCTTCCACCTTGCCATAGGCGACGGAGAGGTCGCTGACTTCCAGCACCGCGTTGGCCACCCGGTTCTCCGGTTGCTTCCGGTCTTGCATCGGCATGTTCATCACTCAGTTCCTCCGAGATAGGCTTCCAGCACTGCCGGGTTTTTCTGCACCTCGGACGGCAGCCCGTGGGCGATGCGCTGGCCGAATTCCATCACCACGACCCGGTCCACCAGGCCCATCACGAAGTCCATGTCGTGCTCCACCAGGAGGATCGCCATGCCTTCGCTGCGCAGGCGGCTGAGCAGGATGCCGAGGGCCTCCTTCTCCTTGTGGCGCAGGCCGGCGGCCGGCTCGTCGAGCAGCAGCAGGCAAGGGTTGGCGCAGAGGGCGCGGGCGATCTCGAGAATGCGTTGCTGACCCAGGGCCAGGCTGCCGGCCTCGGCATGGAGATAGTCGCCCAGGCCGACGCGTTCCAACTGGTGGCTCGCCTCATTGAGCAGCTCGGCTTCCTCGGCGCGGTCCAGGCGCAGGGCGGCGGCGAGCACGCCCTTGCCGCCACGCAGGTGGGCGCCGATGGCGACGTTCTCCAGCACACTCATTTCCGGCAGCAGTTTCACGTGCTGGAAGGTGCGGCTCATGCCCATGCGGGCGATGGCGCGGGAAGGGATGCCGTTGATGCGCTGGCCACGGAACAGCACCTCGCCCGAGGTGGGGGTATCCACCCCGGAGAGCTGGTTGAACAGGGTGCTCTTGCCGGCGCCGTTGGGGCCGATCAGGGCGAGGATTTCCCCGGCGCGTACTTCCAGGTTCATGTCGTTGTTGGCCACCAGGCCGCCGAAACGACGGGTCACGTTGCGCGCTTCCAGCAGCACCTCGCCGGCCTTGGGGAGTTCGCGGCGCGGCAGTTCGGCGGCGTCGCCAACGGCCTTGGCGGCCTTGCGCGGCTTCCAGCTCTCCGGCACCAGGCGCACCAGCAGCGGCCAGAGACCGCCCGGCGCACGTTGCATCAGCAGGATGATGATCAGGCCGAAGACGATCACCTCGTAGTTGCCGGTGCTGCCCAGCAGCTGCGGCAGCAGGTCCTGCAGCCACTGCTTGACCATGGTCAGCACGCCGGCGCCGAGCAGTGCGCCCCAGACGCTGGCCACGCCGCCGATCAGCGCCATGAACAGGTAGTCGATGCCCATGTGCAGGCCGAACGGGGTGGGGTTCACGAAGCGCTGGGTGTGGGCGTAGAGCCAGCCGGAGAGGGCGGCGAACAGGGCGGAGATGAGGAAGATCACCAGCTTGGAGCGGAAGGTGTTCACGCCCATGGACTCGGCCATCAGCTGGCCGCCCTTGAGTGCGCGGATGGCGCGGCCCTCGCGGGAGTCGAGGAGGCTCTGGGTGACCAGCATGGCGCCCAGCAGCACGGCCCAGATCAGGTAGTAGATCTTCTCGCCCTTATCCAGCTGCCAGCCCAGCAGCGAGATCGACGGCAGGCCGCCGACGCCGGTGTGGCCGCCGAGGGATTCCAGGGTGCCGAACAGGTAGTAGAGCGACAGGCCCCAGGCGATGGTGCCGAGCGGCAGGTAGTGGCCGGAGAGCTTCAGCGTCAGTGCGCCCAGCAACAACGCGACCATGCCGGTGAGCACCAGGCCCACCAGCAGGGTCAGCCAGGGCGAGGCACTGGCCCAGGCCAGCCAGCCGGGCAGGTCCTGCACGGTGGCGAGGTAGGCGCTGGTGTAGGCGCCGAGGCCGACGAAGGCGGCCTGGCCGAAGCTGGTCATGCCGCCGACGCCGGTGAGCAGCACCAGGCCGAGTACCACCAGGGTGTAGAGGCCGATGTAGTTCAGCAGGGTGACGTAGTAGGGCGGCAGCACCAGCGGCGCGGCGCCGAGCATGGCCACCAGGGCGAGGATCAGGTAGCGCGGTTTCATTCATCGTCCTCCACATGACGGCTGGTGAGGGAGCGCCAGAGCAGGAAGGGGATGATCAGCGTGAAGACGATGATCTCCTTGTAGGTGCTGGCCCAGAACATCGAGAAGGCCTCGATCAGGCCGACGCCCAGGGCGCCGAGGGCGGCCACCGGGTAGCTCACCAGGCCGCCGATGATGGCGCCGACGAAGCCCTTGAGGCTGATGACGAAACCGGAGTCGAAGTACAGCGTGGTGATGGGCGCGATGAGGATGCCCGACAGCGCTCCGATGAAGGTCGCCAGAGCGAAGGTGGCCTTGCCCGCCAGTGTCGGCGAGATGCCCATCAGTCGCGCGCCCAGACGGTTCACCGCGGTGGCGCGCAGAGCCTTGCCGTAGAGGCTGCGCTCGAAGAACAGGAACAGGCCGATGATCAGCCCCAGGGACACGGCGATCACCCACAGCGTCTGGCTGTTGAAGGTCACCGGGCCGAGGGTCAGGCCGGCCTCGGAGAAAGGCGCGGTGCGCGCGCCTTCGGGGCCGAACATGAGCAGGCCGATGCCCACCATGGCCACGTGCACGGCGATGGAGACGATCAGCAGCACCAGGGCGCTGGCCGAGGCCAGCGGCTGGAACACCAGGCGATAGAGCTGCGGTCCCAGCGGCACCACCAGGGCCAGGGTGAGCAGCGCCTGGATCGCCATGGGCAGTTCGGCCAGGGGCAGGCTGCGCACCAGGCCGACCAGGGCCAGGGCATAGGCGAGCTTGGCGACTATCCGTTTCGGGAAGCGGAAACCGCGGCTCGCGCGAGTGGCGTCATACAGGTCCATGGCGCAGTCGGTCAGGGTCAGGGCGAGCAGCAGCCAGACCAGGGCGGTGGGCTGGCCGGCCTGCAGGGCGGCCATGGTCAGCGCGCCATAGGTGACGAACTCGCCCTGGGGGATCAGCAGGATGCGCGTGACGGTGAAGACCAGCAGGATCGAAAGCGCCAGCAACGCATAGATCGCGCCGTTGGTGATGCCGTCCTGGCCGAGCAGCAGGGCTATCTGGAAATTCATGGTGGGAACTCTTGTTGCGGTGTGAATGGCCACGGCGTTCCTCCGTAGGGAGGGCTTCAGCCCACCCTACGAACTACGGCGCGCTTTTCTGTGGGGGCGAATTCATTCGCCAAGGGCAGCAGAGCTGCCCCTGGGGAATCAGCAGGGCGGACCTTCGGCCCGCATAGCGATTGAAATCGCCCCCACAGGTCTCAGTTGCGGCCGAGCAGGGTCCAGGTGCCGTTCTTCACCTGGATCAGCTCGCGGCCGCGTTCGTCGAAGCCGCTGTGGTCATCCGGGGTCATGTTGTAGACGCCTTGGGTGGCCGGCACTTCGTGGCTGGCCTCCAGCGCATCGCGCAGCGCGGCGCGGAACTCCGGGGTGCCCGGCTGGGCCTTGGCGGCGGCGAGCGGGATGGCCTTCTGCAGCAGCAGGCCGGCGTCGAAAGTGTTGGCGCCGAAGGTGGCCGGCTTGCTGCCGTTGAGCTTCTCGTAGGCCGCCACGTATTCACCGGCGACCTGCTTGGACGGGTGGCTGTCGGGGATCTGGTCGAGCACCAGCATCAGGCTGGCGGCGAGGATGGTGCCTTCCACCTTCTTGCCGCCGAGCTTGAGGAAGTCCGGCAGCGCGGCACCGTGGGTCTGGTACATCTGGCCGCGATAGCCCTGGTCGAACAGGGTGGTCTGCGGCAGCACCGCGGCGCTGCCCGGCGCGGCCACCAGCACGGCGTCGGGACGGGAGGCGAGCACCTTCAAACTCTGGCCGGTGACCGAAGTGTCCTGGCGCTGGAAGCGTTCGTTGGCCACCAGTTTGATGCCGTGCTCGGCAGCCAGGGCGCCCATCACCTTGGACCAGTTCTCGCCGTAGGGGTCGGCGGTGCCGATGAAGCCCAGGGTCTTCACGCCGCGCGCGCCCATGTCTTCCACCAGGGCCTTGGCGATCAGGTCGTCGTTCTGGGTGGTCTTGAACACCCACTTCTTCTGTTCGTTCATCGGCAGGACCACGGCGGCGGTGCCCACCGGCGCCAGCAGCGGCACGCCGGCCTCGGCGGCGAACTGGATCACGCCCATGGCGTTGGGCGAACCGCTCGGGCCGATGATGGCGTCGACGTTCTCTTCGCTGATCAGCTTCTTCAGCGCCTTGACGGTGGCGGTGGGGTCGCTGCCGTCATCCAGGGGGATGTAGGTCACCTTCTGGTCGCCGGCCTGGGTGGGCAGCAGCGGCGTCGAGTTCTTCTGCGGAAGTCCGACCAGGGCGAGGGGACCGGTGGAGGAGGTGATTACGCCGACCTTCACATCCGCCTGGGCGATGGACAGGCAGGCGGCGCTGAGGAGCAGGGTGGACACGGCTTGTTTGAAGAGCATGACGTTCTCCGAGGGTTGCAAGGCTATTCAAGAGGCAGGGTCCGCAATGCTCCCGGAGGAACTGGTGCGTGGACGCCCGCCGCCTTTTTGTTGTTCTGGCGCCTGTTGGCGCTACCGGCGGGTATCCCGCTCGACGGGAGTCTGGAGTGCAGCTCCCGTGCCAGAAAAAACTGCGCCATGCCGGTGCGGAGCCGATGAGCGGCTATTGGCCCGTCCTCGCAGCCCTTCCTTTGGCGCTTTCCGAGCTCCCTGTCGGCCTATGCCGAAAAACCGCATTCACGCCGTGCTGGTCGGCCTTCCGGTGGTCTCTCCTGAGGTGGTTTTCAGGGCTGAAAAACATGATTTTTTGCTCTTAAAAATCAATGTTTTTACACCTTAAAAATCACAATGAATTGCAAATATTCTGTTCGATAAACGCACGCCTGGAGCCGACTTGAATTCGTGGTGTTTCCTTTGATTTAAATGAGAAAACGTCTTAATAAACATACAAATTATTGAAATATAAAGATTTAGTTGATCGTTTCAGGCGGATTTTGAATTTCCATGCTGTTACCGATCTGCACGTAACTGGTGCTTGATTACGTGAAAATGCACCTAATCTACACGCTCCTTTTCCAGTGATAATTCAATTGACATTTCACGTAATTCTTCCGATTCTGGATTTACGCAATCGGCACCCCGGACAAGGGGGTAGGCCGAGCAACAACAAGAACGCCGATGGGTGATGCAGATGACGATAGTGGTCGAGAAGCTGGAGCTGGGTGGCGCGGGAAGGACCGTGATGGTGAAGGACACCATCGACATCGCCGGCCATCCCACCCGTGCCTCCAGTCGCGCCCTGGAAGAAGCGCCGGACGCCACCCGCCACGCCGACGTGGTCCAGGCCCTGCTGGACGCTGGCTGCCGGATCACCGGCAAGACCAGCCTGCATGAACTGGCCTTCGGCACCACCGGCCTGAACGCCTGGACCGGTACCGCCGACAACCCGCGCTATCCCGGCCGTATTCCCGGCGGCTCCTCAAGTGGCTCGGCCGCGGCCGTCGCCGCTGACCTCTGTGATTTTGCCCTGGGCACCGATACCGGTGGTTCGGTGCGCATCCCCGCCGCCTGCTGCGGTGTGTTCGGCCTCAAGCCCACGTTCGGTCGCGTCAGCCGCGCTGGCGTGATGCCGGCCGAAACCTCCCTGGACTGCGTCGGCCCCTTCGCCGCCAGCATCCACATGCTGATCGAAGCCATGGCCGCCATCGACCCTTCCTTCGATGTGCTGCCCGGTGTCAGTGGTATTCGCATCGGCGTCGTGCCGGTGGAGGCCAATCCGCAAGTGCGGGCCGTCCTCGATGCCGTGCTGGAAGCCTCTGATTTCGAACTGTGCAGCGCGCCGCTGCCGGGCATGCAGGCCGCCTATGAGGCCGGCCTCGCCGTCATCAACCGCGAAACCTGGAACGCCTGCGGACACCTGGTGGAAACCGGACTGGTGGGCGCTGATGTCGCCTCCCGACTGCTGGCCGCCAGCGGCACAACCGACGCCGCCGTGGCTGATGCTGAAGCCGTCCGCGCCGCCTTCACCGCCGAGGTGGATGCCGCCCTGGCGCACTACCCGATCCTCGCCCTGCCGACCATGCCCGACTATCCGGCACTGGTGGCGGAGGCCGCCGATACCCGCGCGGCCATCGGTATGACCGCCTTCGTGCGGCCGTTCAACCTCACTGGCCACCCGGCGCTGAGCATCCCCTTCGAGGGCGCCTCGAAGCTGCCGGTGGGCCTGCAACTCGTAGCCGCCAAGGGCGCGGACGAACTGCTGCTGGCAGTCGCCCGCGAGCTCGTGCGGCGCCTCGAACAATAACCACAAGCACACCTGGAGAGCCCCATGTCTTCGCTAAGCGAGCTGGATTACCAGCAACCCGCCCCGATTACCGCGAGTGAAGGATTCCAGGCGCTGCTCGCCGACATCCGCGAGCGTGCCCGGCGCGAGGAATTCGACCGGCAGAAATGCATTTCCCAGGACGTGATCGAGCGCTTCAAGGAGCTCGGCGTCTATCGCGCCCTGGTGCCCACCCGTTTCGGTGGCGATCAGCGTTCGCCCATGGACTTCTGCCAGATGGTGGAGGACATCTCCGCCGCCGACGGTTCCGCCGGCTGGGTCGCCAGCTTCGGCATGAACCCGGTGTACCTGGCGGCGCTGCCCCTGCCCACCCTGGAAAAGCTCTACGCCGACGGCCCGGATGTGGTCTTCGCCGGCGGCATCTTCCCGCCGCAGCCGGCTGCCTTTGTCGAGGGCGGACTGGAAGTGAACGGCCGCTGGAAATTCTCCAGTGGCTGCATGGGCGCCACCCTGATTGGCGTCGGCATCAGTCCGAAGAATGGCGAGACCGTCGGCCTGCCGCGCCTGGCGGTGATGCCGCGCGAGAAGGTGAAGATCGAGGAGACCTGGGATGTGGTCGGCCTGATCGGCACCGGCAGCCATGACGTGGTGATCGAAGGCGTGGTCGTGCCCGAGGACTGGACCTTCGTCCGTGGCGGCCCGGCCAACCTCGACGAGCCGATGTTCCGCTACCCCTCGCTGTCCTTCGCCACCCAGGTGCTGTCGGTGGTGGGCCTGGGCGTTGCCCGCGCCGCGCTCGACTACCTCAGCGGCATGGCCAGCGGCCGCTTCTCCGTCACTGGCGCCCCGGCCCTGGCCGATCGCCCCCTGGCGCAGATGCAGATGGCTAAGGCCGAGGCCGAACTGCGCGCCGCCCGTGCCTGGTTCTACGAGGCGATGGAAAGCGCCTGGGAAACCGTGCTGGCCGGCAACCCGGTGAGCGTGGAGCAGACCAACCTGCTGCGCCTGTCTTCCACCCATGCCACCCGCGTGTCCGCCGAAGTGGCGCGCAGCGCGCAGATGCTTTCCGGCATGACAGGCGTCTACCGGGACAACCCGCTGTCGCGCTTCGTCAACGACACCCTGGTGATCACCCAGCACGCCTTCATGGGCGACATGACCTACCAGAACGCCGGGGCGATCTTCTTCGGCAACAAGCCGCTGCCCGGCTACCTGTGAATTCCAACTGACTGATCGGTGATTGTGATGAGCGAGAAAAAAGCCCTGCGCGTCCTTTTCTGCATGGGGATCAACCAGAACTTCTTCGACGCCCCGCGCGAGGAGCAGCTCCAGGTCTGGGCCGCCTTCAGCGAAATGTGGAACGGCATCCACGACCTGCCCGGCGTGAAGGTGTTCGGCAACATGGACGACGACCAAAGCATGGTCGGACCAAGCACCGGCTACCCCTGGACCACCTACCTGCTGGCCGATGTGCCGGACATCGAGACCGTCCACGCCGCTTGCAACCTGTTCCGCACCACCGTAGTGGGCGACACCCCCTACAAGCTGTGGCGCTACTGCAAGGTCGAGGCCCGCACCGGCCGCGAACTGATCATCCAGCGCGCGTGACCGCCATGACCGAAGCCCTTGAGCAACGCCTGCGCCAACTGGAAAGCGAACACGCCGTGCGCGCCTGCATGAACCGCTACATGGAGCTGTGCGACGCGCTGGATGCGCGTACGCCCCTGGATGAGCTGGCCGGCCTGTTCACCGCCGACGCCGTCTGGGAAGGCAAGGGCGCCAAGTACGCCAAGAGCTTCGGTGGCTACCAGGGACGCGAGTCGATTCGCGCCATGTTCGCCAGCTACATGGTGGAGCCGGCGCACTTCGCCCTGAACGTGCACTTCCTCTGCTCGGAGCTGATCCGCGTGGAAGGTGACGAAGCGACCGGCAGCTGGGTGATGTTGCAGACCTCGACCTTCGCCAGCGGCGCCTCGCACCTCAATGCGGCGCGCCTGACGGTGAAGTTCCGCGAGGAGGAGGGCGCCTGGCGCATGGCCCATTTCCAGACCGAGAACCTGTTCAGCCGCCCGGTGGACGCGTGGAACAACGACGCGCACCTGCCGGTGCCGGGCAAGAACGGCGAATGACCTTTTTTTGTGAGTCGGTGCCCTGCGCCGACGAGGAGTGATCGTGACCAACCTGATCGAAACCGTGAACCTGGCCAGCTCGCCGGCCGACCTGGTGCTGCACGACCGCGTGCACACCTCCCTCTACACCGACGCCCGCCTCTTCGACGAAGAGCTGGAAAAGGTCTTCTACAGCACCTGGATCTGGGTGGCCCACGCCAGCGAGATTCCCGATAACGGCAGCTACAAGAGCACCTACATCGGCAAGCAGCCGGTGATCGTGGTGCGCGACCGCAAGAAGGACGTGCACGTGCTGCTCAACCGTTGCCGCCACCGTGGCGCCACCGTCTGCGAGCACAAGAAGGGCAAGACCAACAGCTTCGTCTGCCCCTACCACGGCTGGAGCTACGCCCTGGACGGCAGCCTGCGCGGCGTGCCGCACCCGGAAAGCTACGCCGACTGCCTGGACAAGGGCGAGCTGCCCCTGGTGAGCCTGCGGGTCGAGCAATACAACGGCATGATCTTCGCCACCTTCAAGGACGACATCGAGCCGCTGGTGGACTTCCTCGGCCCGGCGAAGAAGTGGATCGACCTGTTCATGAAGCAGGGCGCCGGCTACGGCGTGAAGGTTTCCGGCGAGCACCGTTTCCGCTTCCCCGGCAACTGGAAGATCCAGCTGGAAAACACTACCGACGCCTACCACTTCCCGTTGGTGCACAAGTCGTTCCTGTCCTCGGTGGACGAGCAGACCCTGGAACTCTTCGACTTCGTGAAGGGCCCGGGCTACGTCGAAGACCTCGGCAATGGCCACAGCGTGATGGTGATGATCCCCGAGCTGGTGGACCTGGAAGCCGACCTGGACAAGCCGATCCCCGAGCGCTTCGAGGCCCTGGCCGAAGAACTGCGCGCCGAGGGCATCGAGGAGCAGCAGGTGCGCCGCATCGTCCGCGCCGTCGGCGGTTCCGGATTCAACCTCAACCTGTTCCCCAACGTGGCCTGCTCCATGGCCTTCTTCCGTGTGCTGCAGCCGGTCTCGGTGAACGAGACCGAGATCCACCACGCGGTGATCACCATGGACGGCGGCCCGGCCGTGGCCAACCGCTACCGCCTGCGCCTGCACGAACACTTCCAGGGCCCGATGGGCTTCGGCACCCCGGACGATTCCGAGGCCTGGGAGCGCGTGCAGAAAGGCGCCCAGGCGGGCACCGACCTCTGGATCATGCTCAACCGCGGCCTGCCCGGTGAGAAAGAGAGCGAGGACGGCCTGATCAGCGACGTGAGCGCCGAGACCGGCATGCGCGCGGCCTATCAGCAGTGGAAAAAGATGATGTCGGTGTAGCCCTCATCCGGCGCTTCGCGCCACCTTCTCCCGCAAGCGGGAGAAGGGAAAAGGATGGCGTCGCCACGCAACGCACTATTTGAGAGACGAACCATGAACCTTGAATTGCTCAACCACGTCAGCGCCTTCATCTGGCAGGAAGCGGACATGCTCGACCACGGCGACTTCGACGCCTGGCTGAACCTGTGGACCGACAAGGGCAGCTACATTATCCCGATCGATCCCAACGAGACCGACTTCGAGAACACTCTGAACTACGCCTACGACGATCACCACATGCGCCAACTGCGCGTGCAGCGCCTGATCGGCGGCGAGTCCATCTCCACCAGCCCGCGCGCCCGCACCGTACGCGCCCTGTCGCGCTTCCGCGTGCTGGGTGAGGAAGACGGCGTGGTCACCGTGCGCTGCGCACAGAACCTGCGCGAGTTCCGCAAGGACGTGCTCAAACACTACACCGCCGACATCACCTTCCAGCTCAAGCGCGAAGGCGAGTGCTTCAAGATCCAGCGCAAGCTGATCCAGCTCATTAACTCCACCGACACCCTGGCGGGTATCGGCTACATCCTCTGAGGACCGCGCCATGACCCAGGTAGCACTGGTAACCGGAGCCGCCCAGGGGCTGGGCCTCGCCATCGCCGGCCGGCTGTTCGCTGCCGGCTACGCGGTGGCGATCACCGACCTGTCCCTGGGGCGTGCCCAGGCCGCCGCCGACCGGCTCGACCCGAGTGGCCAGCGCAGCCTGGCGCTGAAACTCGACGTGGCCAGCAAGGCCGACTTCGAGGCGGCCCTGGCGGCAGTGGTGGAGCGCTTCGGCGCCCTGCACGTGGCGGTGAACAACGCCGCCATGACCATGACCACGCCTGTGATGCAGATCAGCCCCGAGGAATTCGACCGCGTCCTGAGCCTGAACACCCGCAGCGTCTTCGTCGGCTGCCAGGTGTTCGGCGCGCACATGGCGGCGGCCGGCTACGGGCGGATCGTCAACATGGCCTCCCTGGCCGGGCAGAACGGCGGCACCGCCACCGGCGCGCACTACGCCGCGTCCAAGGGCGCCATCGTCACCCTGACCAAGATATTCGCCAAGGAGCTGGCGGCGGGCGGCGTCACCGTCAACGCCATCGCGCCGGGGCCGATCGAGTCGCCCGCCGTTCGCGCCGCTGTGCCGGCGGAGCGCATGGAAGGGCTGCTCGCCAATATCCCGGTCAAGCGCCTGGGCGATGCCGACTTCCTCGGCGACCTGATCGTGCAACTGGCGCGTCCGGAAGCCTACTTCACCACCGGGGCGACCTGGGATGTGAATGGCGGCCTCTTTATGCGTTGACCAAGCCAGATGTGAAGAAACAACGCCGCGCGTGCGTGCCGCGCGGCCAGTAACAACGAACGAAAACAATCAGCACCTCGAAAGGTGCGGGAAGGCCGGTATGAGTGAGCAAGTGTTGAATCTGGTGGTCCGCAAGCGGGTGGAGCAGGGCGAGGGTGTGGTGATCCTCGACCTCGCCGATCCTTCGGGCAAACCCCTGCCGGCGTTCGAGGCCGGCGCCCATGTGGACATCCACCTGAAACCCGGCCTGGTGCGGCAGTACTCCCTGTGCGGCGATCCGGCCAACGCCGCCGTCTACCGCCTGGGCGTGCTGCGTGATCCGGCCTCCCGTGGCGGTTCGGTGGCGGTCCACGAACTGCTGCAGGAAGGCAGCGAGGTGGCCATCGGTGCACCGCGCAACCTGTTTCCGCTGGCCGCCGGCGCCAACCGCTCGATCCTCATCGGCGGCGGCATCGGCATTACCCCGATGATCGCCATGGCCCACCAGCTGACGGCCCAGGACAGCCCCTTCGAGCTGCACTACTGCGGTCGTTCGCGCAGCCGCACCGCCTTCCTCGAAGAGCTGGAAGGCGCCGAGTTCTCCGCTTGCGTGCGTACCCACTTCGATGA
This sequence comes from Pseudomonas sp. BN417, assembly GCF_029871205.1. Taxonomy (GTDB): domain Bacteria; phylum Pseudomonadota; class Gammaproteobacteria; order Pseudomonadales; family Pseudomonadaceae; genus Metapseudomonas. The sequence goes on along the minus strand of NZ_SSOJ01000140.1, from coordinate 115,946 downwards.
CGAAGACGCCGCGCAGAAACTCGACCTGCCCGCCGTGCTCGGCCAGCCCGCCGAAGGCGTGCACGTCTACGTCTGCGGCCCGGCCGGGTTCATGGACTGGGTGATCAGTGAGGCCCGCAAGGCCGGCTACGCCGAGGACCACATCCACCGCGAATACTTCCAGGTGGAAGTGGACGCCAGCGGCGACAGCTTCGAAGTCGTGGCTGAGCGCAGCGGCAAGACCGTGCAGGTGGCCGAGGGCCAGAGCATCGTCGACGCCCTGGCCGGTGTCGGCATCAAGATCGAGATTTCCTGCGAGCAGGGCGTCTGCGGCACCTGCCTGTGCGATGTACTGGAAGGCGAACCGGACCACCGCGACGTCTACCTGACCGATGAAGAGAAGGCCGCCAACGACCAGATCCTGGTCTGCTGCTCGCGAGCCAAATCGAAAAAACTGGTGCTGGACATCTGACAGCAGAGGGGCAAGACCATGGTCGATACCACTGGATTCCGTAATGCCATGGCGCTGCTGGGCGGCGCCGTTTCGGTCATCACCACCGATGGCGCCGCCGGCCGCTGGGGCTTCACCGCCTCGGCGGTATGCAGCGTCACCGACCAGCCGCCGACGCTGCTGGTCTGCATGAACCGCTCTTCGTTCGCCAATGGTCATTTCAAGCAGAACGGCGTGCTCAGCGTGAACGTGCTGACCGCCGAGCTGAAGGAGATTTCCGCCGTGTTCGCCAACCGCGAGCTGGATTCCGAGCAGCGCTTCGCCAGCGCCAGCTGGAACACCCTGGAGAGCGGCGCGCCAATGCTCGACGACGCCCTGGTGAGCTTCGACTGCCGCATCGCCCAGGCCCATGAAGTGGGCTCCCACACCATCTTCTATTGCGAAGTGCTGGGCATCCGCCACGGCAAGAGCCAGGAAGGCCTGGTGTATTTCAACCGCGCCTACCACCGCCTGGGGGATGCCTCCCGCTCGGCTTGCTGAGCCGGGTTGGTGGGCTGGGTTCTTGTAGGAGCGAGGGGGGCGCCGAGTCCTTGCTCGCGAAAGTTCGTCGCGGGGGTGTTCGCCAGCGAGCTGGCTCCTACGGCGAGCTTTTGTAGGTTGTGGCTGAGCTACGCGAAGCCCAACGGACGGTGTTGAAAGAAATTTCGGAGCTAATCCGGAATATCGGATGAGGTCGTATTTCATCCGGTTATCAAGCTGTACCCATAACTAGAAATCGAGGGCGCCCGTACATGTTCGGGTGGCGGGCCTTGCTACGACCTTTTTGCAGTAAGTGGTCATAAAAACAATAGGTGGATTAACTGCCGAAGTTGCACTTCTTGCCAATTAATCCGCTCCCACTAAATGTGCCTCGCGTGCACATGTAAGAAAGGATCACGTCCATGTTCCATAAAAGCTGGCTGGCCAGCGGTGTAGCTGCCGCGGGCCTGATGGGGATGCTCATGCCGATTTCCGCCCAGGCGGACTTCGTGAAGGATCGGCAGATCAGCCTTGGCCTGCGCAACTTCTATATCGATCGCGACTTCAAGCAGGATGATGCACCCAAGTCGCGTCTCGGAAGTTGGACCCAGGGATTCGACTTCCGCGCCATCTCCGGATATACAGAAGGCACTTTGCAGTTCGGGCTCGATCTTTCCGGGCAATATGCCTTTCGCCTCGATGGGGGTGGTGGCCGTGGCCCGGACACCATCATTCCCTACGATGACAGCAAGGGTGAGCAGGCCCATGAATATGGCCGCGCCGCGCTGACCGGCAAGGTGCGTTATTCGAAGACCGAGCTGAAAGTGGGCGAGCACCGCCCGATGCTGCCGGTGGCCTTCTACGACGACACCCGACAGCTGATCACCACCTTCCACGGCTTCCTGCTGGAATCCCGCGAGGTGGACAAGCTCACCCTCACGGCCGGGCGCTTCACCGAGATCAGCAGCCGCGAATCGTCCGGTCGCGAGAAGATGTACCTGTTCAACGGGCCGGACATCAAGCGCCGCAGCGATGGCCTGAACTTCGGTGGCGCCACCTACGCTTTCAGCCCTGCGCTGACCGCCAGCTATTTCTACGGCCAGTTGGAAGACATCTACCAGCAGCATTACGCCGGCCTCACCCATACCGCCGATCTGGGCAGTGGCTATGGCCTGAAGACCGACCTGCGCTACTTCGACAACAGCGAAGACGGCCGGGCACTCTACGGCGATATCGACAACCACTCCTACGGCGCCATGACTACGCTGCGCAAGGGCCCCCACGCCATCGGCGTCGGCTACCAGCGCATGCTCGGCGAGAGCGTCTTCCCGACGCTGAACGGGTTCGCGCCGCAGCCCTACCTGGTGAACTGGTCCACCGTCGGCTTCATCAAGCCCAACGAGAGTTCCTGGCAGCTGCGCTACGACCTCGACTTCGCCGCCTATGGCGTGCCCGGCCTCAAGCTGATGACCCGCTACCTGCGCGGCACCGGCATCGACCGTGGCAACAACGCCCTGGACCAGAACGTCGAGAGCGAACGCAACTTCTTCCTCAGCTATGTGGTGCAGAGCGGACCGCTCAAGGGCGTCGGCTTGGAGTGGCGCAACATCGACGTCAAGACCCGTTTCGGCACTGGCACTGCCTCGGGCCCGGATTATCAGGAGAACCGCCTGATCACCACCTACACCTTCAAGTTCTGACCCATCCATGGCCGGCCCGCAGCGGCCGGCCCACTTTGGCAGCGAGACCCGATGCGACTCTACGAACTCATCACCTTTACCCTGCGGGTGCGCACCCCGGCCGCGGCCTTGGCGCGCCTCGAATCGACTCTGGCCGAAGCGGCGCCGGGCTGCGCCCTGGTGGGCTGCTGGGCTTCGGAGATCGGTCCGCTGAACCAGGTCGCCGTGCTGCGCGGCTTCAGCGACGAGAATGCGCGCCAGACCGAGCGTGAGCGCTACCTGCTGGCGCGGGATGCCTTCGGCATCGAGGAATTCATGCTCGACATGAAGGTGGAGAACTACAGCCTCTTTCCCTTCCTCGAGCCCCTGGCGCCCGGCGCCCACGGGCCCTTCTACGAACTGCGGGAATACAACCTGATCCCGTCCGGCCTGACGCCCACGCTGGACGGCTGGAAGAAGGCCGTCGGGCCGCGCACCGGTGACGCTTATTCACAGGTGTATGCCGCCTTCTACGCCACCGACGGGCGCACGCCGCGCTACCTGCACATCTGGCCCTACGCCAGCCTGGAGCGGCGCCTCGACGTGCGCACGCGGGCCGTCGAGGACGGCGTCTGGCCGCCGGAAAACTCCGGGCCGCAGCTGCGCGAGATGCATTCCACCGTCTACCTGCCGGCGAAGTTTTCGCCGTTGCAGTAGCGGCTTTTTTCACGCTTTACCTCGGCCCGTTCCACTCCTTTGCGGGCCTTTTTTTGTTCGATTGGGTGACCGCTTTTCTGTGGGGGCCGCTGAGGTACGAAACCCATGCGGGGCTGATTGATGGGTATCGCAGGCTCGCGGATCGCCGCCCGACCCATCCTACGAACGTGCCAAGAATGGGGGGTGTGTCCGCTTTTCAGCCAATCCGCCCCTCCGACAACTCCTCGATCAGTGCCAGGCAGTGGGTCAGCGCCGGTGAAGCCTCGCCCACCCGGCGGCTGATGATGATGGGGGAGGTGGCCTGGGCTTCCTGCAGGGTGGCGTAGCCGATGTCGACGCGGTGCAGCACCTGCACCGAGGCGGGCACCAGGGTGATGCCGATGCCGGCGGCCACCAGGCCGATGGCGGTCTGCAGTTCGTTGGTCCACTGCGCCACCTCGATCTGCAGGCCGTAGGCGGCGAACAGCGCCAGCACATGGTCGGCATAGCTCGGTCGCGGGTTGCCGGGATAGAGCACGAAGGGTTCCTGGGCCAGGTCCGTGAGGCTCACCGGGCCGGGCAGCAGCGGGTGGCCGGCGGGGAGGGCGGCCACCAGCGGGTCGAGGGTGAGCACCTCCTGCTGGATGGCCGGGTCGTTGATATGGATGCGCCCGAAGCCGACATCGATACGCCCGGCCTTGAGCGAGTCCACCTGTTGCAGGGTGGTCATTTCCGAAAGACCCAGTTCCAGGCCCGCATCGCTGCGCAGGCGGCGGATCAGGTCGGGCAGCACGCCGTAGAGCGTGGAGGGGGCGAAACCGATGCCCAGCCAGGCTTTCTCCCCCGAACCAATGCGGCGGGTATTGTCACAGACCTTCGCCAGCTGCTCGAGGAGCGTGCTGGAGTGCTCGTGGAAAAAGCGTCCGGCCTCGGTCAGACGCAGGGGCCGGCCACGCTCAAGCAGGGCCACGCCCAGTTCGTCCTCCAGCTGCTGGATCTGCCGGCTCAGCGGCGGCTGGGCGATATGCAGGCGTTCCGCGGCGCGGGTGAAATTGAGGGTTTCGGCAAGCGCCTGGAAGTAGCGCAGGTGGCGAAGCTCCATGGAGTCTCCCGGGTGTTTGGCGTTGCAGACTTTCGATACCTGTGAGGTATCGAGCTAGACAAACTCTATATTGGACCCCGTTGTTTGTCGCGGCCACTATCGGGACCAGATGAAACGAACCTGATGGGTATTGAATTGAGCCAAGTCCTGATCGAAAGCGTCGAGGCGATCATCGTCGACCTGCCGACCATCCGCCCGCACAAGCTGGCCATGCACACCATGCAGAACCAGACCCTGGTGGTGATCCGCCTGCGCTGCTCCGACGGCATCGAGGGCCTCGGCGAGTCCACCACCATCGGTGGCCTGGCGTACGGCAACGAGAGCCCCGAGAGCATCAAGCAGAACATCGACAGCCACCTCGGTCCGCTGCTGATCGGCCAGGACGCCGCCAACATCAATGCCGCCATGCTGCGCCTCGACAAGGCAGCCAAGGGTAATACCTTCGCCAAGTCCGGCCTGGAAAGCGCACTGCTGGACGCCCAGGGCAAGCGCCTGGGCCTGCCGGTCAGCGAGCTGCTCGGTGGCCGCGTGCGCGACGGCCTGGAAGTCGCCTGGACCCTGGCCAGCGGCGACACCGCCAAGGACATCGCCGAAGCCGAGCACATGCTGGAAATCCGCCGCCATCGCATCTTCAAGCTGAAGATCGGCGCCGGCGAGGTGAACAAGGACCTGGCCCACGTCATCGCCATCAAGAAGGCCCTGGGCGACCACGCCAGCGTACGCGTCGACGTCAACCAGGCCTGGGACGAATCCGTGGCCCTGCGTGCCTGCCGCATCCTTGGCGACAACGGTATCGACCTGATCGAACAGCCCATCTCGCGCATCAACCGTTCCGGCCAGGTACGCCTGAACCAGCGTAGCCCGGCGCCGATCATGGCCGACGAATCCATCGAAAGCGTCGAGGACGCCTTCAGTCTGGCCGCCGACGGCGCCGCCAGCATCTTCGCCCTGAAGATCGCCAAGAACGGCGGCCCGCGTGCCGTGCTGCGCACCGCGCAGATCGCCGAGGCGGCCGGTATCGCCCTGTACGGCGGTACCATGCTGGAAGGCTCGATTGGCACCCTGGCGTCGGCCCACGCCTTCGTCACCCTCAAGCAACTGACCTGGCATACCGAGCTGTTCGGCCCGCTGCTGCTGACCGAGGAAATCGTCAGCGAAGCGCCGGTGTACCGTGACTTCCAGCTTCACGTGCCGCGTACCCCGGGCCTCGGCCTGGCTCTGGACGAAGAGCGCCTGGCGTTCTTCCGCCGCAAGTAAGGAGGAGAATCAACCCATGCTGTTCCACGTGAAGATGACCGTGAAGCTTCCGGTCGACATGGACCCGGCCAAGGCCGCCAAGCTCAAGGCCGACGAGAAAGAGCTGGCCCAGCGCCTGCAGCGCGAGGGCAAGTGGCGCCACCTGTGGCGCATCGCCGGGCACTACGCCAACTACAGCGTGTTCGACCTCGACAGCGTCGAGGAGCTGCACGACACCCTGATGCAGCTGCCACTGTTCCCCTACATGGATATCGAGGTCGACGGCCTTTGCCGCCACCCGTCGTCGATTCACGAAGACGATCGCTGATCGCTTCGCGCCCGATAACAACAAGATGAGGAAATAGACATGACTATCAAACTGTCCAGCACCGAAAACGTTCAGAAGTTCTTCCAGGAAGCCAGCGGCTTCAACAACGACCAGGGCAGCCAGCGCATGAAGAAGCTGGTCAACCGCATCCTGCTCGACACCGTGAAGATCATCGAAGACCTGGAAGTCACCACCGAGGAATTCTGGAAGGCGGTGGACTACCTCAACCGCATGGGCGCCCGTGGCGAAGCCGGCCTGCTGGTCGCTGGCCTGGGCCTGGAGCACTACCTCGACCTGCTGCTGGATGCCCAGGACGAGCAGGCTGGCCTGTCCGGCGGCACCCCGCGCACCATCGAAGGCCCGCTCTACGTGGCCGGCGCGCCGCTCTCCGAAGGCGAGACCCGCATGGACGACGGCACCGACCCGGGCACCGTGATGTTCCTCGAAGGTCGTGTGCTGGACACCGACGGCCAGCCCATCGCTGGTGCCACCGTCGACCTGTGGCACGCCAACACCAAGGGCACCTACTCCTACTTCGACACCACCCAGTCGGATTACAACCTGCGCCGTCGCATCATCACCGATAGCGAAGGCCGCTACCGCGCCCGTAGCATCGTGCCGTCCGGCTACGGCTGCCCGCCCGATGGCACCACCCAGGAAGTGCTGAACCTGCTGGGCCGCCACGGCAACCGTCCGGCGCACATCCACTTCTTCATCTCCGCGCAGGGTTATCGCCACCTGACCACCCAGATCAACCTGTCGGGCGACGAGTACCTGTGGGACGACTTCGCCTACGCCACCCGTGATGGTCTGGTGGGTGAGATCAACTTCAACGAGGACGCCGCCGCGGCCAAGGCTCGTGGCGTCGACGGCCGCTTCGCCGAGATCGAGTTCAGCTTCCAACTGCAGAAGGCTCCGAGCCCCGAGCTGGAAGTGATCCGCGACCGCGTACGCGCCGAAGCCTGAGTCCCCCGACTTGGCGGGGGAGGCTGGTTCCCCCGCCATTTGAGCCGGCCGTTTGGCCGGCTTTTTTATGCCTGCGTTGCGGTCATTGCCGTAGGGTGCGCCGTGCGCACCTTGCCGGTCCGAGCCGGATTCGGGTTTTCTGGTGCGCGCGGCGCACCCTACCGTGGACAAACTAGTGGGATAACCATCCCTGACTATCTGGATTTCCCGCCACCGCCGATTGCCGCCTAATCCATGGACGAGCAACCGGAGGTGCCCATGACCCGCCCCAGCGACCCGGCCGACCTGGCCGCGTATTACGATGTGCAATACAACGCCCGCGCCAGCGTCGAAGACTTCGACCAGTACCCGCGCCAGTACCGCGCGCTGAGCGATGCGGCCCACGCCAGCCTGCGCTGCTGCAGGGATGTGGCCTACGGGCCGGGTGCCGGCGAGCGGCTGGATATCTTCCCCGCCAACCGCCCTGATGCACCCGTGCTGCTGTTCATCCACGGCGGCTACTGGCGCGCCCTGTCCAAGGCCGACTCGGCCTTCATGGCGCCGGCCCTGACCGCCGCCGGCGCTTGCGTGGTGGTGCTGGACTACGACCTGGCGCCCGCCGTGACCCTCGACCATATCGTCGACCAGACCCGCCGCGCGCTGGCCTGGTTGCATCGGCACATTGCCGAGTTCGGCGGCGACCCGCAGCGGCTGTATGCGAGCGGCAGCTCGGCGGGCGGACACTTGACGGGGATGCTGCTGGCCGGCGGCTGGCATGCCAGCTACGGCGTGCCGGACAGCGTATTGCGCGGTGCATTGCCCATCAGTGGCCTGTTCGACCTGCGACCCTTGCTGGACACCCATATCAACGGTTGGATGGGCATGGACGACGCGGCGGCACGGCGCAACAGCCCGGCCTTCCACCTGCCGGCGCGGGGCGCCGAGCTGGTGATCAGCTACGGGGCGCTGGAGACGGCGGAATTCGCCCGCCAGAGTCACGAGTTCCTGGGTGCCTGGACGGCGCGCGGGTTGCCGGGGCGCTTCGTCGAAGCGCCCGGCAAGAACCATTTCGATGTGGTGCTGGAGCTGGGCCAGCCGGGGACGCCCTTGTACCGGGCGATGGTGGAGCTGATGGGGTTGTAACTCGCGGGGATCTATTTGTTGTGGGGGCGATTTCAATCGCTAAGGGGCACGCAGTGCCCCCAGGTGAGGAGGGCAGACCTGCGGTCTGCATCGCGAATGAATTCGCCCCCACAGGTGGAGCAGGCTGTGCCGAGACCCGAGCGCAGCGCTCGGTCTTAGAACAGTGCCAATGTGTAATTGAGGATCAGGCGGTTCTCGTTGATATCGGTGCGGTAGTTGGAGCGCGCGGTGACGTTGCGTACGCGCACGCCCAGGCCCTTGAGGGCGCCGCTCTGGAACACGTAGCCGATGTCCAGGTCACGCTCCCAGTCCTCGCCCTCGAAGCCGCGCCCGGTGTCCACGTTGTCGCCACGGATGTAGCGCAGGGTGGTGGTCAGGCCGGGGATGCCGAGGGCGGCGAAGTCGTAGTCGTGGCGCACCTGCCAGGAACGCTCGTCGGCCGAGGCGAACTCGTAGGTCGGTACTTCGTTGCCCAGGGGGGTGATGTTGGCGAACACCTTGGGGAAGCCCTGGTCGCCATACATGGCCTGGTAGCCGACGAAGAAGGTGTGGCCGCCGCGCTTGGCGGAGAGCAGGGAGTAGAAGGCCTGGTTGTCGACTTCGCCGATCAGCTTCTTGCCGTCCTCGCTGGAGTCGTAGAAACCCATGTTGGCGCCAAGCACCCAGTCGCCCACCGGCTCGGCGTGCTTGAGGCTGACCAGGCGCTGGTCGTAGATGTCTTCCAGTTGCGCGTACCAGGCGCCCACGGTGGTGCGGTTGCCGTTGAAGGCGTAGTCGGCGCCGGCGTAGTTGAAGGCATCCGAGGAGGCCTGACGCTGCGGCTGGAAGCCGATCTGGGCCTGGATCTTGTCGTCGCCGGCCTCGTTGCGCAGGCTGGTGCCGGTCAGGTGGCCGCCCTGCAGGGTGAGGCCGGTGATTTCGCTGGAGGTGAGGCTGGCGCCCTGGTAGCTGGGCGGTAGCAGGCGGATATCGCTGAACATCAGCACCGGCAGGTTGGGCTGCAGCTCGCCGACCTTCAGCTCGGTCTTCGACAGGCGCATCTTGCCGGCCACGCCCAGGCGGCTGTAGTCGTCGGCGGCCTCGCCATCTTCCTGCACCGGCAGCAGGCCGGTGTTGACCCGGTCGGGGCTGCTGTCCAGCTTGATGCCGAGGGTGCCGATGGCATCGATGCCAAAGCCCACCGGGCCCGGCGTGTAGCCGGACTTGAAGTTGAGGATGAAGCCCTGGGCCCACTCCTCGGCCTTGGACTGCTTGTTCGGGCCGACGATGTCCGAGAAGTCGCGGCTGAAGTAGTAGTTGCGCAGTTGCAGGGTGGCGGTGGAATCCTCGATGAAGCCGGATTCGGCGGCCAGGGCGGAAACAGGAAGGGTGCTCAAAAGGATGGGTAATGCGCGGGTCTTGTAGTTCATCGCAAGGCTCTTCTTCTTGTGTTTTTTGGGCGCAACCGTCCGCCGCCGGCTTTCGATGAAGCCGGCGGAGAGTGGGTGCGTCAGGAGGCCGGCCCGTCGTGACTACGGGCCGGGAATTTCCGCGTCGGTCAGACGCCGAGGTAGCGGTGCGACAACTCCGGTGTCGCCGCCAACTGGTCCGGCGTGCCCTGCCAGACCTGCCGGCCCTTCTCGATGATGTGGTGGCGGTCGACCACCCGCGCCATCTCCTTGAGGTTCTTGTCGATGACCAGGATGGTCTCGCCCTCGGCCTTGAGGGTGGCCAGGCAGTTCCAGATGGTCTCGCGGATCACCGGGGCCAGGCCCTCGGTGGCTTCGTCGAGGATCAGCAACTGCGGATTGGTCATCAGCGCGCGGCCCACCACCAGCATCTGCTGCTCGCCGCCGGAGAGTGTCTTCGACAGTTGCTCCTGGCGTTCTTCCAGGCGCGGGAAGAGGGCATAGATGCGCTTGAGGTCCCACTTGCCGCCCTTGCTGGCGGTGGCCAGCAGGTTTTCCTTCACGCTCAGGCTGCCGAAGGCGCGGCGGCCCTCGGGCACCAGGCCGAGGCCGGCCTGGGCGATGCGGTAGGGCGTGGCTCCGCGCATTTCCTTGCCGTGGATGCGGATGCTCCCGGCGCAGGGCTTGAGCAGGCCCATGATGGATTTCACGGTGGTGGTCTTGCCCATGCCGTTGCGGCCGATCAGCGAGACCACCTGACCCCGTTCGATGGTCAGGTGCATGTCGAACAGCACCTGGCTCAGGCCGTAGCCGGCCTGCAATCCACTGACTTCAAGCATGTTCTTCCCCCAGGTAGGCGGCGCGGACCTGCGCGTTGCTGCGGACTTCTTCGACGGTGCCGGTGAGGATGGTCTGGCCATAGACCAGCACGGTGATGCGGTCGGCCAGGGCGAACACCGCGTCCATGTCGTGCTCCACCAGCAGGATGGCGTAGCGCCCCTTGAGCGACTGCAGCAGCTCGGTCATGCGCGCGGATTCCTCCGCGCCCATGCCGGCCATGGGCTCGTCCAGCAGCAGCACCGAGGCTTCCTGGGCCAGCGCCAGGGCGAGTTCCAGCTGGCGGCGCTCACCGTGGGACAGCTCGTTCACCAGGTCATCTGCACGGCGGCCGAGGCCGACCTGTTCCAGGTAGCCGCGGGCCGGGTCGAGCAGGCGGCGGTCGCGGGACAGCGGGTTCCACATGCCGAAGGTCTTGCCTTCGCGGGCGGCGATGGCCACCGCGACGTTCTCCAGCAGGCTGAAGTCCGGGTACAGCTGGCTGACCTGGAAGGAGCGTGCCAGGCCCAGGCGCGGCCGTTCGTGGGCCGGCACGGCCGTGATGTCCTGGCCGGCGAAGAGGATCTGGCCCTTGTCCGGGCGGATTTCCCCGGCGATCTGCGAGATCAGCGTGGACTTGCCGGCACCGTTGGGACCGATGATGGCGTGCAGCTCGCCGGCGGCCAGCTCCAGGTTGGCGCCATTGGTGGCCTTCACCGCGCCGAAGGCTTTCTCCAGGCCACGGATGGACAGTTGCGCGCTCATGGGTGCACCTCGCGGGTGGTGGCGACGGGGGCGGGCAGGGAGGCGGAGGACGCGGCCGGCTTGCGCAGCTTCTGGCCGGGCATCAGCAGGCCGTAAATGCCCTGGCGGCCGAACAGCACCACCAGCAGGAGCAGCGGGCCGAAGATCAGCAGCCAATGCTCGGTCCACAGGCTCAGCAGCTGTTCCAGGCCGAGGTAGACCGCCGCGCCCAGCACCGGGCCGAGCAGGGTGCCGACACCGCCGAGGATGACCATCGCCATCAGCTCGCCGGACTTCTGCCAGGAGGCCATGTCGGGGCTGACGAACAGCGCATAGTTGGCCCAGAGCAGGCCGGCCAGGCCCGCGCCGAGACCGGCGATGACGAAGGTAGTGAGACGGTAGCGCAGAGGCTTGAGGCCGAGGCTGACGGTGCGTCGCTCGCTCTGCTTGAGGCCGCGCAGGACGAAGCCGAAGCGCGAGCCCACCAGGCGCCGGCAGAACAGCAGCCAGGCCACCAGCAGGGCCACGCAGAGGTAATAGAACTGGTTGGCGTCGTTCAGGTCGAGGCCGGGCAGGGCGTTGCGCTCGTTCAGCAGGATGCCGTCGTCACCGCCATAGAGGGACAGTGAGCCGAGGATGAAATAGAGCATCTGGCTGAAGGCCAGGGTGATCATGATGAACTGCACGCCGGTGGTGCGCAGCGACAGGTAGCCCATCACCAGGCCGAGCAGGGCGCAGCAGAGCAGGGCCAGCGGCCAGACCAGCAGCGCGCTGTTGCTGCCCTCCCAGCCCCACAGCGGCATGCCCTGGGAGGTGTGGAAGGCGATGATGCCCACCACGTAGCCGCCCAGGCCGAAGAAGGCGGCATGGCCGAAGCTGACCAGGGCGCCGTAGCCGATCAAGAGGTCCAGGCTGGCGGCGGCCATGCCGTAGATGGCCAGGCGGGTGAACAGGCTGACCAGGAAGGGTTCGTCGAGCAGCGCCGCCAGCAGCGGCATCAGCGCGAAGGTGGCCAGGCAGGCCAGGTCGATGATGATTCGACGGGACATGGGATTCTCCTCAGGCACGGGCGGGTAGCAGGCCGCGCGGACGCACCAGCAGCACCAGGGCCATGACGATGTAGGCGCTGGCGGAAATCAGGCCGGCGGACAGCGCGCCGCTCACCTCGGCGGGCAGCAACTGGTCCAGCAGCGGCGGGATGTAGGCGCGGCCGAGGCTGTCGACCATGCCGATCAGCAGCGCGCCGACCAGGGCACCGCGTACCGAGCCGACGCCACCGACGACTATGACCACGAAGGTGGTGATCAGCACCTTCTCGCCCATGCCGATCTCCACCGAGAGCAGCGGGGCGGCCATGAAGCCGGCCAGGCCGCAGAGCACGCAGCCGAAGACGAACACCAGGGTGTACAGGCGCGAGATGTTCACCCCGAGGGCGCCGACCATCTCGTGGTCGTCGGCGCCGGCGCGGATCAGCATCCCCAGGCGGGTGTGGTTGATCAGCAACCACATGCCGAGGGCCACCAGCAGGCCGGCGCCGATGAACAGCAGCCGGCTCACCGGATACATCAGGCCGGGCAGCACCTCGACGAAGGCGCTGTACCAGTCCGGCGTCGGCATGGCCGGCGGGCTACGGCCGAACAGCAGGGTGATGAGTTCGTTGGTGAAGAACACCACGGCCAGCGTCGCCAGCACCTGGTCCAGGTGGTCGCGGTTATAGAGTCGTCGGATGATCGCGGTCTCGATCACCAGGCCGTAGAGCGCGGCGCCGGCGAGCGCGGCCAGGCCGCCGAGCCAGAAGGAGCCGCTGGTGATGGCGGTGTAGGCGGCGCAGAAGGCACCGACCATGTAGAAGGCGCCGTGGGCCAGGTTGATGACGCCCATGATGCCGAAGATCAGCGTCAGGCCGGAGGCGAGCAGGAACAGCAAGGCGCTGTACTGCAGGCCGTTGAGAAGTTGTTCGAGCAACAGCATGGCGAAGTCCTGCGGTGAAGGCCCGCCGGGGGCGCCGGCGGGCTGGCGGTTCAGCTGGGGGTCAGAGCGAGCACTGGGCCGCGTAGCTGTCCACCTGGGCCTTGGCGATGGTCTTCACCGGTACTTCGACGAGTTTGCCGTCGGCGCCGGCCTGGACCTTGAGCAGGTGCCAGTCGATCACCGCGTGCTGGTTGCTGCCGAAGCGGAAGTCGCCACGCACCGAGTCGAAGCGCGCTTCGCGCAGGGCAGAGCGGAAGGCCTCGGCATCCTTGAGGTTGCCATTGGTGGCCTTGAGGGCCGAGCCGATCAGGCGCGCGGTGTCGTAGCCCTGGGCGGCGTACATGGTCGGCGCGCGGTTGTACTTCTCGGTGAAGGCCTTGACGAAGGCCTGGTTGGCCGCGTTGTCAGACTGCGGGTTCCAGCCGCTGACCACGTTGACGCCCTCGGCCACATTGCCGGTGGCGGCGAGCATGCGCTCGTCCATGGAGAACACCGGCACCACCATCGGGATGCTCTTGCCGAGGCCTGCGCTGCCGTACTGCTTGGCGAAGTTGATACCGCCGCCGCCCGGATGGAACTGGAACACCGCGTCCGGGTTCAGCGAGCGGATGCGCGCCAGCTCCACGGAGAAGTCCAGCTGGTTGAGCTTGGTGTAGATCTCGGTGACTTCGCCCTTGAAGGTGCGCTTGAAGCCTGCCAGGGCGTCGCGACCGGCCTGGTAGTTGGGGGCGAGGATGACCAACTTCTTGTAGCCCAGGTCGTTGGCGGCGACGCCGGCCATCTCGTGGGGCACGTCGTTCTGGTAGGAGGCGGCGAAGTAGTTGGGCTTGCATTGCGCGCCGGCCAGGTTGGAGGGCGCGGCGTTGGTGCTGATGTAGAAGCTGTCGCCTTTGGTGGCGCCGTTGACCACGGCGGCGAGGACGTTGGAGAACATCACGCCGGTATAGAGCGAGATGCCGTCCAGGCTCATGCGGTCGATGATCTGCTTGCCCTTGGCGGGCTGCAGGCCGTCGTCCTCCACCACCAGTTCCACCGGCACGCCGCCGAGCTTGCCGCCTTCCTGGTCCATGGCCAGGCGGAAGGCATCGCGGGCGTCTTCGCCGAGGTAGCCGGCGGGGGTGGAAAGGGTGGTGATGAAGCCGATGCGCACAGGGTCCTGTGCCAGGGCGGGGAGGGAAGAGGCCAGTGCGGCCCCGAGCATCGCAAGGTTCAGGGTCTTTCTCATGGTTACCGCCTTGGTTGCGCAGTGCCGTCGTGACCCGGCCTGCTTAGTTGTTGTGTGGGCAGTTTTGGAGCGGGTGGAGCGGGTTTGTTGTGGTTATGTGTACGCGCCGGGATGGGCGCGACGCCGGACCCCGTAGGATGGGTGGAGCTTGCGATACCCATCGATCGCGGTGATGGGTATCGCTCCGCTCCACCCATCCTACGAAGAGCCCGTTCAGGTATTGCTCTCGGTGAACTTCTCGAAATACAGGTGGCCGTTGTCGATGCCGTTGTCGGCGAGCCAGGTCTTCACCGAGTCCACCATCGGCGGCGGGCCGCAGAGGTACATGTCGAAGGGCGCCTCGCGCAGGGCGGCGGCGTCGAAGTGCTCGGGCACGTAGCCGCGCTTGCCGTCCCAGTCCTGGCCGTCGTCGCTGATCACCGGAATGAAGGAGAAGCCGGGGATGCGCGCGGCGTAGCCGGCGATGCGTTCCAGCTCGCAGAGGTCGGCGACCTGCCGCACGCCGTAGTACAGCTGCACCGGTTGGCCGCAGCCGCCGTTCTCGGCGATAGCGTCGAGCATGCCGAGGAAGGCCGAGAGGCCGGTGCCGCCGGCCACCAGCAGCAGGGGCTTCTCAATGTGACGCATGTAGAAGGCGCCCAGCGGGGCCTCGAAGTGGATTTCGTCGCCCACCTTGCAGCGTTCGCGGATGTAGTTGCTCATCACCCCGTCCGGCAGCAGGCGGATGAGGAACTGCAGCTTGTTTTCCGCATTCGGCCGGTTGGCGAAGGAATAGGAGCGCTTCGAATCCGTTCCCGGCACCAGCAGGCGGGCGTACTGACCCGGCAGGAAGTCCAGCTGCTGGCCGTCGACGCCGGCGTCCAGGTGGAGGATGGCGGTGGTCGGTGAGACTTGCTCGACATGGGTGACGATGCCGCGCTCGTGCACCGTCTTCGACGCGCCGCAGAGCGAGGAGTCGAAGTCGAAGTAGAAGGAGGCGTCGGACTGCACGCGGGTCTGGCAGGTAAGCATCTTGCGCTGGGCGAGGTCCTGTTCCGACAGCGCCTCTTCGTCCACGTAGTCCATGGCGTAGCGGCCGGACTCGCAGCGGCCCATGCAGGTGCCGCAGACGCCTTCACGGCAGTCCAGCGGAATGTTGATGCCGTTGCGCAGGGCGGCGTCGAGCAGGATCTCGTTGCCGTGCACGGGGAAGAACAGGGTTTTGCCGTCGGCAAAACTGAAGGCGACCTTGTGGTTCATGGCGCGTACTTCCGGTGGATCAGAGGTGGTAGAAATCGAGCACCGAGTTGATGGTGTCGTTGAGCAGGAGCATGTGCTTGCGGGTGATCTTCCAGCTCTCGCCCACGGGCTTGAGGTGGTAGGTCGCATGGCCGAAGAACTGCTCGCTCTGGCCCAGCCGGTAGTACAGCGTCTGCCAGTTGGCCTTCACCTCCAGCTGGCCATCGTCGCGCTCGGCGATGCGCACGTTGCTGATCTGATGCAGGGTGCGCGGCATCGGAATGGTCGAGGCGGCCTTGCCGGTGCGGATGCGGAACACGCGGTCTTCCAGGCCCGAGCGGTTGCTGTAGTAGATCAGCGACATGCCGCGCTTCGGGTCGGTGGTGTAGACGTGCTCGGATTCCCACTGCGGCAGGTGGTATTCGCACTGCTCGTCGAACAGGTCGAGGTAGGCGTCCCAGTCCTGGGCGTCGCACAGGGCCGACTTGCGGTAGAGGTACTGCTCGATCTGGTATTGCAGTTGCTGGTTCATGCCTGCACCTCCTGCAGTTTCAGGGCTTTGCGGTCCAGGCCCTGGAGCAGGAACCGCTGCCAGTTGGCGTGCTGGTTCACGTACAGGCCTTCATGGGTGAATTCGGTGCCGGTCATCGCCGGGGCGATGCCCAGGGTCTGGCTGTTCGGGGTGACGTCGGTGACCCACTTGCCGTAGCCGCGGGAGATGTCGCTCCAGCGCTCCAGGCGGCCCTGGAAGCCGCGCTGCTGTTCGCGGAACTCCACCAGGTCGTCGGGGGTGCCCATGCCGGAGACGTTGAAGAAGTCCTCGAACTGACGGATGCGGCTCTCGCGGTCGGCGTCGGACTCGCCCTTCACGCCGATGCACTGGCTGATGATCTCGGTCTTGTTCCAGGCCACCGGGCGCACGATGCGCAGCTGGGAGCTGATCTGGTCCATGAAGAACAGGCTGGGGTAGATGTTCAGGTTGCGCAGGCGGTGCATCATCCACTCGGCCTTGGCCTGGCCGAATTCCTCCACCAGGCGCGGCATCACGGTGGCGTAGCCGGGGCGCACGGTGGGGTTGGGCATGTCGCTGAACAGCACGCTGTGGCCGTTGTTGAAGGAGAACCAGCCGTCATCGGTCTCGCTGTCGCCGGCACCCAGCTTGCTGTAGTCCAGGGTGTCGCTGGCGCCGCCGTTCTGGGCGTTGACCTGCTGGCGGTGCTGCACGGTGGCCACGTAGTTGTAGTGCACGGTGCTGACGTGATAGCCGTCCAGGCCGTTCTCGTTCTGCAGCTTCCAGTTGCCGTCGAAGGTGTAGGTGGACTTGCCCGGCAGCACTTCCAGTTCGCCGGTGGGCGACTGGGCCACCATCATGTCGAAGAACACCTTGGCATCGCCGAGGAAGTCTTCCAGGGAATCGATTCCGTTGACGTCCAGGCTGATGAAGACGAAGCCCCTGTAGCTTTCGATGCGCGCCTTCTTCAGGCCACGGGTGGCCTTGTCGAAGCCTTCCGGGTATTCGCCCGGGGCCTTGACCTTCACCAGGCGGCCGTCGCTCTTGTAGCACCAGGCATGGAAGGGGCAGGTGAAGGTGGACTGGTTGCCCTTGCCGACGCGGGTGAGGGTGGCGCCGCGGTGCTGGCAGGCGTTGATCAGGGCGTGCAGTTCGCCGTTGCCGTCGCGGGTGATGATCATCGGCTGGCGGCCGGCGCGCATGGTCATGAAGTCGTGCTTGTTGGGGATCTCGCTCTCGTGGCAGGCGTAGATCCAGTTCTTCTCGAAGATCAGTTCCATCTCCAGGTCGAACAGCTCCGGCTCGGTGAACATGTCCCGGGCGATGCGGTACACGCCTTCTTCCGGACGGAAGTCCAGGCAGCCGCTGACGTACTCTCTCCACTGGGCAATGTTTTTATTCGAAGTATTCATGGTGGGCACCTTCCACATCAGGCGAAACAGTGGGGCCATTAGAAGGAGCCGGGGCGGATCCGGTCTATCCGCTTAGTTGGCAAAGCCGCGCCATAAATTTTGCGCCTCGACTCGAGCCCGGAAGTCTTGGAGGGCAGGGTTTTCACGGGTTCTGGCGGGGCGCAAAAAGTGGATAGCTTTGGCCCATGAAGCTGATGGCGGCAGGTGTGGCGACGGGTCTTGAATCCACCATCGGGGGGGTGCGCTTGGGGCGCAAAGGTAACGGCCAGGCCGCCTCGGTAGCGCCGAGGTAACGCTCTGAGCCGGAATCTACTGGTGGCTAGCCGATTCGTCCCCTGCGCGCTATCCGAAAAGTTGACGATGGCTATCCACTGCTTCTGCGCGGGTAACCCTTGGCCTGCGCGCGCTTCCCAAACCGGGTAACACCGGGGCTTTTCGCCGGGCCTCTGGCGCGCGCCGGGTTGCGCCGGGCGCACGTGGTGGTTGACGCACCGAATGGCTGCGGTCCTTGCCCCAGGGCGTGGCGGCAGGGCCCTGGGACGAGGTTTCTGGACGATCCGAACCCTTCTTTGGAGTGACTCGTTCGGGGTGCCGAGGAAGAGTGCTGTCCGAAATGTCGGCCAATGCTATCCTCATTTTCAGATTCGCAATGGATCGCCACGGCGTGGCATGGACGTTGCCTACTTCAAGTCAACGCGCCGCAGAGCGCGCATGTCCAATTGCCGTGTTGGGTGCCGCGTGATGAGTACGAAGAACCATCCTCATTTTCGAGATATTTCCGCCGATCGCTATGACCTGGTCGGGGCCCGTTCCTGGATGTCCAACATCTGCGGGCCTCACCTGCTCAAGGTGCCCAGGCCCGAGCGCATCCAGTTCCATCACAGCGGCAATGTACTGCCGTCCATGTCCACGACCCTGGGCCAGGTCGAGTACGGCACCGACGTAACCATAGGCGTCGGTGACGAGATGAACCTCAACTGCTACAGCCTCAGCCTGCCGCTCTCCGGCGAGCAGGAGCTGGCCAAGGCCGGGCGCCTGCTGCGTTCGGATCGTGACTGGGGGCTGATCGTCTCGCCCCACGAGCACCAGGAGCTGACCATCGCCGGCGACTGCCACAAGCTGCAGGTAGCCATCCCCCGTGCGGCCATGCAGAAGACCCTGGAGGACCTGTTGCAGCGCACGGTGGACGCTCCGCTGTGCTTCCAGCCGGAGATGGATGCGGTGGAAGGCGCCTCCGCCTCCTGGTGGCGCATGGCCCGGCATCTGGTCGACGAAATGGAGCGCAGCCGCGACCTCTACGGCCAGCTGTACTTCACCCGGGACCTGGAAAGCGCGCTGATCAAGGGGCTGATCCTCGCCCAGCCGAACAACTACTCGGAGGAACTGCGCGAGCGCCTGGAGATCAAGCTGCCCCATTACCTGGTGCGGGCCCGCGAGTTCATCCATGCCCATGCTCGCGAGGAAATCTGCCTGGAGGACATCGAGCGTGCCGCCGGGATCTCACGCTTCAAGCTGTTCGAGGGCTTCAAGCGCTACTTCGGCCAGTCGCCCATGGCCTACCTGAAGAAGCACCGCCTGACCGCCGTGCGCCAGGAACTCCTGGAAGACCGCTGCGCGCGCAATATCTCGGTGATCGCCATGGCCTGGGGCTTCAACCACCTCGGCCGTTTCGCCAGCGAGTACCGCAAGCTCTTCGACGAAACGCCGAGCATGACCATCCAGCGGCTTGAGGCGCGGCGCGGGCGATCGGTCTGATTGGCTCCGATGGGCCGGCCTGTGGATGGGTCGGCGGTTCTCCTGTGGGGGGGAATTCATTCGCCAAGGGCAGCGCAGCTGCCCCAGCCGTACATCCCTGCAACGCCTGCAAATCGGCTGGGGACGCACGGCTTGCAGCTGGCATAGAAACAGAGGTTTCAGGACACGGGGGGATTAGTGCTAATCGATCGAAGGAATTGTCGATCCCTCGCGAGGTCGCTCGACTAGGAGATGAGCGTATCCGCCAACAGGAGAAACCCCATGATCATCGACAATCACCCGGTGGTATCCCGCGAGGAGTGGCTGCAGGCCCGCGAGGCGCTGCTGCGCAAGGAGAAGGCCTTCACCCGCGAGCGTGACCGGCTCAGCGCCGAACGCCGCGCGCTGCCCTGGGTCCGCATCGACACGCCCTATACCTTCGAGGGGCCGGACGGGCACGAGAGCCTGGCCGACCTGTTCGATGGCCGCAGCACCCTGGTCATCTACCACTTCATGTTCGGCCCCGGCTGGGAGGAGGGTTGCCCGGGCTGCTCCTTCCTCGCCGACCATATCGACGGTGCCAACCAGCACCTCAAGCACCACGACGTGACCCTGCTCTGCGTATCGCGGGCTCCTGTCCAGGAGTTCCAGGCCTTCCGCAAGCGCATGGGCTGGAACTTCAAGTGGGTGTCGTCCCACGGCAGCAGCTTCAACCAGGACTTCGGCGTAGCCGCCCGCCCCGAGGACATCGCCGCCGGCACCGCCCGCTACAACTACGGCACCAGCAACGACCCGGGCGAGGACATGCCCGGACTCAGCGTGTTCTACCGCAACCAGGCCGGGGAGATTTTCCACACCTATTCCACCTATGCCCGTGGCCTGGACCTGCTGGTGGGCGCCTACAACTTCCTCGACCTGCTGCCCAAGGGGCGCGACGAGCAGGAAATCATGGACTGGATGCGCCACCACGACCGCTACGAGGATGAGCCCGGGAAGACTGCGAGTTGCTGCCACGAGTAGGGCAGTCAGTAGCCCGGATGAAATCCGGGGAGATTCCAACCAACTGCAAGGAGCAAGTCGGCGCCTTGCGTAGGAGCGAGCTTGCTCGCGAAAGTCTGTGCTCGGGGCTGTTCGCGAGCGAGCTCGCTCCTACAAGCGCAGCAGATGTGGCCAATCGCCATAAATTCCCCGAACTGCGCCGTTCGCACCGCCCTGGTGCAGCGAAAACTTGCAGTTTCCATTGCTGGGCTAAGCTTTCGGCAGTCCCTGGACCGGAAGGACAGCCCGATGAGCGAACCCATCCTCAGCTTCGACGAACTCAAGAAAGCCGTTGCCAGCGGCGAGATCGATACGGTGCTGGCCTGCATGGTGGATATGCAGGGGCGATTGGTGGGCAAGCGCTTCCAGGCCGAGTTTTTCATCGACAGCGGCCATGAGGAAACCCATTGCTGCAACTACCTGCTGGCCGACGACATCGACATGGAGCCGGTGCCGGGCTATGCCGCCGCCAGCTGGAACAAGGGCTACGGCGACTTCGTCCTGAAGCCGGACATGAGCACCCTGCGCCGGGTGCCCTGGCTGGAATGCACGGCCCTGGTGCTCTGCGATGTGCTCGACCACCACCACCGCGAAGACCTGCCCCACAGCCCGCGGGCGATCCTCAAGAAGCAGGTGGCGCGGCTGGCCGAACGTGGCTACCTGGGGATGTTCGCCTCGGAGCTGGAGTTCTACCTCTTCGACGAAAGCTACGAGGCCATCCACAAGCGCAACTACAGTCATCCGAAGACCGCGGGGCACTACATCGAGGACTACAACATCCTCCAGACCACCCGCGAGGAACCGGTGTTGCGCGCCATCCGCAAGCACCTGCAGGCCTGCGGCGTGCCGGTGGAGAACTCCAAGGGCGAGTGGGGGCCGGGGCAGGAGGAGATCAATGTCCGCTACGCCGACGCCCTGACCATGGCTGACCGTCATTCCATCATCAAACACGCCTGCAAGGAGATCGCCCACCAGCAGGGCAAGTCCATCACCTTCATGGCCAAGTGGCGCTACGACCTGGCCGGCTCAAGCGGCCACATCCACAGCTCGCTCTGGGACAAGAAAGGCAAGAAGGCGCTGTTCTTCGACCCGAAGGACGAGTACGGCATGTCCAGACTCATGCGCGGCTGGGTGGCCGGGCAGCTCAAGTACGCCAACGAGATCACCTATTTCCTCGCGCCCTACATCAACTCCTACAAGCGCTTCCAGGCCGGCACCTTCGCCCCGACCCGCGCGGTGTGGAGTCGTGACAACCGCACCGCGGGCTTCCGCCTCTGCGCCGAGGGCAGCAAGTCGGTGCGCATCGAGTGCCGTATCGGCGGCGCCGACCTCAATCCCTATCTCGCCTACGCCGCGCTGATCGCCGCGGGCCTGGCGGGCATCGATGAAAAGCTCGAACTGGCGGCGCCCTTCGAGGGGGACGCCTACCTGAACGACCAGCTCCCGGAAGTCGACAAGACCCTGCGCGACGCCACCGCCGCCCTCAAGGGCTCGGCCATGTTGCGCAAGGCCCTGGGCGACGAGGTGGTCGACCACTACGTGCACACCGCCGAGTGGGAGCAGAAGGAGTACGATCGGCGTATCACCGACTGGGAGTTGCAGCGCGGATTCGAGCGTTATTGAGGATTCTTTGCGGTCCGCCCAGCGGCGAGTTCGGGCACGTTCGCTGGTCGGTTTGTAACGGGGATGGGAGCAGTACGACAGGCTGTCTCAGCGCAGGCGGGGAAGGTGCCCGAACCGCCGCATGGAGCAATCCATCGCCATTCCCAACAAAGGGCACCCACGATGAAAACCATATTCCATCACGGCCCCACGCATCAGGAAGATGACGTCAAGCTGCTGCACAGCATGGGCTACGCCCAGGAGCTGGCGCGACGAATGGGCCTCTTCTCCAATTTCGCGATCTCCTTTTCCATCATCTGCATCCTGTCCGGCGGCATCAACTCGCTGGCCCAGGGCATCTCCGGCGCCGGCGGCGCCGCCATCGGCATCGGCTGGCCGCTGGGCTGCATGATTTCCGGGGTCTTCGCCGTGGCCATGGCGCAGATCGCATCGGCCTATCCCACCGCTGGCGGGCTGTACCACTGGGGCTCGATCCTCGGCAACCGCTTCACCGGCTGGCTCACCGCCTGGTTCAACCTGCTGGGGCTGGTGACGGTGCTGGGGGCGATCAACGTCGGCACCTACTACTTCTTCTTCGGCGCGTTCGGGCCGATGCTGGGCATGGAAGACACCACCACCACGCGGGTCGTCTTCCTCGCCATCCTTACCGGCGGGCAGGCGCTCTGTAACCACTTCGGCATCGGGCTGACGGCCAAGCTCACCGACTTCTCCGGCTACCTGATCTTCGCCACGGCCATCGCCCTGACCATCGTCTGCCTGGCCGCCGCGCCCAGCTACGAGTTCTCCCGTCTCTGGACCTTCGGCAACTTCTCCGGCGCGGCAGGCGGCAATGTCTGGCCAGAAGTGTCCGGCACCTGGATCTTCCTGCTCGGCCTGCTGCTGCCGATCTACACCATCACCGGCTACGACGCCTCGGCCCACACCTCGGAGGAAACCGTGCAGGCGGCCCATTCGGTGCCGCGCGGCATGGTGATGTCGGTGGTCTGGTCGCTGCTGTTCGGCTGGCTGATGCTCAGCGCTTTCGTGCTGATGCTGCCGAGCATGGAAGAGGCGGCGGCCCAGGGTTGGAACGTGTTCTTCTGGGCCATGGACACTCAAGTGAATTCGGTGGTGAAGGAGTCGCTCTACCTGGCCATCTTCATCTCGCAGGTCCTCTGCGGGCTGGCCACGGTGACCTCGCTATCGCGAATGATCTTCGCCTTCGCCCGTGACGGCGGCCTGCCGGCGTCCAAGGCCCTGGCCTCGGTATCGCGCGCTTACCGTACCCCGGTGGCGGCCATCTGGACCGGCGCCACCCTGGCGGTGCTGTTCGTCTGGGGTTCGTCCCTGGTGTCCATCGGCGAGACGCCGGTCTACACCATCGTGGTGTCCTGCACCGTCATCTTCCTGTTCTTCTCGTTCATCATCCCCATCATGCTCGGGTTCTTCACCTTCGGCAGCGCCAAGTGGCCACGCATGGGGCCCTGGAACCTGGGGCGCGGGCTTTACTCGCTGGTGGCGATCCTCTCGCTGATCTCGATGGTGCTGATCTTCGTCATCGGCATCCAGCCGCCCAACGACTGGGCGCTGTACATCACCATCGGCTTCCTGATCCTCACCGGGATCATCTGGTTCGCCTTCGAGGCGCGGCGCTTCCAGGGCCCGCCCATCGGCGACATGATCGCCAAGCGCCAGGCGGAGATCGCCGCGGCGGAAGAGGCGTTGAACAAGTAGCCCTTGCCGGCGCCCCTGTCCGACCGGGAGAGGGGCGCCGCGTCTTCACTTCGCGGCTTCGATGCGGATGCCGCGCACCTCAACCTGATCGCCGGGCTTGAAGTACTTGCCGGGAGAGCGGAAGCGCTGCACCGAGCCATCTTCGGTCTTCACCAGGTAGGCGGGTTCGCTGAGCCCCGTGGACTCCTGCACGAAGCCGCCGCCGAAGTAACCCACCGCCGCACCGGCGACGGCGCCTGCCGGGCCGCCCAGGGCGCCAAGCATCATTCCGGTCATGCCGCCGGTGGCTTTGCCGACGGTGGTATCAGGGGTTTCGGAAAGGACCTCCGCGGCGAAGGCGATGGGGGAAGAGAGCAGGGCAAGACACAGGGTGATGCGGGGGATACTCATGGGATTTCCCTTCTGCTATTGGATTGGGAAGGGAAAGCTTCATTTTCTGTGCCAGTTATAAAACCCTTTTAAATCAACGTGTTGATTTCTATGTGGTCATTCTGACTGTGGTTCGAATGACGCGCATGCTGTCATTTCGACCCATGCCGTAGGTTGTGGCTGAGCTCAGCGAAGCCCAACGATCCGCGCGACTCTCTGGCCTGGATGCTGGGCCGGCCCCGCAAGCAAATAGCCCGGATGCAATCCGGGCTATCCGTATTTCCGTTACGCCCAGCCTCAGAGCTTGATCAACACCGATTTCAGCTCGGTGTAATGCTCGATGGCTGCCGCGCCCATCTCGCGGCCGACGCCGGAGAGCTTGTAGCCGCCGAAGGGCAGGGCGGGGTCGAGGGCGCTGTGGCAGTTGACCCAGACCGAGCCGGACTTGATGCGCGGGATCATCCGGTGCACCGCCGAGAGGTCGTTGGACCAGATGCTGGCGCCCAGGCCGTAGGGGTTGTCGTTGGCCATGCGCACGGCGTCGTCGATATCGTCGAAGGGCATGGCGACCAGCACCGGGCCGAAGATCTCTTCCTGCACCAGACGGTGCTGCTGGTCGACGTCGACGATCACCGTGGGCTTGACGAAGTAGCCGGGGCCGAAGCCTTCGCCGCCGCAGGCGATGGTGGCGCCCAGTTCGCGGCCGAGCTCGATGTAGCCGGTGACGCGGTCCTGCTGCTTGGCGGAGATCAGCGGGCCCATCTGCACACTCGGGTCCAAGCCGTTGCCAAGCTTCATGCCGTTGGCGATGCCGGCGATGTCGGCGATCACATTGTCGAAGTGCTTGCGCTGCACATAGAGGCGCGAGCCGGCGCAGCAGACCTGGCCCTGGTTGAAGAAAATCGCGGTGGCGGCGCCAGCGGCGGCCTCCTGGAGGTTGGCGTCGGCCATGACGATGGTCGGCGACTTGCCGCCCAGTTCCAGGGTCACTCGGGTCATGTTGTCCATGGCGGCCTTGCCGATCTGCTTGCCGACTTCGGTGGAGCCGGTGAAGGTCAGCTTGTCCACGCCCGGGTGGCGGGTGAGGGCGACGCCGGCATTCAGGCCGGTGCCGGTGATCAGGTTGAACACCCCGGCCGGGTAGCCCGCTTCCAGCACCAGCTCGGCCAGCTTGAGGGCGGTCAGCGGGGTTTCGTCGGCGGGCTTGAGCACCACGGTGCAGCCGGTGGCCAGCGCCGGGCCGAGCTTCCAGCAGGCCAGCAGCAGGGGGAAGTTCCAGGCGACTATGGCGCCCACCACGCCCACCGCCTCGCGGCGGATGAAGCCGTGGAGCTGGTCGTCCGGCATCAGCGGCATGGACACGTCGACCGTGCTGCCTTCGATCTTGGTGGCCCAGCCGGCCATGTAGCGGAGGAAGTCGATGGCCAGTTGCACGTCCATCACCCGCGCCACGGCGGCGCTCTTGCCATTGTTCAGGCATTCCAGCTCGGCCAGCTCCTGGGCGTCGCGCTCCATCAGGTCGGCCAGGCGCCACAGCAGGTTCTGCCGTTCGCGCGGGCGCATGCGGCTCCAGGGCGAGTCGTCGAAAGCCCGGCGCGCGGCCTGCACGGCGCGGTCGACATCCTCCAAGGTGGCCGAGGGCACCTCGCCGAGGACTTCACCAGTGGCCGGGTTGCGGAAGCTCATGGTGTTGCCGCTGGCGGCGTCCAGCCACTGCTCACCGATCAGCATCTTCAGTTTGCGGCCGACGAAGGCCTGGGTTTGCGGGAGGACGGGCAGGTCAGCAAGCATGGGGAAGAGCCTCTGTTCATTGAAGTTGTACAGCGCTTTCGCAACCCCCATGCCAAGGCCTTGTTTTCTAAATAAGTGGCTGAATTAAAAGGATTTTATTCATGGGGCCGGGCCTGTTGCCAGATTCGGCCTGTTGCAGTTTGAGACGGCCTGAGACAGGTCTGGAACAGTCTCACCGTCTACTTTTATCAGGTGCTGCGCGGCCTAGTCTCAGGGTGGAACAGTCTGTCGCGAAATTAGACGGCCCGGCCCGCTGCCAGCATCCCCGCCAAGCTTGATTTTTACGGCTAAGTAGTTGTTGTAAAAGGACTTTCATCGGCATGGCACGCAATATGTATTTGCCGTGACAGCTGCACCCGTTCCGCGACGGGATGCAAACCATAAGAACAACACCGTGGAGGTCTGACCTTGAAGACGACTCGACTCCGGCAGCACGCGGGCACCCTGGCACTGGCCATGGCGTCCCTGATGTTCGCCCAGGCCCATGCAGCGGAGGAGGGCCCGGCCATCCTCAAATCCAAGTGCATGGGTTGCCACATCCCCGAGGGCAACGATTCCTATAGCCGCATCAGCCACCAGCGCAAGACCCCCGAGGGCTGGCTGATGAGCATCGGGCGCATGCAGGTGATGCACGGCCTCCAGATCAGCGACGCCGACCGCCGCACCCTGGTCAAGTACCTGGCCGACAAGCAGGGCCTGGCCCCCAGCGAAACCGAAGGCGTGCGTTACGCCATGGAGCGCCGCCTGAACACCGTCGAGAAGTTCGACGACCAGCTGAGCCAGATGTGCGGCCGCTGCCACTCGGGCGCCCGCGTCGCCCTGCAGCGCCGCCCCGCCAAGGAGTGGGAACACCTGGTCAACTTCCACCTCGGCCAGTGGCCGTCCCTCGAGTACCAGGCCCAGTCCCGCGACCGCGACTGGCTGGACCTCGCCCTCAAGGAAATGGTGCCGGAACTGGCCAAGCGCTTCCCGCTGGAAGACAAGGCCTGGGCTGACTGGCAGAAGGCCAAACCGAAAGCCGACAGCCTGCCAGGGCAATGGAGTTTCAGCGGCCACATGCTGACCAAGGGCGATGTGCGTGGTGTGATGACGGTCACCGCGGATCAGGGCGATACCTTCAAGGTCAGCGTGAAGGGCCGGTACGCCGACGGCTCTCCCTTCAACGGCGAAGGATCGGCCATGCTCTACAACGGCTACGAGTGGCGCGGCAACGTCAAGGTCGGCGAACTGAACCTGCGCCAGGTCTTCGCTGCTCTGGACGGCGAGATGAAGGGCCGCATGTTCGAGGCCGGGCATGACGAACGCGGGCTGGACTTCAGCGCCGCGAAAGAGGGCAGCGCCAAGCTGCTGGCCGTGCAACCGGCGCACCTCAAGGCCGGCAGCGAGGCCGAGCTGACCCTGGTGGGCAGCGGCCTGTCCGGCACGCCGGAGTTCGGCGCCGGAGTCGAGGTGATCAAGGTGCTGGAGGTCACTCCGAAACAGGTCCGCGTCAAGGTCAAGGCCGCCGCCGATGCCGCCCCCGGCGTGCGCAACGTGGCGCTGGGCGACCTCAAGGGCGTCGACCTGGCGGTCTACAAGGACATCGCCGAAGTGAAGGTGGTGCCCGAGTTCTCCATTGCCCGCGTCGGCGAGAACGGCGGCTCCACGCCCAAGGTGCAGGGTCGCTTCGAGGCCGAGGCCTGGGGCAAGGGCGCCGACGGCAAGCCGTACCGCATCGGCTACCTGCCGGCGAAATGGTCGGTGGAGCCCTTCGACGAGCGCGCCAAGGAAGACGAGGACGTCAAGTTCGCCGGCAAGATGCAGCCCGATGGTGTCTTCGTGCCCGGCGGAGCCGGCCCGAACCCGGAACGCAAGATGATGACCAACAACGCCGGCAATCTGAAGGTGATCGCCCAGCTCGAAGAGGGCGGCCAGAAGGGCGAGGGCCACCTGATCGTCACCGTGCAACGTTGGAACAACCCGCCGCTGCCTTGACTGGCGACGTCCCCCGGACGGCAGGCTCCGTCCGGGTTCGCAACGACGATTGGGAAGAATTCCGGGAGGTCGCCATGGGCGCAATCTTGAATCTGGTCGAACGCAACCTGCACGAAGTGCGGGTGGACGCCGACCGCATGCTGTTCCACATCCCGAGCAGTTCGCTGTTCGCCACCGACGAAGTCACCGGCGGCATCATCGACGCCCTGCGCCAGCAAGGTTGCTCGTCGGAGGAGTTGGTGCAGCGCCTGGCCGGGCGTTTCGCCGGGCAGGACATCAATGAAACCCTGCGCGAGCTGATCGCGCTGGAAGTGGTCAGCGACGGCTCGCCGCTGACGCCGGAAATCGGCATCAGCAAGGTCGAGCGCACCGCGCTGAACACCGTGGTGCTGAACGTCAACACCGGCTGCAACCTGAGCTGCACCTACTGCTACAAGGAAGACCTGGACAAGCCTTCGGCGGGCAAGAAGATGGGCGCGGAAACCGCCGAAGCCTCGGTGGAGATGCTGCTCCGGGAGTCGCCGGACGAGGATCGCTACACTGTGGTCTTCTTCGGCGGCGAGCCGCTGTCGAACCGGCCGCTGATCGAGCACATGGTGGACTACTGCGAGCGCCGTTTCAGTGAGGCCGGCAAGTTCGTGGAATTCGTCATGACCACCAATGCCACGCTGCTGACCGAAGAGGTCATCGACTACCTCAATGCCCACCGCTTCGGGCTTTCGGTGAGTATCGACGGGCCGAAGACGGTACACGACCGCAACCGCATCACCGTGGGCGGGCAGGGTACCTATGACGTGGTGCGGCGCAAGGTGGACCTGCTGCTGTCGCGCTACCGCAGCCGCCCGGTGGGCGCGCGGGTGACCCTGACCCGTGGCATCACCGACGTCGAGACCATCTGGAACCACCTGTTCAACGAGCTGGGTTTCGCCGAGGTCGGATTCGCCCCGGTCACCTCGGGCGACATGAGCGACTTCAACCTGACCGGCGAAGAGCTGGTGGAGGTCTTCGCCAACATGAAGGCCCTCGGCCGCCGCTACCTGGAGGCGGCGCTGGAGCATCGCAATATCGGCTTCTCCAACCTGCACCAGCTGATCACCGACATCCACGAAGGCCACAAGAAGGCGCTGCCCTGCGGTGCCGGGCTGAAGATGCTGGCGGTGGACCACAAGGGCGAGCTGAACCTCTGCCATCGCTTCACCGGCTCCAACCTGCCGACCTTCGGCAATGTGCACAGCGGGGTGAAGCAGGTCGAGCTGAACGACTTCCTCTCCCAGCGCCTGGACCGCAGCGGCACCGGTTGCGACAGCTGCCGCATCCGCAATCTCTGCTCCGGCGGCTGCTACCACGAGAGCTACGCCCGCTACGGCGACCCGACTCACCCGACCTATCACTACTGCGAGCTGATGCGCGACTGGGTGGACTTCGGCATCGAGGTCTACAGCCGCATCATGGCCGGCAATCCGGCCTTCATCAGCAGCTACATCACTCCGCGGAAGGCGCACTGACATGAAACATCTGAAGCCGCTCAACAACAAAGCGCAAATGCTCGAAAAAGCCGCAGCCGAAGATCGCATCGAAGAAGTCATGGCCATGAGCGCGGTGGCCGGGTGCACCGCCACCACGGACCCGGGCTGGGAGGTGGACGCCTTTGGCGGAGTGGCCTCGCTCTGCCAGCCGATGGAGGCTGACCTCTACGGCTGCTCAGACCCTTGCTGGTGGCCCGCCCAGGTGCCCGACATGATGAGCACCTACCAGGACTGGAACGCCCAGGCGACCAACTCGCAAGAGGACTGGCGCAACCTCGGCACCGTATTCCCGAAAGACAAATGACCGGCGAGAAGAACAAGAGGGATAACCGCATGAAACTCAAAGCCATCGCCAGCCTGGCGACCGCTGTCGCCGGCCTCGCACTGGGCGCGCACGCCTGGGCCGCGGATGAAACCGGCCCGGCGCTGAAGGCCGGTCATGAATACATGATCGCCACCAACTACCCGAACAACCTGCATGTGGTGGATCTCGCCACCGACAGCCTGTACAAGACCTGCCGCCTGCCCGACGCCTTCGGCCCCGGCACCGCCATGATGGCGCCGGATAACAAGACCGCCTTTATCCTCAACAACCACTTCGGCG
Source organism: Pseudomonas sp. BN417 (assembly GCF_029871205.1). Classification (GTDB taxonomy): domain Bacteria; phylum Pseudomonadota; class Gammaproteobacteria; order Pseudomonadales; family Pseudomonadaceae; genus Metapseudomonas. The sequence continues at coordinate 86,232 of NZ_SSOJ01000140.1, read as the reverse complement.
ACCTCTACGGCGTCGATCTGGACGACTGCAAGACGGTGTTCCACGCCAAGCTGTCGCAGAAGCCTGGGGAGAAGGTGCGCTCGATGTTCTCCTTCGCCTTGAGCCCGGACGGCAAGGAGCTCTACACCACGGTCAACCCCACCGAGATGCTCAACGACCACTATGTGGTCAAGCAGCCGCGCCTGGAGGTCTACGACACCAGCGCCGGGCTGGACGCCAAGCCGGTACGCAGCTTCCCGATGCCGCGGCAGGTCTACCTGATGCGCGCGGCGGATGACGGCTCCCTCTACGTCGCCGGGCCGGACATCTACAAGATGGACGTGAAGACCGGCAAGTACGAGGTGGCGGTGCCCGGCCGCAACTGGCAGCGGCCGAACTACAGCGCGCCGGACGTGCTCTACTTCTGGCCGCACCAGACGCCCTACCACGAGTTCTCGATGCTCTACACCACGGCCAAGTTCAAGGATGAGAAGCAGGACCTGGCCACCGCCGACTTCATCTATGGCTACGTCAGCATCGACCTGAAGACCGGCAAGTCGACCGTCCAGGACTTCGCGCCGCTGACCGAGCTGTACTTCACCGGCCTGCGCTCGCCGAAGGACCCGAACCAGATGTTCGGCGTGCTCAACCGCCTGGCCAAGTACGACATCAAGGAGCAGAAGCTGATCAAGGCGGCCAACCTGGATCACTCCTACTACTGCGTGGCCTTCAACACCAAGGGCAGCAAGCTGTACCTGGCCGGCACCTTCAACGACATCGCGGTGTTCGATCCGGACAGCCTGGAGAAGATCAAGAACATCAAGCTGCCGGGCGGCGACATGTCGATCACCACGACGCAGGTGTTCGTGAGGTAGGGCAGGCCCTTGCAGGCTCTCCTTGTGGGGGCGACTTCAGTCGCTAAGGGCAGCGCAGCTGCCCCCTTCCGCCTGAATGGCAGGACTGCGTCCTGCATAGCGAATGAATTCGCCCCCACAAAAGAAGTTCGAGCCGGGCGGGGTGCCGACCATCGGCTCCCAATCGGTCGAACCCCACTTCGACCAATGGGTCACTAGACAGGAAAACAGGCTTTATTTACCTTTACCTTTACGTTTACGTTTACGTAAAGGTAAATAAAGCCGATACGTCATTCACAGCTGTATCCCAATACAAGCACAAGAAGGGAAAGCCATGAATCACCAGAGCTACACCCGGGGGCGGCAGGACAAGGACCTGCTCGCCATGACCATAGGCGCGGCATTCGATGCCACGGTTGCCAAGTTCCCCGAGCGCGAGGCGCTGGTGGTCAGGCACCAGGGCCTGCGCTACAGCTGGAAGGAACTGGCCGAGGCGGTGGACCGCCATGCCCGCGCCTTGCTCGCCCTGGGCCTGAACAGCGGCGACCGCCTGGGTATCTGGGCGCCCAACTGTGCCGAGTGGTGCATCACCCAGTTCGCCAGCGCCAAGATCGGCGCCATCCTGGTCAACATCAACCCGGCCTACCGCAGCAGCGAGCTGGAATACGCGCTCAAGCAATCCGGCTGCCGTTGGGTGGTCTGCGCCGACGCCTTCAAGACCTCCGATTACCACGCCATGTTCCTGGGCCTGGTGCCCGAGCTGGCCGCCGCCGAACCGGGCAGCCTGAATTGCGAGCGCCTGCCGGAACTGCGTGGCGTGGTCAGCCTGGCGGCCAATCCGCCGGCCGGTTTCCTGTCCTGGGCGGCCCTCCAGCAGCGAGCTGGGGAGGTGAGCGCCGAGACGCTGGCAGAGCGCCAGGCCGGGCTGCAGTTCGACGATGCGATCAATATCCAGTACACCTCCGGCACAACGGGTTTCCCCAAGGGCGCCACCCTCAGCCACTACAACATCCTCAACAACGGCTATATGGTCGGCGAGAGCTTGGGGCTGACCGAGCAGGACCGCCTGGTGATCCCGGTGCCGCTGTACCACTGCTTCGGCATGGTGATGGGCAACCTCGGCTGCATGACCCACGGCTCCACCATGATCTACCCCGGCGATGCCTTCGACCCGCTGACCACCCTGCGCGCCGTGGCCGAGGAGAAGGCCACCGCACTCTATGGCGTGCCCACCATGTTCATCGCCGAACTGGACCACCCCGAGCGTGCCAGCTTCGACCTGTCCAGCCTGCGCACCGGGATCATGGCCGGCGCCACCTGTCCGATCGAAGTGATGCGCCGGGTGATCAACGAGATGCACATGAGCGAGGTGCAGATCGCCTACGGCATGACCGAGACCAGCCCGGTGTCCCTGCAGACCGGCCCGGACGACGAGCTGGAGCTGCGCGTGACCACCGTCGGCCGCACCCAGCCGCACCTGGAAAGCAAGATCGTCGACGCCGAAGGCAGGATCGTCCCCCGCGGCACCATCGGTGAACTGTGCACCCGTGGCTACAGCGTGATGCTGGGCTACTGGAACAATCCGCAGGCGACCGTGGACTCCATCGATCCGGGCCGCTGGATGCACACCGGCGACCTCGCCTCGATGGACGAGAATGGCTATATCTGCATAGTCGGGCGCAGCAAGGACATGATCATCCGCGGTGGCGAGAACATCTATCCGCGCGAGCTGGAGGAATTCTTCTTCACCCACCCGGCGGTGGCCGACGTGCAGGTGATCGGCATTCCCTGCAGCAAGTACGGCGAGGAGATAGTCGCCTGGATCAAGTTCCACCCCGGCCACACGGCGAACGAGGACGAACTGCGCGCCTGGGCCAAGGAGCGTATCGCCCACTTCAAGGTGCCACGCCATTTCCGCTTCGTGGATGCCTTCCCGATGACGGTGACCGGCAAGATCCAGAAGTTCCGCATGCGCGAGATCAGCATCGAGGAGCTGACCCCACCCAAGGACGACAAGGTGAAGGCGATCCGGTAGGGCGCCGGGGCCGGGCTCTTCGCTCTTCTGTGGGGGCGAATTCATTCGCGAAGCAGGACGCAGTCCTGCCGTTCGGGCATTCATGGGGCAGCTGCGCTGCCCAAAGCGAATGAATTCGCCCCCACAGGTAAAGCCTCTAGAATGTGCCCCCGATCGGAAACCTTTATCCCCCAAGGGAGACCATGACAGGCACGTCCACCGAAAAAGGCACCATCTCCGTCCGCCTGGTCCATGAAGCCCTGCTGGAACTGCGCCAGCGGGGTTTCGACGATTCCGCGCTGCTGAGCCGCGCCGGCATCCCTGCCGAGCTGCTGGCCAAGCCATATGGGCGCGTCTCTTCGGAGCACTTCGGCCATCTCTGGGTGCTGGTCGCGCAGAGCATGGACGACGAGTTCTTCGGCATGAATCCGCGGCGGATGAAGTTCGGCAGTTTCGCCTACATGACCCGCGCGGCGGCGAAGGAGCCCACGGTAGGCGCGGCGCTGGACGTGGCATTGCGCTTCCTCGACCTGGTATTCGACGGCCTCTCGCCGCGCCTGGTGCGGCGCGGCGGCCTGGCGGAAATTGCCCTGGACGAGCCCGAGGGCCAGCAATGCCGCGCCTTCGGCTATTTCACCCTGTGGCTGATGATCCATGGCCTGCTCTGTTGGCTGGCCGGCCGGCGCATTCCCATCCTCGGCGTCGACCTGCGCTGCGCGGTGCCCGACTACATCGAGGACTACCGGGTGATGTTCAGCACCAACCTGCGCTTCTCCCGGCTGCACAGCCGCCTGCTGTTCAACGCCGACTGCCTGGAGCTGCCGGTGCGCCGCAGCCAGCGCGACCTCAAGCGCTTCCTCGGCGGTCTGCCGGCGAACATCCTGGTCCGCTACCGCGACCCGCAGAGCCTGGCGGCGCGCATCAGGGCCTACCTGCGCAGCCTGAAGCCCGAGCGCTGGCCGGACCTGGAGGCGCTGTCCAGCCACTTCTTCATGGCGCCCTCGACCCTGCGCCGCAAGCTGTCCCTGGAAGGGCAGTCCTACCAGGGGCTGAAGGACCAGGTCCGGCGCGACCTGGCCATCGCCAGGCTGGACAGCGGTGAAGGCAACTTCACCGAGCTCGCCTTCGAACTGGGCTTCGCCGACACCAGCGCCTTCTACAAGGCCTTCAAGAAGTGGACCGGCTCCACCCCAGGGCAATACCGGGCGCTGATTCATCCCGAATCGAGCTGAGGCGGCGCCAGTGCTATGCCCGTGGGGGCGGTCTTTTTGTAGGGGCGAATTCATTCGCCAAGCAGGACGCAGTCCTGCCCGCGGCGACTTCATGGGGCAGCTGCGCTGCCCTTCGCGAATGAATTCGCCCCCACAAAAGCGCTTGGCCCCTGTCAATTCCGCTCACTCAGGTTGATGCCTTTCGACATTGCCGCCACCCCCGCTCGGCGCGACCATCCCGGTACTCCAACAAAAACAAACCCGGAGCCCACCCGATGCGCGATTACTTCACCGCTGCCCGCGAGTTCGACTACGCCAACGCCGCTTCCACGAGCCTGGTCGGCAACCTCGACGCCCTCAACGCCTGCGTCGAATGCTGCGACCGCCATGCCGACTCGGAGCGCGTCGCCCTGTATTGGGAGGGCCGCGACGGTGAGCGCGCCACCTGGACCTTCGCCCAGCTCAAGGATGCGTCCGCGCGCTTCGCCAACTACCTGCACAGCCAGGGCGTGCGCCCCGGCGATTGCGTCTCGGGGCTGCTGCCGCGCACCCCGGAACTGCTGATCACCATCCTCGGCACCTGGCGCATCGGCGCCGTCTACCAGCCGCTATTCACCGCCTTCGGGCCCAAGGCCATCGAGCATCGGGTCAAAGGCGCCGGCTCGAAGCTGGTGGTTACCGATCTGACCAACCGGCCCAAGCTGGACGAAGTGGACGGCGTTCCGCCGGCACTGGTGGTGGGCGACGACTTCTGGACCGAGCTGGAGCGCCAGCCGGCCAGCTTCGAGCCGGTGCTGCGCAAGGCTTCCGATCCCTTCCTGCTGATGTTCACCTCCGGCACCACTGGCCTCGCCAAGCCCCTGGCCGTGCCGCTGAAGGCCATAGTCGCCTTCGTCAGCTACATGCGCGATGCGGTGGACCTGCGTCCCGAGGACAACTTCTGGAACCTGGCGGATCCGGGCTGGGCCTACGGCCTTTACTACGCCGTGACCGGCCCGTTGGCCATGGGACACGCCACCACTTTCTACGAAGGCGGTTTCACCGTGGAAAGCACCTGCCGCATCATCCGCGAATACGGCATCACCAACCTGGCCGGCTCGCCCACCGCCTACCGCCTGCTGCTGGCCGCCCGTGACGAGGTGGAAGCCGCTATCAAGGGCTGCCTGCGCGCCGTCAGCAGCGCCGGCGAGCCGCTGACCCCTGAGGTGATCCGCTGGTTTGCCGAGGGCCTGGGTTGCACCATCCACGATCACTACGGCCAGACCGAACTGGGCATGGTGCTGTGCAACCACCACGCCCTGGAGCACCCGGTGCGCCTGGGCGCCGCCGGCTTCGCCATGCCCGGCCACCGGGTGGTGGTGCTGGACGAGGCCCACCGCGAACTGCCCGTCGGCCAGCCCGGTATCCTCGCCCTGGACATGCCGCGCTCGCCGCTGTTCTGGTTCCCCGGCTATCAGGGCATGGCCACCAAGGCATTCGTCGGTGACTACTATCTCAGTGGTGACACCGTGGAGTTGAACGACGACGGCAGCATCAGCTTCGTCGGCCGTGCCGATGACGTGATCACCACCTCCGGCTACCGCGTCGGCCCCTTCGACGTCGAAAGCGCGCTGATCGAGCACCCGGCGGTGATCGAGGCCGCGGTGATCGGCAAGCCCGACCCGGAGCGCACCGAACTGGTCAAGGCCTTCGTCGTGCTGCATGCCGGCCACGAGGGCGATGCCGCCCTGGCCGAGGCGCTGCAGCAGTACGTGCGCAAGCGCTTGTCCGCCCATTCCTATCCGCGCGAAATCGAGTTCGTCGCGGAATTGCCCAAGACCCCGAGCGGCAAGATCCAGCGTTTCCTCCTGCGTAACCAGGAGATTGCCAAGGCCCAGGCGGCCACCGCTCACTGATCCCGAGGAGTAGCAAAAGTGCGTATCGAGAATTCCGTTTTCCTGGTGACCGGCGGTAGCTCCGGTCTGGGTCTGGCCACCGCCCGAGAACTGGTGGGGCAGGGCGGCAAGGTGCTGCTGGTGGACATCAACGCCGAGGTCGGTGCCGCCCGTGCCGGGGAACTGGGCGGCAATGCCCGCTTCGTCAAGGCCGACATCACCCGTGAAGAGGATGCCCGCGCCGCCGTGGCCGCAGCAGTGGATGCCTTCGGCGGCCTGCATGGGCTGATCAACTGCGCTGGCGTCGCGCCGGCGGAGAAGGTGCTGGGTCGCAATGGCGCCCACGGCCTGGACAGCTTCCGCCGGGTGATCGAAGTCAACCTGATCGGCAGCTTCAACATGCTGCGCCTGGCCGCCGAGGCCATGGCCCAGGGCAAGCCGAACGAAGGTGGCGAGCGCGGCGTGATCATCAACACCGCATCGGTCGCGGCGTTCGACGGCCAGATGGGGCAGGCCGCCTATTCGGCCTCCAAAGGCGGTGTGGCCGCCATGACCCTGCCGGTGGCCCGTGATCTGGCACGCTCCGGCATCCGCGTGATGTGCATCGCCCCCGGTATCTTCGAGACGCCGATGATGGCCGGCATGCCGCAGGAGGTTCAGGACTCCCTGGCCGCCAACGTGCCATTCCCGCCGCGCCTGGGTCGCCCGGACGAATACGCCGCGCTGGCCCGCCACATCATCGAGAACAGCATGCTCAACGGCGAAGTCATCCGTCTGGATGGCGCGCTGCGCATGGCCGCCAAGTAAGGAGATCGCCATGAACAAAGATCCCATCGTAATCGTCAGCGCCGTGCGCACGCCCATGGGCGGCTTCCTCGGCGACTTCAAGGACATGACCGCCGCCCAGCTCGGCGCCGCCGCCAACCGTGCCGCCCTGGAGCGCGCCGGGGTGCAGGCCGACGCCGTCGACGAAGTGATCATGGGCTGCGTGCTGCAGGCCGGCCAGGGCCAGGCCCCGGCGCGTCAGGCCGCTCTTGGTGCGGGCCTGCCCCAGGGCGTGGTCTGCTCAACTGTGAACAAGATGTGCGGCTCGGGCATGAAGACCGTGATGCTCGGCCACGACCTGCTGATTGCCGGCAGCGCCGATGTAGTGCTGGCCGGTGGCATGGAAAGCATGTCCAACGCGCCCTACCTGTTGGAGCGCGCCCGCTCCGGCTACCGCATGGGCCACGGCAAGGTGCTCGACCACATGTTCCTCGACGGCCTGGAAGACGCCTATGACAAGGGCCGCCTGATGGGCACCTTCGCCGAGGACTGCGCCCAGGCCTACGGCTTCACACGGGAACAGCAGGATGCCTTCGCCATCGCCTCCCTGACCCGCGCCCAGAAAGCCATGGCCGAGGGCCGCTTCGCCGCCGAGATCGTGCCGGTGGAAGCGAAGTCCGGCCGCGAGCTGGTCACCGTCGCCAGCGACGAGCAGCCACCCAAGGCGCGCCTGGAAAAGATTCCCACCCTGAAGCCGGCCTTCCGCGAGGGCGGTACCGTCACCGCGGCCAACTCAAGCTCCATTTCCGATGGCGCCGCCTCGCTGCTGCTGATGCGCCTGTCCGAGGCGGAAAAGCGCGGCCTGACGCCCCTGGCGCGTATCGCCGGCCACGCCTCCTACGCGGGGGCGCCGAACCTCTTCACCACCGCACCGGTAGGTTCCGTCCAGCGCCTGCTGGCGCGTACCGGCTGGAGCCTTGGCGATGTGGACCTGTTCGAGATCAACGAGGCCTTCGCCGTGGTGCCCATGGTCGCCATGCGTGATCTGGATATCTCCCACGACAAGCTCAACGTCCACGGCGGCGCCTGCGCCCTCGGCCACCCCATCGGCGCCTCCGGCGCGCGGGTGCTGGTGACCCTGCTCAATGCGCTGACCCAGTACGACCTGAAGCGCGGCGTGGCGTCGCTGTGCATCGGCGGTGGCGAGGCCACGGCCGTCGCCATCGAGCGCATGGCCTGAGGAGGTTGCGATGATTCCGTCCGAACAGGATATCCAGATCCGCGACATGGCCCGGCAGTTCGCCCAGGAACGGCTGAAACCCTTTGCCGAGGCCTGGGACCGCGAGCACCGCTTCCCGGCCGAAGCCTTGCGCGAGATGGCCCAGCTGGGCTTTCTCGGCATGCTGGTGCCGGAGGAATGGGGCGGCGCGGCCACCGGCCACCTGGCTTACGCCATGGCCCTGGAGGAGATAGCCGCCGGTGACGGCGCCTGCTCCACCATCATGAGCGTGCACAACTCGGTGGGTTGCATGCCCATCCTCAAGTACGGCAGCGAGGAGCAGAAGCAGCGCTTCCTGCAGCCACTGGCCACGGGCGAGATGATCGGCGCCTTCGCCCTCACCGAGCCCCAGGCCGGCTCCGATGCCAGCGACCTGCGCACCCGCGCGCGCCTCGACGGTGACCACTATGTGCTGAACGGCGCCAAGCAGTTCATCACTTCCGGCAACCACGCCGGGATGGTGATCGTCTTCGCCGTCACCGATCCGTCCGCTGGCAAGAGGGGCATCAGCGCCTTCATCGTCCCCACCGACACGCCCGGCTACCAGGTGGTGCGGGTGGAGGAGAAGCTCGGCCAGCACGCCTCCGATACTTGCCAGATCCAGCTGGACGAGGTGCGCATCCCGGCGTCCCTGCGTCTGGGCGCGGAAGGCGAGGGTTACCGCATTGCCCTGTCCAATCTGGAGGGCGGCCGCATCGGCATCGCCGCGCAATCCGTGGGCATGGCCCGTGCGGCCTTCGAGGCGGCACGGGACTACGCCCACGAGCGCAAGACCTTCGGCAAGCCGATCATCGAGCACCAGGCCGTGGCCTTCCGTCTCGCCGATATGGCCACCCAGATCGCCGTGGCCCGGCAGATGGTCCACCACGCCGCCAGTCTGCGCGAAGCCGGCATGCCCTGCCTGACCGAAGCCTCCATGGCCAAGCTGTTCGCCTCGGAAATGGCCGAGAAGGTCTGCTCGGCGGCCATCCAGACCCTGGGCGGCTACGGCTATCTCAAGGACTTCCCGGTGGAGCGCATCTACCGCGACGTGCGCGTGTGCCAGATCTACGAAGGCACCTCGGACGTGCAGCGCATGGTGATTGCGCGCAGCCTCTGAGCCCTGGGGCAGCTGCGCTGCCCTTGGCGAATGAATTCGCCCCCACAACGGCGCGGCCGACCTTCTGTGGGGGCGATTTCAATCGCTAAGCAGGCCGTAGGCCTGCCAATCCATTTTGCGAGGAACCTCCCATGACCTACCAGACCCTCCTGGTGGAGCAGGCCGGCGCTGTCGGCCGCATCACCCTGAACCGCCCCGAAGCGCTGAATGCCATCAATACCCTGCTCATCGACGAGCTGAACCAGGTGCTCGACGGCTTCGAGCGCGAACCCGCCATCGGCTGCGTGCTGATCAGCGGCTCGGAGAAGGCCTTCGCCGCCGGCGCCGATGTCAAGGAAATGGCCGAGCTGTGCTTCCCCGGCACCTACCTGGACGACTTCCTCGGCCGCTGGGACCGGGTGGCGCAACGGCGCAAGCCGATCATCGCCGCAGTGGCCGGTCACGCCCTGGGTGGTGGCTTCGAGCTGGCGCTGATGTGCGACTTCATCATCGCCGCCGACAACGCCCGTTTCGGTCTGCCGGAGGTGAAGCTGGGCGTGATCCCGGGGGCCGGTGGTATCCAGCGCCTGACCCGCCTGGTGGGCCGCGCCAAGGCCATGGAAATGTCGCTGACCGGCCGCAGCATGGACGCCGCCGAAGCCGAGCGCTGCGGCGTGGTGGCACGGGTGGTGCCGGTGGCGGAACTGCTGGATGTGGCCATGGACAGCGCCAGCCGCATCGCCGCGCAATCGCGCACGGCGGTGCTGATGCTCAAGGAGTGCGTGAACCGGGTCGACGAAGGTTCGCTGGGAGAGGGCCTGCGCTTCGAGCGACGGCTGTTCCAGGCGGTGTTCGCCACGCCGGACCAGAAGGAAGGCATGGGTGCGTTCATCGAGAAGCGCAAGCCGGTGTTCGGGCGCTGAGTTCTGGCGGGGCGCAGTTCGCTTTTCCTTGTGGGGGCGACTTCAGTCGCTAAGGGCAGCGCAGCTGCCCCCTGAAAACTCCCAGGGCAGACCTGCGGTCTGCTTAGCGAATGAATTCGCCCCCACAATGTTCCTGAATGCCTTCGCGGCGGGCTTTACGCCCGCTCTTTCAGCTCCTTCTGCTCCTGCGCCGTCACCTGCTGGCAGATTTCGATGATTTGCTCGCGCATCCAGCGATTAGCCGGGTCCTGGTCGGTGCTTTCGTGCCAGTAGAGGTGAGTTTCCAGGGACGGCACGTCGTGCACCGGCAGGTCGACGTAGTGCAGGTCATGGCGGCGAGCGAAGCGCTCGGGGACGGTGATGGCCATGTCGGTGCCGTGCAGCACGGTGGAGGCCATCAGGTAGTGCTGCGAGCGCAGGGTGACCTTGCGCTGGATCCCCATCTTGCCCAACGACAGGTCGATGTAGCCCAGGCCGCTCCGGCGGCTGGAAATGTGGATATGGGACAGCGACAGGTATTCGTCCAGGCTGATCTTCTCCTTGGCCAGCGGGTGGCCGCGGCGCATGGCGCAGACATAGCGGTCCTCCATCAGCTTGACGTGGCGCACCTGGGGGTCGGTGTTGAGCGGCGCGTCGACGGCGAAGTCCAGGCGGCCGGCGGCCAGTTCCTTGGTAGTTTCGCGGCGCTTGGCCAGGAAGCTCTCGATCTGCACGGTCGGCGCCATGCGGCGCAGGCGCTGGAACAACGGCGGCAAGATTACCGTCTCGGTGAGGTCGGTCATGCTGATGCGGTAGGTCTTGTTTGCCTGGGCCGGGTTGAAGGTGCGGCTTTCCTGCACCGATACCCGCAGCAGTTGTAGGGCGTTGCGCACCGGGCCGATGATGTTCTGCGCCATGGGCGTGGGCACCATGCCCTGGGCGGTGCGGACGAAGAGCGGGTCGTTGAAGGTCTCGCGCAGGCGGGCGAGGGCGTTGGAAACGGCGGGCTGGGTAATGCCGACGATCTGGCCGGCGCGGGTCAGGTTGGCCTCGGTGTAGATGGCGTCGAAGACGATGAAGAGGTTGAGGTCTACCTTGTTCAGATTCATGCCGGACGTGCTCCTCGAGGATTGTTCTTATCAGTGGGCCATATATCGGTGATGAATGTTCATAGATGCCGAAAATAGACTAGGGAAATCTTACGCCCTGTTCTAGCATCCTTACCAGACCTCACACATAGACCCCCGCAAAAGGTAGCCCCGCATGGATTTCGCCTATTCCCCGAAGGTCCAGGAACTGCGTGAACGCGTCACCGCATTCATGGACGCCTATGTCTATCCGGCCGAGCCGGTATTCGAGCAGCAGGTCGCCGAGGGCGACCGCTGGCAGCCCACCGCGATCATGGAGGAGCTGAAGGCCAAGGCGAAGGCCGAGGGGTTGTGGAACCTGTTCCTGCCGGAGTCCGAACTCGGTGCCGGCCTGACCAATATGGAATACGCGCCGCTGGCCGAGATCATGGGCCGCTCCCTGCTCGGGCCGGAGCCCTTCAACTGCTCCGCGCCGGATACCGGCAACATGGAAGTGCTGGTGCGCTACGCCAACGAAGCACAGAAGAAACAATGGCTGGAGCCGCTGCTGCGTGGCGAGATCCGCTCCGCCTTCGCCATGACCGAGCCGGGCGTGGCCTCGTCCGACGCCACCAACATGGAAGCCCGCGCCGTGCGCCAGGGTGACGAGTGGGTGATCAACGGCAGCAAGTGGTGGACCTCGGGCGCCTGCGACCCGCGCTGCAAGATCCTCATCTTCATGGGCCTGTCCAACCCGGACGCGCCGCGCCACCAGCAGCACTCGATGATCCTGGTGCCCATCGACACCCCCGGAGTGAAAGTACTGCGCCCGCTGCCGGTGTTCGGCTACGACGACGCCCCCCACGGCCATGCCGAGGTGGTCTTCGAGAACGTGCGCGTGCCTTATGAGAACGTACTGCTGGGCGAGGGCCGCGGTTTCGAGATCGCCCAGGGCCGTCTCGGCCCGGGCCGCATCCACCACTGCATGCGTTCCATCGGCATGGCCGAGCGCGCCCTGGAACTGATGTGCAAGCGCGCCGTCAGCCGCACCGCCTTCGGCAAGCCGCTGGCGCGCCTGGGTGGCAACCTCGACAAGATCGCCGACTCGCGGATGGAAATCGACATGGCCCGCCTGCTGACCCTGAAGGCGGCCTACATGATGGACACAGTGGGCAACAAGGTGGCCAAGAGCGAGATCGCCCAGATCAAGGTGGTGGCACCCAACGTCGCCCTGCGGGTGATCGACCGCGCCATCCAGATCCACGGCGGCGCCGGCGTCTCCAACGACTTCCCGCTGGCCTACATGTACGCAATGCAGCGCACCCTGCGCCTGGCCGACGGCCCGGACGAAGTGCACCGCGCGGCCATCGGCAAGTTCGAGATCGGCAAGTACGTGCCGAAGGAAATGCTGCGCAGCGGTCAGTGATCGCGCCCTGCCAAAGCCAGAGGGGGTCGGCTTGCGCCAACCCCTGCAAGGCATTAGGGCCATGCTTCGGCCGATCGCCCGTGACGTCTCCTGCGAGGCGAGAATCGGACGCCTAGCCTTTCTCGAGATAGGCCAGTGCCAGTATCGCCAGGCTTCTCATTCCCAGCGGGAATGTCGACTCGTCGAGGTCGAAGGTGGGTGAGTGGGGTGGTCCGACCGCCTTGTCCCCGGGTTTGACGCCGAGAAAGAAGAACAGGCCTGGCGCTACCTGCTGGTACTCGGAGAAATCTTCCGCGCCGGCTGCCTTGGGAACGAGCATGAGCTTCCCATTGGCCGCTTGCTTTAGCGCGGGAAGCATGGCTTCGGTCAGCACCTCGTCGTTGCTCGTCACGCTATAGGAAGACGGCCCAAAACTGATGTCCGCCTTCGCGCCATTGGCCGTGGCAGTCGACTGCGCAATGCTGGTGATGCGCTCCTTGGCGCTGGTGCGCATTTCTTCATTGAAGGTGCGCAGCGTACCCAGCATCTCGACGGAGTCCGGAACGATGTTTTCGCGGGTACCGCCGTTGATCGAACCGATGCTGAAAACAGCAGGCTCCCGGGTGATGTCGAGCGAACGGCTGACGACGGTCTGAAGCGCGCTCACGATCTGTGCGGAAGTCACTATGGGGTCGACGCCGAGCCAGGGCGCGGCGCCATGGGTCTGCTTGCCTTCGACGGTGATGCGCACCGTGTCGGCGCTGGCCAGGACCGGCCCGCTGCGCCAGCCGATCACACCACTGGGAATGACCGGGGCGACGTGAAGGCCGAAAACAGCATCCACTTTCGGATTCTCCATGACGCCTGCGGTGACCATTGCCTTCGCCCCCCTCAGGGCATCGGCACTGGAAGGCGTCTCGGAAAAGCCTTCCTCGGCAGGCTGGAAGATGAACTTGATGCTGCCCGGGATTTGCGCCTTCATGCCCGCCAGCACTTCGGCCACACCCATCAGAATCGCGGTATGGGCATCGTGACCGCAGGCATGCATCACCGGACTGTCCTTGCCCATGTGCTTTGCGATTACCTTGGACGCGAATGGCAGACCGGTCGCTTCCTGCACTGGAAGGGCGTCCATGTCGGCGCGAAGCGCGACGACCTTGCCGGGCAAACCGCCCTCGAGGAGACCCACGACGCCATGGCCTCCGACACCCGTGGTGACATGCATGCCCAGCCTTCGCAGATGCTCCGCCACCAGCCTGGACGTGCGAACTTCCTGGCCGGACAGCTCCGGATGCTGGTGTATGTCACGTCGCCATGCCACGACCTTGGATTCCACCCGGGTTATTCTCTGATCCAACTGTTGTGTGGTGATCGGGCTCGCTGATGGCTGGGCGAAGCTCGAGCCCGCATTGGCCAGCACGGCAGCCAGAAGGCCGAGCCTGATTGCGGTGTGAGGGAAAGCTGTTGGCATAGTCTTGTCTCCATGGGACTTTTGCAGATGCATTGCCGGTTGTCCTGATGCTCTGGACGAAGGCAAGCTACAGCGGGCCATGCAGACCGGGCATTCAACTAGATGAAGAACAAGAAAGAAGCATTTCTGGATGACGTGGGGCGTTTTCGCGATGTGATGATGAAGCGCTACCTCTTCAGCGAAGGGACTTATCACCACATGCTCGACAACTTGTCGGCGTTGGCGCAGCCGGTCACTTTCCGTAAAGGCGAGTTTCTCCAGCGTCAGGCTGTGCCTGCCCATTCCGCCTACTGGATCATGAGTGGTGTGGCGAGGACGGGTTTCATCACCGAAAGCGGCGCGGACGTCACCCTGAGGTTTGCCGCGGAAGGCGAGATGGCCGGGGCTCATGAAGATGTACTCGCCGCAAAGAGCGGGTTGCCGGCAAAATCCTTCGTCGTTGCCGAACAGCCGATCGACGCCTATGAGTTTCACTGTCCCGCACTAGGCCGCCTGCTGGCGGAGGGAAGGCTGTCGTTCGAAGTGTCTGTGCGTTTCCTTGAATACAACCTCAAGAAGCAGGCCAGGCGTACCTGTATGGTTGGATTCGCATCCGCGCGTGAGCGGCTGGCTGCGTTCCGGGAGGAATACCCGGGCCTGGAAAACCGGGTGACGCAAAAGTGCATCGCGTCTTATCTGGGGGTCACCCCGCAGTACCTCTCGCAGCTGTCCCGCAGGCGCGAGCCTGGGAATTCACTCCAGTGTTAGCGCCATTGGGTTGGTGATCCGAGCGAAAGGGGCCTGCAGGGCGCTGGGCGTCGTAGGATGGGTGGAGCGGAGCGATACCCATCGATTCGGCGGTGATGGGTATCGCAGGGCTCGCGGAACGCCGCCCGACCCATCCTACGACTCGTGCTTCTCCGGTCCCGCGCTTGTCCGCAGCCACCCCATCCGCAAGTGCAGCTGCGCCGCGAAGGTACGGGCGGCCAGTTCCTCGTGGAAGGTCAGGCCACGTTGGCCCAGGCGTACGCGCCAGAATGTCCGGCCATCTTTCTCGAACGGTTCGATCCGTACTTCAGCCATGTTTCTCCAGATCTCCCGTGCTCCGGGCCGGGGTGTTGCGGGTCTTGAAAAGGGACAAGATCACGCCACCGGCAAGTAGGCCGAAGGTTACGCCAAGTGATACCAGGGCGGGAATCTTGCCAATGAAACCGTGCAGGAAAATCTTCCCGCCGATGAAGATCAGCACCAGCGCCAGGGCGTACTTCAGGTAGACGAAGCGGTGCATCAGCGCCGCCAGGGCGAAATACAGGGAACGCAAGCCGAGGATGGCGAAGATGTTCGAGGTGTAGACGACGAACGGGTCCTGGGTGATGGCGAAGATCGCCGGCACGCTGTCCACGGCGAACACCAGGTCGGCCAGTTCGATCAGCACCAGGGCGAGGAACAGCGGGGTGGCGTAGAGCAGGCCCTTGCTCTGGCCGGCCTGTTTCAGGCGCACGAAGAAGTGCGCGCCATGTAGGTCATCGGTGACCCGCATATGGCGGCGGACGAACTTCAGCACCGGGTTGTTGGCCAGGTCCGGATGGGCGTCCTCCCTGGTGACGAGCATCTTCACGCCGGTGAACAGCAGGAAGGCGCCAAAGACGTAGAGGATCCAGTCGAACTCCTTCACCAGGGCGCTACCCACGCCGATCATGATGGCGCGCAGCACGATCACGCCGATGATGCCCCAGAACAGCACCCGGTGCTGGTAGCGGCGGGGGACGGCGAAGAAGCCGAAGATCATCGCCATGACGAAGACGTTGTCCATGGACAACGACTGCTCCACGAGGAAGCCCGTGTAGAACTCCAGGGCACTCTGCGCACCCAGCTGGAACCAGACCCAGATCCCGAATAGCATGCCGACGCTGAAGTAGCCGCTGTAGAGCAGCAGGCTTTCGCGCACCTCGATTTCATGCTGGTCACGGTGCAGTACCCCGAGGTCGAAGACCAGCAGGGCGAGGACTATGCCGAGGAAGACGAGCCACAACCAAGTGGCGGTGCCGAGGAAGTCGGCGGTGAGAAATGCCTGTAGAGCTGCCATGCGCCCCTCCTTCTGTCGTCGTTGAACAGTGACTCCGACATGGCGGTTGGCAGCCGTCAGAGGGGCCCGGCGTCACAGGAAAAGCCTAGTCGCTCGTCGCACCGGTCTGGAACGAGGCTGCTGTAACAAATCTTTGCCCTTTGTAGGAAAACTCTTTTTATGCAAGTGAGAAGCAAATAGATTAGCAATTGAAAATTAGTCACATTGGATAGTGGTCTTCGCATCCGCCGTCAGATGCGATCCCGCCTGCACGGTCGCCAGGCTCCAGCCAAGGGCGTTGCACACAGCAAAAAGAAGAAAGCCAGTGGTTAGCCGGCCACCAAGCAGATAGACCATCCAAGGGGTTTGAGAGTGCAACAGCGAAATGCGTTCAACGCGGTCGAGACGGCTGGGGATGCCGTTGCCGCACGGATCGAGCGTCACCCGTTGTCCGTAGCGATCCTGGGCGTGACCTTGGCATTGCAGGCCGGTGTGGTGCTCGCCGACGAGCAGGAAAACGGCAATGGAACGCTGGAACTGGGGGCTACGGCCATCACCGACAACCGCCTGGGTGAAACCACAGAAGGCACGGGTTCCTACACCACCGGCTCGACGAGCACCGCCACCAAGCTGTCGCTGTCGCCTCGCGAAACCCCGCAATCGGTCAGTGTCATCACCCGTCAGCAGATGGATGACCAGGGCCTGACCAGCATTGGTGACGTACTGTCAAAGACTCCCGGCATCACTGCCAACAAGCTGGACAGCAGCCGGGTCGAGTTCCGTTCGCGGGGCTTCGAGATCGACAACTTCCAGATCGATGGCATTCCGGCGGCGTTTCGTTTCGGCAACGGTATCGATCAGGCCGACATGGTCATCTACGACCGCGTGGAAGTGCTGAAGGGCTCCACCGGCCTGCTCAGCGGCTTCGGCAGCCCCTCGGCTACCGTCAACCTGGTGCGCAAGCGTCCGACCCGCGAACTGTCCGGTTATGTGTCGGCCAGTGCCGGCAGTTGGGACACCTACCGCAGCGAATTCGACATCGGCGGTTCGCTGACCCTGCAGGGCAATGTGCGCGGCCGCTTCGTCACCGCCTATGAGGACGGCCAGTCCTTCATGGACCACCTGTCCGAGAAGAAGCAGGTCTTCTACGGCATCCTCGAAACCGACATCACCGACGACACCCTGCTGAGCGCCGGCCTGAGCCGCCAGACCAATCGTCCGGACGGTTCGTCCTGGGGTTCCTCGACGCCGCTGGTGGACAGCAACGGCAATGAGTTCACCTTTTCCCGGTCGTTCAACCCGGGCACCAAGTGGAGTCAGTGGGACAACACCGCCGACAACTCCTTCGTGACCCTGGAGCAGCGCCTGGCCCAGGACTGGGTGGTAAAGGCCTCCATCACCCGCACCGAGACCGACTCGCCCATCACCCTCGGCTCGGCCGCCAGCGGCAACCCCAACCCGGTGGATGGCACCGGAATGTCCATCTGGCGCGGCAAGTACCGCTACGAGACCACCCAGAACGCCTACGACCTCTATGCCAGCGGTCCTTTCCAGCTGCTCGGCCGCGAGCATGAGCTGGTGGTCGGCCTGTCGCACCGCGATATCGAATCCAACGAGACCAACTGGCCGTTCTTCTTCGACAGTGTGCCAACCATCGATGGCTGGACCGGCGACTTCCCCGAGCCGGACTGGGGCAGCCCGGTGTCCAGGGTCGACACCGACCTGAAGGAAACCGCCGCCTACCTGACCGGCCGCTTCAAGCCCACCGATGACCTGTCGATCATCCTCGGCAGCCGGGTCTCCAACTGGCAGCTGGACAGCACCGGCACCGACCTCGCCACCGGCCAGAGCGCCAAGCAGCAGGACCTGCAGGAAAATGGCGTGGTGGTGCCCTATGCCGGCGTGGTCTACGACCTCAACGACACCTACTCGGTCTATGCCAGCTACACCAGCATCTTCAAGCCCCACGAGAGCGAGCAGGATGCCAGTGGCAAGGCGATCGAGCCGGAAGAGGGCGACAGCTACGAGCTGGGCCTGAAAGCCGAATTCTTCGATGGCCGCCTGAATGCCAGCGCCGCCGTGTTCGAGGTCAAGCAGGACAACCTCGCGGAGGAGGCCGGCTTCGACCCGGTGAGCAACAAGTCCGCCTTCCGCGCGGTGCAGGGCGCCCAGACCAAGGGCTTCGAACTCGAAGTGGCCGGCGAGCTGATGCCTGACTGGCAGGTGCAGGGTGGCTACACCCATCGCATCACCCGCGATGGCGACGACAACAAGATTTCCACCACTGAGCCCGAGAACATGTTCCGCCTGTCCACCAGCTACCGCCTGCCTGGCCAGTTCAACAAGCTGACCATCGGCGGCTCGGTCAGCTGGCAGAGCAAGATCTGGAAGGACGTGTGGAATCCGGCGACCAATGCCAGCGACTTCGAGTACACCCAGGAGAGCTACTGGGTGCTGGATGCCATGGCCAAGTACCAGGTC
Organism: Pseudomonas sp. BN417; assembly: GCF_029871205.1. Taxonomy (GTDB): domain Bacteria; phylum Pseudomonadota; class Gammaproteobacteria; order Pseudomonadales; family Pseudomonadaceae; genus Metapseudomonas. The sequence continues at coordinate 67,808 of NZ_SSOJ01000140.1, read as the reverse complement.
ACCGAGCAGGTGTCGGTTACCCTCAACGGCAACAACCTTACCGACAAGAAGTACTTCAGCAACTTGGGCTTCTATGAGGGCGGTTTCTACGGCGATCCGCGCAACTTTATGCTGACCACCCGCTTCGACTTCTGATGCGGCAAGGCCCCTCTCCCGATCCGGGGGAGGGGCCTTTCATGTAGGAGCCTGGATGCGAGAGGGCGGGTGGCTCAGTACACCCAGACCTCCACCCGGCGGTTGCGAATCCGCCCTTCCTCGGCCGTGTTGGCCGCCACCGGCAGCTCATCGCCGAGGCCGGTAACTTCCCGCAGGACCACGCCGCCCCTGGTCAGCTCGCGACGTACCGCCATGGCGCGCAGCTTGGACAACAGTGCGGCGCGCTGCGGGTCTTCCTTGGGATCGCCGAAGCCCACCAACACCACTTTCCGCTCCAGCTTGCTGGTCTGCTTGAGGTAGTCCAGCACCCGTTGCACGTCGCGCAGGGCCTTGTTGTCGAGGTTGGCGTTGCCTTCCTGGAAGCGGAAGTTCACCGACAGGCGCTGGGCGCCGGCGGCCAGCTCGCGGTAGCTCGGCGGCATGTCCTGCTGCGCCTGGACCTTGATCGCCTGCACCTGTTGGGCGACGAAGCCAGTCTGGCCGACTATCGCCTGGCCACGCGGGCCCTGGGCGAACTGAACCAGTGCCTTGGCCCAGCGGTTCTGTTCGCCCGGTTTGATATAGAGGAAGAGTCGGCGCGACAGCGGGTAGTCCTCGGTGGCGATCAGGTCCGCGCTGGGCGCCATGGCCTGGGAGTCGCCGTCGGCAATGGCAAGGGCGCGGGCCTGGTTGATCGAGGCCAGGCCGACGAAGCCGATGCCCTGCGGGTCGGCGCTGACGGCGGCGGACAGCTTGTCGTTGGATTCGAAGCGCTGGGCACCGGCGGCCAGGCTCTTGCCCTGGCGGGTCAGCACCAGTTCCTTGAAGGTGTCGTAGGTGCCGGACTGGTCATCGCGGGCGTAGAGGTGGATGGCGCCACCCTGGCCGCCGAGCTCTTCCCAGGTCTTTACCTCCCCGGCGAAAACCGCGGCCAACTGCGCCGTGGTCAGGGCTCGCAAGGGGTTGGCCGGGTGCTGGATGATGGCCAGGCCATCGATGGCGATCACCTGTTCGGCGTACTGGCTGCGCAGGTCGCCGAAGTTGGCCAGGTCCTGGAACTCGGCGTCCTTGATCGGGCGCGAGGAGGCGGCCAGCTCGGCGCTGCCGTCCTTGAGTGCGGCGAAGCCGGTGGAGGAGCCATGGGCCGCCAGTTCAACCTGCACCTGATTGCCCTGGGCATCATGGCCGAGGATATGCACTTCGTTCTCCCGGTCGCCCGGCGTCTGCTGGATGGAGCGCAGGCCTTCCTCCTCCATCATCCCCTTGACCAGCGCCGGCCCCAGCTTGGCGCCAATGGTGTTGGAGCCCTGGATGCGCAGGACGGTGGTGGGTTGGGCGGCGAATACCGACCAGGGGAAGGCATAGCAGACGAAACCGAGCAGCAACATGCTGAGGGCACGGCCCCACAGATCCTTGTCGCTGGCGGTCATGGCGCGCGGCATGGGTAGACACCTTGTTCGAGGGGGTGGAAGGAGTCGCGAGATTAAGTCAGCAGGGTGACGGAGATATGACAGAAATGGCTCTGCCATGAGGCTTTGAGCTTCGGCTGTGAAATTTCGCAGAAAGTGGATTGGCCGCTCCTACGGATCGATAAGCCAAGTCCTACAGCCAGGCAATCGGGGGCGGGGTAGGGTAGCCCGCTGCTGCAAGCATCCCCTCGGTGGTGCTTTCAGCCAGCGCTTGTGCGCATTCCGTTGAATCCTTGAAGGAGTGTTGTGAATGAGTAGTTGGTTCGAGCTGCGCAAGAACACTGCAGGCACCTGGCGCCTGCGTTTGAAAGCGGCCGACGCGCAGACCCTGCTGGACACCGGCGTTTATGAAAACCGCGGCGCAGCGGAGGAGGCCATGGTCCTGTTCCGTGAGAACTGCATGCACGAGGAGCGCTATGCAAGGCGCATCGATTCGAGCGGCAAGAACTACTTCAAGCTGCGTGCGGCCAACAAGGAGGTCATCGCCAGGAGCCACCTCTACGACTCCGAGTCGACGCTGGAGAAGGCCATCGAGACCATCATGCGGGTCGGCGCGACGCAACAGGTGAAGGAAGCCTGAGTCAGGCAATAAAAAAGGTTCTTCGCGGATTTCCGGGGACGGGTGGGGTTTACGGCGGATTGGCGAGATTGGTTAATGCACCTTTCTTGGCTACGTGTTGCCGGGGATTTCCCTCACCCCCGGCCCCCGCCCTGCGCCCCAGCCTGAGCGCTGCGCGCTCAGTCGCTCATCGCCACCGGAAGCGGTGCTTCCGGCAGCGTGCCTCTTCGCCCCGGTGGGAGAGGGGGGGCGCGCGCTGGCGAGGCACAAACAGTCCTGAAGCCAACAGCGGCCTGAAACTGAGCAAACAGGGTGGGGCGGCGACTTCGCCCCTTCAGGAGGCCGAGCGGAATCGTTGCAGAGAGGGACGAGCGGCATGGATGCCGCGAGAGGCGTGTGGGGCCAGGGATGGCCCCTCACGCCGGGCCCTCGGCGCAACGATGGAGCGAGGGAAACGCAGTAACAGCCGAAGGCTGGTCACCCCGGCGAAGCCGGGGCCGGATGCCGGGGCAAGTTTTTTGGTTCCTTTTCACGGGGCCGGCCATCCGGCGACTGGAAAAGGGACTCGCCCGGGAGGGCGAAACAGAAAGCCACCGCCCACTCGGCAATGAGCTGGGCCGTTGAACAACAAGCCCACACAAGATCGCCCGTCCGCTGTGTCCCCGGAATTCCGTGATGAACCATAAAAAAGGCCCATCGTTGATGGGCCTTTTCATGGGCGGGTCCCGTCGCTGGGCGTAGGGTGGATCACGCCTTACCGATCCACCATTGGTGTGCGGCACGGCAGAGCCGGTGGACAAAAGAGCGCTCTCCACCCTACAAGAGCGGCTTCACGCCAGCTCCAGCCAGATCGGCGCATGGTCGGACGGCTTTTCCATCCCGCGCAGGTCGTAGTCGATCCCCGCATCCTTGATCCGCGCCTGCAGCGGGCTGGTGGCCAGGATCACGTCGATGCGCAGGCCACGCTTGGGATTGTCCTCGAAGCCGCGGCTGCGGTAGTCGAACCAGCTGAAGCGATCGTTCACCTCGGGGTTGAGGTGGCGGAAGCTGTCCACCAGTCCCCAGCTCTTCAGGCGCGCCAGCCATTCGCGTTCTTCCGGCAGGAAGCTGCACTTGCCGGTCTTCAGCCAGCGCTTGCGGTTCTCTTCGCCAATGCCGATGTCGCAGTCCTCCGGCGAGATATTGATATCGCCCATCACCACCAGTGGTTGGCTCGGCTGGAACTGACTCTCCAGCAGCCCCTGCAGGTCCGCATAGAAGCGTTCCTTGGCCGGGAACTTGACCGGATGATCGCGGCTCTCGCCCTGGGGGAAGTAACCATTCATCACGGTCACCGGGTTGCCCTGGGCATCGGCGAAGGTGCCGTAGATGAAACGGCGCTGGGAATCCTCGTCGTCAGCTGGGAGGCCCTTGACCAGCGACAGGGGCTCCTGGCGGGAGAGCAGGGCGACGCCGTAGTGGCCTTTCTGCCCGTGATAGTGGACGTGGTAGCCGAGCTGGCGAATTTCGGCTTCCGGGAACTGGTCGTCGGAAACCTTGGTTTCCTGCAGGCCGATCACGTCCGGCTGGTGCTTGGCGATCAGCGCTTCGAGCTGGTGGGGACGCGCCCGCAGGCCATTGATATTGAAAGAAACGATCTTCATCGCTGAGCCTTCCTGGGAAAAAGCGGATGCTAGCCCATAGGCGCATGGCGGGCCAGTCGCATGGCCGGGTGGAGGAACAGGTGCTAATTTCCCTCTTGGCCCGACAATCCCATAACAAATGAGGTGCCGCGAATGCCCGGTTACATCCCCAGCGCTCCGGTCGAGGTGCGCCTGCTGGACGGCGGTTATAGCCGCGAAGCCCGCTCCCTGCTGTACCACGCGTACCGCCACGAGCCCACCTTCGCCTATCTGTTCGAGGCCGAACGCCCCGGTTATGAACAGCGGGTGCGCGCCACAGTGCGCGAACTGGTGCAGCAGCATTTCTTCCAGGAACTGCCGGCGATCGGCCTGCTGATCGAGGAGCGGCTGGTGGGGATCGCCCTGATCGCCCCGCCGCAGCGCCGCCTGGACATCACCGAAAGCTGGGGTTGGCGCCTGCGCATGCTGCTGACCACTGGCTTCCGCTGCACCCGCCGCTACCTCGACTACCACGACGCCGTGCTCGCCTGCCTGCCGCCTGGCCCGTACCACGTGCTGCCACTGCTGGGCGTCCACCCGGAGTTCCAGGGCCGCCACCTCGGTGAGAAGCTGCTGGAAGCGCTGCACAACTGGTGCGCCGAAGACGACGGCTCGCAAGGCGTGGTGCTGGATACAGGCAACGTCCGCTACCTCGACTTCTACAAGCGCCAGGGTTACGAGGAAGTGGGGGAGGTGGCGCTGGGGCCGGTGGTCGAGCACGTATTCTTCCATCCCAACCCGCGGCCGGTGATGCAAGCCAGCGGCTGACAGGCATTTCCGAAGGACGAGGCAGGTTGCCGTGGTAGCATTCCGCGCATGAAATTCTGCCAAGGATTGCGCGGGCCGCTGCTGGTGGCCCTGCTCTGCATTAGCAGTCTGGCGCTGGCCAAGTCCGCGCTGGATGTGAAGGTCGACCCTGCCAACGCGGCGCTGAAGGCCAATATCGAGGCCTACATCGGCGCTGTTGGCGATCGCAACGAAGAGGCCCTGCGACGTTTTCGGCGTGCCGCCGAGGAGCAGGCGCGCCTGGCCGCCCAGGCGCTGGGCTACTACCAGGCCGAGATCGACAGCCGCGTCGAGGGTGGCAAGGACCCGGCCCTGCACCTGCTGGTGGTCCCCGGCGAACCCGTGCGGCTGCGCAACGTCCAGGTGCGCATCGACGGCGAGGCCAGCGCGCACAAGGCGTTCCGCGTGCCCGAGAGCAAGGCGCTGAAACCCGGCGCCCAGCTCAATCACGGCGCCTACGAGGACGCCAAGAAACTGATCCAGAACCAGGCGCTGCGCTACGGCTACTTCGACGGCCGTTTCACCCGCCAGCGCCTGGATGTCGACCCGCGCGCCGGCGTCGCCGATATCGAGTTGGTCTATGACAGCGGCCAGCGCTACCGCCTGGGCGCGGTCAGCTTTGATGGCGACACGCCATTCGACCCGGACCTGCTGGCGCGCCTGGTGCCTTTCCCGGCCAACACTCCATACGACTCCGACCAGGTCGCCAAACTGAGCCAGAATCTCCAGGCCAGCGGCTACTTCGACGAAGTGCGGGTGGACGCCAGCCCGGTGAAGGGCGCGGGCCCGCTGATACCGGTGAAGGTCCGGCTGGCGGCGGTCAAGCCGAGCACCGTGGGCCTGGGCATCGGTTTCTCCACCGACGTCGGCCCGCGCGCGCGGGCCAACTGGACGCGTCACTGGATCAACCCCCAGGGCCATCGCCTCGGCGCCGAGACCGAGGTGTCTCCGGTGCGGCAGAACGTCGGCGCCTGGTACGAGATTCCCCTCGATCCGCCGCTCACCGACAGCCTGCGTTTCACCACCGGCCTTCAGCGCGAGAACCTGGTGGACGTCGAGAGTCGCCGCTTCACTCTGGGCGGCCAGTGGCAGTCCAAGTTACCCAGCGACTGGCAGCGGATCGTGTCCCTGCGTTGGGAGCAGGAGACCTTCGATTTCGGCGACGGTAGCGACGATGGTCGCAGCAGCTTCCTGATTCCCGGCATCAGTTATGGCGTGACCCGCAGCGATAGCAAGCTCGACCCGAACCGCGGCTATTCCCTGCTGTTCGACGTGCGCGGCGCCAAGGAAGGCATCCTTTCCGATGCCGACTTCACCTACGCCAGCGCCCTGGCCAAGGGCCTCTACACCTTGCCCGGCGGCCACCGCCTGCTGGGTCGCGCCCAGGCCGGCGGCATCGCCACCACCGATTTCGATGCCATCCCGCCGTCGCTGCGCTTCTTCGCCGGCGGCGACCAGAGCGTGCGCGGCTACGATTACCAGACCCTGTCGCCGGAAGACAGCAACGGCAAGAAAGTGGGCGGCCGCTATCTCCTGGTGGGCAGCGCCGAGTACCAGTATCCGATCACCGACAAATGGCGCATGGCCGCCTTCGTCGACCGCGGGAACGCCATGGATTCGCTCAATGCGGCGATGAAGACCGGTGCCGGCTTCGGCGTGCGCTGGGTCTCCCCGGTGGGGCCGATCCGCCTCGACCTGGCCAAGGCCCTGGACGATCCAGGTGGCTACCGCATCCACTTCTCCATGGGGCCTGAACTGTGAGGCGCGTGCTGAGGTTCGGCCTCTCGGGCCTGGCCATCGCCCTCGTCGGCCTGCTGGCGCTGATGGCCATCCTGCTGTTCAGCGAGGCTGGCGGGCGCTGGCTGCTGGGTCGGGTCCCGGGGCTGGAAGTGGAAGGCTTCGCCGGCCAGCTCGGCGGCCGCTGGAGCGCCGAACGCCTGGCCTGGCAGCAGGACGGCACCCGCCTGGAGCTGGACGCACCGCTGCTGGAGTGGTCGCCCGCCTGCCTGCTGCGCCGCACCCTGTGCATTGATGAACTGGCCAGCGACAGCATCCGGCTCGACCTACCACCGTCAGAAGCCGAGGAGGATGGCGGGCCCATCAGCCTGCCCGAGCTGCGCTTGCCCTTGGCCATAGAGCTGGGGAAGGTGCGCATCGGCCGCTTCCTCCTCGATGGCAACGACCAGCTGCAGCAGCTTGAACTGGTGGCGCACTGGCAAGCCGACGGCCTGCAACTGGAGCGCCTGAGCCTGCGTCGCGACAGCCTGGCCCTGGAGCTGCAAGGCTCCCTGCGCCCCGAAGGTGGCTGGCCCCTGGCCCTGCAGGGCAGTCTGCAGCTGCCCGCACCGGGAGACGTGCCATGGAAGCTGGCACTCAAGGCGAATGGCGACCTGCAGGGCGTGCTCAAGCTCCAGGCCGACAGCAGCGGCTATCTCGCCGGGCACCTGGATGGCGAGCTGCGCCCGCTGACGGAAAACCTCCCGGCCAGCGCCCGCTTGCGCGCCGATGGCTTCAAGGCCAGTGCCGACCTGCCGGATACCCTGACCCTCAACCAGGTGGAGTTGACCGCCAAGGGCGACCTGAAGGACGGCTATGCCGTGCAGGGCAAGGCCGCGCTGCCGGGCGAGGGGGGGGCCATAGCCCTGGACCTCGCCGGCCGGGTCGACGCCAGGGGCGCGGACATCCAACAACTCCGCCTGACCGGCGAGCCGGTGCAGAGCCTGGCGCTGCAAGGCCGCGTCGATTGGCAGCAGGCCCTGGCCATCGACAGCCGCCTGCAATGGCGCGACTTCCCCTGGCAGCGGCTGTTCCCCCAGGAGCAACCACCACCGGTGGAGTTGCACCAGTTGGATGCCGAAGTCCGCTACGCCGAATCCCGCTACGACGGCAAGTTCGACGCCAGCCTCAAGGGGCCGGCCGGCGACTTCAACCTGGGCAGCCCGGTGGCCGGCGACCTGACCAGCGTCACCCTCGCTGACCTGCAGCTCAAGGCAGGGCAGGGCAGGGCCCAGGGCCAGGTGAAGATCGACTTCGCCAATGGCGTCGGCTGGGATAGCCAGCTGGCCCTGAGCGAACTGGACCCGTCCTACTGGCTGGCGGAGCTGCCGGGCAAGCTGGCCGGCCAGTTGCGATCGAAGGGTGCCTGGCGCGAGCAGCGCTTGGAGCTTGATGCCGACCTCGACCTCAAGGGCCAGCTGCGTGGTCAGCCGGCGTTGCTCCAGGCCAAGGCCCAGGGCGCAGGAGAACGCTGGATGCTGAACGCCCTGCAGGTGCGCCTGGGCGACAACAAGGTGGAAGGCCGGGGCCAACTGGACCAGAAGCTCAGCGGCCATCTGGACCTGGCCCTGAACCGCCTTGGCCAGCTCTGGCCGAAACTCTTCGGCAGGGTTCAGGGCCGTCTCGACTTGGCCGGCACCCTGCAAGCCCCGCAAGGCACCCTGGTGCTGACCGGCGAACGCCTGGGACAGGCCGATAATCGCCTGACCAGCCTGAAGCTGGACGCCCGGCTGGACGCCGCCCAGCGGGGCCGCGTGCAACTGCAGGTGGACGGCCTGGCCTCCGGCGACAACGAATTCGGCACCCTCACCGCTGATGGTTCCGGCGACCGGGTGCGCCAGCAGCTGGAGCTCAATCTCAAGGGACCGATGCTGGACCTGCTGCTGGCCGTCGACGGCAAGCTCGACGCTGCGAACTGGCGCGGCCGCCTTGCCCGCGGGGAGGTCCAGGCCGGCGGCCAGGACTGGCACCTTGAAGCCCCGGCGCGGCTGGAGCGCCTGGCCGACGGCAAGCTGAACTTCGGCGCCCACTGCTGGCGTTCCGGGCCTGCCAGCCTCTGTGGCGGCGAGCAGCGCCTGATGCCGGAACCCAAGCTGGACTACCGCCTGCGCGACTTCCCCCTGGCCAGCCTGGCGCGCTGGCTGCCGGAGGATTTCGCCTGGCAGGGCGAACTCAATGCCGACCTCAAGCTCGACCTGCCCGCCAGCGGGCCCAACGGCCAGATCACCCTGGACGCTGGCAGCGGCGTATTGCGCCTGAAGGAAGAGGACCGCTGGGTCGATTTCCCCTACCAGCGCCTGCTGCTGGACAGCACCCTGCGTCCACAACGTATCGACAGCCAGTTGAGCTTCCAGGGGCAGGGGCTGGGTCAACTGCAGATGGACGCGCGGATCGACCCGCGCCCGGCGCAGAAGCCGCTTTCCGGGCAGTTCCGTCTGGACGGCCTGGACCTCGCCGTGCTGCGGCCTTTCGTGCCCAAGGTGGAACAGCTGGAAGGTCGCCTGCAGGGCGCCGGCAGCCTGGGCGGCACGCTGCTTGCGCCCTATGTGCTGGGCAACCTGAAGCTGAGCGACGGCCGCATCGGCGGCGGTGAGCTGCCGATGAGTTTCGAGGCCCTCGGCCTCGATGCGCGCATCGCCGGCGAAAGCCTGGAGCTGAGCGGCCAGTGGCGCAGCGGCGAGCAGGGGCAAGGCAACCTGTCCGGCAGCCTGGCCTGGGCTCGCGGCCTCGACCTCGACCTGGCTCTGCGCGGTTCGCGCCTGCCGGTGGTGGTGGAGCCCTACGCCAACCTGGAAGTGGAACCGGACCTGCGCATCGGCCTGGCCGGCGAGCGTCTGGCGGTGACCGGCAAGGTCCTGGTGCCCCGCGGCAAGATCAAGATCCGCGAACTGCCGCCCCAGGCGGTCAAGGTATCGCCGGACGCCCGCGTAGTGGGTGAACAGGACGCCGAACAGCAGCCGCTGCAGATGGCCATGGATGTGGACGTCGAAGTGGGCCAGGACCGCCTGCAGTTCTCCGGCTTCGGCCTGACGGCGGACCTCCAGGGCCACCTCAAGGTCGGCGATAACCTCACGGGGCGGGGCGAACTGGTGCTGAAGAACGGCCGCTACCGCGCCTATGGCCAGCGCCTCGACCTGCGCCGCGCGCGACTGCTGTTCGCCGGGCCCCTGGAACAGCCCTACCTGGACGTGGAAGCGATCCGCACCGTCGGCGACGTCACCGCCGGCCTGCGCCTCAATGGCCGCGCCGATGAGCCCACCACCGAGGTCTTTTCCAACCCGGCCATGAGCCAGGAGCAGGCGCTGTCGTACCTCATCCTCGGCCGCCCGCTGAACAGCAGCGGCGATGGCAACGCCGTGGGCCAGGCGGCCCTGGCCATGGGCCTGTCGGGCAGCGCGTCGGTGGCCAGCGAACTGGCCCAGCGCCTCGGCCTCAAGGACCTGCAACTGGACGACGGTGGCGCCACCGGGCAGATCACCGAGCGCCTGAGCATCCGCTACGGCCTCGGCGTGCTCGAGCCCACCAGCGTCGTGGCCCTGCGCTACGAGCTGACCAAGCGCCTCTACCTGGAAGCCGCCAGCGGCCTGGCCAGCTCCCTGGACCTGTTCTACAAGCGGGATTTCTAGGGAGTGGATAGGATTTTCCATGGGGGCCTTTCCTGTGGGGGCGAATTCATTCGCTAAGCAGGCCGAAGGCCTGCCAACAGATGGACGGGGCAGCTGCGCTGCCCTCAGCGAATGAATTCGCCCCCACAAGGTAACTGTGCCATCTCGGGCGAATGGACTAGCATCCTGGCGGTCTTGCAGGCGTTGGCTGACTCGAAAGTCAGGACAATTTCCTCGACCCGTGATTAACTCGGCGCTTTACTACAACACCACCTGAAACAAGGACCCATGCAATGGCTCAAGTAACCCTCAAGGGCAACCCGATCAACGTCGACGGCCAGCTCCCGCAGAAAGGCCAGCAAGCGCCGGCCTTCAGCCTGGTCGGCGGTGATCTGTCCGACGTGACCCTGGCCAGCCTGAGCGGCAAGCGCAAAGTACTCAACATCTTCCCGAGCATCGACACCCCGACCTGCGCCACCTCCGTGCGCAAGTTCAACGTCGAAGCCAGCAAGCTGCCCAACACTGTGGTGCTGTGCATCTCCGCCGACCTGCCGTTTGCCCAGAAGCGCTTCTGTGGCGCCGAAGGCCTGGACAACGTGGTGAACCTGTCCACCATGCGCGGCGCCTCCTTCCTCAAGGACTACGGCGTAGCCATCGCCAACGGCCCGCTGGCCGGCGTCGCCGCCCGCGCCGTGGTGGTGCTGGACGAGAACGACAAGGTGCTGCACAGCGAGCTGGTGGCCGAGATCGCCAACGAGCCTGACTACGCAGCGGCCGTCGCCGCCCTGTAAGGGATGGCGTGATGAAGAAGGGAGGCCAGTGGCCTCCCTTTTTTGTGCCCGTCGCACCCGGATTCCCCGTAGGTTGTGGCCAAGCGCAGCGCGGCCCAACGTTCGTGTTCCGCCGGTGCTCCGTTGCGTTGGGCTTCGCCGAGCTCAGCCCAACCTACAGGGTCAGCTTCAACCTTCCGGTCAGGGCGCCGGGCAGCAGCGCCGACCAGGTCTGGCGCTCGCCGTAGGTGCTGCTGGACAGGCGCAGCTGGCGCTCCTGGGTCAGGGCTTCCAGCTGGTCGCCGAGGACGCTGTAGAGGCTGTCGTCGAAGCGCATGGTGTCCACCGGCGCCTGGATCTGGCCGTCCTCCACCCAGAAGGTGGCGAAGCGGGTCATGCCGGTCATGCGTGCGGCGGGCAGGTCGGACCAGTTCAGGTACCAGAGGTTGCCGATATAGAGGCCGGTGCCCAGGCGCTCCAGCACGGCGTCCAGGGGCAGGGTGCCGGAGCCCATGACCAGGGACTGGGTCGCTTCATTGGCATCGGCGCAATTGGCCTCCAGGCCGTATTCGCGGGCGCTGCGCGGGTAGACCAGCTGGCCCGTCAGGCGGCCGTCGCGGACCAGGGCCACATCACTGCGCGGCGCGCCTTCCGGGCCGAAGGCCGGGGCCAGGGCGCCGGCCACCTGTTCGTCCAGGTTGAGCAGCGGGCTGAATTGGGCGCTGCCGTCCTGCAGGCGCTGCAGCGGGCTCTCCTTGTCGGCCAGGGCTCGGGCGGAGAAGCCGGTCCAGGAGAGCATGCCGAGGATTTCGTCGAGGGCCGCCGGCGCCAGGTAGGCGCGGTAGTCGCCGGGGTGCAGGTGGCGCAGCGGCTTGCCCAGGTGTTCCAGCTGCTGACGGGCGCCGGCAAAGCGGCGGGCGAACTCGGTGGCGTCCCAGCGGGCGCCGGCATAGTCGGCCTTCACCGCCTGGTGATTGGCGTGGAACAGGCTCCAGTCGAAATTGAAGCAGTGCGCGGCGTGCCAGCCGAAGGCGCCGAAGCTGTTGGCAAAGCCGCGGTAGAGCGGGCCGGCGGCGTAGATGCCGACGAGATCGAGGCCAGCTGCCGCGGCATCAATTTCCGCCAGCACCGTGGCGCAGTCGGGCAGGGCGGCCTCGTCCACCGAGCGCCGGTGCCAGGCCGAGCGCTCCAGCTGCAGGTAAGGGTCGGGGGGAATCTGGCCGACGACCAGGCGCAGTTGCACCAGGCCTTCGGCCAGGTTCCGGCGGTCGCAGTCGAGGTCGCCGGAGAGGGTGATGGCGATCTCCGCGCTGCGCTCGTCGCGAATCAGCCGCAAGCGGCCGGTGGCCTGGCTGACATGGCCTGCCTGGCGCACCTGGGCACGATTGAGGCGGATGAACTCGGACTCCTCGGCGCTGTACCAGAGGCTGAAGTCCTCGCCCGGCTGCAGGCTGGCGCCGAGGCTCTCGGCGAGGGCGGTGAAGCGGGATTCTGCGTCGGCCATCACTGGGCTCCTCCAAAGACTTCCACTTGTCTGAAGACGCATGCCGGCGAGGCATGGCCCACGCGTACCACCTGGTTGGGCTCACCCTTGCCGCAGAAGGGCGTCCCGTGGACTTCGAGGGTGCTGGCGTCGCCCACGGCGGCGAGGCTGCGCCAGAAGTGCGCGGAAACGCCCCGGTAGTTGGGGTTCTTCACCACACCCCGGAGTTCGCCGTCCTCGATCAGCCGGCCCCATTCGCAGCCGAACTGGAACTTGTTGCGCGCATCGTCGATGGACCAGGACCTGTTGGTGCTCATCAGCACGCCGCGCTCGATGCCGCCGATCAGCTGCGCCAGGGTCTGGTCGCCCGGTTCCAGGTTGAGGTTGGCCATGCGGTCGATGGGGGCGCGGTTCCAGCTGCTGGCGCGGCTGTTGGCCACCCCCGGCAGGCCGCTACGCAACTGCGACAGGGCGCCGCCCAGCGGCCGCAGCAGCAGGCCGCCCTGGATCAGCATTTCCTTGCGTGCCGGCATGCCGTCGTCATCGTGGCTGTAGCTGGCCAACTCTTCGGCGATGCCGGGGTCGAAGCTGATGTTGAGAAGCTCCGAGCCGTATTGATAGCGACCGAAGTCCGCCAGATCGATGAAGCTGGTGCCTGCGTAGTTGCGTTCGTCGCCGAGGATGCGGTCCAGCTCCAGCGGATGGCCGATGGATTCGTGGATCTGCAGCATCATCTGGTCCGGCATCAGCAGCAGGTCAGTGGTGCCGCTCGGGGTGTTGGGCGCCAGCAGCAGCTGCAACGCCTCGTCGGCCACCCGCGCGGCGGCGCCCTGGAAGCCCAGACGCTGCAGCACTTCGCCGCCGCCCTGCTGGCCGCTGCCGTAGCCGCCGAAGCTGCGGGTCTGGCTGTCGTTGCCGTCGAAGGCGGTGACGCTGATGCCGGGATAGGTGAAGCGCAGGTCCTGCCATTGCTCGGCGCCGGCGCTGTTGAGGTAGAGCTGCTCGAAGCGCTGGCAGTCCAGGTAGAGGCTCCAGTTGACCAGGCGCGGGTCGGTGGGAATGCGCGCGGACTCCTCCGCCAGCAGGTCGAAGCGTTCGGCGAGGCCGGGGAAGGGCGCATCCAGCCCCGGCGACTGGTAGCGCGCGCCATCTCGTGGCGGCTCCAGGCGGCTCTGCTCCACCAGGGCATGGCGGGCGATGCGCCGGGCCAGTTCCTCGGCCTTGTCCAGCGCCCGCTGCAGGCCGGCCGGGCTGAGGTCGGCGGTGGCGGCATAGGCTTCGACGCCGGCCAGGCGCACACTGAGCATGGCGCCCAGGTCGCGGGTGAGGAACGGCGGCTCGGCGACGCCGCGGCGCAGCAGGGTCTGCTCCGCGGTCTGGCGGACAACGCGCAACGAGTGGAACTCGGCGCGGGTGGTGAGGGCGGCGAAACGCTGCCGGATACCTTCGAACACGGAACTCTCCCAGTACCTGTGAATTCACTGCGTGCCAGGCCAAGGCGGCGGTCGGCACGCCACTAGTCTAGCCAGCGGCGTAAGCGCTAGGTAAATAGCCGGTAAATTGGCTTTGCCTTCTGCTTTCAACTGCTTATCGTTCACGCTCTCGCATAGCTCGACCTCGATCATGTCCCCGAAAACTGAGAAGACCCCGCTTTCCCGTTCCCTCCGTCACTGGCTGACCATTGCCTTCACCTTGCTCGCGCTGCTGGCGCTGATCTGGTGGTTCTGGCCGGAAACCGCCGCCAAGGCCAACCAGCAGGGCGGCAGGGGAGGGCCGGGCCGTCCGGGCTTCGGCGCCTTCTCGGGTCCCGTCCCGGTGCGCGTAGCCACCATCACCCAGGGCGACTTCCCGGTCTACCTCAAGGCCCTCGGCACCGTCACCGCGTTGAACACGGTGAACGTGCGTGGCCGCGTCGACGGCGAGCTGGTCAAGCTGCAGTTCGAAGAAGGCCAGCAGGTCAAGGCCGGTGACCTGCTGGCGGTGATCGACCCGCGTCCCTACCAGGTGGCCCTGCAGCAGGCTGAAGGCACGCTGGCGCAGAACCGCGCCCAGCTGAAGAACGCCGAGATCGACCTGGCGCGCTATCGCGGCCTGTATGCCGAGGACAGCATCGCCAAGCAGACCCTGGACACCCAGGAAGCGCTGGTGAACCAGTACCGCGGCACCCTCAAGTCCGATGAGGCGGCGGTGGCCGAAGCCAGGCTCAACCTCGGCTTCACCCAGGTGCGCGCGCCGATCGCCGGCCGCCTCGGCCTGCGCCAGGTGGACCTGGGCAACCTGGTCAGCAGCGGCGATACCACGCCACTGGTGGTCATTACCCAGACCAAACCCATCAGCGTCGCCTTCACCCTGCCCGAGGGCCAGCTGCCCGCGGTGGTCAGCCGCTTCCGCGCCGGCCAGCCGCTGGTGGTCGAGGCCTGGGACCGCGACGACAAGCGCCTGCAGGCCGAAGGCGTGTTGCAGAGCCTGGACAACCAGATCGACACCACCACCGGCACCCTCAAGCTGAAGGCTCGATTCGCCAACGAGGACGAAATCCTCTTCCCCAACCAGTTCGTCAATATCCGCCTGCGCGCCGAGCTGCTGCCCAAAGCCGTGCTCATCCCCTCGGCCGCCGTGCAGTTCGGCAGCCAGGGCACCTTCGCCTACGTGATGGATGGCGAGAAGAAGGTCAAGGTGCGCAAGCTGGAGACCGGTCCGGACGACGGCGAGCACACTGTGGTCAGGAGCGGCCTGCAACCGGGCGAGCGGGTGGTGCTGGAAGGTACCGACCGCCTGCGCGACGGCAGCGAGGTGGAAGTGGTGCACGACAGCGACGAAGTGCCCGTCCAGCCCACCGAGCAGTTGCAGGGCGCCAAGCCTGAAGGCCAGGACGCGAAAGGCGGCGTATGAACCTCTCCCGCCTGTTTATCCTGCGGCCGGTCGCCACCACCCTGAGCATGCTGGCGATCCTCCTCGCCGGCCTGATCGCCTACCGCCTGCTGCCGGTTTCCGCGCTGCCGGAAGTGGACTACCCGACCATCCGCGTCCTGACCCTCTATCCGGGTGCCAGCCCGGACGTGATGACCAGCGCCGTCACCGCGCCCCTGGAGCGCCAGTTCGGGCAGATGCCGGGCCTGACCCAGATGTCGTCCACCAGCTCTGGCGGTGCCTCGGTCATCACCTTGCGCTTCAGCCTGGAAGTGAAACTGGACGTGGCCGAGCAGGAGGTGCAGGCAGCCATCAACGCGGCTACCAACCTGTTGCCCAACGACCTGCCAGCGCCGCCGGTCTACAACAAGGTCAACCCGGCGGACACCCCGGTGCTGACCCTGGCCATCAGTTCGAAGACCATGCCGCTGCCCAAGCTGCATACGCTGGTGGACACCCGCATGGCGCAGAAGCTGGCGCAGATCAATGGCGTCGGCATGGTCAGCATCGCCGGCGGCCAGCGCCAGGCCGTGCGCATCCGCGTCAATCCCGAGGCCCTGGCGGCCAATGGCCTGAACCTGTCGGACGTGCGCAGCCTGGTGGGCGCGTCCAACGTCAACCAGCCCAAGGGCAACTTCGACGGCCCGACCCGCGTCTCCATGCTGGATGCCAACGACCAGCTGAAGTCCGCCGAGGAGTACGCCAACCTCATCCTCGCCTACCAGAATGGTGCGGCCCTGCGCCTGAAGGACGTGGCCGAGATCGTCGACGGTGCCGAGAACGAACGCCTGGCCGCCTGGGCCAACCAGAACGAGGCGGTGCTGCTGAACATCCAGCGCCAGCCCGGCGCCAACGTGATCGAGGTGGTGGACCGCATCCAGGCGCTGCTGCCGGCGATGACCGCCAACCTGCCGGCGGGCCTGGACGTGGTGGTGCTCACCGACCGCACCCAGACCATCCGCGCGGCCATCACCGACGTGCGGCACGAGCTGTTCCTCGCCGTTGCCCTGGTGGTGATGGTGACCTTCCTGTTCCTGCGGAGGATGAGCGCCACCATCATTCCCTCCATCGCCGTGCCGCTGTCCCTGGTGGGCACCTTCGCGGTGATGTACCTGGCCGGCTTCTCCATCAACAACCTGACCCTGATGGCCCTGACCATCGCCACCGGCTTCGTGGTGGACGATGCCATCGTCATGCTGGAGAACATCGCCCGCCACCTGGAGGAGGGCGCGACACCGCTGGAGGCTGCACTCAAGGGTGCCCGGCAGATCGGCTTCACCCTGATCTCGCTGACCTTCTCGCTGATCGCCGTGCTGATCCCGCTGCTGTTCATGGCCGATGTGGTGGGCCGGCTGTTCCGCGAGTTCGCCATCACCCTGGCGGTGGCCATCCTGATTTCGCTGGTGGTGTCCCTGACCCTGACGCCAATGATGTGCGCCCGGCTGCTCAAGCGCGAAACATCGGGCGAGGAGGGCGGCTTCTACAAGGCCAGCGGCGATTTCATCGACGGCATGATCGCCCAGTACGGCCGCGGCCTGACCTGGGTGCTCAGGCACCAGGGGCTGACCCTGCTGGTGGCCGTCGGCACCCTGGCACTCACCGTTGTGCTTTACCTGGCCGTGCCCAAGGGCTTCTTCCCGGTGCAGGACACCGGCGTTATCCAGGGCATCACCGAGGCGCCGCAATCGGTGTCCTTCCGCTCCATGAGCGAGCGCCAGCAGAAGGTCGCCGCGCTCATCCTCAAGGACCCGGCGGTGGCCAGCCTGACCTCCTACATAGGGGTGGACGGCGACAACGTCACCCTCAACAGCGGGCGCATGCTGATCAACCTCAAGCCCCACGGCGAACGCGACGTTACCGCCAGCGAGGTGATCCAGCGCCTGCAGCCCGAGCTGGACCGGCAGAGCGACATCCGTCTTTACCTGCAGCCGGTGCAGGACCTGACCATCGAAGACCGGGTCAGCCGCACCCAGTTCCAGTTCAGCATGGAGTCGCCTGACGCCGAGCTGCTCAACGAGTGGACCGGCAAGCTGGTGGACGCCCTGCGCCAGCAGCCGGAGCTCTCGGACGTGGCCAGCGACCTGCAGGACAAGGGCCTGCAGGTCTACCTCAACATCGACCGCGACATGGCCGGGCGCCTGGGCGTGGAAATATCCGCCATCACCGACGCGCTCTACGACGCCTTTGGCCAGCGGCAGATCTCCACCATCTTCACCCAGGCCAGCCAGTACCGCGTGGTGCTGGAATCCGCCGCCGGCGAGCGCATCGGCCCGCAGGCGCTGCAACAGATCCACGTCGCCACCAGCGCCGGCACCCAGGTGCCGCTCTCGGCCCTGGCCAAGGTGGAGGAGCGCCAGGCGCAACTGGCGATCAACCATATCGGCCAGTTCCCGGCGGTGACCCTGTCTTTCAACCTGGCCCCCGGCGTCGCCCTGGGCGAGGCGGTGGCGGTGATCGAGCGGGTGCAGCAGGAGATCGGCATGCCGGAAGGCATCCAGACCCGCTTCCAGGGCGCGGCGGCGGCCTTCCAGGCGTCGCTGTCCAGCACCCTGCTGCTGATCCTGGCCGCCGTGGTGACCATGTACATCGTCCTCGGCGTGCTCTACGAGAGCTACATCCACCCGGTGACCATTCTCTCGACGCTGCCGTCGGCCGGCGTCGGCGCCTTGCTGGCGCTGCTGCTGACGGGCAACGACCTGGGCCTGATCGCCATCATCGGCATCATCCTCTTGATCGGCATCGTCAAGAAGAACGCGATCATGATGATCGACTTCGCCCTGGAGGCGGAGCGCAACCAGGGGATGCCCCCGGAGGCGGCGATCTACCAGGCGGCGCTGCTGCGCTTCCGGCCGATCCTGATGACCACCCTGGCGGCCCTGTTCGGCGCCATCCCGCTGATGCTCGCCACCGGCTCCGGCGCCGAACTGCGCCAGCCCCTGGGCCTGGTGATGGTCGGCGGGCTGCTGCTGTCCCAGGTGCTGACCCTGTTCACGACGCCGGTGATCTACCTGGCCTTCGACCGCCTGGCCCGTCGCTTCACCGGCCGCAGCGCGGCGGGGGTGGCGGTATGAACCGCCTTTGCTCCCTCTCCCTCTGGGGCGAATCAGGCACGCTTTTGGAAGCACTGCTTCCGGTGCCTGTGAGCGCCAGAAGGCGAAGCGTTCTGGCCGGGGCGCAGAGCGGGGCTGGGGTGAGGGTAACCATGCCCCGCTCGGTCTCCAGCGACATCCACCATCCCTCATCCGACCCTTCGGGCCACCTTCTCCCAGAGGGAGAAGGGAAATGAACCTCTCCGCCCCCTTCATCCACCGTCCGGTGGCCACCATGCTGCTGAGCCTGGCGATCCTGCTGCTGGGCAGCGTCAGCTTCGGCCTGCTGCCGGTGTCGCCGCTGCCGCAGATGGACTTCCCGGTAATCACGGTGCAGGCCAGCCTGCCCGGCGCGAGCCCGGAGATCATGGCCTCCAGCGTCACCACGCCGCTGGAGCGGTCCCTCGGTACCATCGCCGGGATCAGCCAGATGACCAGCCGCACCAGCCAGGGCTCGACGCGGATCATCGTGCAGTTCGACCTGGACCGCGACATCAACGGCGCGGCCCGCGACGTGCAGGCGGCCATCAATGCCTCGCGCAACCTGCTGCCGAGCGGCATGCGCAGCATGCCCACCTACAAGAAGGTCAATCCGTCCCAGGCGCCGATCATGGTGCTGTCGTTGACCTCCGACGTAAAGGAGAAAGGCCAGCTCTACGACCTCGCGTCCACCATCCTGGCCCAGAGCCTGTCCCAGGTCAGGGGCGTGGGCGAAGTGCAGATCGGCGGCAGCTCCCTGCCGGCGGTGCGGGTGGAGCTGGAACCGCAGTTGCTGACTCAATACGGCATCGCCCTGGACGACGTGCGCAGCACCATCGCTGCGGCCAATCAACGCCGCCCCAAGGGCGCGGTGGAAGATGCCGGCCGGCATTGGCAGGTGGGCGCCAACGACCAGCTGGAGAAGGCCGCCGACTACGCGCCGCTGATCCTCCGCTACCAGGACGGCGCCGCGCTGCGCCTGGGCGACGTGGCCAAGGTCCGTGACGCGGTGGAAGACCGCTACAACAGCGGCTTCTTCAACGACGACTCGGCGGTGCTGCTGGTGATCAACCGCCAGGCCGGTGCCAACATCATCGAGACCATCGAAAGCATCAAGCAGCAGCTTCCCGCGCTGCAGGCGGTACTGCCGGCCAGCGTCAAGCTGGACCTGGCGATGGACCGTTCACCCGTGATCCGCGCCACCCTGCACGAAGCCGAGCGCACCCTGCTGATCGCGGTGGCGCTGGTGATACTGGTGGTCTACCTGTTCCTCGGCAACCTGCGCGCCTCGCTGATCCCGGCGCTGGCGGTACCGGTGTCGCTGGTGGGCACCTTCGCCGTGATGTACCTGATGGGCTTCTCCCTCAACGTGCTGTCGCTGATGGCACTGATCCTCGCCGCCGGCCTGGTGGTGGACGATGCCATCGTGGTGCTGGAGAACATCTCCCGGCACATCAACAACGGCATGGCGCCCTTCAAGGCGGCGTTGCAGGGCACCCGCGAGGTGGGCTTCACCCTGCTGTCGATGAACCTCTCGCTGGTGGCGGTGTTCGTCTCCATCCTGTTCATGGGCGGCATCATCGACCGGCTGTTCCGCGAGTTCTCCCTGACCCTGGCGGTGGCCATACTGGTCTCGCTGCTGGTGTCCCTGACCCTGACGCCCATGCTCAGCGCGCGCTGGCTGAAGCCTCATGTGCCGGACCAGGACAGCCGCCTGCAACGCTGGAGCGAAGCGCTGCACCAGCGCATGGTCGGCGCCTACGACCGTACCCTGGGCGTGGCCCTGCGCCATCCGCGCCTGACCCTGGCCAGCCTGCTGGTGACCATCGCCTGCAACGTCGCCCTCTATGTGCTGGTGCCCAAGACCTTCCTGCCGCAGCAGGACACCGGCCAGCTGATCGGTTTCATCCGCGGCGACGACGGCCTGTCCTTCAGCGTGATGCAGCCGAAGATGGAAATCTTCCGCCGCGCCGTGCTCGAGGACCCGGCGGTGGAAAGCGTGGCCGGCTTCATCGGCGGCAGCGGCGGCATCAACAACGCCTTCATGATCGTGCGCCTGAAGCCGATCAAGGAGCGCAAGGTTTCGGCGCAGAAGGTCATCGAGCGGCTGCGCGCCAGCCTGCCCAAGGTACCCGGCGGCCGGTTGATGCTGATGGCCGACCAGGACCTGCAGTTCGGCGGCGGCCGCGAGCAGCGCAGCTCGCAATACGAGTACGTGCTGCAGTCCGGCGAACTGACCGACCTGCGCACCTGGGGCCCGAAAGTCACCGCTGCGCTGAAGTCCCTGCCGGAGCTCACCGCCATCGACGCCAACGAAGGCGAGGGCGCCCAGCAGATCACCCTGGTGGTGGACCGTGACACCGCCAAGCGCCTGGGGGTGGACATGGCCATGGTCAGCTCGGCGCTGAACAACGCCTACAGCCAGCGGCAGATTTCCACCATCTACGACACCCTGAACCAGTACCAGGTGGTGATGGAGGTCAACCCGAAGTACGCCCGGGATCCGGAAACCCTCAAGCAGGTCCAGCTGATCACCGCCGATGGCCAGCGGGTGCCGCTGTCCAGCTTCGCCCGCTACGAGCGCAGCCTGGAGGAAGACCGGGTCAACCATGAGGGCCAGTTCGCCTCGGAAAGCATCGCCTTCGACCTGGCGCCCGGCGTCAGCCTGGACAAGGCCACCGTGGCCATCGAGAAGGCGGTGGCCGCCATCGGCCTGCCCAGCTCGGTGATCGCCCGCATGGGCGGCAGCGCCGATGCCTTCCAGACTACCCAGCAGAACCAGCCCTGGATGATTCTCGCCGCCCTGGTGCTGGTGTACCTGGTGCTGGGCATCCTCTACGAGAGCTACATCCACCCGCTGACCATCCTTTCCACGCTGCCTTCGGCGGGCGTCGGGGCGCTGCTGGCGATCCTGCTCACCGGCGGGGAGTTCAGCCTGATCTCGCTGCTCGGCCTGTTCCTGTTGATCGGCGTGGTGAAGAAGAACGCCATCATGATGATCGACCTCGCCCTGCAACTGGAGCGCCAGGATGGGATGTCCCCGGACGAGTCCATCCGCCAGGCCTGCCTGCTGCGCCTGCGGCCGATCCTGATGACCACCATCGCCGCCATCCTCGGCGCCGTGCCGCTGCTGATCGGCGGCACCGAGGGGGCGGAAATGCGCCAGCCCCTGGGCATGGCCATCATCGGCGGCCTGGTGCTGAGCCAGTTGCTGACCCTCTACACCACCCCCGTGGTCTACCTCTACCTCGACCGTCTGCGCCACCGCTTCAACCGCTGGCGCGGCGTTCGTACCGACGCTGCTTTGGAAACACCGCTATGAACACCGCCGCACTTCCCGTCAAACCCCTGCGCCGCGCCGTGGCCCTGGCCCTTGCCGGCCTGCTGCTCGCCGGCTGCGCCATAGGCCCGGATTACCAGCGACCGGAGCAGAGCGTGCCGGCGCAGTTCAAGCACGCCGAAGGCTGGACCCTGGCCAGCCCGGCGGACCTGGAACACCGTGGCCGCTGGTGGGAGCTGTACGGCGACGCCACCCTCGACGACCTGCAGCGGCGCCTGGAGGCCTCCAACCAGACTCTGGCCCAGTCCGTCGCCCAGTACCGCCAGGCCCAGGCCCTGGCCCGTGGCGCCCGCGCGTCCTTCTTCCCCTCGGTCACCGCCAACGCTGGCAAGACCCGCTCGGGGCAGGGCGGTGGCGACAGCACGGTACGCCTCGCGGACGGCTCCACCGTCACCAGCTCCGGTGGCGGCGGCGTGTCCAAGAGCTATGACGCCAGCCTCGGGGTGAACTGGGAAATCGACCTCTGGGGCAAGCTGCGCCGGCAACTGGAGGCCGACACCGCGAGCATGCAGGGCAGCGCCGCCGACCTCGCCGCCGTGCGCCTCAGCCTGCAGTCGGAACTGGCGCAGAACTACCTGCAGCTGCGCGTGCTGGACGCCCAGAAGCGCCTGCTCGAGGCCACCATCGCCGCCTACCAGCGCGCCCTGACCCTCACCGAGAACCAGTACAGGGCCGGCATAGTCACCCGCGCCGATGTGGCCCAGGCCACCACCCAGCTGAAGAGCACCCAGGCCCAGGCCATCGACCTCAAGTACCAGCGTGCCCAGCTGGAGAACGCCATCGCCGTGCTGGTGGGCCTGCCGCCGTCGGAGTTCAGCCTGGCCGAGGTGGACAGCGTGCCGGCGCTGCCCGAAGTGCCGACCCTGCTGCCGTCGCAACTGCTGGAACGACGCCCGGACGTGGCCACCGCCGAGCGCGACGTGATGGCCGCCAACGCCCAGATCGGCGTGGCCAAGTCGGCCTACTTCCCCAGCCTCAGCCTGAGCGCCGCCGGCGGCTACCGCAGCGGCAGCCTGCAGGACTGGATCACCACGCCCAACCGCTTCTGGTCCATCGGCCCGGAATTCGCCATGACCCTGTTCGACGGTGGCCTGATCCGCTCCCAGGTGGCCCAGGCCGAGGCCAGCTACGACCAGACTGTGGCCTTCTACCGCCAGACCGTGCTCGACAGCTTCCGCGAAGCCGAGGACTACATGGTCCAGCTCGATGTGCTGGAAGAGGAGAGCGGGGTGCAGCAGGAGGCCCTGGACGCCGCCCGCGAAGCGCTGCGCCTGATCAGCAACCAGTACAAGGCCGGTACCGTGGACTACAACAGTGTGGTCACCAACCAGGCCACCGCCCTGAACAACGAGCGCACCGTCCTCACCCTGCTCGGCAGCCGCCTGACCACCAGTGTCCAGCTGATCGCCGCCCTCGGCGGGGGTTGGGACCAGGGGCAGCTGGAGAAGGTGGATTCGGATTCCGAGGAAACCCCCTGATTCACGGGGCATCGCTCCCACATCTGTTTCCCCCTAGGAAGACAGTCAGTAGCCCGGATGAAATCCGGGAATAGTCCCACCGCGGCTCCCGGATTTCATCCGGGCTACGATTTGCTTCTTTGTGGGGGCGAATTCATTCGCGAAGGACAGCGCAGCTGTCCCATTGGAACATCCAGGGCGTGCCTGCGGCCCGCTTAGCGAATGAATTCGCCCCCACAAGGGTCATTCCCCTCACACACACCCTTCAACCGTTCCACCAACTCCTCTCCTGCACCACCCAACCCGGCCCGCCCATAAAGCGCCAGGCGCAAGCCCTGGATCTCCGGCAATCCTTCTTCCTCTCCCAGCAACCGATGCTCCGGCCCCAGCACGCGCAGCGGCAGCAAGCTCACCCCCAGCCCCGCCGCCACCGCCGCGCGCACGCTGGCCAGGCTGGCGCTGGAGTAGGCGATGCGCCAGCGCCGGCCTTGCACGTCCAGGCCATGGAGCATTTCGTTGCGGTACAGGCCGCCGGCGGGGAACACCACCAGCGGCATGGGCTCGCGGCCGAAGGCCGGTTGCCTGGCGCTGTCGACCCAGCCGAGGGGCTCCGGCCAGGACGCCAGGCTGTCGCTGTCATCGCCCATGCGCTTGATCAGCAGCAGGTCGAACTCGCCGCCCTGGTAGAGCCGCAGCAGTTCCGGGCTGAGGCCGCTGGTCACCTCGAGGCGCACGCCGGGATGGGCGGCGGAGAACTCCGCCAGTACCGGCATCAGCCGTTCGGCGGCGAAGTCCTCGGGCACGCCCAGGCGCAGCACGCCGCTGCCGGGCTGGTGGAGCAGTACCTCGGCGGCTTCTTCCTGCAGGGCGAGGATGCGCCGGGCGTAGCCGAGCAGCTGTTCGCCCTCGGCGGTAGCCACTACCTGACGCTGGCTGCGGTCCAGCAGGCGGCAACCCAGGCTTTCCTCCAGCCGGCGCAATTGTTGGCTGACGGTGGACTGGGTCAGGTGCAACCGCTCGGCGGCGCGGGTGAAATTGCCGCAGTCGGCCACCGCCACGAAGCTGCGAAGGAGGAGCGGATCGAACATGTGAGTATTCCTGGATCAACTGATAGGCATGGTTATATTTAATTTCAGAATACTTGACCAGAAGGACATAATTTCGCCCATTCTTTCGCGCCCGGAGGTACGCCATGAAAGCCGGAATCATCCCGACCCTGTCCCTTGCCGCCGGGCTCCTCCTCGGCGGCCAGGCGAACGCCGACCAGGCGTCGGCACAGCGCCTGCTGCAGGCCGCCGGCGCTGGTGACCTGCCGACGGTCGACGCCCTGCTCGAGCAGGGCATGGCCGTGGACGTGCGCGATGCCCAGGGCAACACGCCGCTACTGCTGGCCACCGCCGCCAACCGGGTGGAGGTGGCGCGCCGGCTGATGGACGCAGGGGCCGACGTCAACCTGCAGAATCGCATGCAGGACAGCGCCTACCTGCTGGCCGGCGCCAGTGGCTACCAGCAGATCCTCGAACTGACCCTGGCCCATGGCGCCGACCTGCGCAGCACCAACCGCTTCGGCGGCACCGCGCTGATCCCCGCTTGCGAGCGCGGCCATGTGGACACGGTGCGCACCCTGATCGCTGCCGGAGTGGACCTCGACCACGTCAACAAGCTGGGCTGGACCTGCCTGCTGGAAGCCGTGCTGCTGGGCGACGGCGGCCCGGCCCACCAGCGCATCGTCGAGCTGCTGATCGCCGCCGACGCCGACCTCGACCTGCCCGACAAGGATGGCGTCACCCCCTTGCAACATGCCGAGCAGCGCGGCCAGCGGGAAATTGCCGCCAAGCTGCGCGCTGCCGGCGCCCGCTGAATACTGGAGTACCCCATGACGGAAGACCGCAACTACCTCGAACAGGCCGTGGAACTGGCGCGACAGAATGTCGAGCAGGGCGGCCGTCCTTTCGGCGCGCTGCTGGTGCGCGATGGCCAGGTCCTGTCCCGCGCAGTGAACGAAATCCACCTCAGCCAGGACCCCACTGCCCACGCCGAACTCCAGGCCATCCGTGCCGCCAGCCGGCAGCTGGGCCCGCGCCTGGACGGCTGCGTGATCTACGCCAGCGGCCAGCCGTGCCCCATGTGCCTCGCGGCCATGCACCTGTGCGGGGTGGCGCGGGTGGTATTCGCCGCGGCCAATGCCGAGGGCGAACCCTTCGGTCTTTCCACCGCCGCCGTCTACCAGCAGATGGCCCTGCCGCTGCAGCAGCAGAAGCTGGACATCCAGCACCTGCCGCAACCGGCCATGGCCGAGATCTACGCCCGCTGGAAGACCCTGCATGCCGCGCGCTGATCGCCTCGAAACCTTCGCCGCCTGGGCGCTGCTGGTGGTCCTGGGGCTCAACCTGCGGCCCATCCTCAGCTCGGTCAGCCCGTTGCTGGCGGACATCCGCGCCGCCACCGGCATGGGCTTCCAGACTGCCGCCCTGCTCACGACCCTGCCGGTGATCTGCATGGGCCTGGTGGCCTTGCTGAGCAACCGCCTCGGCGGCCTGGGCGAGCGCCGCGGCATTGGCCTCGGCCTCGCGCTGATCGCCGGGGCCTGCGTGGCACGGCTGCTCTGTGGCCAGGCGGGGCCGCTGCTGGCCACCGCACTGCTGGGAGGCGCCGGCGTGGCGTTGATCCAGGCGTTGCTGCCGACCATGATCAAACGCCGTTTCGAAGGCCACGTGGCCCTGGCCATGGGCGTCTACTCGGCGTCCCTGATGGGCGGCGGTGGTCTGGCGGCGCTGTTCAGTCCGCTGCTGGCGCAGCAGTTCGAGCACTGGCAGGCGGGGCTCGGTCTGTGGATGCTGCCGGCGCTGCTGGCCCTGGCGCTCTGGCTGGCACGCCCCTTGCCCAGTCCGGCACCGGTTGCCGCCGCCAGGCCGACGAGCTTCCTCGGCAATCGCCGCGCCTGGTTGCTGGCGCTCTATTTCGGCCTGGTGAATTGCGGCTACATGAGCATGGTGGCCTGGCTGCCGGCCTACTATCAGCAACTCGGCTGGAGCCCGACCCGCAGCGGCTCGTTGCTGGCATTCATGACCATCTTCCAGGTGCTGGCCGCCCTCAGCATGCCGGCCCTGGCGCAACGCGGCAGCGACCGCCGGCCACTGCTGTCGGTGAGCCTGCTGGCTCAGGTCGTGGGCTACGCCGGCCTGATCTGGGCGCCCCTGGCGTTCGCCGGCCTTTGGGTGGCGCTGATCGGTTTCGGCCTGGGCGCCTGCTTCGCCCTCAGCCTGATCCTCACCCTCGACCACCGCCGCGACCCGCGCGAGGCTGGCCAGCTGGCGGCTTTCGTGCAGGGCGTGGGTTTCCTGATCAACGCCGTCTCGCCCTGGCTCAGCGGCTGGCTGCGGGAGCTCACCGGCAGCTTCACAAGCGCCTGGCTGGTGCTGGTGGTGAGCGTGGTGTTGATGTTGGGGGTGACCCGGCTGTTCAGCCCGGCAAGCTACCGGCCGGTGGCGGAGAGGCGGCCACTGGTGGAGTTGAACTAGAGGGCGCTCCCTCTCCCTCTGGGAGAGGGCGGGGGTGAGGGCAGTGTCCGTCCACTCGGACCAGCGTTGGGCTTCGCTGCGCTCTGCCCAACCTACGAAGTCCGCTGATGGCCGGTGCCGCACACCGCGCCAACTCCGGCTATACCACTGAAATACCCTGCAGCCGGCATAGGCCGGGGCTTCGAGGGGTACCCGGGAGGCTCGCATGTCGCAATCCGCTAGAACCGCCATCGTCACCGGGGCATCCCGTGGCATAGGCGCCGCCATTGCGCGACGCCTGGCCGCCGATGGCATCCAGGTGGTGGTCAACTACGCCACCCGACCGGAGGCCGCGGAACAGGTGGTACAGGAGATCAGGCTGGCGGGGGGCCAGGCCTACCCGATACTGGCCGATATCAGCGACCCGGTGGCGGTGGCCGTGTTGTTCGACCAGACGGAAATGGAGTTCGGCGGCATCGACATCCTGATCAACAACGCCGGGGTGATCCAGCCCGGTCTTGTACCCCTGGCCGACACCGACATGGCGCTCTACGACCGCCTCTTCGCCATCAATACCCGCGGCACCTTCAACACCCTCAAGTTGGCGGCCACGCGCCTGCGCAGCGGTGGGCGCATCGTCAACCTGTCCAGCAGCGTAGTGGGGATGGGCCTGCCGGGCTATGCCATCTACGCCGCGTCCAAGGCGGCGGTGGAAACCATGAGCGCGATCTTCGCCCGCGAGTTGCGCGGCCGGAACATCTCGGTCAACTGCGTGGCACCGGGGCCCACGGCCACCAACCTGTTCCTCGAAGGCAAGCCGGCCGAACTGGTGGAGCGCCTGACCCGGCAGG
Organism: Pseudomonas sp. BN417; assembly: GCF_029871205.1. Taxonomy (GTDB): domain Bacteria; phylum Pseudomonadota; class Gammaproteobacteria; order Pseudomonadales; family Pseudomonadaceae; genus Metapseudomonas. The sequence continues at coordinate 40,438 of NZ_SSOJ01000140.1, read as the reverse complement.
CGCCCCTGGAACGAATAGGGAATCCGGAGGACATCTCCAGCCTGGTGGCCTTTCTGGTCGGGCCGGAAGGAGCCTGGGTCAACGGCCAGACCCTGCGGGTCAATGGCGGGATCGTGTAGCCCCGGATCGGCTCAGGCCGCGACATCCAGCAGCGTCTCGGTTTCTTCCAGCAGTTCCTCCAGCAGGAAGTCGTCCATGTCCGGCTCCAGCGCCGCGGCGCTGCCGAGCTGTCCGGTGGGGACCAGGCGCACCTGGTTGCCGTCCCGCTCGACCCGATGCTCGCCGCCGCAGGCGCGGCAGTAGACGAGGGATCCGCTGGGCTGGCTGTGCTTGACCACGATGATCGGTCCGCAGCCGGCGCAGTGCTGCAGCGGGATATGCGGCTCACTATGGCCGACTATGTGCTCCAGGGCGCCGCGCTCGCCCAGGGCGATCAGCCGTTCGCCGCATTCGCGATCGAACTGTCTGCCGAGGTACTCGGCGACGATGTCCAGCGCCGTGGCGATGGGCATGGCACTGCGATAGGGGCGGGTGCTGGTCATGGCGTCGAAGGCGTCCGTGACCCCGACTATCCGCGCTTCCAGGGGAATAGCCTCGCCGCGCAAGCCCTGCGGGTAGCCGCGACCGTCCGGGGTCTCGTGGTGCATCAGCACCGCCGGCAGCACCAGGGGCGCCAGCGGGTGACCGCTGAGCAGGCGCTGGCCGACTTCCGGGTGGGTGCGCATGATTTCCAGCTCATGCTCGTCGAGCGGCCCTGGCTTGTTCAGCACGGCGTCGGGCACGCCTATCTTGCCGAGGTCATGGAGAAATCCGCCGAGGGTGATGCGCGCCACCTCTGAGGGGGGCAGGCCCAGGTCCATGGCCAGCAGTTGGGAAAACTGGGAAACGCGCCAGAGGTGGCCGCCGGTATAGGCGTCCCGGGCCTCCACCAGGGCGGCCATCACGTAGAGGCTTTTCAGCAGCGGGTGGATGGCGCTGGCCGCGACGCCGAGACGGGGCCGGTAACCGGGGATGTTCATCAGGTGTTCCTCCGCAGGGTTGGAGGTGGAACAGCACGTGAGGGACCTTCCTGATTACGCCCGACCGCGGCCGTTGGGAAGGGCGCTTCATCGGCTGGTGCCGGCCATCGACAAAGGGGCGCCGTCCACGGTCCGGGTGCCATGCTTGAATTGGGCAGGAGGCAGTCATGAAGGGTTACCAGCTTACGCTCTACACGCAGCAGAACCGCCGGCACCAGGGCAAGATGCTCGCCGACTGGGTAGTCGGCCTGGCCATGGACATGGGCTTGCGCGGCGCCACCCTGGTTTCCGGTATCGAGGGGTTCGGCCATACGAGGCAGTTCCATTCCCACCACTTCTTCGAGATGGCCGACCAGCCGATGCTGATCCTCATGGCCCTTTCCGAGGACGAATGCGACGCCCTGCTGAAGCGCCTGGACGAGGAGGGCGTGCCGCTGTTCTACGTCAAGGTGCCGGCCGAGTTCGGGCTGCTGGGCACACCGGTGGATGCCTGAGCCGCGCGGCTCTGCGACAATCGCCCATCCGTGTCCGCTTTCTCGAGAGCTCGATGAATCCTGAAGACCTGCTGCTCCTGGTCACCCGCGAAATGCCCTACGGCAAGTACAAGGGCCGGCTGCTCGCCGACCTGCCGGGGAACTACCTCAACTGGTTTGCCCGCGAGGGCTTTCCCAAGGGCGAGATCGGGCGGCTGCTGATGCTGATGCAGGAGATCGACCACAACGGGTTGAAGCCGCTGCTGGAGCCGTTGCGCAAGAAGCGCTGATGCCGCGCTTTCCCTTTTTGTGGGGGCGATTTCAATCGCTGAGCAGTCCGCAGGACTGCCCCGCAGACATCGAATCGGGGCAACTGCGTTGCCCTTAGCGAATGAATTCGCCCCCACAGGGACTTGAGTCCACTGAGGGATTCCACGAATCCCGTCCGATAACCGCCCACCCCCGCCACACCCCATCCCCGCACCAACCGCTCTACCTCGCCGCCCGCCCGCCATTGTTCTCGATTCGCAAACACTCAAATCGCCGAAACCGGAATTGTTGGGGGAGGAGGGCGCTTGTAGCTTGCGATCCAGCCGGACGACAGGACCTGCATTGCCAGCAGGACCCGCCTCGGCACCAGGCTGACTAATAACAACAAGGTAGCTGCCATGATCCCTCGCAAGCATCTTTCCGCGTCCTCCCTGCTCGGCCCGGTCCTGGCGGCCGCTGCGCTCTTCCCCCAGTTCGCCCAGGCCGCCGAACCCGGCGCGAGCGGCTCGCTGTTCCGCAGCGCCTTCGGTGACGGCCTGGAGAAGGATTACGGCATCAAGGTCCACGGCTGGGCCCAGGCCGGCTGGATCTACAACGACAACGGCAGCGACGACGTGAGCAAGCAGGCCTTCTTCAACAATGACGAAGGCTTCAACCTCAACCAGTTCGCCCTGGCCATCGAGAAGGTGCCCAAGGGCAACGTGGTCGGCCGCGTCGGTCCCTTCCCCGGCCCCATGCCGCAGGAAGCCGACTGGGGCTTCAATGTCACCGCCCTCTACGGCAAGGATGCGCGCTTCTTCAAGACCTACGGCTTCGACGAAGACCTGGGCGTCAACCGCGATGCCGACGGCAACGACGAGAACTTCAACATCGCCCAGGCTTACCTGGATTTCTACATCCCGGTGCTCGGCGGCTCCAACCTGATGCTCGGCGTGTTCCACACCCCGCTGGAGAACGAGATCGGCTTCGCCCTCGGCAGCCCGGCGCCGGCGGACTTCTACAGCCACACCTATTCCTTCATGCACGGCCCGGCCAAGCACACCGGCGCGCTGTATTCCTTCAAGCTGCCGCAGGAAGATGGCGGCAGCATGCTCGGTTTCGAGCTGGGCCTGGTGCAGGGCTGGAACAACATGCAGGACCCCAACGGCGACCCGGATGTGATCGCCAACCTGCGCTGGCGATCGGCGGACTTCCGCACCTGGGTGGACTGGGAAAACATCTACGGCAATGGTGCCGGCGACAGCTTCGCCGAGTGCGCCTGCGGCTCGCCGATCCCCGCCGGCACCGACGACGAGAACCTGACCCGCTACGCCTCCTACCTGACGGTTTCCCATGTGCTGGACGAGCGCAATCGCGTCGCCGTCGAGTTCAACTACGGCCAGCAGGAAGACGGGGCCTTCGCCGGCTTCGCCAACAAGGACAATGCCCACTGGTACGGCACCGACGTCAACTGGTACCACCGCCTGGGCGACAACCTGATGTGGAACAGCCGCGCCGAGTGGTTCTACAGCGACGCCCCGGTGCATGTGGTGATGGCCAACATCGACCCGCAGACCGGCATCCCCGACCCCAGCTGGGGCAGCTTCTATGGCTTCACCACCAACCTGGCCTGGACCCCGGTGCCGAACCTGCGCCTGCGGCCCGAGCTGCGCTACGACATCCACAGCGGCAACGGGCGTGACGCCTTCGGCGACGGTCGCGAGGACAGCCAGCTGGTGGGCTCCTTCGACGTCACCCTGTTCTTCTGATTCGCCTCCTTCCCACTGCACCCCGGCCGGGCCCGCGTGCCCGTGCCGGTACGAGGTATCCGTCATGGACAACAACAAGAAACTCCTCGGTGCCGGGTTTTCCCGGCGTGATTTCCTGCGGGCCAGCGGCGTCGTGGCTGGCGGCTCGCTGCTCGCAGGCTTTTCTTCAGGTCCGCTGCTGGCAGCGGAGAAGGTCATCCGCATCGGCTACGTCAGCCCCCAGACCGGGCCGCTGGCGCCGTTCGCCGCGGCGGATGCCTACATCATCGAAAGCCTCGCTTCGGTGCTGAAGAACAGCATCACCGTGGGCGGCCAGCGCTGCCGCCTGGAGGTGCTGGTCAAGGACAGCCAGTCCAACCCCAACCGCGCCGCCGAAGTGGCCAACGAGTTGATCCTCGAAGACGGCGTCGACCTGATGCTGGTGTCGTCCACCCCGGAAACCACCAACCCGGTGTCGGACCAGTGCGAGATCAACGAGATCCCCTGCATCTCCACCGTGGCGCCCTGGCAGCCCTGGTTCTTTACCCGTGGCGGCAAGCCGGACCAGGGCTTCGAGTGGACCTATCACTTCTTCTGGGGTCTGGAAGACGTGATCGCCAGCTACACCGCCATGTGGGGCGGCATGGGCAGCAACAAGGTGATCGGCGGGCTGTTCCCCAACGATGGCGACGGCAATGCCTGGGGCGACGACAAGCTGGGCTTCCCGCCGGTGCTGTCGCAGAAGGGCTTCCAGCTGGTGGACCCGGGCCGCTTCCAGAGCCTGACCGACGATTTTTCGGCGCAGATTTCCGCCTTCAAGAAGGCCGAGGCGGAGATCGTCACAGGCGTCGTCATTCCGCCGGACCTCACCACCTTCTGGACCCAGGCGCGCCAGCAGGGCTTCCAGCCCAAGGCGATGTCGGTGGGCAAGGCGCTGCTGTTCCCCTCGGCGGTGGAGGCCCTGGGCAAGGCCGGGCACAACCTCTCCACGGAGATCTGGTGGAGCCCGAGCCACCCCTTCAGCTCCTCGCTCAACGGCCTCACCGCCGGGCAACTGGCCGCGCGCTACACCCAGGCCACCGGCAAGCAGTGGACCCAGCCGCTGGGCTTCGTCCATGCGTTGTTCGAGCTGGCGGTGGACATCCTCCAACGCACCGAGGAGGTCGGCAATCCGGCGGCCACGCGGGATGCGTTGCTGAAGACCGAGCTGAACACCGTGGTCGGCCCGGTGAGCTGGAAGAACGGCCCGGTGAAGAACGTCGCCAAGACTCCGCTGGTATCCGGCCAGTGGCGTCTCGGCGGGCCCTTCACCTACGACCTGGTGATCACCAGCAACCAGACCGCGCCGCAGATTCCCCTGGGTGGGGAGATGCAGGCGATCACCTATGGCGGTTGAGTCCGAGCGCGGGCTCCCTCTCCCCAGCCCTCTCCCTGAAGGGAGAGGGGGCCGTTCGTAGCCCGGATGAAATCCGGGAATCCCCGCACGGTTCCCCCGGATTGCATCCGGGCTACAGATTCATACAGGTAACGAAACATGCAACAACTCCTCGTACTGGAGCAGGTGCACAAGCGCTACGGCTCGGTGAAGGTGACCGACGACCTCAGTCTGGCCCTGGCGCCGGGCGAGGCGCTGGGCATCATCGGGCCCAATGGCGCCGGCAAGAGCACCCTGTTCAACCTGATCGCCGGGGGCGTGGCCCCCGACAGCGGGCGTATCCACTTCCAGGGCCAGGACGTGACCCGCGAGCCGGTGTTCAAGCGCTGTCAGCGCGGCATCGGCCGCTCCCACCAGATTCCCCACCCCTTCGTGAAGATGACGGTGTTCGAGAACCTGCTGGTGGGCGCCACCTTCGGCGCCGGGCAGGCGGAGCAGGACAGCTACGCCTGGTGCGCACACATCCTCGAGCTCACCGGCCTGATGAAGAAGGCCAACGCCCTGGCCGGCTCCCTGACCCTGCTGGAGCGCAAGCGCCTGGAAATGGCCCGCGCCCTGGCCACCCGGCCGCAGCTGCTCTTGCTCGACGAGATCGCCGGTGGCCTCACCGAGCCCGAGTGCCTGGAGCTGGTGGGCACCATCCAGGGCATCCACCGCTCGGGTACCGCGATCATCTGGATCGAACACATAGTCCACGCGCTGCTGGCGGTGGTCGGCCGCCTGGCGGTGATCAACTTCGGCCGCAAGCTGGACGAAGGCGAGCCCCATGCGGTGATGGCCAACCCCAGGGTGCAGGAAATCTACATGGGCATCGGGAGCTGAAGCCATGCTGACGATCCGCAAACTGCGCGCCGGCTACGGCGACTTCCAGGCCTTGTTCGACATCGACCTGGACCTGACCGAGGGCGAGACCCTGGCCATCATCGGCTCCAACGGCGCCGGCAAATCCACCTTCCTGCGCTCGCTCGCCGGGCTGATCCGCAACGACCCCGGCGCCATTCGCTTCAAGGGCGAGTACATCGGCAGCCAGCCGGCCAACCGCGTGCTGGAGCGGGGCATCGCCCTGGTGCCGGAAGGGCGCAAGCTGTTCCCTTCGCTCAGCGTCGAGGAAAACCTGCTGATCGGCGCCTACAGCAAGCGCCCGGGCGCCTGGAACCTGCAGCGCATCTACGCGCTGTTCCCGGTGCTGGAGACGCTGCGCAAGCGCCCCGGCACCGCGCTGTCCGGCGGCCAGCAGCAGATGGTCGCCATCGGCCGTGCGCTGATGTCGAGCCCGAGCCTGCTGCTCTGCGACGAGATCAGCCTGGGCCTCGCGCCCACCACCATCAAGGACATCTATTGCGCGCTGCCGTCGATCAAGGCCGACGGCACGGCGGTGATCCTGGTCGAGCAGGACATCAACCAGGCCCTCGGCGTCGCCGACCGCTTCTACTGCTTCCAGGAGGGGCGCATTTCCCTTTCCGGCAAGCCGGGCGAAGTGAGCAAGGAGCGGATCAAGGCGGCCTATTTCGGCCTGGCGGAGGCATGACGATGGAATGGCTCAATACCCTGGTGCAAGGCGTGCTGCTCGGCGGCCTCTACGCCATGTTCGCGGTCGGCCTGTCGCTGATGTTCGGCATCATGCGGCTGGTCAACATCGCCCACGGCGACTTCATCGTGCTGGCGTCCTACCTGGCCCTGGTGGTGGTGGAAGCCCTCGGCCTGTCGCCGCTCGCCAGCCTGGCGCTGGTGGTGCCGGTGATGTTCGTGGTCGGCTACGGCCTGCAGCGCGGGCTGCTCAACCGCACCCTCGGCCAGGACATCCTGCCGCCGCTGCTGGTGACCTTCGGCCTGTCGATCATCCTGCAGAACGTCCTGCTGGAATTCTTCAGCGGCGACAGCCGGAAGCTCTCCCAGGGCGACCTGGAAGTGGCCAGCCTTTCCCTCGGCGGGCTCAGCCTCGGGGTGATGCCGCTGATGGTGTTCGGCTGCGCCCTGCTGGTGATCGGCGGCCTGCAGCTGCTGTTCTACAAGACCAGTCTGGGCCGCGCCTTCCGCGCCACCTCGGACGACCAGCAGACGGCCCAGCTGATGGGTATCGACAACCGCAACATCTTCGGCCTGGCCATGGCCCTGGCGATGGCGGTGGTGTCCATCGCCGGGGTGTTCCTCGCGGTGCGCACCAGCTTCGACCCCAGCGTCGGCCCGGCGCGCCTGCTCTACGGATTCGAGGCGGTGATCATCGGCGGCCTCGGCAGCCTCTGGGGCACCCTGGCCGGGGGCGTGATCCTCGGCGTCGCCCAGGCGGTGGGGGCGCGCATCGATCCGGGCTGGCAGATCCTCGCCGGCCACCTGGTGTTCCTGCTGATCCTGGTATTCCGCCCGCGCGGCCTGTTCCCCCGGAGTGTCGACTGATGAATGCGATCAACAATGCCTACCTCGTCCAGCGCGCCACCCGCAGTAGCCAGGTTGGCCTGGCGCTGCTCGGCGTGCTGGTGCTGGTGCTGGCTTCCCTGCCGTTCTGGGCGGACCGCGCAGTGCTGCGCCTGGTGGTGGAGTTCGCCTACTACCTGGCGCTGGCGCAAATGTGGAACCTGCTGGCGGGCTACGCCGGCATGGTTTCGGTGGGCCAGCAGGCCTTCGTCGGCCTGGGCGGTTACCTGCTCTTCGTGCTGGCTTCGCACCTGGGCGTGCCGCCGCTGGCGGCGGTGTTCCTCTCGGGACTGGTGGTTGCCGTCCTGGCCGTGCCTACCGCGCTGGTGCTGTTCCGCCTGCGGGGTGCCTATTTCGCCATCGGCACCTGGGTGGTGGCCGAAGTGTTCCGCCTCGGCCTCGCGCAGGTGAGCAGCCTGGGCGGTGGTTCTGGGCAGAGCCTGCCGGCCTCCATCGTGCGGCAGATCGGCAGCAGCCGCGACGGCCGCGAGATGCTGCTGTACTTCAGCGCCCTGGTCATCGCTGTCGCGGCGATGCTGGTGGTCTATCTGTTGCTGCGCTCGCGCCAGGGCCTGGCCCTGACCGCCATCCGTGACTCGGAGCCGGCCTCGGGGAGCCTCGGCATCAATGTGTTCCGCACCAAGCTGATGGTCTATGTGCTGGCCGCCGGCTGCACCGGTGTAGTGGGTGCATTGATCTTCCTGCAGAAGCTGCGCATCTCCCCGGACGCCGCGTTCAGCGTGCAGGACTGGACCGCCGCGGTGATCTTCATCGTCATCATCGGCGGCATCGGTACCCTCGAAGGGCCGCTGATCGGCACCCTGATCTACTTCGTGCTGCGCAGCTGCTTCGCCGAGTTCGGCGCGCTGTACATGATCATCCTCGGCAGCGTCGCGGTGCTGATGATGCTCAAGGCGCCCCAGGGTGTCTGGGGCCTGGTGAGCGATCGCTTCGGCTGGCAGTTGTTTCCGATGCAACGCAGGCTGGTAGCGGGCTAACGCTCTTGTGGGGGCGAATTCATTCGCTAAGGGGCGCGAAGCGGCCCCAATGCATAGCGAATGAATTCGCCCCCACATGTTTCAATCCTGCAATTCACTGCCAAACCGGAAAACACCATGGACCGCCTGCTCAGCATCGAAGCCTTCGTCCGCGTCGCGGAAACCGGCAACTTCGCCAGGGCCGCCCAGCAGCTAGGGGTGACCCGTTCGGTCATCAGCCATCGCATCCAGCAGCTGGAGGACTACATCAGCGCGCCGCTGTTCCACCGCAGCACCCGCCATGTGCGGCTCTCGGAAGTGGGGGAGACCTACTACAAGGAATGCGCCGACATGGTGGCCAGCTTCAACAGCCTCACCGAGCAGATGCGCGACCTGCGCGCCAAGCCCACCGGCAAGCTGCGGGTGCAGATGCTGCCGGGCTTCGCCATCGGCCACTTCGGCAGGCTGCTGGCGGAGTTCACCGAGCTGTACCCGGACATAGAAGTCGACGTGATCGTCAACGACCGGGTGGTGGACCCGATAGAGGAAGGCTTCGATGTGGCCTTCCAGATGTTCCCGCCGCTGGCCGAGTCGCTGATCGAACGCAAGCTGTTCAGCGTGCGCCGCCTGTTCTGCGCCTCCCCGGACTACCTGGAGCGCCATGGCGGCCCCGCCGTGCCGGCGGACCTGCAGGCGCACAAGGTGGCTCTCTACGAGGGCTACCCGTCGCGCAACAAGTGGGTGTTCAACGGCACTGATCAGGTAGAGCTCAACCTCACCGGCCAGGTGCGTTCCAACTCCGTGCACCTGTTGCGCGACTACGCCCTCACCGGCACCTGCGTGGTCTGCCTGCCGACCCTGGTGGCCAGTGACGACCTCCTGGCAGGAAGGCTGGTGCCGGTGCTCACCGACTATTCGCTGACCTCCTTCAACTTCTCCGCGGTCTACCCGGCCACCCAGCGCCGGGCGCTGAAGGTGCGCAGCCTGATCGAGTTCCTGGTGGAGCGCATCAGTGACGAACCGGCCTGGGACAGGCCGTTGCTGGAGCGGGGCTGGGTGAAGGAATAGACGGTCCGCAGAACGTAGCCCGGATGAAATCCGGGAGCGGGTCCGACATTCCCCGGATTGCATCCGGGCTACCGAATCCTGCGGCTCCTGCGCAGGACAGGCCAACCTATGGGGTTTGCCTTCGGGCCGCGACCAACACCAGCGCCGCCACACAGAAAGCCGCGCCGGCGAGGAAAGTGCTGGCCGCGCCCAGGCTTTGCCAGAGCCAGCCGGCGAGCAGGCTGGCCAGCAGCAGGGCGGCGCCGCTGGCGAGGTTGAAGAGGCCGAAGGCGGTGCCCTTGAGGTCGGCCGGGGTGGTCTCGGCCACCAGAGCCGCGAGGATGCCCTGGCTGAACCCCATGTGCAGGCCCCAGAAGGCCACGCCGACCAGGAGCAGGGCGGGTGATCCGGCCTGGGCCAGGCACAGGTCGGCGATGATCAGCAGCACCAGGGAAAAGGCCAGCAGGGCACTGCGGCTGAGGCTATCGGACCATTTCCCCGCAGGGTAGGCCGAGAGCATGTAGAAGCCCGCCATCACCACCATCACCAGGGGCACCCAGGTGGTGGAGAAGCCGGCGTCCTGCGCGCGCAGCACCAGGAATGCCTCGCTGAAGCGAGCCAGGCTGAATAGCGCTCCCAGAGCCACCACCCACCAGTAGGTCGCCGGAAAGCTGCGCCAGGCGCGGAAACGAATCGGCGAGCGCAGGCGCTGGGGCGGGTGGGGAACGTCGGGTTCCCGCACGCCGACAACGATCAGCCCCACCGACACCAGCGCCGGCAGCACGGCGAACCAGAGCACCAGGCCGATATCGCCGGCCAGCAGGCTCATCAGCAGGATGGCCAGCAGCGGCCCGAGGAATGCGCCCACAGTGTCCATGGCCTGGCGCAAGCCAAAGCAGGCACCGCGAATCTCCGCTGGAGCGATATCGGCCACCAGGGCATCCCGTGGCGCACCGCGAATGCCTTTGCCGATGCGGTCCAGCAGGCGGGCGAAGAACACCTGGTCGACCGAGGCTGCGAGGGGGAACAGCGGCTTGGTCAGCGCCGCCAGCCCGTAGCCGAACAGCAGCAGGACCTTGCGCTTGCCCAGGTAGTCGCTGATGGCGCCGGAGAACACCTTGACGATCAGCGCGGTGGCCTCGGCCAGGCCTTCGATGAGGCCGACCGCCAGCATGCTCGCGCCGAGGCTGCCCACCAGGAACAGCGGCAGCAGGCTGTGCACCAGTTCGGAGGAGAGGTCCATGAACAGGCTGACGAAGCCCAGCGCCCAGACGGTGCGCGGGATGCTGCGGGTGGTGGTGGATGCGGGCATGTCCCTGTCCTGTCGATCCGGTGTAGCTGGCCCTGTCTACGTTAGCCCGTCCGGGTAGGGTGCGCCGCGCGCACCAGATTTTGGTGTCGGCAGACCCGATGTCAGGCCCTGGCATCGGACTGGTGCGCATAGCGCACCCTACGGCCGGCTTCTCGATTTCAGTCGTTCTCCACCAGCTCCGCCAGGCGATAGCCGACGCCGTGGATGGTGTGCAGAAGCGCTTTGTCGAAGGGCTTGTCCAGAACCTGGCGCAGTTGGTGGATATGGCTGCGCAGGCTGTCGCTGTCGGGGCAGTTATCGCCCCAGAGGGCTTCTTCAAGAACTTCCCGGCGCACCACCGCCGGGCTCTTGCGCATCAGGGTGGTGAGCAGCTTGTGGCCAATGGGGTTGAGCCGCAGGGTCTGGCCTGCGCGGGTGGCTTCCAGGGTGTCGAGGTCGTAGCTGAGGTTGCCCACTTGCAGCCGGGTCTTGCGGCCGCCATGGCTGCGGCGCACCACGGCCTCGATGCGCGCGACCAGTTCGGAGAGGGCGAAGGGTTTGACCAGGTAGTCGTCGGCACCGGATTTCAGCCCGGCCAACCGATCCTCCAGGGTGTCGCGGGCGGTGAGCATGATGATCGGCGTGTCGCGGCGGGCGTCCTGGCGCAGCCGGTTGCACAGCTGCAGTCCGTCGATGCCCGGCAGCATGATGTCCAGCACGATCAGGTCATAGTGCTGGGTGGTGGCCAGGTGCAGGCCGCTGAGGCCGTCCTGGGCGCAGTCGACGCCGTAGCCCTTGAGCTGGAGGTAATCCAGCACGTTGGCGAGGATGTCGCGGTTGTCTTCGATGATCAGTACACGCACGGAATGCCCTCTGTCCGGCGGCCAGGCGCCGTTGATGGTTTTTTCACAAGTCCTTTACCAGTTGCTCACGCGCGTCCGGGCAGACTGCCCGTGCCCTAACTGTAAAAGGACCTCTGGATGCCGTATTCCCGTCCCTTCAACTTCCTGCTCTGGAGCGGCCTGCCGCTGGCGGTCATGGCACTCCTGCTGCTGGTGGATGTGCCCCGGCTGGACTTCGCCCTGGCTCACCTGTTCTACGATCCGCAAGCCGGCTTCATCGGCCGTCACAGCGCCTTTCTCGAGGACGTGCTGCACGACCGCGCCAAGCAGGCGGTGATCCTCCTCGGCGTGCTGGCGGTGGCGGGCTTCGTCGCCAGCCTGCTGCCCACCCGCTTGCGCCAGTGGCGCCGTCGGCTGGGCTACCTGGTGCTGGCCCTGGGGCTGTCCACGGCCATCGTCACGCCGCTGAAGGCCGTCACCGCCGTGCAGTGCCCCTGGAGCCTGGCCGAGTTCGGCGGCGTGGAGCCCTACGCGCCCTTGCTGGGCCACCACCCCTATGTCGACAAGCCCGGCCGCTGCTGGCCCGGCGGTCATGCCTCGGCCGGCTTCTCGCTGCTGGCGCTGTTCTTCGCCCTGCGCGACCGCCGTCCGCGCCTGGCCAGGGCGGCCCTGGTGGGCGCGCTGGCGCTGGGTACGCTGTTCTCCATCGGCCGCATGATGCAGGGCGCGCATTTCCTCTCTCACAACCTCTGGACCTTGCTCTTCGACTGGATGATCAGCCTGGTCTGCTACCGCCTGCTGCTCTATCGCCCGGCGCCGGCCCCGCAAGCGCTGGCGGAGGACGAGGTGGCGAGCCTCAGTTCTTCCTGAAGCGGTAGAAGAGATTGGGTTCGCTGACCACATAGAGGCGGCCCGCGTCGTCGAGGGTCAGGCCTTCCGCCTGGCCCACGCCCCGCTTCAGGTCGCCGAGGTGCCCGAGCAGGGTGCGGAAGCTGACCATCTCGCCGTTCTCGTCCAGTTCGATCACCAGCTTCGACTCATGGCTGAGCACCAGCAGATGTCCGGTCTTTCCGTCGTAGTGCAGGTCGGAGATGTCCGTGGCGAAGACGCTGCGCTCGATCCAGTCGCTGAGGTCGCGCACCTCGATCCGCAAGCGGCCGCCGAGGCTCGCCTTGATGCCCGAGACGGCGTAGAGGCTTCGCGGGTCCCGCTCCTTGGCGACGAACAGGCGGTCGTGGGCGGCGTCGTAGGCCACCCCTTCGAACCCCTTGTTGTGGGCGCTGGAGGCGAGGTTCAGGGCGAGGGTCGGGGCGTCCTGCTTGTCGACGGCCTGACCCGGTTGCTCGGGGATGCGGAAGAACACCAGCTCCTGGCGGTCTTCGTCGGTCACCACCAGCAGGCCGTCGCCCATATAGGCCAGGCCTTCGACGTCCTCGAACCCGTTCAGCGGGTACTGCGCAGTGATGGTGCCTTCGCGGTCCAGCTCCACCAGCTTCATGGGCGGGGCATTGGTCACGGCCAGCAGGCGCTGCCTGTCCGGGTCGTAGTCGATGGCGGAAAGGTCGTCGGCGATATCGGCCAGCGGCTGGGCGTCGATTTCCACCCGGTAGTCCGGTAGCCAGACGCTGCGCCCGGCCCATTGCCCGGCGTGCATCTGGCTGGTGACGTAGTACCAGGCGCGCTCATGCCAGTGGAGCCTGGCGCAGGCCAGCCCGGCCAGGAGCAGGGCGGCCAGCGCCAGTCCCCAGAAGCCGAAGGTCCTCAGGCTGTGCGTTGGCTTGAGGTTCATCTTGTTGTGTTCAACGGCACTGTTCATCGGGTTGTCCTGTCTTGCGGGCGAGCGCTGCCGCCGAACCCCGCATCCAGCGAAGTTCGTGGCGGCCATCCGGGCATCAGTCGAGCGGCTGCTTCCAGGCGAAGCGATAAGGCTGTTGTGGGATGGCGGTGGCGTCGTGGCACTGGCCGTTGTCGGCGTCGGCCTGCACCAGGTACCAGTCTTCGTCGTCGCCATCCCCGATTCGTTTCGCCTTGTCAGGCAAGAAGCAGCGCGGCAGCTCCTCGGGGCGGATCAGCGCGTAGTTGCCGGGGTGGCTGCGCAGCCATTGCGCAGCCTTTTCCGTCTGCTGCGGCGCGACCACACCGAAGTGCGCCAGCGGCTGGCGGGCATAGAGCCAGTGGCCTTCGCGCCAATGGGTGAGCATCAGCTCGACACCGTTGGTGGCCTCGGCCACGTCCTCCATCAGGGTCTGGCGCGGGTTGACGCCCTCCTTGATCGGCTCGACGAAGCCGCGGGCGAACCAGGCGAAGAACCAGAACAGCGCCAGGCCGATGAAGATCTTCCGTCCGCGCGGGCGCTGGGAGAACCAGCGGCGCAACAGCCAGGGCACCAGCGGCGCCATGGCCAGCACCAGCCCGGGCAGGGCGGGGTAGATGTACAGTTTGCGCTTGCCGCTGCTGAGACTGAAGAACAACAGCACCAATATCACCCAGCCGAGCAGCACCAGGTAGCGGCCGTCGTGCTTGGCCAGCTGGCGACGCCAGGCCGGCACCATCCAGGGCAGGGCCAGCACCAGGGGGAGCCAGTACTTGGGGATCACGTTGGTGAAGAAAAACCAGAAGGGCTCGCGATGGTGCCAGGCATTGGCGTAGCGATGCGCGGTCTGGCGCAGGAGGATCTCGTCGAGGTAGGCGCGGCTGGCCTCGTCGCCGAACAGCGTCACCTTGATGATCAGCGGCAGCAGCCAGGTACCGATGGCCGCCAGGGCCACCACCAGGCCGAGGAGCCAGGCGCGGCCTTCGCCGGGCATTCGCGCCACGCCGTTCCAGCCACGGCGGACGGCGAAGGCGTAGGGGATGAGCATCAGCGCCGGGAGGAAGCCCACGCCCTTGCTGATGATGCCGAAGCCCATGGCCGCGCAGGCCACATAGAACCAACCCCAGGCCGGGCCGAGCAGCAGGTGGCGGACCATGCCGTAGAGGCCGAGGGCGGTCCAGAGCAGGAGGAAACCGTCGATCTGCCCGGCGCGCTGGATGCTGTAGGTCTGGTAGGTAGCGAGGAACAGCAGGCCGGCGATCAGGCCGATGCGGCGGTTCCACAGGCGCGTGCCGAGGTCGTGCAGGCAGGCGGTGGCCACGACGCCAGCCAGCAGCGCCGGCAGGAACAGGGCGATGGTCGGCGAGGCGCCGAGACGGACGAGGAGGGCGATGGCCCACATGAACAGTGGCGGCTTGTCCGGGTAGATCTCTCCGGCGCGATGGGGAATCAGCCAATCGCCGCCCTGGAGCATTTCCAGGGCCACGCCAAGGAAACGTTCCTCGTCCACGTTGGACGGATGGCGCATGCCCAGACCAGCGCTGATCATTGCCGCGGCGAGCAGCAGCAGGAGCAGCAGCGAGGCGCGCCGGGAGCTGATCAGGCGCATGGGCTCGGCGCTACCGCCTACGGCTGGCGAGATTCGGCCCATGCTCAGCCCTCCAGCTCGCGGGGGCTGGCGTTGAAGCGGGTGCGGCGGATCAGCCACCACACGCCGAACAGGTCGAGGATGCCCACCAGCGCGCGATCCAGGTTGCCGTACTTGGACACGCCGGCGCTGCGCGGGCGGTGGTTCACCGGGTGCACCAGCATGCCGCCCTGGTGGCGTTGGATCAGTGCCGGAATGAAACGGTGCATGTGGTCGAAGTAGGGCAGGCGCAGGAAGGCGTCGCGCTCGATGAGCTTGAGGCCGCAACCGGTGTCCGGGGTGTTGTCCTTGAGCAGCTTGCCGCGCAGCTTGTTGGCGAAGCGCGAGGCCCAGCGCTTGCTGGCGGTGTCGCGGCGGTTCACCCGGTGCCCGGCGATCAGTTTGAGGTTGATCGGCGCTTCCGGCGCGCGAACGATGGCCAGCATGCCGGGGATGTCCGCCGGGTCGTTCTGCCCGTCGCCATCCAGCGTGGCCAGCCAGGTGCCTTCGGCGACCTGGGCCGCATGGTAGATGGAGGTGCTCTGGCCCAGCGAGCGGTCGTGGCTGAGGATGCGCAGCTGCGGGTAACCGGCGTGCTTGAGGGCGAGCAGCCGTGCCGCGGTGTTATCCGTGCTGCCATCGTCGACGACAATCACTTCGAAGGATTCGCCGGAAAGCGCCTGACGAATCTCTTCCAGCAGGCCGGGCAGGTTCTCGGCTTCGTTCTTGGCCGGGATCAATACGGAGAGGTAGGGCCGGTTCGACATTCTGGATCCATTAATCAAGGTGTTGGTTCAAGTTGCTGGCGCGGCGTCGCGCGGGCCAGTGTGGCTGCCCAGGGTTGCAGGCGGACGACAACGCGGATCGCTCGCGCATCAGGATTGCTCCGCCTCGCCCAGGGCGGCATCGACCTTGTCGTCGATGCCGAGGCCGTGGCGATGGCGGTGGTACAGGTAGGCGCCGAGCATCCCGGACAGCAGGAACAGCACCGTGGCCAAGCCGACTCTCAGCGTCGGTGCGACATTGATGCCGCTGCCCACCAGGGTGAACACCAGGGTCTGCGGCAGGAAACCGATAAAGCTGGCGGCCAGGAAGGGCGCCATGCGTGCGCTGGAAATGCCGGCGGCGAGGTTGGTCAGCAGGTTGCTGCCCACCGGCAGGAGGCGGATCAGCAAGGTCATGGAGAAGGGATGTTCATGGATGAACTGGTCGAAGCGCGCGGCGCGCTTGCCGAGGCGCTCGCGCAGCAGGCTCCTGCCGAACGAACGCGCGTAGATGAAGGTGATGAGGCAGCCCAGCAAGGCCGCGAGGGTGCCGAGCAGCGTGCCCGGAACCAGGCCGAAGGCATAGCCGGCGAGGAAGGCGATGATCTGCCGGGGCAGGCCGACGGCGGTGAACAGCGCGCCCATGGCGAGGAACAGCAGGGTGCCTTCGAGGCCGTGGCCACGGATATGCGCGTCGATCCAGGCTTCATTGACGGCATTGCCCAGGTCGCTGCTGTCG
The DNA here is from genome assembly GCF_029871205.1 of Pseudomonas sp. BN417. Taxonomy (GTDB): domain Bacteria; phylum Pseudomonadota; class Gammaproteobacteria; order Pseudomonadales; family Pseudomonadaceae; genus Metapseudomonas. The sequence goes on along the minus strand of NZ_SSOJ01000140.1, from coordinate 24,002 downwards.
AACAGGTAGCCGACCAGGGCCAGGCTGAGGATGAGCCCGAGGCCCTTGATCACTGCACGCAGGGGCATCATGGGCGTACCCCGTAAAAGGAGCGGTACCAGTCGACAAAGCGCGCGACGCCCTCGTTGAGCGGTGTGGCGGGGCAGAACCCAGTCCGCTTGGCCAGTGCACTGACATCGGCCCAGGTCTGCGGCACGTCGCCCGGCTGCATGGGCTTCATCTGCTTGATGGCCTTGACGCCGGTGGCTGCCTCGATGCACCCGACGAAGTCCAGCAGTTTGACCGGCGAGCCACGGCCGATGTTGAACAGCCTGGCGGGTGGCGCTTGGCGGGTCTGGTCCGACTCATCGGAGTAGGGTGGCGGACAGTCCTGGATGCGGAGGAGCCCTTCGACGACATCGTCGATATAGGTGAAGTCCCGCGACATGTCGCCGCCGTTGTAGATGTCGATCGGCTTCCCTTCGAGGATCGCCTTGGTGAACTTGAACGGCGCCATGTCCGGGCGCCCCCAGGGGCCGTACACGGTGAAGAAGCGCAGGCCTGTAGTGGGAATCCGGTAGAGGTGGGCGTAGGTGTGCGCCATCAGCTCATTGGCACGCTTGGTGGCGGCATAGAGCGAGATCGGGTTGTCGACGGGGTCTTCGATAGAGAAGGGCACCTTGGCATTCATGCCGTACACCGAGCTGCTGGAGGCGTAGACAAGGTGGCCGACGCCGTTCTGCCGGCAGCCTTCCAGTACATTGACGAAGCCGGTCAGGTTGGCGTCGGCATAGACATGGGGATTGTCCAGTGAATAGCGCACCCCGGCTTGCGCCGCGAGGTGGATGACGCGGTCGATAGGGTGCTCGCGGAACAGCACCTGCATGGCCTCGCGGTCGGCGATATCGAGCTTGATGAAACCGAAATTGGCGAGTCCGCGCAGCTGTTCCAGGCGGGCGAGCTTTAGCTCGACGCTGTAGTAGTCGTTGAGGTTGTCGACGCCCAGTACCTCGTGCCCGGTCCGGCACAGGCGCAGGGCGGTGTGGAAGCCGATGAAGCCGGCGGCGCCGGTGACCAGGAATTTCATGGCTGGCTCACTCCCACCGCGGCCCGGCCTATGGGGTAGTAGGCCAGGCCTTCGCGGGCGAGGTGCGCCGGATCGAAGATATTGCGGCCGTCGAAGATCACCTTGTCGCCCAGGCGTTCGCGGATCAGGGCGAAGTCGACGACGCGAAAGTTCAGCCACTCGGTGAGGATCACCAAGGCATGGGCGGTGTCCAGCGCCGCTTCCTTGGAGTCCATCAGGGTCAGGTCGTTGCGCTCGCCGTAGAGGCGCCGGGCTTCCTGCATGGCCTCGGGGTCGAAGGCCTGGACCCGTGCACCGGACGCCCAGAGAGACTCCAGCAGGACCCGGCTGGGCGCCTCGCGCATGTCATCGGTATTGGGTTTGAACGACAGGCCCCAGAGGGCGATGGTCTTGCCGCTGAGGTCACCGTTGTAGTGGCGATGGATGTTTTCGAAGACCTTGTGCTTCTGGCGATGGTTGACTGCTTCCACCGCTTCCAGCAGGTGCGGGCGGTAGCCGACTTCAGCGGCGGTGCGCTGCAGCGCCTGGATGTCCTTGGGGAAACAGGAGCCACCGTAGCCGCAGCCGGCGTAGATGAAGTCGTAGCCGATCCGCGAGTCCGAGCCGATGCCCTTGCGCACCATTTCGATATCGGCGCCCAGGCGCTCGGCCAGGTTGGCCATCTCGTTGATGAAGGAGATCTTGGTGGCGAGCATGCTGTTGGCCGCGTACTTGGTCAGCTCGGCGCTGCGGCTGTCCATCAGGATCAGCTTCTCGTGGTTGCGGCTGAACGGCTTGTACAGCTCGCGGAACAGCTCGACATCGCGCTCGCCGTCCATGCCGATGATGATGCGCTCGGGGCGCATGCAGTCCTCGACCGCCGAGCCTTCCTTGAGGAACTCGGGGTTGGACACCACCTGCATGTCCAGCGCGCGGCCCTGGCGGGCCAGCGCCTCGTCCAGGCGCGCCTTGATGCGCTGGGCGGTGCCTACGGGCGAGGTGGACTTGTTGATCACCACCTTGGCCTCGGCGGCGTGCGTGGCAATGGTGTCGGCCACCGCGAACACGTACTTCATGTCCGCGCTGCCGTCCTCATCGGGTGGTGTGCCCACGGCGATGAAGATGACCTCGGCGAAGCCGACGCCTTCGGCGGCGTCCGTGGTGAAGCGCAGGCGTCGCGCGGCGAGGTTGCCGTGGAGCAGCGAATCCAGGCCGGGTTCGTAGATGGGCGAGTGGCCCGCATTGAGTTGGGCGATCCGTTGCTCGTCAATGTCGACGCAGCAGACCGAGTGACCGACTTCTGCCAGGCACGCGGCCTGGGTCAGACCGACGTAGCCCGTTCCGAAAATGGTGATCTTCATTCAGCGCCTGCTTGTTGTTTTTCTCTATACGCCCGGCGTCCTCATGGCACTGCCGGCCCCGTTCCCTCCCAACCGGGCCGACCACCGGTCGTGAGGCTAACCTAACGCGAGAATTGTGAAAATTGTGTGGTGATACTTCCGGGTGCCCGAAATGGCCCGAATCATGGCTCGGCAGTCGCTCGTTGCAGCTCGAGTACCCGGTTGCGGCCCTGCTCGGCGACCAGGTAGTGGCCCGGGGATGCCTCGACAATGGTCTGGGGAGAGCGCAGGTGGGACAGCACGACGTTCAAGTCGCCTTGGGCGTCGAGCAGCAGCACGCGGGCCATGTGGGTGGCGTCTTCGGTGATCCACAGACCCTCCCGGTTGCACAGCAGGAAGCCGGGTTCGCGCAGGCCATCGAGCACCACCGGGTCGGGACCGTCCGCCTGCAGCTGGCGGATCTGGCCGCGCGACTTCTCGGAATAGAACAGCCGACCATCCGGGCAGATGGTCACCGCTTCGGCTTCGTCCAGGCCGCTGCGCAGGGTCGTGACGCTGGTCGTCTCCGGGTCGTAGCGCAGCAGGTGGCCATTGCCGTGGAGGTCCTCGATGGCATAGAGGAAGTGGCCATCGGTCGCCAGGCCCTCGACGCTGTCGGCGCTGAACAGTTGCCGGGTGCCGTCGCCGCTCATCCAGGACACTGGGTGTTTGCCCTGTTCCTGGCTGAAGGCCACGCCACCGCGATAGGCAATCATGCCGTCGGGCTTGGACAGCCCGGACTCCACCGTGCGTAGTCCGTCGTCCGTCCCGCTGCGCAGGATCATGCCCTTGCCGTCTTGCATTTCCTGGCTGATGTAGAGGCCACCCTTGCCATCTGGCACCAGTGCGCTGACGCGCTCGATGGCATCCAGGTGCACCCGGTAGGTCCAGCCCGGCGCGGCGACGGCCGGGTAGAGGTGTCGCCAGGCGGGTGAGCTGGCGCCAACCAGCAGGAGCAGCGCGAAGCCCGCCAGCAGCCAGCGCGCGGCGCGTCTGTCGAACAAGGGGATGAGCCAATGCGATCGCGGGCGTGGGCGCTTGCCGATGGCTGAACGTCGAAGTGGAAAGGCGGTGGTTTCAGCGGTCATGGGAGCTCCGGCGCTCAAGGCACCTTGCGCAATACGTAGACCCGCAACATGGCGATGCCAGGCAAAAGGTCCAGGTGGGAAAGGATGTTGAAGCCGACGCTGCGGAACTCTGCTTCGATCTGTTCACGGCTCACTGCGCAGCGGGTGCGTTGCCGGCCGGCGGGATCGATCGGAGCCCGGCGCCTTTCCGAACGCTTGCGTCGCCAGGCCTGGTAGTTGCCGTCCACCCAGAGCGACAGGATCAGGGTGTCGCGGCTGACCCGATGGAACTCGCGCAGCATCGACAGGCGACGGTCCACGGTCTCTATCCGCTGCAGCAAACCCATGCAGAAGATCGAATCCACGGCGTTCTCGCCCAGGTCGATGGCGCCGGCGGAGATGGGCAATACGCAGATACGCTCGGCCATTTCCGCAGGTTTCGCGGAGTGGGGTTGCGCCAGCTGCCCGGCCGGATCATCGGCGGCGAGCACCAGGCGATTGGGGTGGCGGGTCAGCAGTGGCCAGAAGCGGCCGCTGCCGCACAGGTCGAGCATCAGGTTGGGCTCACCGGCAATGCGCAGCGCCTGGAGTGCCATGCGCTCCTCGCGCCAGGCCGCCAGCCTGCTGCCCACGCTTGCGCTGCGTGGGTGCGGCTGCGTCTCGGAGCGCTCTCGGTAGGTCGCGCGCGCGCTGTCCAGCTCGAAAGGCTTCGGCCGTGGTTGTGGCATGTACCGCAGCTCCATGTCTGGCGGAAAGAGTGGCCAATCTAGGGGGCGAGCTGTAATGGCGAGGTCAAAAGCCTGTGAAAAAAATGTCAACGCCAGTCGCCGAGGGTTACCGAGAAGCAGCTGCCCGACTCGGGGCTCGATTCCACCCGGACCTCCCAGCCCTGTTGCTGGCAGATGCGCTTGACCAGTGACAAGCCGAGCCCCAGGCCTTCGCCGCGCGCCTGCTGACCGCGCACGAAGCTGTGGAAGATGCGTTCCAGCTCCTCTTCCGGAATGCCCAGGCCACTGTCTTCCACGCGAAAGCCGTCCCCGCCCAGGATCAGCTTCACGCTACCCTGCTCGGTGTAATGCAGGGCATTGCGCAGCAGGTTGGACATCACCGTGCGCAGTTGCGGGGCTTCGTATCGGGTGGAGCCGGCGCCTTCGTCGATGAGGGTGAAGGCCAGGCCCTTGGCCTGGAACTGCGGTGCCCACAGGCGAACTTGCTCGGCGGCGAGGCTGGCCAGGGTGGCCTTGTCGGCGATACCGCCTTCCTCCTGGCCGGCCCGTGCCAGGCGCAGGAAGGTCTGCACCAGGTCGTGCATGTCGGCGCTGGCGCGAGCAATACGGACCACCTGGGCGCGTTCGCCGGCGGTCAGATGGGGGGCGCTGAGCAGCAGTTCGCAGGAGGTAGCGATCACCATCAGCGGGGTGCGCAGCTCGTGGCTGACATCGCTGGTGAACAGCCGCTCACGCTCCAGCGAGTGGCGCAGCTGGCCCAGGGTTTCATCGAAGGCCGCGGCCAGGCGTCCCACTTCGTCGTCCGGGTAGTCGGGCGCCAGACGGGGAGCCATGGGCAGCAACTGGTCACGATGGCGCACCTGCTGCGCCAGGCGTCGCACGGGCGCCATCACCCGGCGTGCCAGCAGGCGTCCCAGGCCCCAGGCGCCGAACACGCTGAGCAGGAAACCAGCCAGGACCACGTCGAACAGCGCCCGCTCGCGGGCCTCGAATTCGTGCTGCTCTTCCACCAGGACGTCTTCATGGCTGTCGTGGCTGCGCTTGAACACGTAGTAGGCCTCGTCGCCGTCCAGCACTTCCGAAAAGCCTTCTGGCAGACCGGTGAAGCGGGGCGGCAAGGCCGCGTGGCCGGTGTGGGAGCTGAAAAAGCGGGTGTTGGCGTCGATGTGGGCCGCCTGGTCGAGCTTGAGTTCTTCATTGATCGCGAAGTCCAGCTCTCGTCCCAGCTCCTCGGACACCAGGTGCTCTTCGATGAAGTGCACGATGGCGACTATCCCCAGGGAAAAGGTGCCACTGACGATCAGGGTCATCAGCACGAAGGCGAAGATGATCCGCCGCTCCAGTGGCTGTTTGCCTCCCATGGCGCCGACCTATCTCTTGGCGAGGGCCGCGCCATCGGCGCGGCAGGGGGCGAACAGGTCCAGGCCGCCCTTGTATTCCTCGGTTTGCACCTGCAGCAGGCCCAGTACCGAGTGGAAGAAGTTGTCCTGGCTCAGCGGCATGTCGCGCTCCTTGCCCAGGCAGCCGGTGTCCAGGGCGAAGTCCTTCCGGTAGCTGTCGGAGAACCAGCTGAGCATGGCGACGTGCTTCTGCTGGTCCGGGGCCAGCAGGTAGGGCGTGCCATGGAGGAAGAGGTTGTACTCGCCCAGTGATTCGCCGTGGTCGGCGATGTACACCATGGCCGTGTCGACCTTGTCCTGGTTCTTGCGCAAAAGGTCGATCAGATTCGACAGCACGTAGTCGGTATAGACCAGGGTGTTGTCGTAGGCATTGACGATGCTTTCCTGGCTGCAGTCGTTCAGGGCGTTGCTGGTACACACCGGGGTGAACTTCTCGAAGCGCTTGGGATAGCGCTTGGCATATTCCGGGCCATGGCTGCCCATCTGGTGCAGGACCAGCACCGAGTCATCCTTGAGCTGGTCGATATAGGCCTGCAGGCCCTTCAGCAGGATTTCGTCATGACACTCTCCGCCACTGCACAGTACGGGGTCCTTGCGGTGACTGAGGTCCTCCTGGGCAACCCGGTCGCAAGTGCCCTTGCAACCGGACTGGTTGTCGTGCCAGCTCACGGAGAGGCCGGCATGCTCCAGCACATCCAGCAGGCCCTCCTGGCTGCGGGCGCGGGCGGCGTCGTAGTCGGCGCGGCCCATGTTGGAGAACATGCAGGGCACCGAGACGGCGGTTTCGGTGCCGCAGGAGCGCACATTGGAGAAGGCGAGGATGCCTTGCTGGGCCTTGAGCAGGGGGGTGGTATCGCGCGGGTAGCCGAGGATGCCGAAGTTCTCCGCCCGCGCGCTTTCGCCGATCACCAACACGGTCAGCGACTTGCGCTGGTGGTCCTGCCAGGCCGGGGCCTTCCGGGCGTCCAGGCCGATCTGCCGCAGCGGCGCCTTGGCGACCGTCAGCTGCTCGCGCATATAGCCGTAGGAGGCGTTCAGGTAGTTGCTGGGCACCACCAGCAGGCGCAGCTCATGGTGGTTGCGGAACAGTGACGCCAGGCCCTGGTAGTTGGCCAGGGCCACCACGCCGAGCACGGCCACCGAACCGATGGCGAGCGCGAGTTTGCCGAGCAGTTCGCGGCGCAGCGGCTGGTGCCGCACCGGCAGCTTCCACAGCAGCCAGCTGGGCAGCACGCCCAGCAGCAGGATAAAAAGGAGCAGCTTGAAGGAGAGCAGGTCGCGCACTTCGTGGACGTCGGTTTCGGCGACGTTGCGCAGCATGTTGGCGTCGATGAGCACGCCGTACTGGCTCATGAAGTAGGCGACACCGGAGCTGGCCAGGAACAGGACGATCAGGACCGGCTTGAGCACCCAGCGGAAGGACACCAGCACCAGGACGAAGTTGAACGCGGCGAGCACCATCAGGCCGAAGGCCAGGCGCATCCCCAGGCCGCCGGCATCCGCCGGGACTATGGACGAGAGGTGTTGCCAGAGCGGGACGTTGTACAGCGAGAGCAGGAGCAGGCTGGTCAGGAGGGTGAGGCTTTCAGGACGAACCGAGATACGTTTGAACATGAACCAGGCGGCTCCCAATTGGAGTACCTATCCATCAAGGATAGGGCGCCGAGGATAGGAACGCCCGTATCAAACTTTCGTGAAAAAAACCTCGGGAAAATGTTGGGTTTGTGAAGGGAACGTTCGGGAAGCGGACCGGTGTCCTGCAGGGCAGGCCTGCGGCCTGCTTCGCGAGTGAACATCCACGCTCGTAGAACCTGGACTTGCCTGCACGTGCCCCCCCGTAGGGTGCGCCATGCGCACCGAGCGCGGAATCAACCCCTGCGCCGCGCTCAACCATTGGTGCGCGCGGCGCACCCTACCGGGTCGACTCCGTCGCTCTATCCAGACAACCTGAGTCGTCACAGGCAGAGCCGGTGACTCATGACCACGCCCTGAGGACGTGGTTTCCCAAGTTCAAAAGAATTCGCGCCTGCAGGGGGCGGGGAGACGGAAGCCCCGGCCGGTTCATCAAGGTCTTACTGCACCGCCACTTCCGGCAGGACGGGCACGTACTCCAGCTGCAGGCGCTCGCTGCTCCAGGCGCGGACCTGGTTGGTCAGCTCCAGGTCGTTGTTCAGCTTGCGGCCGTAGGAGGGGATGATCTCCTTCAGCCTGGCCTGCCACTCGGGGGTCTGGACCTCGTCCTTGAAGGTCTTCTCCAGGACGCTGAGCATGATCGGCGCGGCGGTGGAGGCGCCCGGCGAAGCGCCCAGCAGGGCGGCGATGCTGCCGTCGGCGGAGCTGACGACCTCGGTGCCGAACTGCAGGATGCCGCCCTTGTCGGCGTCTTTCTTGATCACCTGCACGCGCTGGCCGGCGGTCAGCAGCTCCCAGTCCTCGTCCTTCGCTTGCGGGAAGTACTCGCGCAGCTCGTGCATGCGATCGGCCTGGCTCAGCATCAGCTGGCCCATGAGGTAGGTGCTCAGCGGCAGGTTGTCGAGGCCGGCATGGGTCATCGGGCCGATGTTGTCGGTGGTCAGGGCGCTGAACATGTCCAGCAGCGAGCCGTTCTTCAGGAACTTGGTGGAGAAGGTGGCGAAGGGGCCGAACAGCAGCACCTTCTGGCCGTCGATCACGCGGGTATCCAGGTGCGGCACGGACATGGGCGGGGAGCCCACGGACGCCTTGCCGTAGAGCTTGGCCTGGTGCTGGGCCACCACTTCCGGGTTGCGGGTGACGAGGAACTGGCCGCCCACCGGGAAGCCGGCGTAACCCTCGGCTTCCGGGATGCCGGATTTCTGCAGCAGCTTGAGGGCGCCACCGCCGGCGCCGATGAAGACGAATTTGGCCTTGACGCTGGTTTCCGCTTCGCCGTTGCCGAGGTCGGCGACGGTGACCGTCCAGGTACCGTCGTCATTGCGCTGGATGTCGCGCACTTCGTGCTTGAGGTGCAGCTTGACCTTGTCATTGCGGGTCAGGGAATCGATCAGCTGGCGGGTTATTTCGCCGAAGTTGACGTCGGTACCGATGGCCATGCGGGTGGCGGCCACTTTCTGCTCGGCCGGGCGGCCTTCCATCGCCAGCGGCGCCCATTTGTTGATCTGCTCATGGTCCTCGGAGTACTCCATGCCACGGAACAGCGAGCTGTGCTGCAGGGCGGCGTGGCGCTTCTTGAGGAAGGCGATGTTGTCGTCGCCCCAGACGAAGCTCATGTGCGGAACACTGTTGATGAAGGACTTCGGGTTGCTCAGCACATTGCGCTCGACCTGATAGGCCCAGAACTGCTTGGAGATCTCGAAGGATTCGTTGATCTCGACCGCCTTGCTGATGTCGATGCCACCATCGGCGGTTTCCGGGGTGTAGTTCAGCTCGCAGAAGGCCGAGTGGCCGGTACCGGCGTTGTTCCAGGGGTTGGAGCTTTCTGCGGCGACCTGGTCCAGGCGTTCGTAGATGTCGATGGTCCAGTCCGGTTCCAGCTCGTTGAGGTAGGTGCCGAGGCTGGCGCTCATGATGCCGGCGCCGATCAGCAGCACGTCGACCGTCTTCTCCGGCTCTTCATGCTTGGCACAGCCGAGCACGGTGAGGCAGAGGAGCCCTAGGAGGAGTTTTTTCATGGGACCGTCCCTTTGCGTTTCTCGAAAAGGTCGGTGCGTAGGCAAGGGGCGTGCCGGATCTGTGAAATGTCCATGAAATAGCCATGTCGGCTCTTCTCGGGCCGGCCAACGCATGCGGGGTTGGCGAGAATCCGCCAAGAATGGACGCTTCAGGCGGCTTAGGCGGCGGATTTCCGCCACTGCTGCAGCGGAATCTCGATTTTCAGGGAAAGCGGCGGAGGGCGGACAAGCCCCGGTTCGCCGGATAAGCTCGAGCGCTACCTGTTCGATGGACTCGCCCCATGGTCACCACCTTGCCTTCCCTCAGCACGCCGCGACTGTTGCTGGAACCCCTGTGTCTGGAGGATGCAGAAGCGATCCAAGGCGTCTTCCCGCAGTGGGAGGTGGTGCGCTATCTGTCCTGCCAGGTGCCCTGGCCCTATCCCGAGGATGGCGCGCTGAGCTACCTGCGCGACGTCGCCTTGCCGGCCATGGCGGCCGGGCGCGAATGGCACTGGAGCATTCGCCCGCGCAGCGAGCGCGGGCGCCTGATCGGGCTGATCAATCTGCGCGAGGAGCCGGGCAACAACCGCGGTTTCTGGCTCGACCCGGCCTGGCAGGGGGAGGGCCTGGCGAGCGAGGCCGCCGAGGCGGTGACCCGCTACTGGTTCGAGGTGCTCGGCCGGCCGTTGATGCGGGTGCCCAAGGCCGCGGCCAACCTGGCGTCCCGGCGGATCTCCGAGCGCAGCGGCATGCGCCTGGTGGCGACGGAGGAGCGCGACTACGTCTCCGGCCGCCTCAGCACGGAAGTCTGGGAGCTGACACGGGAGGAGTGGCTGGCGCAGCAGCGCCCCTCGACCGACCGCTGACACAGCCTTGCCGTTGCGAGCCGCGGGTCAGGGCTTGCGGTCGACCCGGAAGCGGCAGACCTGGCCGTGGCGGAGCATGCATTCGAGGTGTTCGACCTGGCCGCCGCCGAGGGTGCCGATCAGCGCCAGGTCGAGTTCGCAGACTTCCGGGTGGGCTGCCGCCAGGTGATGGAAGACGCAGTTGTGCGCGACGATCTCCGGCTCGCCGGAGGAGCGGAAGAAGACTTCCGCCTCGTAGCCGGCCTGGTTCATGTGCTGGACGATACGTGCCTCGTCCACCACCTGCGCTTCCATGTCGGTGGCCAGCTTGCGGCCCAGGGTGCGCATCAGGCGCAGCAGGGCATCGCGGCCGATGATGGCGGCGACTTCGTCGATCAGCAGGTCGGCGAGCAACTGGTACTGCCGGGGAAACAGCTCGCGTCCGTGCGAGCTGAGCAGGTAGAGCTGCTCGGGGCGGCGGCCGGTGGGCCGCGTTTCGCCCCGCAGGATCAGCCCGTCACGCTCCAGCGCGGCCAGGTGCTGGCGGATCGCCGTACGGGTCACCGCCAGGTGGCCGGCCAGCTCGTCGATGCTCATGCCGCCCGGCTGGTAGAGCAGGGCCCCGAGCAGGTCCTGCTGGGTTCGTCCCATTCCTTGAAGCATTCGACTACCTCGCAAGGCCCTGCGGCCGGTTTCAGAACTTGTCCGGGAACTGCTTGACCAGCGCCGCTGTGAGGGTGTCGGCCAGCACCAGCATATGTTTGCGCATGGCTTCCCAGGTATTCGCTTCACCGGCGAAATCCCCTTTGCTCAACTGGTCGACCTGCGCCACGTGGTGCCCGCCATGGGCACTGAGCATGTTGACCAGGGCGTCTTCCGGCAGGTTGGGGTTGGCACTGGACAGGAACTTGGCGATGCCCTTGGCATTGCGGGTCAGGTCGCTGACTGCTGCTTTCTTGCCATCGGCATCCTTGGCCACGCTGGCATCGCTGTAGTGCTTCACGGCGCTCCAGTGACCGGCCAGCAATTCCAGCAGCTGGTCCGCCGCCGGCTGGCCGTAGAGCGGAGCGATGCTGTTGGCGATGGCCTTGGCGTTGCTCACCACGCTGGTGGCGGCGGCTTCAGCCTGTTTTTTCTGCCCATCCTGGTTGGCGATGGCGTAGCTCCTGACCCAGAAGATGTGCTCCACCCAGAGGTCGCGCAGCGCCAGGCGGGTGGTCAGTGCGGCGCTGTCGGCGGTGGCCTTGGCCGGCTCCTGCGCGGCCTGGGTCCAGAGGGGTTGGGCGAGCGTGACAAGCAGCAGTAAAGCCAGTGTCCGGAGTTTCATGACGGAATCCTCGCATGGCGGAAAGTCCTACAAAATCAATTAAAGCATAAAAAAATGCCATTATTGGTTTTTTCAGGAAATTCGCCGAACGGCCGCGCTACTGCTTCTTGTGCAGCCAGCTGAGGAAGCCGCCTTTCTTGATCGCCTGGGGTTTCTGCAGCAGCAGCGAACGGCTGGCCTGTTCGCGGAAGCTGCGCAGCCGGGTGAGGGCGGCGCGGACTTCCACGCGCTCGTCCAGGCAGGTACGGATGGCCTCTTTCTCGATGCGGTAGAGCACGCAGGAGGTGAGGGCGGTGAACTGCGCCTGGGACGGCGCGTCGCCCGCGATGCCTTCTTCGCCGAGGATCTCCCCCGGCCCCATGCGGCCCGCCTCGAGCATGCCGGCGCCGTCCGGCACCGCCGCCGAGACCACGCCGGTGCCGATCACCAGCAGGCCGTCTGACACCTCGCCGAAGCCGAGCACCACCTGCCCGGCGGAAAAGGCCAGGGGCGACATCAGCTGGCTGAGGTTGTCCTTTTCCTCGTGGCTGAGTGCGCGGAAGACTTTCACCTCCTCCAGCAGCAGGCGCGGGCGCGACCAGGGTTGGGGCGCGGCGTCGCTGCTGAAGGCGATGCCGGCGGCTTCCAGGTGGCGGTGCGCCAGGTCGTACATCAGGTTGCGGATCTCGGTCTTGTTCTCGCCGGTGCGGATGAAGCCGCTGGCCTCGTATTCCATGGATTCCAGGTCCGAGCCCTTGATCGCCACCTTGGGTTTTGGCGAGGGGAGCAGGGCGCTGATGCCTTGCACCGTCTTCTCCAGGGCATCCAGCACCCGCCGCGGGCGTACCTGTGTGGCGACCTTGAGGCTGATGGACACGCCCGTCAGGTCGTTGGGGCGGCTGAAGTTGTGCACCTTGGTCTTGGCCGCCACCGAGTTGGGGATCACCACCGTGCTGCCCTGGCTGGTGAGCAGGTGGGTGGCGCGCCAGTCGATCTCCACCACCTTGCCTTCGGTGCCGTCGATGGAGATCACGTCATCCAGCTGGTAGGGCTTGGTGGTGTTCAGGACGATGCCGGAAAACACGTCACTGAGGGTGCTCTGCAGCGCCAGGCCGATGACGATGGCCATGATCCCGGAAGTGGCCAGCAGGCCCTTCACCGGCAGCTGCATCACATAGGCCGCCGCGGCGACCACCGCCACCAGGAAGATCACTGCACCCAGCAGGTCCTGCAGCAGCCGGCCGGCATGGCCGATGCGCGGCATCAGCAGGCCGAGCACCACCGTCAGGGTGCGCGCGCAGAACAGCCACCAGACGATTTCCAGCACGGTGGCCACCAGGTTGAGGGTGCTGTCCGGCCAGGGCGGGGGCTGCAGCGGGTTCATCCCGGCGTCGATGATCACCGCGCTGTAGAGAAGGAACAGGCCCAGGCGGCCGCACACCCGCCAGGTCCGGTGTTCGGCGGGAATGAAGCGCCAGGCGAGCAGATCGAGCAGCAACAGGGCGACGCCGAATACCAAGGGGTGGTTCTGGATGAATGCGAGCATGAATTCCCTTCCGCGAGATGGCCTGCATCACGTTAGCAGAGCGCCGCACCCAGGCGGTATGGGCCGGTTGGCCGAAGGGTTGCGCCATTTCCCCGGAAACGGAGTCAGAGCAGTTGGAGCACCTCGAACGTACCGAAGAGGGTCAGATGGCCAAGTTCGTTCCAAGGATCGCGCTGGCACTCGGCGCGTTCAGTCTTCATGCCGCAGTTCTGGCCTGTCCGCCGGGGCAGTACGAGGTCTGCGTGACCTCCTGCATCTGCCTGCCCGATGCCAGGGAGGTGATAGGGCCGTTGCCCGGCGAGGTCACCCAGGTGGCGGCCGACGCCTTGCAGCAGTGGCTGGTGCAATCCCGCGCGGCTGCGGCCGCTGCGGGAACCGAGGCTATTCCGCCCGAGATCAGGCGCCAGTTGCTGCCTTATTACGATGCCGCGCTGCTGGACGCGGTGCGTTACCGGATCGGCGACAGCAGCGAGCTCAGTGCCGCCAGCGCCATGCTGCAGAACCCGGATATCAAGGCCGTTACCCTTGTCGACATCATCGTCTTCCGCTTCCCCGAGGGCGCCACGGAGGATCTGGCGCTTTGGGCCCATGAGCTCCGGCATGTGCAGCAGTACCGGGAATGGGGCGTGGAGGAGTTCGCGGCGCGCTACACCCGCGACCCGGACAGCGTGGAAGGACCGGCCTACGAGATGCAGTTCAGGGTGGCGAAGGAGTTGCGGGGGAAGGGGACGTAATGGCGAAGCTCGTCGGATGGTCGGGAGGACAGCCCTGCGGTCTGCTCAGCGATTGAAATCGCCCCCGCAGGAAGAACGGTTCCCTTTGCATTTCCCAAAAAGAAAGAAGGCGCCACAAGTGGCGCCTTCTGCCTGTCGAGGGGATGCATACATCGTGATTGCCTGCCTCTGGTTGCCTCGGGATCAGCTGATGCGGTTGGCGCCAGTGCGGTCGGAACCACCTTCAGCGACATCGAAGCCCTTGGTTCGGTCGGAACCACCTTCGGCTACGTCGAAGCCCTTGGTGCGGTCGGAACCACCTTCAGCGACATCGAAGCCCTTGGTGCGGTCGGAGCCGCCTTCGGCTACGTCGAAGCCCTTGGTGCGGTCGGAACCGCCTTCAGCGACGTCGAAGCCCTTGGTGCGGTCGGAGCCGCCTTCGGCTACGTCGAAGCCCTTGGTGCGGTCGGAGCCGCCTTCAGCTACGTCGAAGCCCTTGGTGCGGTCGGAACCACCTTCGGCTACACGCAGGGACTCGGAACGTTCGGCACCGCTTTCAGCGATACGGTTGGCGCCAGTGCGATCGGCACCGCCTTCGGCTACGCGGTGGATGCTGGTGTGATCGGAGCCACCCTCCGCGACGGACAGCGCAAAAGCAGAGGCGGACAGGCTGGCGATGAACAGGCTGGCAAGGATTTGCTTTTTCATTTTGGGCACCTCGGTGAAGGGGGTTGGAATTCGTCTACGGGGCCCATGTTACTGATGTAATTTCGATCAAGAAGTGATGCTGCGTGATGATTGCTATCGATGCCAGTGATACTTGGGTGTGGTCTTTTAAAAACAATAAGTTAGAAAGAAAATAAGAGCACCTTTACGCAAAATGGAAAGGTTTTTCCTTTGAATTGGCATAATCGATTTATTCGATTTATTTGGGCGATAGGCCCAGTCCATCGCTTGCTGCAGGGCGGAAATTTCCCTTGAAGCGAGGTCTGGGGATTCGCTGAAATCCGCGTAATAGAGCCTCTTCTGCACTGTTCGCGTTTCGCAAACACTGTTGTCGCCTGCCCTGGAATTGTTGGCCGGCGGCCCTGCTCGTAACGTTCACTTCACCCACTACAACAACAAACGGTGAATGAGATGAGCACTGCCGCGTTCCGTACTGTCTTCGGCTCGCTCGAGGACCATCGCAAGGGTTCGATCGAGATCATCCAGGGCGAAGCCCGCCACTACGCCTTCTCCAACATCTTCGAGGTCGCCGCAAAGTCCGCCCCCTATGAAAAGGTGGTGGTCGGCCTGAACCTCGGCTACGTCATCGAGACCCTGCGCGCCGAAGGCCAGTCCCCCTGGTTCACCTGCGCCCACGACGAGTTCGCGATTTCCGTGGACGGCGAACTGCGGGTGGATTTCCTCAAGCTCGACCAGCCGCTGACCGAAGGCGAGGGCACCCGGCTGGCGGGGGATCAGCCCAAGGGGCGCCCCATGGGCTACGTGCTGCTGAAGGGCGGCCACCAGGCGCTGCTGCCGGCTGGCTGCGCCTACCGCTTCGAGAGCGCGCGCCCCGGCGTATTGCTGCTGCAGACCATCAAGGGACCGCTGTCGGTGGAGAAGTGGGCAGACATCTGCCTGAAGTGACAGCCCCGACCGACAACCAGAACAAGAGGACATCCACCATGGCCATGCTCGAAACCCTCGACACCTCCGCCAGCTTCGCCGCCGATGAAGTCGAAGCCAGCCTGCCCGATACCGTTACCGGCTACCGCACCTTCAAGCTGGGCGCCTTCACCCTGTCCCGCGACGAGTACTTCGTGCGCATCCAGTGGCCGGCCAAGGGCCAGGAGCGTTCGCACCTGATCCCCGCCGACGCCTTCCTGCGCGCCACCATGCGCGACGTGGCCTGGGGCTTCTTCTACGGCTGGGTGAACTTCGACGAGGTGATCGGCACCCGCAACCACTACGGCAAGGTCGACCTCTACGCCGGCACCTTCAATGGTGTGCTGCGCGAGGCGGGCGTCGACTACACCGAGCAGTTCGAGACGCCGAAGATCATGGCTACCTTCAAGGCCATCCTGCGCGACTGGACCAACGCCGGCTTCGACCCCTTCGCCGCGCCGGAAGAAACCGGCAGCGCCTTCGGCCGCAAGAATGGTGACAATATCGAGGCCATCGAGCGCTTCCGCGTGGCCACCCGGCGCATGCCCGGCCTGCCGGACGACTCGCCGCTGCGCAACGACCTGCCGGTGAACCGCCAGTTCGCCGACGTGCCCCAGGACGAACCGGAAGTCCACGCCGCCGAGGGCTTCGAAGGTGAGCTGCACGCCTTCAACCTGTACAAGTACCTGTCCCGCTCCGACGTGACCTGGAACCCCTCGGTCAGCTCGGTGTGCAAGGCCAGCCTGTTCTGCCCGACCACCGAGGAGTTCATCCTGCCGGTGTTCCACGGCAATGACCGCGTGGAGTGGTTCCTGCAGCTGTCTGACGAAATCATCTGGGACGTGGCCGACAAGGACGATGGCGCACCGCGCGCGCGCATCACCATGCGCCCGGGCGATATCTGCGCGATGCCGGCGGACATCCGCCACCAGGGCTACTCCACCAAGCGCTCCATGCTGCTGGTCTGGGAGAACGCCACGCCGAACCTGCCGCAGCGCTACGAGAGCGGTGAGCTCCCGCCGTATCCGGTCGAGTTCTGAGGTCGCCACACCCCTCTCCCTAGCCCTCTCCCCGGAGGGGAGAGGGGACTAATCCATCTCACACAGACGTCGCGGTTCGCTGCGGCGCCCGGAGAGCTTTTCCATGCAGAACCAACTCTTCATCGACGGCCGCTTCGTTCCGGCCTTGAAGGGCGGGACCATCGACGTCCTGTCGCCCCACGATGGCTCGCTGATCACCCGGATCGCCGCCGCCGAAGCCGAGGACGTCGACCTGGCGGTGGCTGCCGCCAAACGTGCCTTTCCGGCCTGGGCCGCGCTGTCCGGCGCCGAGCGCGGGCGCCTGCTGCTGAAGCTGGCGGACAAGATCGAGGAGCATCTCGAGGAACTGGCGCAGCTGGAGTCGCTGGATACCGGCCACCCGATCCGCGACTCGCGCAACCTCGACGTGCCGCGCACCGCCGCCTGCTTCCGCTATTTCGGCGGCATGGCCGACAAGATCGAGGGCTCGGTGATCCCGGTGGAAACCGGCTTCCTCAACTATGTGCAGCGCAAGCCCATCGGCGTGGTCGGGCAGATCGTGCCGTGGAATTTCCCGCTGATGTTCACCAGCTGGAAGATGGGCCCGGCCCTGGCCGCCGGCAACACGGTGGTGATCAAGCCGTCGGAGATCACCCCGCTGTCCACCCTGCGCATCGCCGAGCTGATGAAGGAAGTGGGCTTTCCCGATGGCGTGGTCAACGTGGTGCCGGGCTACGGCCATACCGCCGGCCAGCGCCTTGCCGAGCACGAGGACGTGGGCAAGATCGCCTTCACCGGCTCCACCGCCACCGGCCGGCGCATAGTCGAGGCCTCCCAGGGCAACCTCAAGCGCGTGCAACTGGAGCTGGGCGGGAAGGGCGCCAACATCGTCTTCGAGGACGCCAACCTCGACGCCGCCGTGAATGGCGCCGCCTGGGCCATCTTCCATAACCAGGGCCAGGCCTGCATCGCCGGTTCGCGGTTGATCCTGCACGAGCGCATCGCCGACGAGTTCCTTGAACGCTTCATCGGCCTGGCGCGTTCCATCCGCCTGGGCAGCCCGCTGGACCCGGACACCGAGATGGGCCCGCTGACCTCCGCCCAGCACCGTGACCGCGTGCTGGCCTACGTGGACATCGCTCGCGAGCAGGGCGGCCGCATCCTCTCTGGCGGCAAGGCGCCGACGGACCCGGCCCTGGCCGATGGCTACTACATCGAGCCGACGGTGGTGGAAGCCCAGCCGCATCACCGCGTCGCCCAGGAAGAGGTATTCGGCCCCTTCGTCACCGTGCTGCGCTTCTCCACGGACGAGGAGGCCCTGGCCATCGCCAACGGCACCCAGTACGGCCTCGGCAGCGGCCTCTGGACCCGCGACCTGCAGCGTGCCCATCGCATGGCGGCGCACATCCAGGCCGGCATGTGCTGGATCAACTGCTACAAGCGCGTCAGCCCCGGCAGCCCTTTCGGAGGCGTCGGCCAGTCCGGCTACGGCCGCGAAATGGGCTTCGAGGCCATCCATGACTACACCGAGGCCCGCTCCGTGTGGGTCAACGTGGACGCCAAGATCCCGCCCCACTTCAAGCGCTGAGGTCGACCATGAACCCCTTCATCTATCAGGGCCTGGCCTCCCGCGTGGTATTCGGCTGGGGCAAGCTGGAATCCCTCGCCGAGGAGCTGGACAAGCTCGGCGCCCGCCGCGCGCTGATCCTCACCACCCCCGAGCAGCGCCACCTGGGCGAGCGGGTGGCGGGCATCCTCGGCGAGCGCGCCGCCGGGGTCTATCCGCAGGCGGTGATGCATGTGCCGGTCGAGGTGGCCCGCGCCGCCCGCGCCGAGGCGGCAAGGCTCGACGCCGATTGCTGCGTGGCGATTGGCGGCGGCTCCACCATCGGCCTGGGCAAGGCCATCGCCCTGGAGTCCGGGCTGCCGATCCTGGCGGTGCCGACCACCTACGCCGGCTCCGAGATGACGCCGATCTACGGCCTCACCGAGAACCGCCTGAAGAAGACAGGCCGCGACTTCCGCGTATTGCCGAAGACCGTCGTCTACGACCCGCAGCTGACCCTGAGCCTGCCGGTGGCCATTTCCGCCTGCTCGGGCATGAACGCCATGGCCCACGCGGTGGAAGCGCTCTACGCCCAGGACGCCAATCCCATCATCGGCCTGATGGCCGAAGAGTCCATCCGCGCCCTGGCCGAAGCCCTGCCCGGGGTGGTGACCAACCCGCTGGACGCCGAAGCCCGCAGCCGCGCCCTCTATGGCGCCTGGCTCGCCGGCATCTGCCTGGGCTCGGTGGGGATGGCCATCCACCACAAGCTCTGCCACACCCTGGGCGGCACCTTCAACCTGCCACACGCCCAGGCCCACGCCGTGGTGTTGCCCCATGCGGCCCACTACAACCGCGAAGCCGCCGCCGAACCCCTGCGCCGTGCCGCCCGCGCCCTGGGGGGACGGGAAGCGGAGGAGGTGGGGCCGTTGCTCTTCGCCCTCAACCGCAAGCTGGGCATTCCGGCCTCCCTGGCGGAAATCGGCCTGCCCAAGGAGGGCCCGGCGGAAACCGCGGAGATCGCCTGCTCCAGCCCCTACTACAACCCGCGCCCCTTCGAGCGCGACGCCATCGAAGCCCTGCTGCTCCGCGCCTGGCAGGGGCTGCCACCGACATGACTCCTTCTCGTAGGGTGCGCTGTGCGCACCGATGCCTCCGTGCGGGATTTTCCGTGCGCACGGCGCACCCTACGGTCGATTCGAACCGAGACCCACGGGAATAAGAGATGAACGATATCCCGCCCAACGAAGCGAAAATCTCCGCCCAGGCCGTCGCCGCCTTCGGCAATACGCCCACCCCGCGCCTGCGCCAGGTCCTGCAGGGGCTGGTGCGCCACCTGCACGCCTTCGCCAGCGAGGTGGAGCTGAGCGAGGAAGAGTGGCTGGAAGGCATCCGCTTTCTCACCGACACCGGCAGGATGTGCGATGGCGTGGTGCGCCAGGAATTCATCCTGCTGTCGGATGTGCTTGGCCTGTCCATGCTGGTGGACGCCATCAACCACCGGGCCGCCAAGGCCGCCACCGAGACCACGGTGTTCGGTCCCTTCTACATTGCCGGCATGCCCGAACGCGGCCAGGGCGAGAACATGGCCTTCACCCCTGGCGAGCCGGCCCTGGTGCTGGGCCGGGTGCTGGATACCGACGGCGAGCCCATCGCCAACACTGTGCTGGACGTCTGGCAGACCGCCGAGAACGGCATGTATTCCGGCCAGGACACGGAGCAGCCGTTGAGCAACCTGCGCGGCCGCTACCGCACGGATGAGGAAGGTCGCTTCGCCATCCGCACCATAGTCCCGGTGAGCTATCCCATCCCCACCGACGGTCCGGTCGGCCGCCTGCTGCAGGCCAGCGATCGCCACCCCTGGCGCCCGGCGCACCTGCACTTCATGGTCATGGCCGAAGGCCGCCGCACCCTGGTCACCCACCTGTTCAACCATGACGACCCTTACCTGGAGTCGGACGTGGTGTTCGGCGTGAAGGATTCCCTCAAGGTGGTCTACCAGCGTTGCCAGGCGGACCATCCGCTGGCGGAGCGGTATGACTTCGACGGACCGTTCCGCCTGGCCGCCTACGACTTCGTGCTGGAGCGGGCATGAGCCAGTACTTCGCCGTCTTCGCCACCGACAAGCCGGATAGGCTGGCGCTACGCAACCAGGTGCGTCCGGCCCATCGCGAGCACCTGCGCAATCCCTATCCGCACCGGGTGGTGGTGCGCCTGGGCGGCCCCACCCTGGACTCCGGCAACGGCTATATGAACGGCACCCTGCTGGTGGTGGAGGCCATGAGCCTGGCGGATGTGCAGGCCTTTCTCGGCGACGATCCCTACGTGCGCGCCGGGTTGTTCGAACAGATCGAGATCCGTCCCTGGAACTGGGGGCTGGGCAATCCGGAGCTGCGTGGATGAGCGGGCTCTGCGAGCTGGCCGCCATCGCCGATGGCGGTGCCCTGGCCCTGGAGGCCGAGCTGGAAGGTCACGCCCAGTCTGTGGTGCTGGTGCGCCGGGGCGAGGAGGTATGGGGCTATCGCAACCGTTGCCCGCATTTCTCCGTGCCCCTGGACTACCGGCCCGGCGAGTTCTGCACCTACCGTGGCCAGGTGCTGATGTGCGCCCATCACAGCGCCATGTTTCGCTTCGAGGATGGGCACTGCATCGAAGGCCCCTGCGAAGGCAGCCGGCTGGAGGCGGTGCCGGTGAAAGTGGTGGAGGGGAGGGTGGTGCTGGTGCGATGATGCTTTGGTGCTGCTCTTGTTGTGGGGGCGATTTCAATCGCTATGCGGACCGAAGGTTCGCCCTTGGGCCTCCCAGGGGCAGCTGCGCTGCCCTCAGCGAATGAATTCGCCCCCACAAGGGTTCGCAGGGCAGCTACCTGTCTTAACGAATGCCAATGCCCAAATCCGCCTAACCTGCAATAAAGGCTCATCGCCCCTCACTGGCAGCCAGAGATGAACCTGTTCGAAGACATGCGGGTATTTGTAGTCGTGGTCGAGGCCGGTGGCTTTTCGGCGGCGGCTCAGCGGCTGAACATCGCCAAATCGGTGGTCAGCCGGCGCATGAGCGCCCTGGAACGGCACCTGGAGTGCCGGCTGTTCAATCGCACCACGCGGCGGCTCAGCCTGACCGAAACCGGCCTGGACTATTTCGAGCGCACCCAGCGCATCCTCCTCGACCTGGCCGAGGCCGAAGAAGCCACCCGCAGCCTGCAGAGCGAACTGCGGGGGCGGCTGCGGCTGGCAGCGCCCATGTCCTTCGGCCTCAAGTATCTGTCGCCGGCGCTCAACCAGTTCATGCAGGCCCATCCCGGCCTGGAAGTGGAACTGGACCTCAACGACCGCTATGTGGACCTGGTCAACGAGGGCTACGACATCACCCTGCGCATCGGCCGGCTGAGCGATTCGACCCTGGTCGCCCGCGAGCTGGGGCCCTGTCCTCATGCCGTCTGCGCCAGCCCCGGCTACCTCGCGGCCCATGGCCGGCCCACGGTGCCCGACGACCTGCGCGAGCACGTCTGCCTGGGGTACAAGAACCGCGCCAACAGCAGCCAGTGGCAGTTCCTCATGGGCCGAGAATGGCGCTCGGTGGCGATACGACCGCGATTGATGGCGAACAATGGTGAGGTGCTGGTGCAGGCCGCGGTGGATGGCCTGGGGCTGGTGTCGCTGCCACGCTTCCTGCTGGCGGAGAGCCTGGCCAACGGCCGGCTGGTGGAGGTCCTGCAGGAGTACCCGCTGCCCAGCTCGCAGATCTACGCCGTGTGCCCGCCGGGGCGGCGGCTGCCGGTCAAGGTGCGGGCCTTTATCGATTTCCTGGTGGATCGATTCGCTCAACAGCCTGCAGCGGGTTAGGCTAATGGCACTTTTCAGAAGACGGATGCCGCAATGTCCACCGAGATCCATGCCCAGTTCGCCGAATCCCCCCTCAATGCCATCGAGGCCCGACTCCTCGGCAGCCTGATCGAGAAGCAGGCCACGACCCCGGAATCCTACCCGCTGACCCTCAACGCCCTGGTGCTGGCCTGCAACCAGAAGACCAGCCGCGAGCCGGTGATGAACGTCACTCCCGGCCAGGCCGGCCAGAGCCTGCGTGGCCTCGAGTCGCGTGGCCTGGTAAGGCTGGTGATGGGCAGCCGTGCCGACCGCTGGGAGCAGCGCACCGACAAGGCCCTGGAACTGGTGCAACCGCAGCTGATCCTGATCGGCCTGCTGCTCCTGCGCGGCCCGCAGACCCTCGGCGAGCTACTGACCCGCAGCAACCGCATGGCCGACTTCGACGACACGGAGCACGTCCGCCACCAGCTGGAGCGCCTGATCGGCCGGGGCCTGGCGGTGCTGCTGCCGCGCCAGGGTGGGCAGCGCGAGGACCGCTACATGCACCTGATGGGCGAGCCGGCCGACCTCGAGGCCCTGCTGGAAGCCCGCGCCAGCCAGCCGGAGCGTGGCGAATCCCGTGCTGCCGCCGATGCCCGTATCGAAGAACTGGAAGCCCGGGTCGCCGACCTGGAAGCGCGTCTGGCCAGGCTGGAAGATCGGGGCGAATGAGTCACGCCCGGGGCGCGCCGGCTGTCCGTCCGTGTCGCCCCGACGATTTCCCCGCGCAATGCGACCTGCGATCCTGTTGCAACCGTGAAACACCGCCCTGAGGTATCCATGAAGATCAGCTCGGACTTCGACAGCGGCAATATCGAAGTGATTGATGCCAGCAACCCGCAACAGGTGCTGCTGGCCATGCGCCCGGACCTGAAGAGTCACCACTTCCAGTGGTTCCACTTCAAGGTCGAGGGTCTCACCCCTGGCCAGCGCCACGCCTTCAGCCTGACCAATGCCGGGCAGTCCGCCTACAGCCATGCCTGGACCGGCTACAACGCCGCCGCCTCCTACGACCAGGTCCACTGGTTCCGCGTACCCAGCAGCTTCGACGACAAGGGCCTGCACTTCGCCCTGGAGCCGACCCACGAGCAGATCTGGTTCGCTTATTTCGAGCCCTACAGCCGCGCCCGCCACGAGTGGCTGGTCAGCGAGGCGCTGGACAAGGCCGGCGCCGAGGTGCTGGCCATCGGCAAGAGCATCGAGGGACGCGAGATCCCGCTGCTGCGCGTCAGCCGCAACCCCGACGCCCAGCGCAAGGTGTGGATCATCGCCCAGCAGCACCCCGGCGAGCACATGGCCGAGTGGTACATGGAAGGGGTGATCGACCGCCTTTCGCGCCGTGACGATGCCGAGATGGACGCGCTGCTGGCCAAGGCCGACCTCTACCTGGTGCCGAACATGAACCCCGACGGCGCCTTCCGCGGTCACCTGCGCACCAACGCCGCCGGCAAGGACCTCAACCGCGCCTGGCAGTCGGCCGACGACACCGAGACGCCCGAGGTGTTTTTCGTCCAGCAGCAGATGCGCAAGGTGGGCGTGGACCTCTTCCTCGATATCCATGGCGACGAGGAAATTCCCCACGTCTTCACCGCCGGCTGCGAAGGCAACCCCGGCTACACGCCGCGCCTGGAAGCCCTGGAAAGCGAGTTCCGCAAGCGCCTGGTGGACATGGGCGCGGAGTTCCAGACCGCCTTCGGCTACCCCCGCGACGAACCGGGCAAGGCCAATACCACCCTGGCCTGCAACGCCGTGGGCATGGCCTTCGACTGCCTGTCATTCACCATCGAGATGCCGTTCAAGGATCACGACGACAACCCGCACCCGCGCACGGCCTGGAACGGCGAGCGTTCCAAGCGCCTGGGCAAGGATGTGCTGTCGGTAGTGGCCGCGATGGTCGACAAGTTGCGCTGAGCGACACCCTGATACGCAACCGGCCCCTGATGGGGCCGGTTTCGTTTATGGCTGACGTTCTGTTTGTAGGTTGGGAAGAGCGCAGCGAAGCCCAACGCGGAGCCAGCCGGGATGTTGGGCTTCGCTTAGCTCAGCCGCAACCTACGGGATCGAGCAGACGCTTCCCTCCCACAACAATCAGCGGTGTGCAGGTTGGGAAGAGCGCAGCGAAGCCCAACGCGGAGCCGGCCGGGAATGTTGGGCTTCGCTTAGCTCAGCCGCAACCTACGGGATCGAGCAGACGCTTTGGCCCTCCCACAACAATCAGCGGTGTGCAGGTTGGGAAGAGCGCAGCGAAGCCCAACGCGGAGCC